>JBCCGR010000026.1:0-61593 GCA_039029195.1 Pseudomonadota bacterium
CCCCGGCGGATGCGGGCGGCAACAATGTCTATGATGTGCAAGTGACCGCCAATGATGGCAATGGCGGGGTTGATACCCAGGATATTGCCGTCACGGTGACGAACCAGAATGAGGTTCCAGTCATCACCACGAATGGCGGCGGGGCCAACGCTGCGGTGAACGCGTCTGAGAACCAGACGGCGGTGACGACCGTTGCTGCGTCGGATGTGGATGGCGATGTGCCAACCTACTCGATCACCGGCGGTGCAGATGCAGCCTTCTTTGCGATTGATCCGAACACGGCTGTTTTAACGTTTGTCGCTGCACCGGACTTTGAGACCCCGGCGGATGCTGGCGGCAACAATGTCTATGATGTTCAGGTCACGGCCAATGATGGCAATGGCGGGATTGATACCCAGGACATTGCGGTCACGGTGACCAACCAGAACGTGGCAGCTGCTGCTGCCGCACCCGACCCGGCCCAGTCAGCGGCAGCATCGGTCAGCAATCCAGCTGGGGATCCGCAGGTGGCAAGTCCATCAGGAGTGGCGCCAAGTGTGGGAGACGATCCACCTGCACCCGTTTCAGATGAAACCGTTGCCGGGCAGATATTTGAAGCCGATGGTGACGATGATTTCCTTAGAACGGAGAAAAGATCAGTCGAGAGCGACGAGGAAGAGCTCGACAGCGATATGTTGCCATTGATGCGGTCGCTCTCTGGCGCGGCATATCAGGGTCAAATCGCCAATCTGACAAATGCCAGTTCCGATGCTGTTGATGAGGTCCGATCCGCTGCTGAATTTGATGAAGACGATTTTGTCGAGGGCGGGGGCAAAGAGAACTCGCTGGCGTCAATTCTGGCAAAGAACCGCTCAAAATTGCTTGACCCGCAAAGTCAGCTTCAGCTCGGCACGGGCCTGAAACCATCACAACCGGAGCCTGAGAAGGTCGACCGGGATGGTGTGCATCATCACTTTGAGATGCTTCAGGATTCTGAAGACCGTGCGGCCTTCTTCAAAGGTATCGATGAGTCCCTGCGTGAACATTCGCAATCTGAAATTGGATTGAGCATCAGCGATATCGGCGTTCCGGTTGCAGTTAGCGTTGGGAGCGTGGTCGGTGGTGCGGCGCTTGCGCTCCGGATGGCAACAGCCGCCGGAACGTTGGCCGCAGCCACAAGACCGATTGCCGGGATTGAGCCTCAGATTCTCATCAAATCCAGTGAACCTGACCCGGATTACCATCAATTGACCGACGCCGAACAATTGTTCGGGGAACAGGAACCCAGTCAGACCAACGTTTCGGAGGGTGTGAAATGATCAGCCGCTTCATTCCGCTGCCAATACGGCTCACATTTGCCTTCGCGCTTTTGGCCGCAAACACGGTTTGGGTTGGCCTGTTTCTGGGCTTGTTGCCATCCGAGCATGAACTTGAATTGCGCGAGCGTGCAAAAATTGCCGAGGTGGTCGCAATTCAGATTGCCAACAATCTGAACACAACCAATGTCGAGACCACACAGAGGCTGATGAATCAAATTGTTCAGCGCACGCCTCAACTGGGTTCAATGGCGATCCGACAAACCGCGGGCACCGTCTTTGCCGCCGCGGGTGATCATGAAGGTTTGTGGAAAAAGAGTTTTGGATCTGAGCGTCATCTGTCGGTCAAACTCCAGAACAAAACGGCGGAATGGGGAAATCTGGAATTGGTTTTCATGTCGGGTTCGGCACCCAACTGGATCCCTGGAATTCCCAATGCACACACCAAATTCGCAGGCATCGCATTCCTTGTTCTGTTTGCCCTGTTTTACTGGTTCGTGCGCCGCATTCTGATTGAGGTTGATCCGAAAAAAGTGGTGCCACCGCGCATCCAGAAGGCATACGACACCATGTCTGAAGGCGTTCTGCTTTTGGACAAGAGCGGAGTCGTTCTGCTGTGCAATCAGGCATTTACGAAGCTTTCCGATGTGCCGACAGCAGAAATTGTTGGCAAACCCGCATCCTTGCTAAGTTGGATCATTGACAAGGACACGGCGCTACCGTGGGAAAATGTCATGCTCACCGGCCAGCCCGTGACAGGACATCGCCTGCACTATCTCGATGGAAGCGGCAATACAGTTTCGCTCCTCGCCAATGTTTCAGCCATTGAGACCGAGACAGGGGAGCCATCCGGCGTTCTCGTCACGCTCGACAATGTGACGGAACTGGAGGCAACGAACCAGAAGCTTTCTCTGGCATTGGACGAACTGAAATTCAGTCAGGACACGCTGCTGGAACGAAACAAGGAGCTCGAATACGCGGCTTCCTATGATGCGCTGTCGAAATGTCTCAACCGTCGGGCACTCTTTGCAAGGTTTGAACAAGCCTTCCGGCACGCCAGCGAACAGAACATGCATCTTGGCTGCGTCATGGTCGATCTCGACCATTTCAAGACCGTCAACGACCGCTTTGGTCATGCGGTGGGCGACAGGGTGATTGAGGGGGCGGCATCCGTGCTGCGTGAACATTGCGGTCAGGATGATTTCGTCGGCCGCTATGGGGGTGAGGAATTTTGTGTCGTCCTGTCCTGCCGCACCGAGCAGGCCTGCTTTGAACTGGCCGAGACCATACGCCGAAAGATCGTGGAGACTTCACCCGCCTGGTTCCCGTCTGGCGAACAGGCGACAGCAAGCATTGGCCTTGCGATGCGGGTAGGGCAGTATTCACAAAACGCTTGCGATGAACTGGTTGATCGTGCGGATCAGGCGCTCTATCGCGCAAAAGAAACAGGCCGAAACCGGGTTGTAGCCTGGAGCCAGATGGCACCGGGCACGATGGAGCCGTCAAGCGCAGCAGTCTGACAATCCTGTTCGTTTCATTGCCCGAGCAATGTTGTGCGGTTGCTCGCTGCAACTTAGCAACAGTGCCGCATCAAAGCGGACGTTATGCGGAGACGGTCATTTAACAATCGCCTCAGCTTCGATTTCGACCTTGTAGTCACCTATCAGTTGGGCAACGACCACCAGCGTGTTGGCGGGCTGAATGTCTCCAAACACCCGCCCGTGGGATCGCGAGACAGCCATGACATCTTCCGGATCAGTAAGATATATTCGGGTTCTGATGATGTCTTCAGCTTTGCCGCCGAGTGACCTCACCGCAGCGACAATCTTGTCGAGAATATAGGTGGTCTGCGCACCGGCATCATCTTTGGCCACCACCCGATCCGTTCCGGCAGTGGCGGTGGTTCCCGAGACAACAACGCGTTCGCCAATTCGCTGCGCGCGGCAGTATCCGGCGATGCTTTCCCATTCGGAACCGGTAGTGACCCGTTGACTGCCTGCCCACGTGACCACATCGGATGTTTCAAAAACACTATGCTCACTGGCAAGGTGATGGCTGAGATCACCCGAGGCGGTTAAAAATGGCGGCTTACGGTATTCATCTCCGCAATCGCCGGGCAGTGCGCTTGTATCGGCGAACGCTGAATTCAGCAGCGCGAGATCCTCGTCATCAAGCATAACTGACAACAGCTTAATATTGTCGGCAATATGTTCGCTTTCGCCAAGGCGCGCACCGATGATAACCCCAGCGACGCCAGTCTGCTCCAGCACCCACCTTGTCGCCACATTGGAGATTGAAACGCCGTGCTTGCGTGCGATTCTAGCGCAGGCTTGCAGAATACTCTGATAAGGCTCCCAGCCGCCCGCGGCGTCAATGAAGCGCTTGTATTTCATCTTCGACCAGTCGGTGACGGCCTCGGGCTCTGGTTTTCCAAGCCAGCGCTCCGACAAAAAGCCGCCGCACAGGGTGCCGTAAGCCAGCAGATGAACGTCTTTGCGCTCGCAGGTATCAGCCAGCGGCCCGGCGGCACGCCTGTCAAGCAGCGAGAAAGACACCTGATTGGTGAGCACCGGAATACCATCTGCAAGGGCAATATGAAGGTGGGCAGCATCGAAATTGGTCAAACCGATGGCACCGATCAGCCCCTCATCCTTGAGACGGGCCAGTTCGTGTAACGCATCAAGCCAGGCAGGATGCTCATAGTTCCACCAGTGAAATTGCAACAGGTCCACGCAATCCACGCCGAGGCGATCCAGCCGTTCCTGAACACCGGCGCGAACCACATCGGCGGTCATTGGTCCAGGTTCCGGACACCATTTGGTCAGTGCTTTTGGGCGAGATTGCTGATCACTGCCACGCGACAGCAACCGACCGGCAATCAACTCTGCTGACCCGTAGTGATCGGCCATGTCAAAGGTGGACAGACCCGCATCCACATAGGCCTGCAATGCATCCGCTCCGCGGTCAGGATCGATGGTTTTTCCGTCTTTTTCTATATCAGCAACCTGCCAAAGACCGGTCAGGACCCTGCTGATCTCAAGATTGTCTGACAGTGCAATTCTGCGTGGGTTCGCGTTATGATCCATGAGTTTGCTCCCCCGGCAATATGACCCGGAAACTGCGCTCTATATCGGCCGCCAGTGCCTCTTGTGCGGACGAACGATCATGAGTTCGCAATGCATCCAGGATCTGATGGTGAAATTTATGCTCCTCAATTTCAGCGGCGTCCTGATGATGGATCACCAGATTGAGATATGCGCCATATTGGAGCCAAAGCGCCTGAACCAGAGGCAGCAAAACAACCGAGCCGCTCTTGCGGTACAAGGTGAAGTGAAAATCGTAATTTTGCTGAAGATCAGGCGTTGTAACATTCATTGCCTTGGGAGCAGCCAGTATGGCATCCATCCTGGCAAGAGTTTCGTCGTCCATGTGCTCCATGGCCTGATCAAGCACCAGCGCCTCAAGCGCTAATCGGGCCTTTTTCAAATCCTGCATCCGGTTGGCATCGAACGGCGGAACCATCAACGTCCTGCTCGGCGTATCGATCAAGGCTCCTTCTGCCACAAGGCGGCGCACCGCTTCGCGCACCGGCGTGATGGAGGTCCCCAACTGATCGGCAAGGTGGCGCAGGCTTACGGTATCACCCGGCGCGAACTTGCCGCGAGTAAAGGCATCACACAACGCTGAATAAACATTTTCCCGCAATTTGGACTGGTCGATCCGGGCAATATTGGGACCGTTCATTGCATTCCTCGACATGGATTTTCCACGTTCCAGTCTACCCACACAGGCTGAATTGACAAGCGGATGGTCACATACATAAGATAAAATATCACAGATAACAAAAGCACGATCAGGGGCGCGGTGTCACATCATGCAGGAGAAGGAAGACGGTTTCTGGCTCTATGACCTGACGGTGGAAACAGTTCTTGGAGACCGCGTACCGGTGTGCCGCCACATCGAAGGCGAACGCTTTCGGGTGGAAGGTGAAAACCTGGTTTTCGAGGCCGGACACAAGGTTTCGATGTATGCACTGGCGGCGCTGCTGCCGCTCTTACCTGCAAAGCAGCGTGAAACGGCTGAGAATGACTGGATGTCAACAGACGCGGAAATTGCCTGTCCCGACCCGCATTGCGGTGGCAGGTTTCGGGTTACTCGAACCGGCAAGCGCTGGTTCAGTCATAGCGAAACCACCGGCCTGCCTGACGCGCGCAGCACCCCCTACTGGCGCAAGGATCAGCCGCAATGACACAAGTCGAGACCATCGACCTGAGACCGGGCCATACCATTTCCCGGGTCATCAAGGGTGGCTGGCAGCTAGCCGGAGACCACGGCGCCGTCGATCGCGCAATGGCAATCAACGATATGGAGCAGTTTCTGGATGCGGGCATCGCCACATTCGATTGTGCAGACATATACAAGGGTGTTGAAGAAACGATCGGGGATTTTATTTCCGGGATTCGAGATCGCCGTGGCGCAGAAGTCGCCGATAGAATTTGCGTTCACACCAAACTTGTGCCCGATCTTGATCGCCTCAGCGACATCACTGATCAGGATATTGAAGCCATTGTCGACCGGTCGCTCAAGCGGTTGCGGATTGAACAACTTCATCTGGTTCAGTTCTACTGGTGGGACACAACCGTCGGAGATCCGATCTCATCCCTCGATATTCTCAGGCGTTGTCAGGAAAAGGGTAAAATTGCCAATCTTGGTATCAACAACTGGGACGTGGCGGATATAGAGCCGTTCGTCGAGGCGGGATTCGACATTGCATCCGCCCAGATCCAGTATTCCGTCCTTGATCGGCGTCCGGCCAACGGTCTGGCCGATTGGGCGAGTGCCAACAACATTCATCTCTTGTGCTACGGCACCCTTGCGGGCGGTTTTCTGACTGATCACTGGCTTGGAAAACCAGACCCAGGCTATCAGTTTGAAAACCGGTCCTTGGTGAAATACCGCCTGATTATTGATGAATTCGGATCATGGGATCATTTTCAATCTCTGTTGCAGGCGCTCAAAACTGTGGGCGACCGCCACGGTGTAACCCTCGGTTCAGTCGCAACCCGGTGGGTGCTTGACCAGCCTCAGGTCGCGGCCGCAATTGTGGGCGCGCGATATGCGCGCCATCTGCCGAAAACCCTGCAGACCTTTGAGTTCAAACTGGATGACGAAGACCGCGCTTTGATCGATGCGATCATTGCACAGGCCCATGGGCCTTCGGGCCCGGTCTACGCACTGGAGCGGGACCGTAACGGTCCGCATGGCCGCATCATGAAATACAATCTCAACACGCGACCGGACGATAAAATACTCGGTGCCGCCAATGCCTGAGATTATCCTCTCCACCCAGGCCCTAACCCATGATTTTGGCGCCTTTCGTGCAGTGGATAATGTGTCGATCAATATTCAAAAGGGGTCAATCACAGGATTGATTGGCCCAAACGGCGCTGGCAAGTCGACTTTATTCAACCTTCTCACAGGTACGTTCAAACCCACATCGGGCGCGGTTTTCCTTGACGGAATAGCGGTTACCGGAAAGGCACCCGATGAATTGTTCTGCCTTGGTCTGGCGAGAACATTTCAGATCCCAAGACCATTTGCCCGCATGAGCGTTCTCGAAAATGTCATGATGGCGCCACTGGCCCAGGTCGGTGAGAGGATTCTTGGGCCATTTTTGAAGCGTGCTAGCGTGCGTGAGCAGGAAGCGCGCATTCGAGACCGGGCATTGCAGGTGCTTGAATTTGTGACGCTTTCTCCGCACGCGGACCATCCGGCGGGAAAAATCTCTGGCGGCCAGATGAAACTCTTGGAACTTGCCCGCGTTTTGATGAGCGACCCGGACGTCATTCTGCTTGACGAACCGGCGGCGGGTGTAAACCCGTCGCTGACCCGAACGTTGATCGAAAAGATTGAACAACTAAACGGGGAAGGAACCACTTTCGTCATCATTGAGCATGACATGGATTTTGTCATGGAGCATTGCGATCCGATCATTGCCTTGGCCGAGGGACAGGTTGTGTTTGAGGGTACAGCGAAAGAGGCTCAGGACAATCCGCTTTTGATCGATGCTTATCTTGGGGTAGGCGTGGATGGTTGAGGGCGCCCTGATTTGCGAAGGCATCGTCGCGGGCTATGTGCCTGATCTCCCCATATTGCGGGATGTTGCCATGCGGGTTGAGAGCGGCTCTATCACAGTCATTATTGGCCCCAATGGAGCCGGAAAATCCACCCTTATCAAAGCAATTGCCGGCCTGGTGCCGGTTAGTGCCGGGCGCATTGTGCATCAAGGCGTCGACATCTCCCACACAAGGCCAGATCAGCTTGCCAAACATGGCATCGCCTATGTGCCGCAAATGGACAATGTGTTCCGGACGCTGACTATTCAGCAGAATCTGGATCTCGCACTTCGAAATGCAAAATCTGGAAGCGCAACCCGACGTCAGGAACTCTATGCGCTCTTTCCTGCCTTGGCTGAAAAACGAAACGACAAAGCAGGCGGATTGTCCGGGGGACAACGCCAATTCCTGGCCATTGCGATGGCACTTGCGACCAACCCCAGGTTCCTGATTCTGGATGAACCATCTGCAGGGTTGGCCCCGAAGGCGGCACAGGAGGTGTTGGTGCGGCTAAAGGCGCTTGCTGGCGAGGGCATGACGATCTTGCTGGTTGAGCAAAATGTCAAACAGGCGCTGAAAATTGCGGACTATTGTTACATTCTCGCCGAGGGACAAAATCAGGTGGACGGTCCTGCAAGCGAACTCCTGGCCGATCCGGTTGTCGGTGAGATTTACCTGGGCGCGAAACGGGTGAGAAAGCAATGATCCAGCATCTCGCTGACGGCATACTTGTGGGCTCCGTCCTCTCCCTTGGCGCCATCGGCTTGACCATGGTCATGCACATGCTGCGCTTTGCAAACTTCAGCCACGCGGAACTTCTTTCGGTCGGCGCCTATTCAGCGCTGGTTTTCGACGCCGTGTTTGCAGCAATCTTTCCGTTTTTGGCAGTCAAGATTGGTCCGTTATCCATGACGGTGGCATTGGCGCTCGCCATGGTTTTGGCGATTGTCATCACTGGATTTTCCGCGTTGCTTATCGACCGTCTGGTGTTTCGCCGTGTGCGTGAAAAGGGCGCTGAACTTTCCATGGTGTTCGCCTCATTTGGCGTTGCTCTGGTCATTCGCAACGTCATTGGCCTTGCGTTTGGATTGGAAACAAACCTCTACTCCAAAGACATCATTTTTGCCGTCGCGGTAAGCCGCGATCCGCTTCTGCTGATCAAACCTGATCAGGTGTTTACGCTCATTGCGGCAATTGTAATCATGTTTGGACTGCATCTCGTTTTGTCTCGCACAACGCTTGGCTACGCGTTTCGGGCTGTCGCTGAAAATCCGGGCCTGGCGCAGGTTAATGGGATCCGGTTGAGCCGCATGATTGCCCTTGTGTGGATTATCGGTGGCGGACTCGCGGCCATTGCCGGTGTTTTTTATGGTCTCACCAACCAGATAAGCCCCATTATTGGCCGCGACCTGGTGCTGCCGATCTTCGCAGCAACCATTGTTGGTGGCATCGGCAGCGTCTATGGCGCAGTTGCCGGAGGATTCATCGTCGGAATTGCCGCCAATGTTTCGCTCGTTGTGCTGCCATCGGGATATATTCCATCGATCCCGTTCATGATCATCCTGGCCGTCCTTTTGATCCGGCCCAATGGATTGTTCGGCGAGGTCCGCACATGATGGGCTTCATTTCCTACGCCGTGTTTTTCACAACCATTGCCTCTATTCTGGCGATTGCTGTGCTGGGCCTAAATTTGCAGTGGGGCAATACCGGCCTGTTTAACGGCGGCGTTGTGGCGTTCTTTGGCGCGGGTGCTTACGGAACGCTCATTCTGGGTGGGTCACCACAGGCGGACCATATCGGCGGCTTCAACATTTTTTATCCGCTTGCCCTGTTCGGTGGCATGGTAATCGCTGGATTGCTGGCATGGGTCGTTGGAATTCTGACGCTCAGGCTACGTCATGATTATCTGGCAATTGCTACATTCGGCATCGCGGTCACCTTCGAAAACATCATGCGTAACGCTGAAAGTCTGGCGGGTGGAGCGAAAGGCGTACGGGGCTTTGAGCGTCCGCTTCGCGCATGGATCGGTGATGGCTTCGCCTACAATCTGATCTTTCTTGTCGTTGTGCTGATCCTGCTCTTTCTCGCTTATCGCTTCCTGCAACATCTGGTTCAATCGCCTTTCGGGCGATTGTTAAGGGCAATTCGTGAAGACGAAGAGGTGGCACTTTCTCTGGGCAAATCGCCGGCTCGCATTCGTCTGACTGCTTTTGTCACCGGTTCGGTGATCATGGGGTTATCAGGCGGTCTATATGCCACATTTTATGCATTTATCAGTCCGCAGGACGTGCTGCCCACGCTGACGTTTCAGATTTGGGCGATGCTTATTGTCGGAGGCGCTGGCAATGCGCGTGGAGCGGTTTTTGGGGCGTTCCTGATTTGGGGGGCATGGACCGCAAGCGGCTGGATCTTGTCACGTTTTGCGCCAATCGATTTGCAGCTTTACACCGGTTCCATCCAGTATGTCCTCATCGGAGCCGTAATTGTCGGCATGCTGCTGTGGCGGCCTCAGGGCCTGTTGCCAGAGCGGCTGGTCGTTTCGCAGTCGGGAAAACCCACATAATCAACTTAAAAGGGAGTAGAAAATGTCTGGACTAAAACACTACAAATTGGCGGGCCTGGCCTTTGGCCTCGCAATCGGCATCGCTGGGGCGAGCACTCAGGCTCAGGCTCAAAGTTGCACGACCAAAATCGGTGCTGTTCTTCCCACATCCGTGGATTGGGGCAAGCCAATTGCCGCGACCGCGCAGTTTGTCGTCGATCAGGTGAACGAGGCAGGCGGCGTGCACGGCTGCAAGATCGAGATGGTTCTGCGCGACAGCCAGGTGGACCCGAAGGTTGGGGTGGACGCGGCCAAGGCACTGGTTGACCTTGACGGCGTGCAGGTGCTTCTGGGTGCGGTATCAAGCGGTGTTTCCATGCCGATCCTCACATCGGTGACCGTACCTGCCGACGTGGCGCAGTTCTCCTGCTGTTCCTCTTCGGGCGCATTTACCGGCTTGGCTGCCGAAGGCAAGACCAAAGGCCTTTGGTTCAGAACATTCGCAACTTCAGGTGTTCAGGCCGCAGTCGGTGCGAAAGTCGCCAAGGACAATGGATATAAATCCGTAGCTGTCGTCTATAAAAACGACGATTGGGGTCAGGACATCGGCAAGCTTGTCGCCGGATATCTGGAGGCCCAGGGCATCAAGGTTACAGGTTCGATTGCGATCAACGACGGCCAGCCCTCCTATCGGGCAGAGGTAACCCAGGCGCTTGGTGGCAACCCCGAGGCAGTTTATCTCGCAATCTACCCGACTGAAGGCAGTCTTGTGGTCCGTGAATGGCTGTCGCTGGGCGGCACGCAGAACATGATCCTCGCCAATTCTTTAAAATCAGATGAGTTCCGCAACAATGTCGGGCTGCAATATCTCGGCAACGCCCATGGAACCGATACGGCATCTCCACGGGTCGATTCCGCCAATGCCTTTGTTGTCAGATACAAAGAGCACTTCAAATCAGAGCCAAACGGTCCGGGCCTTGCCAACAGCTATGACGCCACAATGATTGCACTTCTGGCGATGCAGGCAGCCGGCAAGGATGCAAAGGGAACGGATATTGCGGCCAGTGTGGCCCGTGTCACTGACCCGAAAGGCGCGCCGGTGACTGCAGATGCCGCAGGATTTGCTGCCGCCAGCAAGGTCTTTGCCGATGGTGGAAATGTGCTCTACCAAGGCGCGACCGGCAATGTGCGGTTCGATAAAAACGGCGATGTATCCGCTCCGGCTGTGATCTGGAAGTTCACTGATTCAGGCACCGCGGAAGACAGCTATGTGACCCTCCAGGAAGTCGACGCTTTGATGACGGGCGGCAACTGATCTGCAAACAAATTCCTGATCCGCCAAATTGGTGGATCAGGATCCAGTTCCCGAAAGGGGAGTGTGGGGATGGTTTCTGCACCCAGATTAGCGAGACCAATCCGGTGTACGCGGTCGGGCATTCTATGGGTGGCATTCCCATTGCTTTTGCCATGGCGAAGGCACCAAAAAAATTCAAGCAAGCCGCGACCCGCAGTAACAAGAACTAGACCTTCGTTCGATCCCCAATCGTTACAATCGCGAACGACTTGAACGCCTCTTGGCCAAAACAAAGACCACAATGATTGTTCGCCAAAAGCAGGCGGTTGAACACTGAGATCAAGTCCAGAGAGTTTATGGCGCCTAGGCACCCGTGACATGCTGCGGTGTGCGTGAGGATGGCTCACAAGGACAAGAATCCTCGCAAACGTATCTGGTCCAGCGCCCCGTTTTGAACGCTTTCACGAGAACATCAAGGGTGGTACAGACGCGTGTGCAAATAGACAAAGACTGGTGCACACGGTTCATGCTGTAACCCATTGCTATGTATCATAAATCACTGAAAAATAGAGAAAAAATTTTTGCCGTCGCCCCGATGATGGACTGGAGCGACCGGCACTGCCGATATTTTCATCGACAGCTGAGCCGCCACGCATTGCTCTACACCGAAATGGTGGTGGCTGATGCGATTGTCCGCGGGGACCGTGAAAGGCTGCTCGGATTTGATGAAGCGGAGCATCCGGTGGCCCTGCAACTTGGTGGCAGCAATCCCGATACACTTGTGGAAGCCACCCGCATTGCCACCCAGTTCGGTTATGATGAAATCAATCTGAATGTTGGTTGTCCGTCTGACCGTGTTCAGTCAGGAACCTTTGGGGCCTGCCTGATGCGGACACCGCACCTGGTGGCGGATTGTATTGGTGCAATGCAAAAGGCGACGCATCTTCCCGTCACGGTGAAGTGTCGCCTCGGCGTTGATGATCAGGACACGGAAACGGCGCTCGACAATCTTGCCGACGCAGTGCTTGATCAGGGATGCGACGCGCTCTGGGTCCATGCACGCAAGGCCTGGCTAAACGGTCTTAGCCCCAAAGAAAATCGCACAGTGCCACCGTTGGACTATGATCGTGTATTCCGTCTGAAAGAGCGACTGGGTGACGTGTTCGTCGGCATCAATGGTGGCATTGAAACACTGGATCAGGCGACGGAACTGGCCCGAAACGTTGATGGTACGATGCTGGGGAGAGCCGCTTACCACACCCCCTCAATTCTGCTGGATGTGGATGAGCGTATTTACGGTGATCCACCACGAAACATTGATTTTTCAACCGTGTTTGATGCCATGAAGTCGCACTCGGCCCGGCATTTGGAGCAGGGTAGGCGGATGAACCACATCACGCGCCACATGATTGGCCTGTTTCATGGACTTCCAGGAGCGCGGCGTTATCGCCAGATCATGAGCGTCGAGGCGGCGAAGCCTGATGCCTCGCCGGACCTGCTTGATGCTGCACTGGTGGAGGTGGATCTGTCGGCAGCGGGTGAGGGACGTTCCGCCACCTGAACCGGATTTGAGCAGGATCAATCAATCAGCGTCAGCCGGTCCCCGCGCTTTTCATACGCCGAAAGCGATTCAAGAAAAGTTTGCCCCAAAAGGCTTTGGCCCAGATCGCCGGGTTGCGCCACACTGACCCCGACCCGGGAACGCGATATGCTGCCAATGGAAAGCCGGTCTACAGTGGTCCGCGCGACACGCGTGACACCATTGGCAGTAGAAACCGGGATCGAATAATTCAATCGATCGAGCTCGATGCCAATCTTTCGCGCATCACGCGCCGATAGAACCACGTCGCTCGCCCCGGTATCGACAAGAAAGCGGACGGTCGCACCATCGATGTCGGCGCGGGCTTCAAAATGGCCGTTGGGTGCACGAATGAGCGTCACCCGGTTTGCGCCATCAGTTGCAGTGCTGGAAATAGGACTGCCCGGAATGAGTCCGCCGGTGAACCGGCTTCCCACGTCTTGCAAATCAAAACGGAACACGTAGCCCGCCATCAGGATGAGCACAATTCCGATCCAGATTGCTGCATTGCGCGCTGCCTCACCCAGATTTGTCTGACCGCCAAGCAATCCGGCAGCAATCAAAATGCCCCAGCAGGACAGAGCGACAATGCGGGCAAAGTCGTGGTTTTCGATACCAAGAACCGTGCCGCCGTCGCCGGAAAGAATGAGCGCGATCAGCCCGAATCCGAGCGCTGCCATGAGCCACCAGAAAAGACGGCTCAAGCTTCCTGCTCCCGGCGTTCCCGCGCCATGCGCTGCCGGCGTGTCTCCCGGCGGGGCCTCCGCTCAACGGTTTCGAGGCGTATGGGCAATTCTTCCATCAGAGCTGTACGCTCCTGTGAGGAATAGCTGGTCCACTCCGTGATTTCATCGCGCGTGCGGCCACAGCCGAAGCAGTAGCCGGTTTTCATGTCGATAGAGCATACAAGGATGCACGGTGACTGGATCGATTCCATGCGTGTTAGATAGCAACCAAAAAGCCGACGTAAAGGGCAATCTCGCAAATGATCTGTGTGGCGCCCAGCACATCACCTGTGTGGCCGCCTATCTGTTTTTCAGCAAGATGCGAAAACGCCCAAACGACAATTGCCGCCACAATGGCTCCGACGAGCACGGCAGCGATGGGTAGCGCGACGAATATGAGAACGATCGCGACTGCACCGCAAAAAAGCGCCGCCTTAAACACCTGATCAGCCTCCGGTTCGCCAAAACGTTCCGAAAGACCAGAGTACTTTGCCGGAAGCAGGAAACTCCACAGCCAGACCATGGCAAGCCGGCTGCCCGCAGCGGCAAAGAGCAACAGTGCTGCAGACCCCGCAGGGCCGAGTGACGCAAGGCTGCCGACAATCAGCGCCACACGCGCCATCATGGCAAAGATTAGCCCCAGCGTGCCGTAACTGCCAATGCGGCTGTCAGACATGATTTCGAGTTTTCGCTCCTTCGAGCCGCCGCCGAACCCGTCGCAGACATCCGCCAATCCATCTTCGTGCAAAGCGCCCTGAACCACCACAAGGGTGGCAAGTGCGAACACCGCCGTTGCCAGAGCGGGCAATGAGGTTTGTACCAGCAGGAGCAGAACCAGAATCGCTGGTAAGGACGAAACACACCCCGCGGCGGGAAGCGCCCAGGCAATTCGCCCGAAGTGCGGCTCCTTGTGCGCAAACCAGTGTTCAGGAACCGGAATCCGGGTGAGAAACCGCAGACAGGTCACAACATCATGAAGCTGATCTTTAATCATGTGATTTGCCTGTTTTGTTGCCAATCACGGGTCTCGCGAAACTGGTGTGCCGAACTATGCCTTGGCGAGACTGTCTGCGACCCGGAGAGACGTATTGAGGGATTGCAGGCGGCGCTGCAAGGCACTATCCATCGCGCTGAATTTTATGCGGGTATTTTCTCATGCAAAGCAACACCGGTCTTCCATTCGATGATTTTCGCGCCCTGCTTCGGGATCTGCCCGGGCCGGATACGGGCGCGGCGCAGGCCGTGTCAGAGCGGGATGTCCAGCTTACGAAACCAATCGGGTCGCTTGGACGGCTGGAAGAGATTGCCGTTTGGCTTGCCCAATGGTCAGGTCGAGCCCCGGCTGTGAACCGGCCCTTGGTTGCGATATTCGCAGGCAATCATGGGGTGACCAAAAAAGGTGTTTCGCCGTTTCCGTCTGAGGTGACTGCTCAGATGGTCGCCAATTTTCAAAATGGCGGCGCGGCCATCAACCAGATCTGCGTTGCCCACGATCTGGGTCTGAAAGTGTTTGACCTCGCACTGGAAATGCCGACCGGCGATATCAGCGAGGAACCGGCCATGGATGAGCGCACCTGTGCCGCAACCATGGCTTTCGGCATGGAAGCGATTGCTGGTGGCACCGACCTATTGTGCATCGGTGAGATGGGGATCGGCAATACGACCATCGCCGCTGCAATCTACTACGCGATATTCGGGGGCAGCGCTGCGGATTGGGCGGGAGCGGGTACCGGGCACGACGCGGATGGCATCGCGCTCAAGGCACAGATCATCGAGCAGGCAATCGAGCTCCACAAGGATCATCTGAAAGACCCGTTTGAACTCATGCGGCGGTTGGGCGGTCGCGAAATTGCCGCGATGGTTGGGGCAATTCTCGCTGGTCGCGTCCAGCGCATCCCGGTGATTGTCGATGGATTTGTTGCAACGGCGGCAGCGGCAATTCTCCACAAGGCAGATCCGTCTGCGCTTGATCATTGCCTGTTTTCCCATGCATCTGCGGAACAGGCTCACGCGGCTGCACTTGCTGCGATGGGCAAGGAGCCGCTGCTTGATCTTGGCATGCGGCTCGGGGAGGGGACCGGAGCTGCGCTCGCAGCAGGTATCGTCAAGGCCGCCGCTCAGTGTCACACTGGAATGGCAACTTTTGCGGAAGCCGCCGTCAGCGACCGGGACTGAGTTTCAGGAGCGACTTTCACAATCGAGGTTGCGGCGGTGCTACGCCGACTTTTTCTTATCGTCGCCCTTAAAGATCGAGCGCGCGAAAGCGCGTTTCGTTTGCGCATCAGGATCAATATAGTCCGGCGAGTTCGGATCGCTCGTGGTGTTGGAAACCGCACCCATTACTTCCATCACGCGGCGACGTGGGAAGGTCACAATGGCCTCCGTTCCTTCGCGCAGTTTTGAGCTCAGATTGAACGTGCCGTTGTGCATGTGGGTGAGGGCCTGAACGATGGGCAGACCCAGACCGGTGCCCTGTTCAGCGCTTTTGATGGCGATCGAGCCCTGACCAAACGAAGAAAGCACAATGGGTATTTCTTCTTCCGGAATGCCGACTCCGCTGTCCTTGACGCAGATGTATTGCCCGCCACCTGCGGTCCAGCCCACCTTGATTTGAACCTGCCCGCCATTGGGGGTGAACTTCACGGCATTGGACAACAGATTGAGGATGATCTGGCGAACCGCCCTTTCGTCCGCTAGAATTTGTGGCAATCCCGGGTGGATCTGACCAGTCACCTCAAGGTCTTTGCCCTGCGCGCGCAGCTTGATCATCTGGATGCATTCTTCTGCGATTGCACCCACACGAACAGGCTCTTCCGTCAACTGATACCGCCCGGCCTCGACCCGTGACAGATCCAGAATTTCATTGATCAGATTGAGAAGATGTGTGCCGGATGCGTGGATGTCGTTCACATACTCCTTGTAGTGATCGTTCTCGATCGGCCCCATCACCTCGTTTGAAATGACTTCCGAAAATCCGAGAATGGCGTTCAGCGGGGTGCGCAGTTCATGGCTCATGGTTGCCAGGAATCGCGACTTGGCAAGATTTGCTTCCTCTGCGCGGCGGCGGGCCTCGTCAGAAATCACCTTCGCGGTTTCCAATTCGACGATGAGCTGATCTTTTTCCGCCTGGGATGCCAGGCCGGCTCTGGCATTGGCGTGAAGGCGCCGGGCCAGAACATCAAAAAAGATTTTCGCTCCGATCAGCACAGTCGACATCACCAGTTCGGCGGGCTGTTGGGAAAGACCGAATTTGACCACCAACACGACAAGTGCGGGCGCGGTTGCCAGCATAACGGCCGCGCGCACGTTGAACGCCACCATGGCTGTCATCGCCATAACGATGAGCAGACATGAGAACTGCATAATTTTCAGGGTCAGCGGCGTTTCGGTGCCGAAATCCAGAACGAACAGGGTGGCCCAGCAACAGCCTGCAAACAATTGCAGCGCAATCATGCGCCGCCGCCAGGCCTCGGGTTGCCGATCATTTATGTTCTGGGAGAGATACTGCCGTGACTGAATAACCAACAGCAGTTGGAAGAACACCGTGCTGGCTGCCCACAGAATGATGTGCAGCGGCTCGTGCCATTGATAGGCAGCGGCAGCGATGATCACCGTGAAAATCGGGAAGATTAGTGCGGCACTTATCTGGTTTCTCGCGTGGTTTTCCAGCAATTCCGTTCGGAATGCCGTGCCGGCACCGCGCGATTCCGTTAGCCGTTCCCGTGCTTCGCGAAAAGCAGCGCTCGCCGCGCTGGCCTTTCGCCGGCCCATTGGTTCGACAATGGTTTTGTCGGGGCTGAAAGCCGATGGCTCGGAAATGGACAAGGGCGGAAACTCGTTTGAAAATCAAAACGCAACGGTACGCGCGCCATTATCCCGTCGAACTCAGAATCAAAGGTTAATTTTTCCAGCATCATCCATGACGCCAGCTTCTTTGTTGCGTGGGTGCAGATTGGCCCGATCTTTTACTAAGTGGTTGTTATATAAATTGGAAAATGAAACTCCGACGAGCAGCAGGTTTTGGTTAAGAGATTGTGACCCGCACCAAAATCGTAAATGATTGGCGAGGCGGTACAATGCACCGCAGAAAAAACCCGAATTCCGTGTGGGCCTCTTTTCGTTTGGCGAAAAACTTGGTTCAGTTGGCAATTCAAACAATGAGGCAATGAACCAACATGAAGCTATTCGATGGCGGGCAGGCACCCAATCCGAGACGGGTGCGGATTTTTCTGGCTGAAAAGGGCATTTCGATCGATCTCGAACCGATCGATATGGGTGAATTGGGCCACAAGTCGGACAAGATCAAGGCTCTGAATCCCTTGCAGCGACTGCCTGTTCTTGAACTGGATGATGGGAGTGTGATTTGCGAAAGCGTCGCCATATGCCGATATTTCGAAGAACTTCACCCTGAGCCGCCTTTGATGGGTGTCGGTCCACTCGGCAAGGCTCATGTGGAAATGTGGCAGCGGCGAATTGAAATGCACCTGCTGCTGCTCGTGGCAAACGCCTTTCGTCACCTCCACCCAGCAATGCAGACATGGGAGGTGCCGCAGGTGGCCGAATTTGGTGAGGCCAACAAAACCAAGGCACTCGACAGTGTGCGGTGGTTGAATGATGAACTTTCAGATCGCGAGTATATTGCGGGTGACGACTTCACCATTGCAGATATCACCGGGATGATAGCTGTGGACTTTATGAAGCCTGCCCGGATTCAGGTGCCCGAAGATTGCGAGCGTTTATTGCGCTGGTACAAAGCCGTAAAGGCCCGCCCGAGCGCCAGTGCCTGATCTTGCACAGCTGACTCAATCTATCAGGGCTTGTCGTCATTGCGTTGAAAACCCGGACAAAATGCCTTTACCGCATGAGCCACGTCCAGTGGTCCAGCTCTCGGAGACTGCGAGAATCTGTATCGCAGGACAGGCACCAGGCACAAAGGTCCATGCCTCCGGAAAACCATTCGACGATGCTTCCGGAAAGCGATTGAAGCAGTGGATGGGTGTCGACGATACGATCTTCTATAACCGGCGACGCATCGCAATTGTGCCTATGGGGTTTTGTTTTCCCGGGCAGGATGCGAAGGGCAGCGATCTGCCGCCGCGAAAGGAATGCGCACCCAAATGGCGGGCGGCGATTTTCGAGGCGATGCCTCAGGTCGAACTGGTTCTGGCAATCGGAATGTATGCGCAGGCCTGGCATCTGGGTTACAGACGTTCAAAGACGCTGACAGAAACGGTTGCGGACTGGCGCAATATTACCCGTTCAAATGCCGTACCCCGCATTCTCCCCATGCCGCATCCAAGCTGGCGCAACACTGCATGGCTGAAGAAAAATCCATGGTTTGAGAGTGATTTGCTGCCATTTCTGCAACGAGAAATTCAAAACCTGCTGCGCTCGGTTGACTGATCCCGCGCAACTCTATTCTCAATGTTCCCTTGAAATGTCAGTTCCAAATGGCAATCTTTCTAAGGAGCAAGGGATTTAAAGAACATCGTTTCGAGAGGCGAGGTTTTGGACAGGATCGACCGGTCCATACTTGAGTTGCTGCAGAACGACTGCACCATGCCCGTCGCAGAAATCGCACGCCGCGTTGGCCTTTCAACTACGCCGTGTTGGCGACGCATTCAGAAATTGGAAGAAGAAGACGTTATTTGTGAACGCGTGGCGCTACTTTCGCCTTACAAACTCAATGTAGGACTGACGGTTTTCATGACGGTGAAAGCGTCGCGGCACACCAGTGCGTGGGCGGATGATCTGAAGTCCAGGGTCGAAAATGCGCCGCAAATCATCGAACTACACCGTCTGAGCGGCGGTGGTAATGATTATCTGTTGCGTTTCGTGGTTCGGGACGTGGCGGAATTCGACCAGTTGCAACGGCAACTGATGGATGAGGTCGAGTTTGCAGATGTCAGCACGTCAATTTGTCTGGAATCCATGAAACGGACCACGAAACTGCCGTTGAGCAATCTGATTTCGCCGGACGGTAACGAATGACAACATAAATTGTTTACCGCGTTTTCCAATTGTTGAAGTATGGTCAACTTTAAGCCCGATCCAGTGGCTATAATCGCACCAATATCCCAAGCCATGCAAACGACATAGTACTGAAACATAAATATACGATGGTGGTTCTGACGGGTGAGCTGCTAGTGCATGTCGCCGAAATTCGAGAACCGGTGTTCGGAAAACGACCTGCACATTCGAACAAACAGCGCGGCGGTTTGAACCTTTCAAACGCGATACACGCTGGCAATTGGATTTTCATCAGCCGCTTGATGGCTGAGGTTTAAACTCTTGAATGCAAGGTGTTTTAATCGTGCAGAAAGACGTCATCAACTCGATCATGCGCCGTCAATGGTTCAATGGAAGAGTGCTGTTTCGGCGGGACAATGGAACCCGCCGCCGTGTGAAACTGGTCTACGGACCGTTTGGCATGTTGACGAAACGCTACCTCACCGACGACGAAACTTGTGAGGCGTTAAAGGCGCGATTGGCCTCGGGTCGCACAAGAATTGACATCGCTGAATAGGGTCACAATCCAAGTCGAGCGCGGATTTTATCACTTTGAAGTTCCCGCCGTGCATCGTTTCCAATCCATCGCGCCACTTTGCTTTCATGCTCACATAGGTGATTTGCAAGGTCGAGAGCTGGGGCGTGAAGGTCGGCGGAGCGTTTGCCCAACTGTCGAAGGCACCAGTTGACAGCCTTTTTCACAAAGTTCCGCGGGTCGGCACATTCCCGTTCAATGTGATCGAACGCCGGATGATAGAGCGTGTCCGGTGTCTTCTTGTGATGCACCGCATGCCAGGCATAGACCACAAACCCGGCGCGTTTGACGAACTCTTCATCCCGCAAGGTCCATTGATCTGCAATCGATAGCGCATCTGGGCACTTGTCGAACAACACGCCGCAGACCTGATCGCACAAGTCCCACGAATTGAACCCAACCACCCAGCTCTGCATGTCTTCTTCAGTCAGTTCTTTTGGGGGATAAAGAAACGCCGAGAGAATGCGAGCCTCATGAATGCCGGTGTTCCAAACAGCATGCGCCAGATCACGGTCTTGAGTGACCCCATTGGCAACAGATTTGATTTCCGGCATCGACACGCCAAACGCGCTGGAAGTTTCAATCCCATAACGGGCGAGCCCAGCCAATCGAAGGGGATCAGCAAACCCTTCAAGCTTGCTGATAACTTCTTCGCACGAATGCGGCTGACGCGGCATGATAGGCCTTAGGCGTCGAACTTCTTGAGACGTGCGAGCAGTGCGGACGTGTCCCAACGATTTCCGCCCATGCGCTGCACATCGGCATAATACTGATCGACCAGCGCGGTGACGGGGAGGGACATGCCCAGCCGATCACCTTCTTCCAGGCAGATGCCCAAATCCTTGCGCATCCAGTCAATGGCAAATCCATGCTCATATTCACCAGCGTCCATGGTCCTGTGACGATTGACCATCTGCCAGGAGCCGGCAGCACCCTGTGAAATAACGCCAACCACCTTTTCGACATCAAGCCCTGATTTTTGCGCAAGATGTAGGCCTTCGGAGAGACCCTGAAGGATACCGGCAATGCAGATCTGATTGACCATTTTTGTGGTCTGCCCAGCACCTGCCGGACCAATCAGATCGGCGATTTTGGCAAAGCAGTCTATGACGGGCTTGGCACGATCAAACACAGCCTGATCACCACCGATCATCACGCCGAGCTGACCATTTTCGGCTCCCGCTTGACCCCCTGAGACCGGTGCATCCAAAAAGTCAAATCCCAGTTCTTTTGCTTCTGCATAAAGTTCACGGGCAATGTCGGCGCTCACCGTCGTGTTGTCGATGAAAACAGCGCCTGCCTTCATTGTGCTAAAGGCACCGTCGTCACCCAATGTTACCGACCGCAGATCGTCATCATTGCCGACACAGGCGAACACGAAATCAGCATCGCGTGCCGCGTCGGCGGGTGTAGAAGCCCACTTTCCGCCATGTTCAGCCACCCATTTTTCGGCCTTGGAAGTAGTTCTGTTGTACACGGTGACGTCATGTCCGCCGCGTTGGGCCAGATGACCAGCCATTGGATATCCCATGACCCCAAGCCCTAAAAACGCAACTGTTGCCATTTCGACGATCCCTTGTCAGATAGGTTTAAGCAATTGAGAAGGACTTAGCCGAATGCGGGCAATCTTGAAATGGGTATTGCGTTTGACGGTGGTGCTCGTCGTGCTTGTTGTGGTCGCATTCGCCGCCGGATTTGGATTGCTGAACCGCACCGTGCAACCGGCTGATGGAACGACGGAAGTTGCAGGTCTTTCAGCACCCGTCACAATTGTGCGTGACAAGGAAGGCATTCCGCACATTGATGCAAAATCACGCAACGATGCTTTCATGGCGCTGGGCTATGCCCATGCCCAGGATCGGCTTTGGCAGATGGAAATGCTGCGCATGGCGGGGCAGGGGCGGTTGTCGGAAATGTTCGGCGCTCCCACCAAGGACACCGACATCTTTCTGCGCACACTCGGGCTGTTTAAATCCTCCAGGGAATCGCTGAAAGTGCTGCGTCCTGACACGGTTTCCGCACTTCAGGCCTATGCAGATGGGATTAATGCTTTCCTGAACCGCAAGCCACGGCTTCTGGAGATGGCCTATCCGCCGGAATTTTTGCTCCTGTCGCACACGCCTGAGCAATGGGCGCCGGAACACTCGGTGCTTGTGCTGAAGGTCATGTCGCTGCAGCTGTCCATGAACCTGGGCCGTGAAATCAATCGTCTGACTTACGCAGTGCGCGGCTTCAGTCCGGCTGAGATTGATGATCTTGTGCCCTACATCAATACCGAGCGACCTCCGGAACTGCCCAACCTGTCGGAGCTTCTCGAGCTGCCCGTGAAGAAACCGGTTGCGCACGCCACACCCAAAAAGATGGAGCAAAAAGCGCTGGCGGACATGTTCGTCAAGCCATTCGGTAGCGACGTTGGCTGGGCATCCAACAATTGGGTAGTTGCGGGCAACAGGACGGAGAGCGGCAAGCCTCTGCTCGCGAATGACCCGCACCTTGGCTACACAGCACCGAGCACGTGGTATCTGGCGCATCTGCGCTATCCCGGCAAAAACGGAAAGCCGATGAACCTCATTGGGGCGTCGCTTCCCGCCACGCCGCTGGTTGTGCTTGGACGCAACGATCACATTGCCTGGGGCTTCACCAATGCAGGTGCTGACGTTCAGGACCTGTTTTTGGAGAAATTGCACGAAAAGGATGACAACCGATATCTGACACCAGATGGTTGGGCCGATCTGACCGTGAGCGAAGAAACGGTGAAGATCAAAGGCGCGGCGGATGTCACGTTTCAACGTCGGCTGACCCGACATGGGCCGATATTGCCGCGCTCGTTCAATAATATCGGCGACCTGCTGCCCGAAAAGCGTGAACTGGCGCTGCAATGGACGGCATTGTCCGACAAAGACACAAGCCTTGACGGCCTGATCGAGATGTTCGAGGCAAAAACCATCTGGACATTCCGCGTCGCCGCCCGCTCCACAGTTTCTCCCATGCAAGCGATTGTGGTTGCTGATTTTTCCGGTGCCATTTCTTTGATTGCGCCTGCCGAAGTGCCGTTGCGCAACAAGGACAACAAGGTCATGGGGCGTGCACCAGTACCCGGCTGGGACGCCACCTACGACTGGACCGGAAAAATTCCCTTCAATCGGCTGCCATGGACACCAAACCCGCCCACGGATGCGATTGGCACGGCAAACAGCAAGTTCGTTCCCATTGGCTACTTCGAGCACATCACGTTCGATTGGGATGAGCTCTTCCGCCACGACAGGGTTCAGGAACTGATCGTTCTTGCCGACAAAAAACACTCGGTTCAGACCATGAAGGACGGCCAGCTGGACATCTATTCACCGGCATTGGTGGCGCTGCGCGATGTGTTCCTGCAGGAAATCGGCGACGGCAATGCATCCCATCGCGAAGTGATCAGCCAACTCAAGGACTGGGACGGCAGGATGAGTCGGGACTCATCTTCTCCGCTGATCATGATGGCGTGGTTCCGTTCCGCCATCAAAGAAGTGTTCGGCGATGATTTGGGCGATGCGTTCGCGCGCATCAATACAGCCAACTCTGCGGCACTGTTGAAAGCCCTCAAGGAAGGCGGATCGCGCGATTGGTGCGACAGTCAGACCACCAAGTCCCAGGAAACATGCGCTGCAACCGTCGAAACCGCTTTGGGCCTTGCGCTGATTGATTTGCGTGAGCGCTATGGCGCTGATCAGTCGAAATGGCGCTGGGGTGCCGCACACATCACTCGCAATGAGCATCGTCCATTCGGTCTGGTTGCGCCATTGTCGGGGTTCTTCAACATCGATGTGGAATCAGATGGCGGGTCTCACACGCTGAAACGCGGTCGTCCGAACTTCAAAAGTGAAAACCCGTTCCACTCGCGTCATGGGGCAGGGTACCGCGCGATCTACGACTTTTCCGATCTGGATAAGTCGCTCTACATCCAGACCACAGGGCAATCGGGGCATTTTCTGTCACCGCTTTACCGCAATATGGCGCAGCGCTGGGCCGATGGTGAATACATCACCATGAGCACGAAGCCTGATGATTATGTGGAAGACGCGCTGGGAACGCTGACGCTCAATCCGGCTCAGTGAGTGCTCCGCGTAGAAGCTCTGTTTCCGCTAAACGATCCCGAACTCCGAGAAGGGAATGTAGCGCACGGGTTCGCCGATTTTCAGTGACGTGACCTCCTCGGGGATCTCGATCAGGCCCGAAGCGGCGCGCAGCGAGCTGATCAGTCCCGACCCGTCTTGCGGGAACTTCACGGCCTTGAAATTGCTACCGTCCTGTTCAAGCCAGCTTCGCACAAACTCTCGACGGTCGGGCTTTTTTTTCACAATTTCAAACCCGCTCGGCACCGGATACCTTTGAGGTTCCGGAAACACACCGCCACCCAATCGCACGAGCGACGGATGGACATACATGAGATAGCAGACCATCACAGCCACCGGATTGCCGGGTAGCCCGAATAGAACGGCGTCGCGCTGCTGCTGGCGGATTTGCCCGAACATCATCGGGCGACCAGGTTTTACCGCCAATTGCCACAGGTGGCGTTTGCCCAGTCGGTCGAGCGCGGTGAGCATGTGATCCTCGTCTCCCCGCGATGCGCCGCCTGACGTTAGGATCACATCGCATCGCTCTGCCATTTCCCGAAGTTTGTTCTCTACATCTTCGAGCCGGTCGGGAAGAACACCAAAGTCTTCAAGCGTAACATCGAGCGCCGTGAGCAGTGAACGCAGGAGAAAGTGATTTGCATCATAGACTTCGCCCGGATGGATTTCCTCTCCGGGGCGTTTTATTTCGTCGCCGGAAGATACAATGCCCACCTTCAGACGCTGGAACACCGTGATTTCAGCCTGACCAGTAGAGGCGACCGCTGCCACGTCCTGCGGTCTCAGTGTCTGATGGCGTTTTGCAATTGTGTCGCCCGCCGAGACGTCTTCTCCAGCCAACCGACGATTTGCGCCAGGTTTGAGTCCGACAGGAATCTCCACAAACTGCCCGTCGGCGCGGTCGATCAAAAAGCAATCTTCCTGCATACCGACCGTGTCAGCACCTTCGGGCATTGCGGCGCCTGTGAAAATGCGTGCAGCCGTTCCAGGCATCAACGGCTCACCGGGCGCGCGCCCCGCCGTGTGTCGGGACGAAACTGAAAGCACGGTGCTGTTCGCTGACACATCGTCATGTCGGAAGGCGAACCCGTCGACCGCAGCATTGTCGGTGAGTGGAATAGGTCGGGGCGCAATTACGTCTTGCGCCAATATACGCCTTGAAGCTTCTTTCAGTGGGACGGTTTCGGTTCCCACTATAGCTGACAGTGATGAGTTGAGGATGGCGAGCGCCTCATCGTGGCGAAGGCGATCTTTGTCGTGCAAAAAGCAATCGTCGATGAGCCGCCGTTCCTCAGACATCGCTTTCCCCGCTCAGATGCTGTTCGATGAATCGCGCAATCCCGTCGATGTCATCCAGATCAAAGTGGGGCAGGGCGACATGGGCCGAACTTGCTTTGGAGGCCGTCGCAACCACAGTGTTGTTGTTGGCGTGGATGGGCGTTGCTTCCCCCGAGATGGTTTCGATCTTGGGAAAATCCTCTGCCTTGAAGCCCTCGACCAGAACCAGATCACAGGGCGAGAGCTTTTCAACCAAGTTGGCAAAATCAGGCGTTTCTTCATCCCCAGTTTCGCTCATCAGGGCCCATCGCGTGTCGGCGGCGATCAACACCTGAGCGGCTCCTGCTTCCCGATGCTGCCAGCTATCGGTGCCTTCCCGGTCGATTTCGAATGCGTGGTGGCTGTGTTTGAGGGTCGAGACCCGTTTGCCCTGGGCGGTGAAATGTTTGACCAAACTTGCCACCAATGTGGTTTTGCCCGTGTTCTTCCAACCGGTAACACCAAAGATTTTGGGTCTCAGTGACCTGGCATTGCGGGCGGTCTCCAGGTCATCCGGCGTGTTGATGTTGAAGAACGGATCAGCGATGCCCTCAAGATGTGTGGGTATATCGAAGTCAACGGTGATCAATGCGTGTTGATCCACAAAGGCGAGCACTTTTCGGGTATCGCCTGCAATCAGGAAAGCGCGCAATGCGCCCGCCAGCGCCACCGGCCAGAGACCAAAGACCGGATGAATGCGGCCGTTGCTTTTCGCCATGACGATGCTGTCGTTGTCTGATGACCTCGCCAGCAATTTTTGAGGAAGGTTGGCGGGGAAAAACGGTGTGTCCGCAGCCGCGGTGAGGACAAACCGTGCATTTGGCACGTTTGCAATCGCCCACTCCATCCCGGCAAGCACACCGGCCAGCGGTCCGGCGAAGGCCTCGATTCCATCTGCACTATCAGCGGCCACTGGCCGATTTTGCGCGGCAAAACGGTCGGGATCCCCATTGGCGTTGATGATCACCTGATCAAGTGACTGTCCGAGCCGCTCAATAGACCTGCTGATCAGCGGCACTCCATTGATCTCAAGCAGGGATTTGTCACCGCCGCCCATGCGCCGCGCCTGACCACCTGCAAGCACCACTCCCACAACACCCGAAAGCCTGTGCTCCGTCATACGGAAGCTGCCTTGCGATTGTGGCGTTTGGGTTCCTCGGTCACCTGCTCAGGATCAATATCGAATTCAATGCGTTCGGCACCGGCAAGCGCCATGAACCGTTTTCCGCGCGCCCGACCAATCAGGGTCAGCCCGGCTTGACGCGCGAGCTCCACACCCCAGGAGGTAAAGCCAGAGCGAGAGACCAGAATGGGAATGCCCATCATCACTGTTTTGATTACCATTTCGGAGGTCAAGCGGCCCGTTGTGTAGAAGATTTTGTCGTCGGCCGGACAGGCGTTCTGGGCCATCCAGCCCGCAATTTTATCGACCGCATTGTGGCGACCTACATCTTCCATATAGACAAGCGGCCGATCTTCCTGACACAGCACACAGCCATGAATGGCGCCGGCTTCAAGATAGAGACTTGGGGTCTGGTTGATCTTGCGAGTGAGTTGATAGAGCCAGGAGGTCTTCAGCTTCGCATTTGAGTTGAGCTCCACCGTCTCAAAGGCATCAATCACATCACCAAAGATGGTTCCTTGCGCGCAGCCAGAGGTGCGCACCTTCTTTTTCATCTTCTCTTCAAAATTGGTTTCGGTTTCGGTGCGGACAACCACGACACCGAGATCATCATCGTACTCGATCGCCGATATTGGTGTGTCGGGTGAGAGCATGTTCTGATTGATCAGATAGCCCAGCGCCAGAAATTCAGGATGATCGCCAATGGTCATCATGGTGACGATTTCCTGGCTGTTCAAAAACAGGGTCAGCGCCTTTTCGCTGACGACCTTGGCGGTAACGGTCTGGCCTGTGTGATCAATGCCGGACACTGGTTGGGCCAGCACCGGATTGTTGATTTCAGGTTTGACGATGAAGTCTTCACTCATGTCGAGATCAGTAGCGAAGCCGTGTTTGTTCGGCAAGAAGAACGCGCGTGTTGAACCTATGGGCCTACCGGTGCTCGGAGGCAGTGTCAGCGGAAATGGTCCGGCTGAGTTGCAGAACGATGATTGCAAATAACACACTGATTGCCGCAGTCAGGCCCATTATTCCGAGCAACGGATAGATACCTGTCTCAACGCTCAGATAGTTGCTAGCCACCCAGGAAAGGATGGCACCGCCGGTCACCTGGCAGAACCCCATGAGGCCTGAAGCCGATCCCGCAACGTCCGGGCGAACACTGATGGCACCGGCCATCGCATTCGGCAGCGTCAGGCCGTTTCCAATGCCAATCAGGAACATCGGCATGAAAAACGAAAAGGGATGAAACACGCCCAGCGTAAACAGCAACAGCGAAATCACCGCGCCGATCAGCCCGGCGATTGATCCCGTCAACATCAAATTTTCAACGCCAAAGCGTACAGAATAGCGGCCAGACAGGAAGTTGCCGACCATGTAGCCGAAGCCAATAAGTGTGAAATAGTAGCCGATTTCCGTAGGACGAAGTCCGAACAGTTTTTCGCCAACAAATGGTGCACCGCCCAGAAATGCAAAGAACATTCCGGACCCAAAGGATGCCACAGCGATGTAGCACCACAGCGTCTTTTCGTGGATCAGCTCGCCATAATGTTTGAACTGACGTTTCAGGCTGTCCGAGGGATTGTGATTGGTTTCGCCAAGGTCAAACCAGACCAGCGCAAACATGCAGGCTGAAACGACCAATAGCGCCACGAATGAGGATTGCCAGCCAAATGTGACTTGCAAATAGCCGCCCAGCACCGGTCCGAACATGGGGACAATAGTCATCGCCATTGTGACGTACCCGATGATGCTGGCGCTGCGCTCCCGGTCGTGGGTGTCGCGAATGATGGCACGACTCAGCACAAATCCACCCGCCGCAAATGCCTGTGTAACCCTTCCCACAAGCAGGACTTCAATCGTGGTCGCGAACACGCAAATTAGGGAGCCGACTATAAAGGCCGCGTAGCACCACAGCACCGTGACGCGCCGCCCGTACCGGTCCGAAAACGGACCGACAATCAGCTGTACAACCGCGGTCGCTGCCAGAAAGAGCGACAGGATAAGCTGTGCAACCGAATAAGGGGTGTCTAGGCCTTCTGCGATACTTGGCAGCGACGGCAGAAATATATTCATGCATAGCGCCGCTGTCCCGGCCATCAAGACCAAAGTGATGTAGTGCGGCGGTGTTCGAGCAGCGCGCAATGGTCAGGCTTTCTGTGTGAACCGGGATCGCGGGAGGACGCGCAGCAGGGCGGGAGGAAGCCGGGCAGCGCCGTGAAATTGGACCGGTTAATTCGAGATGACTAAGGAGTATACCCGGGCGCAGAAAAAGAAAAGCCCCGCCGAAGCGGGGCTTTGGAACACATCGTCAACTGACGTGATCAGTAATCCCTATCGCACAATCACCTTCGTCCCCACACCGACGCGGTCATAGAGATCTTTCACATCATCATTGGCCATACGAATGCAGCCGGAAGACATGGCATGGCCGATGGTCCACGGCTGATTTGTGCCGTGGATGCGGTAGATAGATGAGCCGAGATAAAGTGCGCGAGCACCAAGCGGATTATTGGGTCCACCAGGCATATAGCGCGGCAGCTTGCGACCCTTGCGTGCTTCGCGGCGGATCATCACCGCCGGAGGTGTCCAGCCTGGCCATTCCGCCTTGCGGGAAATGCGTTGCGTGCCTCTCCAGGTGAAACCCTGACGGCCCACACCTACACCATATTTGATCGCTCTGCCGTTTCCGAGCGTGTAGTAGAGACGGCGCTCAGCAGTGTCGATGATGATGGTGCCCTTGGAATAGCGACCTTCAATCCGCACCTTTTTCTTGCGGATGGGTGATTTATCGGAGCGATAGCGTCCGGCGCGACCGCGCCACACTTTCCACTCATTTTCTTCATTGTCGAAGTAGCGTTCGCCATACTGGCGCTGATTGGCTTCGCCTTGTACCGGCGCAACGGCGACGCCCAATCCCAACAAGAGTGTGAGAGCTGCCCACTTCAATTTCATCTCAAAATTCTCCCATATCACTGCGATGGCAGCCAGAATTGGCAGCAAAACAACGCAACTGACAGATAACCCCAAAACCTAATGCCCGATCCTTCACAGGATTCGGTTACCATCAAGTGTGCATACGCTCACAGCGATGTGATCCACGCGGCAATTTTTGCAATTGTGTTCAGAGTGCAACAGGTGAGGGCAGTCTCACCCGAGATTGAGCTCTTTGAAGAAGTCGTTGCCCTTGTCGTCAATCACGATAAAGGCCGGGAAATCGACCACTTCGATGCGCCACACGGCTTCCATCCCGAGCTCGGGATATTCAACCACTTCCACCTTTTTGATGCAGTCCTGCGCAAGACGGGCGGCCGGACCACCAATGGAACCAAGAAAAAAGCCGCCATGCGCCTTGCATGCGTCACGCACCTGGCGTGAGCGATTGCCCTTTGCCAGCATCACCATCGAACCGCCGAACGATTGGAACTGATCGACAAAACTGTCCATGCGACCGGCCGTGGTGGGTCCGAACGAGCCTGAAGCAAAGCCTTCGGGGGTTTTGGCCGGTCCGGCATAGTAGATCGGATGGTTTTTGAAATAGTCCGGCATGGGTTCGCCCGCTTCCAGCCGGGCGCGGATTTTCGCATGCGCAGCATCGCGCGCTACAATGATCGGACCGGTGAGCGACAGCCTTGTTTTCACCGGATGTTTGCTCAGTGCTTTCAGAATTTCGCTCATCGGCCGATTGAGATCGACGTTGACCACTGCTTCCGACAGAGCGCTCTCATCAAGGTCAGGCATATATTTGGATGGATCACGTTCCAGCGCTTCCAGAAAGATTCCATCCTTGGTGATCTTACCTTTTGCCTGTCTATCGGCGGAGCAGGAGACACCTGTGCCAATTGGCAGGCTGGCCCCGTGCCGTGGAAGGCGGATCACCCGCACATCATGGCAGAAATACTTGCCACCAAACTGGGCGCCAACCCCGGTGCGCTGGGTCAGCTTGTGAATCTCGGCTTCCAGCTCCAGATCGCGGAAGGCGTGGCCCGATTCGGATCCGGTTGTTGGAAGTCCGTCCAAATAGCGGGTGGATGCCAGCTTAACCGTTTTGAGGTTTTGCTCAGCCGATGTGCCACCAATCACAATCGCCAGATGATAAGGGGGGCAGGCGGCTGTTCCCAGCGTTAGTATTTTTTCGTGCAAAAACTCGACCATGCGATCATGGGTGAGCAGCGAAGGGGTGCCCTGATACAAAAAGGTCTTGTTGGCTGACCCGCCACCTTTCGCGACGAATAAAAATTTGTAGGCGTCTTCGCCTTCCGAATAAATGTCGATTTGTGCTGGCAGGTTCGATGCGGTGTTTTTCTCTTCAAACATGGAAAGAGGTGCAACCTGCGAATATCGCAAGTTCTTCTTGTAATATGCGTCGAAAACACCGCGACCGAGTGCTTCTTCATCGCCGCCCTCGGTCCAGACCAGCCGACCTTTCTTACCCATGATGATGGCAGTGCCTGTGTCCTGACACATGGGCAAAACGCCGCCAGCGGCAATGTTGGCATTTTTCAAAAGATCGAAAGCCACAAACCGATCGTTTTCAGTGGCCTCAGGATCATCGAGAATGGATGCAAGCTGCTCAAGGTGACCCGGGCGCAACAAATGATTGATGTCGCTGAACGCTTCTTCGGACAAAAGCCGCAAGCCTTCAGCGTCTACGGTCAGCATCTCGTTGCCATTGAAGTCAACGGTTCCGACATGGTCGCTGGTCAGAAGGCGATAGGGAGTTTCCTCTGCTGACAAAGGAAACATTTCGGTATGGGCATAGTCCATAGTGGATATCCGGTGCGGTCTGGAAACTAGCTGCCAGATTAAACCGGTTGCTCATCCACCGACAAGCGAATGGCGCAATTCACACCATTGGCCATTGGTCGCAGAACAATTGGAAAGAGAACCGCGGCCTCAGCTTTGGGCCGCGCGTGCCTTGGCGGTCTTATCCATGGCCTTCTTCAGATGCTTGTCACGGCCGTAAACATCGTTGAAGTACTGAACCTTGCCATCCTTGTCGGGCCAGGCCGTGAAGTAGGCAATGTAGACCGGCATTTTGGTCTTTAGTTTCTGCTTGTTATGACCCTTGGCAAGACGCGAACGAATGTAGCTCAAATCGGTCCCCAGAACCGCAGCGGCCATCTCCCGTGGCTTATGCAAGCGCACGCAGCCATGGCTGTAGGCACGACGATCCCGGCTAAACAGGCTGCGCGCAGGTGTGTCGTGCATGTAGATATTGTGCCGGTTGGGGAAGAGGATTTTCAATTCACCAAGCGCGTTGGACTTCCCCGGATATTGCCGGACATTGTAGCCAAAGTTCGAGCCAACCGAGTACCAGTCAACGCTGGATGAAGAGATCTGCTTGCCACGCACAGTGGTCAGCTCATAGCCCTTGCGATCAAAGTAGCTCGGGTCTTTTCGCAGCTTTGGCAACATTTCGTTGACGAGAATGGAACGCGGCACACCCCAGTAAGGATTGTAGACAACGGTCTCGATCTCATCATGAAAGAAGTTGGTCTGGTTTGATCGTTTGCCGATCACCACGCGCATGGAGAGCTTCTCGGTCCCACCGGAATAGTAACTGGCGCGATAGGCTGGCTGGTTGATCATCACATATCGATTGCCAAAATCAGACGGATGCCAGCGCAACCGTTCCATGGCGCTCAGCACACTTTGGAGCCGGTCCTTTGGCTCCTTGTCGGAGAGTTTCGCAATCGTCATGCGCCCGATGATGCCATCCGGCTTAAGCTTGTTTTCCTTCTGGAAGGCTTTGACGGCGGTAACCAGTTCCGGCGTGTACTTCTTGTTGCCTGCGTTCACGGAGAGAAGCGGCCCGAATTCCCGCATGAACGCGTCCGACCCGAATTTGCGCATGCCGCGGTTGATGATCGGCATGGAATCATGTGTGCGGCCGGGTTTGACGAAGGTTTTTTCCGGAACAATCACCAGATCGCTTCGTTTTTTGGCATTGCGCACCACCGCGAGTTCGCGGCGCATGGTTTTGAATGTCTCGTTCTGAGGGTGCAGGGACAGAAGATACCCTGCAGGATCATCCGAGGATGAAAGCGACATCAGTATCTTGTCCGCTTTCGAACCCTTGCCCTTGAAGTCGTGATAGGCGCTCAACCGGTTTGGATTGATGCGGCCTTCGCGGGCATCAAGCGCGTAACGCAAGGTTCTCAAAGACATTGTGAGTTCAAAGCGCACCAAAGCCCGCATTTCATCAGCGGACGTGAGGCCTGCTGACTCAGGCGCTGAGACCGCATATTCAGCCGATACCAGCCCGTAGCTTTCAGCATCGCCAAGCACTTCCATAACGGCCTGGGTTTCCGGCTTGACCCGATAGTTCTTGATCCAGATGAATGTTGGGTCCTTGCGGTAGTGGTCAAGCACTGCCTTCGAGAGGTTCTTTTCTGCTGCTGGCGAAAAGTCGCTCAAATGTCCAAGCGCTGAGAGGAACCTTGAACGCTCAAATCGGCGTGCGCCTTCCGCAGGTGCGAGTTCAACCTTGTTGAAATCTGTGCGGGCCAGTCGATCGAGCTTTGAAGCCTGTAGGGCCACCGGCTTGTAGGTGTAGTAGGTGGGCGCACGGATTTTCTTCACCTTAACCGGCGCGGGCCTGCGTTGTTTTATGACGACCTTCTTGCGCCGTGATTCTGGATTGAACAGCCGCTCCAGGAAATTAGCCTCTGAATCGCTCGGGCTTCCGATGACAAAAAGCGCTGACAGCGCGGAAAACAAAGCGGCCTTTGGCAGATTGACTGGCATGGTGAAGCGTCCTGGAATCTGTGCGGTCAGTTCTTGTTGGGAACCAGCTTATAGCAAGCAATCTTTAACGTAAAAGAATGGTTCATTTCACGAAAATGACATCACAAGTCCCAAGAAACCGGCGAAATCCGGACGAAATCAACGTCGTGACCGCTGAATCCTGTTCGTACACTGACGTGTAGATATCCACAACCCAATGAAAAAGAACGATAAATTCTGAACGAATGTGCTTTTCTGCACTGTGCTGACACGATCGCTGTGGTTTGATCAGATTGCGTTTGGGCGAGTCGTGTGCACCACTGACTCTGGCATCTGGATCGCGCACCACTGCTTTTACAAAACGCTGTTGCAGGAGAAACACATGTCCAACATTGCTGGCAAAGCCTATGCAATGAACGTCATCACACCGATGAAGCCGTGGCGAACCTGGATAAACCGATTTCTGTTCATGGCAGCAAGGGCGATACCCGGATCTCTCAAAGGCTTGCTTGGTCTGTCCATCATCCACTTTGCGCGATGGATCATCATCGAGCGGGATCAGTGGCCGGATATGGGGCAGGGCGGTCAGAAGCTTCAGAACGATTACGTTCTGTTTTGTTCCAATTTTAACGGCACTTGGGATCAGTATATTGATGCCTTTTCAGATGGCATTCCTTCCGGTCTCGATTTGCTTTGGTACAGTTCGACCAAATACCCGCATTCAATACCGATCACTCCATTCAAAACCTACATCACCCACAATCAGCTCACGACCGACTATTATTACAACGCCACGCCTGGCGCGGCACAGCGTGACATCAAATCGGCACTTCGTGTGCGCTCAGCCGTTCTTGAGCTGAAAGAGGCGCATGGGCGCATGTCGCCCGCAGAATTTCAAAAGACATTCAACAAGACGCTGGCAAAGGTGCAAAACAGCCTGCCATCCCAAGGCTTTGCACCGGTGGCGAGCCTCGACAGCATGAATGCCAACAAGAACCGCATTCGCTTTGTGAATTACTGGAACGATCGTTTCGGTCAACGCATCGACTGAATCTGATCCGTAGGCCGATTTCTGGCTGTTGCCCGGAGGAATTGAAACAATGCCAAGCATAGACAGTGGCCGGTATTTTCTGACGGTGTTGTTGCCGATCAAGGAAACCCCTCTGATTGAGGAAGGTGGCGCAAATCTGTCGCCCACACAGGCGATCCGTCATCACCTGTCGGTCTGGGCGACCGCCAAGCAGGATCCGATGAGTGTCGAGAGCGACCGCAATAGCCCGTTTGCGGAAAATCTGCGCACCCATTTCGTACGGATCTTTGTGATCAACGACGTGATCTACAATGGTCGGAACCCAAGCAATGTGCTGGCCGATACCGTGCGAGGCGCTCTGGGTGACAAGGGAGCCAACCTCTTGATCCCGCAGCCGGTGGATCAGCTTTCAAGCCCTTATCTAGCGTTTGTTGCTGATATTGACGCTCCCAACGAAGAAGAAGCTGAACTCGATTCCTGGCTTGATGAAATCTGGTCGCAAATGTCCAAGCGCATGATCCAGATTTTCAGCTATTGCGAAGGATTTGAAAACGTCAAAGATGCAAGCACGTTCCGCAAATATATGCGCGCCGGAAAACTCGATACCACCATGCCCTTCAATGACTACTGGGAAGGGCTGCCGCCGCTCAAAAACTTCTGGAATACGCCCTGGATCGTTCCGACCATTGTGGCTGGCATACTGACAGTGATCTTGTGCTTTGCGCATTCCTGGTGGTGGCTCATTTCCGGGGCCATCGGAACGTTCGTGGTTGCCGCCATATCGGCGTATCTCTATGGGTCGCAAGGCTTTCCCATGGCGCCCAATTCGGATCTGAAATCGGTCCTGAAATCCTTGTATCTGCAAAGGCGATATCTAGACTTCGCCATCGCCAATCAGGGCGCGGATGCTGATGCTCTATACAAGAACTTCGCCACCTTCATGGAAGAGGAAAAGCCGGAAAGCGTTGGAGTCCCGACGCAGGAACCTGGCGTGCTTGGTATCGATATGAAGACAGGCGTTTTGGGTTTGGAGATCACGAAATGACCAAGGATCTCGATCTCGCAGATATTCAGGGCAACATCGTTCGCGGATATGGCCGCTACGGCTATCCGGTGGGTCGGGATTTCTTCCTGCATGTGCACGATTCCCAAGCCGGGCGCATGTTCGTCAATTCGCTCTTCCCGTTCATCACCACCGCAACACGCTGGAAACCGCTTCAAGGCGAAAGCCACTACCCGCAAGAAGCGCGACTGGATCGTCCGAATGAAACCGTCAATATCGGCTTCACCCACAGCGGCTTGAAGGCGCTCGGTCTGCCCACCCGAACCCTGTCCCGAATGCCGCCTGAGTTCATTGATGGCATGGCAAAACGCTTCCACATTCTGGGGGACGTTGAAGGCAGCGATCCGAAAAACTGGGATGAAATCTGGCAAAAGAATGATGGCGAGACCGCAGTCCATATCTGGGTTTCGATCAACTTTCTGGCCAAACCGGCAAGCGAAACCGGCGGCAAACTTGAACTGATCGGCGATCCCGAGGCGAAAACCGAGTGGCTGAAAAAGCTGGTGTCGGCGGCGAAGATTGTCAGCCGCAAGACCGGACGACCAACCCGGAAGCCGGGCGTTTCCATTTTGGCTGGGCATGGCCCGGACAAGGCGCTTTACCAGGACACCAATGTGGTGATGCGCGAGAGAGACGGCGAAACGTTCATGACCGCGCAGGAGCATTTCGGCTATCGCGATGGTATCGGCGATCCTGTGTTTGAAGGTCAGTTTGATGAATCAGTCGAGACAGCCCGCCTGCCGGGACGGGGAAAGCTCTCACCCGACGGCGAATGGCAGGTTCTTGCGACAGGGGAGTTTCTCCTGGGTCACCCGGATGAATCGCAGGAAATACCCATCGCGTTCCTGCCGCCGGAAGTGGCCCGCAATGGCACGTTCATGGCCTATCGAAAGCTGCACGAAAATGTCGGCAGTTTCCACGAATGGACCCGGCAATCCGGCAAAGAATTCGCCAAAGTCATGGGGATGGAGGAGGATGAAGGCATCGCCACGCTGAAGGCCAAGATGGTGGGACGGTGGGAAGACGGAACCCCATTGCTGAAGGCTGACACGCAGGCGAAGCAGAAGGAGTTTCGGGCAAAGTTCCTGAAAGATCTTAAAAACGCAAGCACGTCGGGAGAGAAGGCGAAAATCTATCAGCGTGAAACTGATTTTGTTTATGCTGATGATTTTGGCGGGCTGAAATGCCCCTATTCGGCCCATCTGCGGCGTGCGAACACGAGAGACATGCTGGACCCAAACGTCGCGCTTGGTCTCGGGAAGGCTGACAGCGGGTCTGCGCTGAACAAGCGTCGGCGTATTTTGCGTCGTGGATTGCCCTACGGTTCCTCAAACGGGGATGCGGGACGGGATGACGCAGAACATGGCATCATCTTCATCGCGGTCTGTGCGAGCCTGTTTCGCCAGTTTGAGTTCCTGCAACAGCAGTGGATTCAATATGGGCTGGACTTCAATGCGGGCAACGATACCTGCCCGGTGATTGGTCATCATCCGAAGAAAGGTGGAGCGAAATTCGTCGTCCCGTCTGATCCGGAAGGTGACAAGCCCCCCTTTATCGCCACAGACATTCCACCACTCGTGGAAACCCGGGGAGGGGACTACTTCTTCGTGCCGGGAATAACAGCATTGCGTATGATCGCCATGGGAATTGTTGACCCGACCTAGAATTGTCAGCACCACGGACCCATCGGTTATCAATTCAAGGCAATGCGATCAGAGCGGATGACGCGAATGTTAGAGGGTGACAACTCGGATGCCGTAACGTTGGGCAACAGGACCGTGTCTCCCGCGCCATAGACAATGATGGTATCTGTGCCGCGTTGCTCGACTTGAACGGCTTCGGTTTTCGAAGCGCTGAGATTGAATTCGATCTGATCGCCAATCGGACCTCCTTCGAAATCCGCAACTACATCGCGACCGTCGCCGGGTGCAAACACAAAAACATCCCGCCCGAATCCGCCGCTCAACCGATCGTTGCCCGTGCCACCAACCAGCCGGTCACTGCCGCGGTTTCCGATCAGACGGTCATTGCCACCGCCACCCTCAAGATGCGCGCCGGTTTGATGAGCACGCAAGATGTCATGATTAAAGGATGCTCGCGCGTGCACAAAACGCACTGTGTTGCTCGCCAAAAAGTCGATAGCCGCATGATTGCGTCCGCCCGGTGAGACAAGCCGCCATGGTTTTTTCACCCGGTGCGGACCATAGGTCTGTTCTGCACGATCAACCAGAACGGTGTTGCTGTGATCGGGCGACCCATGAAAATTGATGTCGCGATTGGTCGACGTGACTTCGATGTGATTGTGGGTCTCGGCATGCCATGCAGAGAAAATTACTGCGTGACGCATGTCATGGATGCGCAAATCCACCATTCTGTTGTGAAAAGCTTCGTGCAGTTCCACACCGTAGCCATTGCCGCCGCCGCCCTTGTTGGCGCCGCCATGGACTGTGAGACCGCAAACCTTCGCATGAATGGATGTGCCGAGATAAAGCCCTTTGCTTGCGGCATGGGTGATTGTGACATCGCGGATCGTCAAACCATCCGTTGCCACGGCGTGGATTGCTGCTGTTTTGTTGAATGCCGGGAGGGTGTTTTCAAACCGGTTTTCAATCGCCTCAGTGCGGCTTGCTTCGGCGCTTGCCGCAGCGAACGAAATCGACAGTCCGGATATCTCAACATGCTTTAGTGTGCGGACGATTTTGTACCTTCCGCCGTGCTCAGGGAGTGCATATGACAATCCGGTCTGAAGGCGTATTCCTGATTGGGTGGCAGAGGTTACCCGATGCAGGCTCTCGCGAAATGGGCGGTTTTTCGCTTCTTTGAATGAAACATTGGTCCAGCCCTGTTCAAGGAGCCAGCCCCTCGTGTTTGGCGTGTAAGCAAGAATTGCATCACCTGGTTCGATGACCGGGGCTCCGCTGGTGCGCAGGAGCCTTTCACCTCTTTGATGTGTTCCCATCAAGGAACCGGCAACTGGCGACACCTTGCCGTGAATTTCAAACCCATTGCCGCCGGTGCCCGCGCCAAAATCAAACGTGATCTTTGTGCGATCCGCTCCAGCTCCGATCAGCCGGATGTCGCTGCGCTTGACGCGGATGGGTTCGCGAAAACGATAGTCGCCAGAAGACAGGTGGATGGTCGTTCCGGGCGCGCTCGTTTTAATGATCTGGTTCAGTGTTTTAGCTGAGATATCTGGCCCGACACTCACAGAACTGTTTCGCTCTGGCGCGAGAGCCAAAAACAAAATGGCGAAAATTGTGCCGATCTGAACCATAAACCTGCCAGTGACTGAGTCTCTGACCGGATTCCGGCAAGTTTCGTGCCGTTGATGAAGATGGGTTCTAGATCAAACCAAGCGATCTCAGTGCGTCTGGCAGCTCGTCAAAGTGAGAAACAATGCGGTCAGGATTGAGCTCTTCCACCGGTCGGTCGGTGTAGCCGAAATCAACGGCAACAACGGGAATGCCAGCATCTTTTGCCCCTGCAATGTCGGAGATGGAATCTCCGATCATCACACTGCGCGAGGCGTTTCCTCCGGCGAGCTCAACCGTTTGCGTGATGTGGCGGCCATCTGGCTTTTTGAAATCAAACGTGTCGCCACCGGTTACGGCGGAGAAATAGGATTGCATATGCAGCGCATTGAGCAATTTCTCCGCCAAGCCCTGAAACTTGTTTGTGCACACTGCCTGGGTATGCCCGTCGGACTGGAACGCTTTCAATGCTGCAATCACCCCATCAAAGGGTATGGTTTTGTCGGCAACCGCAGCCTCGTAATGGACAAGAAAATCATCGAACAGTTTTTCATGCAGCGCATCGTCAAGCGGCACTTTGTGGAATTCGAATGCACGGGCAATCATAGCCTTGGCGCCGCGCCCGACCACATGGCCGACCTTGTCCATCGCAATTGATGGCAAACCGACCTCTGCCGTGGTCCGGTTGAGTGCCGGGATAAGATCGCGGTTGCTGTCTACAAGGGTTCCGTCCAGATCGTAGACGATCGTGAGGCGGTCAGAAGTCATGCTTGTTCCAGAGAGAATTCAATTTTTGCCGCCAATCGGCGCAGATTCCATCCGTCAGGTCAACAAGGCCTGCGCGAACAGTGAGCAAAGGTGATGGAGCCACGCCAATACCGGTGAGCGGCGACGCCTTCTCTGGCCGGTTTGGAGGTGCCTCACATTCTCGCTGACTGTGGCTGAATTCCGGTGGAACCGACAAGTCGTGCGTGATAGGCAGGCGCGGAATCGGAAGATCAGGCGATAGGCAATCGCCACAGCGAGACAACCAGCGTGAGCGACACTTTAAAACGCGAAGCGGCCGCAATGGCTCTGGACCACGTGAAATCCGGCATGAAGCTCGGCATCGGCTCGGGTTCAACGGCTGAAGCCTTTTGTCATTTGCTGGGGGCAAAAGTTGCCGATGGTCTGGCTATTGTCGGGGTACCAACCTCGGAGCGCACAGCGGCGCTTTGCCGTGAATTGAGCGTTCCCTTGTCGACACTGGAAGAGATGCCCGCTCTCGATCTGACAATCGATGGTGCAGATGAACTGGACGGTGATCTCAGCCTGATCAAAGGCGGCGGTGGGGCGCTGCTGCGTGAAAAGATCGTGGCAACCGCATCCGAAAAAATGTTCGTCATCGCTGACGGCACGAAGCTGGTCGACAAGCTTGGCGCCTATCCTCTGCCCATCGAGATCAACAAGTTTGGGTCCCAGGTGACAATCGACGCGATCGCTGCGGTTGCCGACAAGCTTCGTCTCAGCGGGGCGCTAGCCGTTCGGGAACGCGATGGTGCCCAATTTGTCACAGATGGCGGCCATCTTATTGTCGATGCATCTTTTGGCCGTATTGAAACGGCAGGGCAGCTCGCGATCGAACTCAATCAGATACCCGGCGTTGTGGAACACGGCCTGTTTATCGGCATTGCCGACAAGGCTTTCATTGCGTCTGCGGGTGGAATTCAAACCCTTGATGCGCCAAACTGAGCGTCAATTGTCCGGTACGGACCAGGAGCTATCAATGAAATCACTCACATCAATCCGTTCAACCTTAAAAGTGACGGCGGCAACCTTTGTCGTTGCGGCAAGCCTTTTCGCAGCTACATCTGGCACCTCAGCTCAGGAAATTTCCGACGAGCACATGGCCGCTGCCCGCAAGGCGCTGACGGCAACAAAAGCGTCTGATCCGTTTGACCTGATCCTTCCGGCACTGTCCACAAGGTTGAAGAACGAGCGTATTTCGCTGCGTCCTGACCTCAGCAATCAGATTTCTCTGACCGTTGATGAAGCAACGCTTGCCGTCGCCAAACGTCGTGGTGATCTGGAAAAAGAAGCTGCCCGCATCTATGCAAAGAGCTTCACGATTGAAGAACTCAAGGCTGTTGAGGAATTTTTCAGAGACGGACCAGGTGCCAAGTTTCTGAAAGAAGCACCGGTTCTTGCGCGTCAGCTTGATGAAGCTTCGAAAATCTGGACCCAGGGCGTGGCCCGGGATCTTGCAGCGGACGTTGAAAAACGGCTTCGGGATCAAGGCGTCGAGTGATTCAATATACGGCATGATCACGCAAGCCGACCTCAAAAACGCAAAATCGATCATCTACGAGGCCATGGTGCCGACGTTGCAGCAGGCCTGGCCACTTCTTAGTGAAGCGACGGGCACCGAATGCTGGGTGAAACACGAAAACCAGACCCCGATTGGTGCCTTCAAGGTGCGCGGCGGGCTGGTGCATATGCGTCGCCGGGTCGAACGCGGCAATCGAGACGCTGTGATCACAGCCACCCGTGGCAATCACGGTCAATCGATCCCCTATGCCGCGAGGCGCGAAGGGATCGACACGGTGATCGTGGTGCCCAACGGCAATTCGACCGAAAAAAACGCTGCGATGAAAGCGCTGGGTGCCGAACTCGTCGAGACCGGCGCCGACTTTGATGAAGCCCGCGAAGCCATGATGGTGATGGCCGACGAACGCGGGCTCGACACGGTCCCTTCATTTCATGCTGATCTGGTTGCAGGCGTTGCAACTTATGCCGCAGAGCTGTTCGATGCTGCCGGTGAACTGGACGCGGTCTACGTGCCAATCGGAATGGGTTCGGGTATCTGTGGTGTTATCAGTGTGCGCGATCTTCTGGGCCTCAAGACCGAGGTGATTGGCGTGGTTTCAGACGAGGCGCAGTCCTATCGGCTGTCTTTTGACGCCGGGCGCGCGATTGAAACCAATTCTTCCAATACATTTGCCGACGGTATGGCTGTCCGCGTTCCACATCCTGATGCGCTAGATGTCATCATGCGAGGGGCAAGTCGCATCGTCTCGGTTTCCGATGACGAGATTGCGGACGCGGTTCGGCTCTACTATCGCGCCTGCCACAATCTGGCTGAAGGGGCCGGGGCCGCATCTCTCGCCGCGCTGATGAAGGAGCGCGACACCACGGCCGGCAAACGGGTCGGAGTGATTCTGTCAGGTGGCAACATCGACACCGACAAGTTTGCTCGCATTCTTTCAGGTGGAACGCCGGAGGCCTGAGGGTTGGGAACCAGATGGTCTCTAATCAATTTTCTGTGTGACGCTCGACAAGCTGCCCGGCTTCCCCCAAATGGGGCGAAACGGTGATCGTGCGTGATGGGGCGACAGCAATGAACTATGATTATGATCTATTCGTCATCGGTGGTGGGTCCGGTGGCGTTCGCGCTGGGCGGGTTGCTGCGGTCCTTGGAAAAAAGGTTGGCGTGGCCGAGGAAAGCCGTTTTGGTGGCACCTGTGTCATTCGCGGCTGTGTCCCGAAGAAGCTCTATGTCTACGCTTCCAAATTTGCCGAAGAATTTGAAGATGCTGCCGGTTTTGGCTGGTCCGTCAGTGGTGCCAAATTCGACTGGCCAACGCTAAGAGACAATAAAGAACGTGAGATCACACGCCTCGAAGGCCTGTATCGCAAGGGACTTGATGGCGCCGGTGCCGAAATGTTCGACTCACGGGCACGGCTTTTAAGCGCAAACGAAATCTATCTGGAAGCGCTCGACAAAACCGTCACAGCAGAGCGGGTGCTGCTTGCGGTTGGCGGCACACCCTATCGGGGCGAAGATATTCCAGGCCACGAGCACGCAGTCATTTCCGATCAGGCATTCGATCTTGCTGAACTGCCGAAAAGCATCGTGATTTCCGGCGGGGGCTATATCGCCGTCGAGTTCGCGGGTATTTTCAACGGCCTCGGCGTTGAAACCACACTGCTTTACCGCGGCGAGGAAATTTTGCGCGGCTTCGACAATGATGTGCGCGAGATGCTCCATGCGGAGATGGAGAAGAAGGGCATCCGCGTCATCACCGAAACCGTGTTTGATCGCATCGAACCTGGCGAAGATGGAGGCCGCATCAGCCATCTTTCGAACGGAGAAACGCTCACGACCGATGTGGTGATGTTCGCCATTGGCCGGGTTCCAAAAACCGACGGGATCGGACTGGCGGCGGCAGGGGTATCCACCAATGCTCGTGGATACATCGAAGTGAACGATTACTCCCGAACCAGTGTCGAAAACATCTGGGCGGTTGGCGATGTGACAGACCGGGTGCAACTCACGCCGGTCGCCATTCACGAAGCCATGTGCTTTGTGGATACTGAATACAAAGACAACCCCCAAAAGCCTGATCATGCGGGAATCGCCACTGCCGTTTTCTCGCAACCCGAAATCGGAACGGTCGGGCTGTCACAGGAGCAGGCCGCGGAACGGTTTGAGACCGTCGAAGTTTACAAGGCAGTTTTCCGGCCAATGAAGCACACGCTCTCAGGCCGCGATGAAAAGATGATGACCAAGCTCGTTGTTGATGCTGAAAGCCGCAAGGTTGTGGGCACACACATTATGGGCCCCGACGCTGGTGAAATGGCTCAATTGTTGGCGATCCCTATGAAAATGGGTGCCACGAAGGATGATTTTGATCGCACAATGGCGGTTCACCCTACGGCAGCGGAAGAGCTGGTGACCATGTACGCGCCAAGCTACGTCATCAAAAATGGAGAGCGGATCGGTTAACCAGCTCCCTTGGCGGGTGATGAGAATTCTGGCTTAATAGCGGCCACTCCAGAACATTCGGATTCTCTCACCAATGACGACACAATTGCTCCGGTCGAACCGGAACTACCGACTGTTGTTTTCAGCAAGCGCCATCTCAAACCTGGGCGACGGCATATCGGCACTCGCCTTTCCGTGGCTCGCGACACTGATCACGCGCGACCCGTTCCTGATTGCCCTGGTGGCTTTTGCGACGAGATTGCCCTGGATGTTGTTTGCCATTCCTGCCGGGGTGGTGATCGACCGCACCGATCGGCAGCGCATTATGGTGCGCTCCGACCTCACGCGTCTGTTCCTGAGCTTTGCGGTCGTCATGTTGATTTTTGCAGCACCCTCAATGCCCTTGGGAGATGAAAATACGGGTGCGACCGGGCTCATTCTTGCACTGTCCGTGATCGCATTTCTGCTCGGTACCGCAGAGGTGTTTCGCGATAATGCGGCACAGACGGTTCTCCCGACACTGGTTGATAAGCGCGAACTGGAAACCGCAAACGGGCAGATGTGGTCGATGGAACAGATTATGGGATCGTTTGTCGGCCCGCCGCTTGCTGGGGTGCTGATCGCCCTTGCTGTGCCGCTGCCGTTTGCCTTCGACGCTCTGATGTTCGGGGTGGCTGCCATGTGCGTGGCGATGATTGCGTTTCCCGCGCGCACTGCCGAACGTCTGCCGAGCGGGTTCTGGCAAGACATGAAGGAGGGGGTGGTATGGCTGTTCCGGCACCGTCTCATCCTGCAACTGGCCGTCATGCTGGGGTTTCTCAACCTTTTCCACATCATGACGCTCACTGTCCTGGTGCTTTTTTCACAGGAAGTGCTGGGGCTTGGCGCTTTTGGTTACGGAGTGCTGCTGACGGCAGGTGCGGCCGGTGGTGTGGTGGGTGGCATCATCTGCCCATACCTCTCGACACGAATTGGGCCGCAAAAGAGCCTGCTTGTGGCGCTGGTGGTGTTTCCCATCGCCGATCTGGTGATTTGGCAAACAACGTCTTCCATATTGGTCGGGGTTGCCCTTTGTTTTGGAATGCTTGCCGCAGTGTTGTGGAATGTCGTTACGGTTTCCTATCGCCAGCGGTTCATCCCGGACGACTTGCTGGGCCGCGTGAATGCGATTTATCGGTTCTTCGGATGGGGCATGATGCCAATTGGCGCGCTGATTGGCGGGGCAGTGGTTTCGCTCTTTGATCCGTCTCTGGGGCGCATTGAAGCCTTGCGGCTGCCCTTCCTGCTGGCGGCATTGGGCAATGTTGCCCTGTTGGTCTATGCGCTGATTGCCCTGCGGTTTCCCGCACCAGCCTCAGATTGATCCAGCTTGGTCGATATGCGCCTCAAATCTCCGTTTGTCGCCGTTGCGGCGATGTTTTTCCTCAATGGCGCGTTTTACGGCGCATGGGCGTCACGCATTCCCACGATCAAGTCCGGTTTTGATCTCTCACCCGACGCGCTGGGGCTGCTGCTGCTTTTGCTGGCAGGCGGGGCGATCATTTCCTTTCCCGTGGCCGGTCGCATGATTGACCGGTTTGGTGCGGCAAGGGTTACCCATGTCGTTGCGATTGGATATGCGATTTCTCTGGCCGCAATCGGCATTTCGCCCTCACTCACCGCGCTCGCAATCTTCCTCTTTGTGTTCGGCGTCACCCACGGAGCCATGGATGTGGCAATGAATGCCTGGGGAACAGAGGTTGAAAAGCGTCTTGATCTGCCGATCCTGCCGCAGCTTCATGCCGTGTTCAGTTTTGGAGCCGGGGCAGGGGCACTGTTCGGCGCGTTGGCAATCACCGCAGAGCTCACTGTGTTCTGGCATTTCTTTATCTTTTCCATCCTTGCCAGCCTGCCATGCTTCTATCTGGCCTCCATAGGTTGGGTTTCGGATGTGGCTGCAAGTTCCGGCGATGGCAAAGTGTTCGCGTTGCCCTCCGGCAGCCTCCTTCTTGTCGGTGTGATCGCCTTTTGTGGCTCGCTGGGTGAGGGGGCGATGGTGGACTGGAGCGCGGTCTATCTCGTGGAAACGGTGCAGGCCACGGAGAGCCTAGCGGCGATTGGTTTCACCGTATTTTCCATCGCAATGGTGGTGACACGGCTATCAGGAACGTTCCTCATCAAGCGATTGGGGAATGCGTTGACCGGACGCCTGTCAGGCATTTTCGCGTTCAGCGGCTTGATTGTCGCCGTGATCGCCCCGAACGCCCGGGTGGTCCTGTGCGGATACGCGCTCATGGGCCTGGGATACGCCCTGATTGTTCCGCTCGCCTTTTCCCGCGCTGCCAACGATCCAAATCAGTCACCCGGAACAGCAATCGCCAGCGTTGCCACGCTTGGCTATGGCGGATTGTTACTGGGTCCGCCGATCATTGGCTTCATCGCCGCAAGATCATCCTATGAGATGAGCTTCAGCTTCCTTGCGGTTCTTGCGCTGGGCATCATTTTGCTCGCCCCGGCGTTTCGGCAATCCGAATAGCAAGAAATCCGCAAATCTGGATTTCCCTGATCTGCGGATGGTTCAACATGAGTTGCGGGTGGGCAAACTCGCGGCGATCTTCGCCCACCCTGTCCGATCAATCCGTCCAGCTAACGCCTGTCAGATCATTGGCCTGAACGGGAGCGTTTTCCCACAGACCTTTGATTTTGGCGTTCCACACGCCTGTTTTGGCAAGCTGAAACAGATAGCCGTTGACCGCATCACCTGTGATGATTTTTTGCGCTTCCGCCATCAGCGCGTAGCGCTTTTGAGTGTCCGTTTCGGCGTTGAGCTTTTCCATCACGGCTTTGAATGCGGCGCTGTCATACTGGAAGTAATAGGTATCGCGCGCATAGATGCCGATATCCTGAGGCTCGGTGTGTGACACGATGGTGAGGTCATAGTCTTTCTTTTTGAAGACCTGATCGAGCCACTGCGCCCATTCAACCGGAATGATTTCGAGCTCAATACCGATCTTGCGCAAGGAAGCCGCAACAATCTCACCACCACGGCGGGCATAGGTCGGCGGCGGAAGTTTGATGGTGGCTTTGAAACCATCTGGATAACCGGCTTCCGCCAGCAGCGCCTTGGCCTTGTCGATATCCATCGGATAAGTGCCGATCAAATCCACGTATGCCGGGTGGTGCGGCGCAAAGTGTGTTCCGATGGGCGTTCCCTGACCAAACATTGCACCATTGATGATGGCTTCCCGGTCGATGGCGTGAGCAACGGCCTGACGGACCTTGATATTGTCGAACGGCGGCTTCTTATTGTTGGTGGAAAGGATGGTTTCCCCTTCAGTAGAGCCGATAACCACCGTAAACCGCGGGTCCGCCTGAATCTGGGGGACCTGTTCTGGTGCCGGGAAGTTTGGAAAGCCGTCCACATCGCCCGCGAGCAGAGCTGAAACGGCCGCCGCGGCATCCGGGATAAAGCGGAAAGTTGCCTTGTCGAGCGCAATCGCGTCGCCCCAATAGCCGTCATTTTTGGTTAGTTCCACAGATGATCCCTTGGCCCATTTGGAGAACTTGAACGGGCCAGTTCCGACCGGATTGGCTTTGTTTCCGTCTGCGGACTCAGGCGCGACGATGATGGCGTCACCCCAACCCATATTGAACAGGAAGTTGCCGGCTGGAGAAGAAAGCGAAATTTTCACTGTTGCCGGATCGACCACTTCAACAGACTCAATGGCCTTGAAGAGGCCCTTTTGGGCGTTGGTGGAATCCTCACCCCGTGCGCGGTCCAGCGAGAATTTGACATCCTCCGCATCGAAAGCTGTGCCATCGTGAAACTTGACGCCCGTGCGCAATTTGAAGGTGTAGACCTTGCCATCATCGGAGATCGACCAGCTCTCAGCCAGCGCAGGTTTAACTTCGCCGGTGGAAGAAATCCGCGTCAGCCCCTCAAAAACGTTGGCATAGACGATTTCGTCAATTGCCGCCGCAGCCCCTGCGGTCGGATCAAGATGTGGCGGTTCCAGCGCCACGCCAAGTGTGATGTCTTTCTTCGCAGCTTCAGCGAACATCGCGCCGCCCACCTGGGCACTCACAAGCAGTGCAGTGGTGATGGTTAGGGTCTTGAGAAGCTTCATTTTACTCTCCCTCCTGAATTGGGCTTCAGTTAAGCAGGTGAGGGGAGCGTTGTCAGCACCGAGTTTGTTGTTTGATACCGAATCTGAATTCGAGGAGTAAGTTCAGACGGGCGTTTTAGCGCTTGTTGCACTTACTTAGACATCACCAGACCAATACGCGCCTTGGAGATGCGGCTTGAGCGCCGCGCGTCACGCCGGTCGAATTGGTTCTGGGCCCGTTCATGGCGTTTCTCGTAATTGCGAACCAGTTTGGCTAGCTTTCGATCCAGAAGGTGACAGCGTCTGGTGGTCCTTGATGAGGCCTTTTTGATTTCTTTCTCCAGCGCCGTCGCATGCTGCCGCGCAATCCGGCCATGGGTCTTCTCATGGCGTTGAAGCTCGCGATAGAAAACCGCCCATTTCGATTTGACAGCTTTCGATGCACGCCTCGCGACCCGCCATTTGGGGTAAACATACTTGATGCGAAGCTGCATTTTGTATTTGTGCACACGACAGCGATTGCCCACCGATTTCATTTGCACATTGCTGATCTGCAGGCGCATGTGAGCCGACGCAATCGCATGGCGGCTCCCGTTGGCCCGAGCGCCTTTGCGCACGATTTCCCTGAAGATGGAAGGGCCGTCTTTGCCGCGAACCGCGTAAAAGGTGTTCCGTTCGGAGACCCGAACACGCGCATCGGCATCCACAGGGATAACCAGCTCTGAAACATGAGTTATGACAGTCACAATGCAGGCAAGGGCGCACCTTTTCCAGAACCGTTGGTCGAGCAATGTTCGGGTGTTCAAACTATACCTCCAGCAATTGGTGCAGTGCCAGCGCCATTACTTTTGCCGATTCCACCATATCGTCGATAATCACATATTCGTCAGGTCTGTGAGCCAAATCTAAAATGCCAGGCCCGTAAGCAATACAGTCATGCAAATGGCCAATTCTTGCAATGTGTTTTTGATCATACGTACCGGGCGAAATAACAAATTCTGCTTCTTTGTTTAATACAGTCTGGATGGCGGAGTTCACCGCTTCCACCACAGGCGCCGACTTGTCGGTCATTGTGGGCACGGTTTCCCAAAGATCGCGAATTGCATAGTCGAAGGCGGGCCGGTCTTCTTTCAACGAGTCCAGAAGTTGAGTGACTTCGCCTTTCACGGTCTCCAGATCTTCCTCAATGAGGAAACGGCGATCAATCACCATGCGACAACTGTCTGGAACATTGGCGGCGGGCATGCCGGTAAATTCGTGATCGTCGCGCAGGAAATCCTCGGCGCCCCCGTGAAAGGAGTTGATGTTCATTGTGGAGCGCCGGGCGCCTTCCGGCACGATGGGCATCTCGGTCTGTTTGGAATCGAGGAGTGGATAGAGTTCTTCTTCAAACCGATTGAGCACGGCGCCCATGTGCCGTACCGCGCAGTCGCCCAGAAACGGCATGGAACCGTGTGCCTGCGAGCCGAATGTTTCGATTTCCGCCCACCAGACCCCGCGATGCCCCAGGCAAATCCTGTCTTTGTTCAAAGGTTCGGGAATGATCACATGATCAACACGCGGCTTGGAGAAAAATCCCTTTTGAGCAAGATAGGCCACACCGCCAAAGCCACCGGTTTCTTCATCAACTGTTCCGGAGATTTCAATCGCACCGGGATAGTCGGGATAAACGGCAGCCAACGCTTCGGCCGCAACGATGGACGCAGCAAGGCCACCCTTCATGTCGCACGAGCCGCGTCCGAAGATCTTGCCATCTTCAATTTCGCCGCCAAACGGGTCCTTCGTCCAACCCATTCCAACGGGCACGACGTCAATGTGGGAATTGAAGTGAACGGTTTTGCCTGGTGAGCGACCCTCCCGGCGGGCGATAATGTTGTCACGCGGATATCGGTCAGAATCGCCTGGCGTGTCGTGACCCCGCACAAGTTCAATCTGATAGCCGGATTTTCTCAGGCGGTTTGCGAGAAAGGCACAACAGGGAGTGTAGGCGTCCCCTGGAGGATTGATTGTGGGAATTTTGATGAGGTCCTGGGTCAGTTCAACAAGGTCGTCAATCCGATCGGTGACAGCTTTGTCGATGGCATCAAAACAGTCTTGCATTCGAGATTCCCGTGGGCAGCCAGAACGCCAGCTTGGCGCAGCTTAACGCTGATCACAAGAATTTCATGAGTGTAAATGACTCCCGCACCCCCGTTGCGTTAGGATCGAGAAAGCAATGCACGGATATCAGGTCAAACGTGACGAACGTCACAGAATTTCTGTTGAACCTGATGTAGTGCAGCCACACAATATTTACGTGTTGGTGCTAAGATCGCGGCGGGGTCTAGAGATAAAAGTGATCGAGTAACCTTCTGGAGGGAACCCATGGGCAGACTGATTATGGCGCTCGCCGTCATGCTCTCTTTCGCTGTAATGCCAGCGGAGGCTAAAAAACGAAAATACCGTCCGGCAAAAGTAGAAGCACGGATCGACATTTCTTCACAACGCATGAACGTATATGAGCGCGGACGGCTGCGTTATTCCTGGAAAATTTCAACAGCCCGACGCGGCTACCGCACACCCGTTGGTAATTTCCGTCCAACCCGGATGCACAAGATGTGGCATTCGCGGAAGTACAACATGTCGCCGATGCCTCATTCCATCTTCTTTTATGGTGGATATGCAATCCATGGCACCAATGCGATCAAGCGGCTGGGCCGTCCGGCATCGCATGGCTGCATTCGCTTGCACCCGGCCAATGCGCGCAAGCTCTATTCCATGGTGCGGCGCAACGGTGCGCGCAATGCTCGGATCAGAATTCGCTACTGATTGAGAGACACTCTCTCCAACATAGCCCGCATCGTCAGCAGCGATGCGGGCTTTTTTGTTGGCATATGAAGCCGAGGAGGGCGCCAGCGCATTCTCATTTTTTGCAAGCAGAAGAGATTATGGTTAACGCACGGTTAACTTGTTCTGACCCATCACTTATTCTTGAGAGGACGAATCAGGGTCGGGGTCCCCATGCGAGCGAAACTATTCGGGCCGGTTGCTGCGGCTATTATTGCCACCGCAGGTCTGGCGAACGTCGAAGCCGAAGCGGCCATGTTTGCCGTCGGAAACTGCGCCAACCTTCCAGCCAGCGGTGCGGAAATCGGCGGCGGCTCGCTGGAGGTCATCTTTACCGGGACCTTCGACGTCGGTGATATGATCACCGTGACGGCTGATGTGAATGTCGATCTCCAGGCTGCTGGAGCCATTAATCTGACAGTGACCCCAGCAGGAGGTGCGACGCAGACATTGGCGATGCTGCCAGCACCAATGATGAACCCGACGACCATCTCCGGCAGCTTCACCGTCGCAACGGCTGGAAATCACAGCTTTCGGGTGTCAACCAACACGGAAACGGGATCAATCGATGCCACAATAACCTGTGTTGCAGCACCACCCCCAATGCCACCAACACCACCAACGCCAACGCCATCAACCACCACCACGACCACTCCTTCTCCGACCCAATCGACTGTTGATCCGGTGGCCACGGCTCCGCCGCCAACGCCATTGGTTCCAGTGACAATGACGATGCCGCAGGTTGTGCAGACGACGACCACGGTCATCCAAAACACAATGACGGCGCGAATTCCAGGCATGGTTTCCGATGAACCAGACCTTGTGAGCCGGTTGCGCTATCGAGGCGGTGATCGCGCGGCGTCCGGAGCCATGAGCCCATTCCTGGTGTCGGGGTATGCGAACAGCGGCAATGCCCACATTCGCGGCAAAACCGGCCTGGATCAGATCAGGCGCGCGGCACAGGTCGCGACCCGCAAGAACCAGGCGGAAGGATCGAGTTCCGCAGATCCGATTGAGCTTGATCCGCCGACTATTGAGACTTCTGAGACAGATTTCTGGCTGGAGGGCCGATATAGCCGCACCACCACGTCATCGCTGAACAATCAGTTGGGCATTGTCTATGCCTCCGTCGATCATCTGGTCACCAATGATGTGTTGCTCGGTGCAATGCTGAGCCTTGATTGGGCCGAGGATCAACGCACAAACGGGTCTAACGGATTTGGGCGCAGTCTTGGCTGGATGGTTGGGCCGTATGGCGTGATCCGTTTTGGTGAAAATGTCTATCTCGATGCACGTGCAGCCTGGGGCACCTCGACCGGCGATATCAGCCCATTTGGCACCTATGAAGACAGCTACAAGACCCGGCGCTGGCTGGTTCGCGCCCAGCTCACCGGTGATCTGATCCGCGATGAGATCTGGCGTGTGAGCCCGATGGCGCAGTTTGTCTACTTCTCTGAACGGCAGAGCTCGTATGTTGATGGGGTGGGCAATTTCATCGACGGTCAGAATGTTTCATTGGGCCGCATCACCAGCGGCATTGAGTTTGCCCGAACCTATCAGCGGCAGAATGGCGACGTGTTCATGCCTCAAATTGCCCTCAAATCCGTGGTTGATATCGGCGGCACCAATGTGACGCGCGTCAATGGTCTGGCATCTTTCGTGGACGATTTTCACGGTCGCGTGGAGGCCGGCTTCCGCTACACGAGACCGAGCGGCCATCAGTTGTCGGCCGAAGTGTTCTATGATGGGATTGCCAACAACAAGTTCGACATGATTGGTGGTAGGGTGCGACTGGTTATTCCGCTGAAGTGACCTATTTGGAGTGCAGTCGTAGCGGGTAGTTGCCCGCAAATTCCAACATTTGGCACTTGCGCTTGAAAAATCTTGGCATTAGATACACCTCACGAACGAGGCGCGTCGAATCTGCAGCACAGATTCTTCGCGCCTTGTGTCGTGTTCAAAGAGCATTTTCCAAAAAGAGCCCATCCGGCGTTTTCAGGACGGGCAAAAACGGATCCGAAATCTGATATGGCCACCCGTACCAATCCTTTTACCTTTCTGCAGCAGGTGCGTGCTGAAGTTTCAAAAGTCGTCTGGCCAACCCGTCGTGAGACGGTTGTCACGACCATCATGACCATCATTTTGATGTTCATTGCCGCGATCTTTTTCTTTTTGTCAGATCAGGTGCTCGGCTACGTGATCGGCCTCATTCTGGGCAGATAGCGGTCAATTAAAGCGGAAGATGCGGTAACTTCAACATGGCTATGCGCTGGTACATCATTCACGCCTACTCGAACTTCGAGAAAAAGGTGTCGGAATCGATCCTCGAGCAGGCTCGCCTGAAAGGGCTTGAGCATTGCTTCGAACAGGTTCTGGTGCCGGTTGAGAAGGTGGTTGAGCTGCGTCGCGGTCGCAAGGTTGATGCGGAACGCAAGTTCTTCCCGGGCTACGTGCTTGCTCGCATGGAAATGACCGATGAGGCCTATCACCTCATCAAGAACACACCAAAGGTGACCGGATTTCTTGGGTCGGACAACAAACCAATGCCCATTACGGACAAGGAAGCCCAGCGCATTCTGTCCCAGGTTCAGGAGGGCGTTGAGCGTCCGAAACCGTCTGTCAGCTTCGAAATCGGCGAAAGCGTTCGGGTGTCTGATGGTCCGTTTGCTTCCTTCAACGGCATTGTTGAAGAGGTTGATGAAGAGCGGGCGCGTCTCAAAGTGGAAGTATCAATTTTTGGCCGGGCAACACCGGTCGATCTGGAATACGGGCAGGTCGAAAAGACCTGATCCGTTCCTCGTGTGGGAGGGGAGGTGGCTTTGCCGGCCATCAAGCCGAACCACGCGACTGCAACGTCCGGAACCCTGTTCCGGTTGATGAAATGGCTGGAGATTCACCTGACGTGGATGTGCCGGCAACAAGTTAAGGCAGAATAGTAATGGCAAAGAAAATTCAGGGATATCTGAAGCTTCAGGTTCCTGCAGGAAGCGCGACGCCTTCGCCGCCAATTGGTCCGGCTTTGGGTCAGCGCGGTCTCAACATCATGGAATTCTGTAAGGCGTTCAACGCTGCTTCGCAGGATATGGAAAAGGGTGCACCGGTTCCGGTGACCATCACCATTTTCCAGGACAAGTCTTTCACTTTCAAAATGAAGACACCGCCGGTGTCCTTCCTTCTGAAAAAGGCTGCAAAGCTGCAAAAAGGTGGTCAGACACCAGGCCGAGCAACGGCTGGCAAGGTGACCCGCGATCAGGTTCGCGAAATTGCAGAAGCAAAAATGAAGGACCTCAACGCAAACGATATCGAAGCCGCGATGCTGATGGTGGAAGGTTCCGCCCGCTCGATGGCCCTGGAAGTGGAGGGCTGATCCGATGGCGCGTCTAGGAAAAAGAACCAAAGCCTCTCGTGAAGGCATTGATCGCAACAAGCTCTATGACCTGACTGAGGCTGTTGAACTGATCAAATCCCGTGCTGGTGCAAAATTCGACGAAACTGTCGAAGTTGCAATGAACCTCGGTGTTGATCCACGCCACGCTGACCAGATGGTTCGCGGCGTTGTGCAGCTACCAAATGGCTCCGGTCGCTCGGTTCGTGTTGCAGTGTTTGCAAAAGACGCGAAGGCTGATGAGGCTCGTGAAGCTGGTGCCGATATCGTCGGCGCAGAAGACCTTTTGGAAACAGTTCAGGGCGGCACGGTTGATTTCGATCGCTGCATTGCGACCCCGGACATGATGCCGCTTGTTGGTCGCCTTGGTAAGGTGCTTGGCCCCCGTGGCCTGATGCCGAACCCGAAGGTTGGCACCGTAACGCCAGATGTTGCGGGTGCCGTGAAGGCTGCCAAAGGTGGCGCGGTCGAGTTCCGCGTTGAAAAAGCAGGCATCATTCATGCCGGCGTTGGCAAGGTCAGCTTCGACGCCAAAGCTATTGAAGAAAACGTTCGCGCGCTTGCTGATGCCGTTCAAAAGGCAAAGCCAAGCGGTGCAAAGGGCACGTTCGTCCAGCGGGTTGCCATCACCTCGACCATGGGTCCTGGTGTGAAGGTTGACCCGGGCACTGTAACGAGCGCCTGATTTATTGGGCTGGACGAGGCGAGCGCCACGACCGGCCAAAACAGTTTGCACCCGTTCGCGGGTGTGAATGCGAGGTGAGGGGAGACCCGAACTTCGTATCCTGTCCGAGACTGCAGGTGATGGGGAAACCCGTCTTAATGACCGCCTGCACAGATAGGGTGAGACCGATTTTAACGTCATGAAGATGGCGGCGTTCGCGGGGAAATCTCGTGAACATTCCAAACTCGGTTCGAACTCGTGTGCCTTGTGCCGCTTTTGCCTGAATGGGTTGAAGCACGTTCAAGGGGGCAGGAACCTCGAGCGTCGTTTCGAAGGTTCAAAACTGAACCCGACAAGCGGCAAAGGCAAACCGGTCAGGGTTTTGAGCAGGGAAACCGGCTGAAGATCATGGCCAAAAGGAGAGACACAGGTGGATAGAGCGGAAAAACGCGAATTCGTCTCGACCATGAACGACACGTTGAAAGACGTGGGTTCGGTGGTTGTGGCTCACTACACCGGTATGACAGTTTCCGACATGACCGATTTCCGCGGTCAGATGCGTGAAGCTGGCGGCACGGTGAAAGTCGCAAAAAACCGCCTCATCAAGCTTGCTCTTCAGGGTACGGAAGCTGAACACATCTCTGATCTGTTTTCGGGTCAGACCGTGATCGCCTATTCAGACGATCCGGTGGCAGCTCCCAAAGTGGCCGTCGAATACGCCAAGAAGAACGATAAGCTCGTTGTTCTGGGTGGTGCGATGGGCGCGACCAACCTTGATCCCGATGGTGTGAAGTCACTGGCTTCCATGCCGTCGCTGGACGAGTTGAGGGCGAAAATCCTCGGCATGGTTCAGACCCCGGCTTCGCGTATTGCGCAGCTGACCAAGGCGCCACAGGGCGCCGTGGCACGGGTGATTGGGGCCTATTCTGAAAAGGGTGAAGCGGCGTGAGGCCGCACACTGTGACGCAAAACACAAAAGTTCGAACCATAAGGAAACTGAACAATGGCTGATCTGCAGAAGATCGTTGATGAACTGTCCCAGCTGACCGTAATGGAAGCTGCTGAACTGTCGAAAATGCTGGAAGAGCACTGGGGCGTTTCTGCCGCTGCTCCTGTGGCTGCTGTTGCTGTTGCTGGCGGCGCTGCCGGCGGCGAAGCTGCTGCTGAAGAAAAAGATGAGTTTGATGTTGTTCTGGCATCTGCCGGTGACAAGAAAATCAACGTCATCAAGGAAGTCCGCGCCATCACCGGTCTTGGCCTCAAGGAAGCCAAGGATCTGGTGGAATCGGCTCCAAAGCCGGTCAAGGAAGGCGTTTCCAAGGGCGAAGCAGAAGAGCTCCAGAAGAAGCTCGAAGAAGCTGGTGCCAAGGTCGAGCTCAAGTAAGAGCTCTGACTTTGCGCGGGAAACCGCGCTCAACAAATTGCGGATCCGGCAAGTGTCGGGTCCGCGTTTGCGCAAGAGGGTCTGAGTTTCCCGATGCGCCCATTTGAAAAGCCAAGGGCATGGTTCCTGCCTTTTGTTGTTCAAATGTAATGAAGTTTTGAGAAACAGGTGTCCTGAAGGCCCGGATGAATTGGACCTTTTGGCGACCCGTTTTCCTCACAGTCCGATCTCTTTTTGCCCGCAAACGCATTCCGTTCGTGTTGGGATGCGTTGCGCAATGACGAGGAGCAAGCATGGCTCAGACGCACGTATTCAACGGCCGCAGACGCATTCGCAAGGTCTACGGAAACATCACCGAAGTGGCGGAAATGCCGAACCTGATTGAGGTTCAAAAAGCATCCTATGACAACTTCCTGATGGTCAATGAACCCGACGGCGGCCGCCCGGATGAAGGCATTCAGGCCGTTTTCCAGTCGGTTTTCCCGATCAAGGACTTTTCCGGTGCTGCAATGCTGGAATTCGTGACCTACGAGTTCGAAGCACCCAAGTATGATGTTGAAGAGTGCCGCCAGCGCGACATGACATATGCAGCACCGTTGAAGGTGACACTGCGTCTGATCGTGTTTGATATCGATGAGGACACTGGCGCGAAGTCCGTCAAGGACATCAAGGAGCAGGACGTCTACATGGGCGACATGCCGCTCATGACCTCGAACGGCACGTTCATCATCAATGGTACGGAACGTGTGATTGTCTCCCAGATGCACCGTTCGCCCGGCGTTTTCTTCGACCACGACCGGGGCAAAACCCATTCGTCTGGCAAGCTGCTTTTTGCTTCTCGCGTGATCCCGTATCGCGGTTCCTGGCTCGACATTGAGTTCGACGCCAAGGACATCGTCTATGCGCGCATCGACCGCCGCCGCAAGATCCCGGTGACGTCGCTGCTGATGGCGCTTGGTCTCGATCCGGAAGAAATTCTGAACGAGTTCTACCGCACCACCACTTTTGAAATGGCTGACGACTTCTGGCGCATGCCGTTCAATGGCGAGGACTATCGTGGCACGAAGCCCGTTGAGAACGTCATCGACGCCGATTCGGGCGAAGTGATCTTCGAATCGGGCAAGAAGGTATCCGCCCGTGCGGTTAAAAAGGTTGAAGAAGCCGGTGTGAAGGCCGTCCGTGCCGCAGCCGAAACGCTCTATGGAAGATATGTTGCCGAAGATCTCGTCAACATGGAAACCGGAGAAATCTACTTGGAAGCCGGTGATGAGCTCGACGAAGAAAACATCGCCATGCTCATCGAGAATGGCTACTCGACCATTCCTGTTCTCGACATCAACCATGTGACTGTGGGTGCCTACATTCGCAACACACTGGCTGCGGACAAGAACGAAAGCCGTCAGGACGCGCTGTTTGACATTTACCGCGTGATGCGCCCGGGTGAGCCGCCAACGCTCGAAACTGCGGAAGCCATGTTCACCTCGCTGTTCTTCGACCGCGAGCGCTATGATCTCTCCGCTGTTGGCCGCGTGAAGATGAACATGCGTCTTGATCTCGATGCTGAAGACACGGTTCGCGTGCTGCGCAAGGAAGACATTCTGGCCGTTGTCAAAACGCTGGTGGATCTGCGCGATGGCCGTGGTGAAATCGACGATATCGACAACCTTGGCAACCGTCGTGTTCGCTCGGTTGGCGAATTGATGGAAAATCAGTATCGCGTTGGCCTGCTGCGTATGGAGCGTGCCATCAAGGAGCGCATGTCGTCGATCGAAATCGACACGGTTATGCCGCAGGATCTCATCAACGCAAAGCCTGCGGCTGCGGCTGTGCGCGAATTCTTTGGTTCCTCGCAGCTTTCCCAGTTCATGGACCAGACCAACCCGCTGTCGGAAATCACTCACAAGCGTCGCCTTTCGGCGCTTGGACCGGGTGGTCTGACCCGCGAACGGGCCGGCTTTGAAGTGCGCGACGTGCATCCGACCCACTATGGTCGTATCTGCCCGATTGAAACGCCGGAAGGCCCGAATATCGGTCTGATCAACTCGCTCGCAACCTTCGCTCGCATCAACAAGTACGGCTTCATAGAAAGCCCGTACCGCAAGGTGGTAAACGGCAAGGTCACCAACGATGTGACCTATCTCTCGGCCATGGAAGAGGCGAAGTACACGGTCGCCCAGTCCAATGCTGAACTGACCGACGATGGCGGCCTTGAAAACGAGTTCGTTATCGCCCGTCAGGCCGGTGACGTGACCATGGCCAGCCGCGACAGCGTTGATCTCATGGATGTGTCGCCGAAGCAGCTTGTATCGGTTGCCGCAGCGCTCATTCCGTTCCTTGAAAACGATGACGCCAACCGCGCCCTGATGGGGTCGAACATGATGCGTCAGGCGGTACCTCTGGTAAAAGCCGAAGCCCCGTTCGTCGGAACCGGCATGGAATCCATTGTGGCCCGTGATTCCGGTGCCGCGATTGGCGCAAGCCGGGGCGGTGTGGTCGACCAGGTGGACGCCACCCGTATCGTGGTTCGCGCCACGGAAGACCTTGATGCTTCCAAGTCCGGCGTTGATATCTACCGCTTGCAGAAGTTCCAGCGTTCCAACCAGTCAACCTGCATCAACCAGCGCCCGCTGGTGCGTGTTGGTGACCGGGTGAACAAGGGCGATATCATTGCGGATGGTCCTTCGACTGATCTGGGCGATCTGGCGCTTGGCCGCAACGTGCTCGTCGCGTTCATGCCGTGGAATGGCTACAACTTCGAGGACTCCATCCTGCTGTCAGAACGCATTGTGCGCGATGACGTTTTCACCTCCATTCACATCGAGGAATTCGAAGTGATGGCGCGTGATACCAAGCTTGGACCGGAAGAAATCACCCGCGACATTCCTAATGTTTCGGAAGAGGCTTTGAAGAACCTCGACGAAGCCGGCATCACATATATTGGTGCCGAGGTTGGTCCGGGCGACATTCTGGTTGGCAAGATCACGCCAAAGGGTGAAAGCCCAATGACACCTGAAGAAAAGCTCCTGCGGGCAATCTTCGGTGAAAAGGCATCGGATGTTCGCGACACGTCACTGCGCATGTCGCCAGGTGCCTTCGGCACTGTGGTTGAGGTCCGTGTTTTCAATCGCCACGGCATTGAAAAAGACGAACGCGCCATGGCCATTGAACGCGAAGAAATCGAACGTCTCGCCAAGGACCGCGACGACGAACAGGCGATCCTTGATCGCAACGTCTATGGTCGTCTGGGTGAAATGCTCGACGGAAAAGTGGCGATTGCCGGCCCGAAAGGTTTCAAGACTGGTGAGAAGGTCACCGCCGACGGACGTGCGGAATATCCACGCAGCCAGTGGTGGCTGTTTGCGGTTGAGGACGAAATGCTGCAGAGCCAGCTTGAAGCCTTGCGCAACCAGTATGACGAATCCAAGTCGCGCCTTGAAGGCCGCTTCATGGACAAGGTCGAGAAGCTGCAGCGTGGCGACGAACTGCCACCAGGCGTTATGAAGATGGTCAAGGTGTTTGTGGCCATCAAGCGCAAGCTGCAGCCAGGCGATAAGATGGCTGGCCGCCACGGCAACAAGGGTGTGGTTTCCCGCATTCTGCCCGTGGAAGACATGCCGTTCCTGGACGATGGTACCCACGCAGACATCGTGCTCAACCCGCTTGGCGTGCCGAGCCGCATGAATGTGGGCCAGATTCTGGAAACCCATCTCGGCTGGGCCTGTGCTGGCATGGGCAATCGCATTGGTGAATTGCTGGAAGCCTACAATGAGACCAGCGATGTGAAGCCGCTGCGCAACGCCCTGGAATCGGTTTATCCTGAGAACGACCGCAACGAGCCGGTGAAAAACTATGACGATGACAGTGTGCTTCGTCTGGCAGACCAGCTCAAAACAGGCGTTCGCATTGCAACTCCGGTGTTTGATGGTGCGCATGAACCCGATGTGGTCGAGCTGCTTGAAAAGGCAGGCCTTGATGGCTCCGGTCAGTCGACGCTTTATGATGGCCGTACGGGGGAACCGTTCGATCGTCCGGTGACCATGGGCTACATCTACATGTTGAAGCTGCATCACCTTGTTGATGACAAGATTCACGCCCGTTCGATCGGCCCATACTCGCTTGTTACCCAGCAGCCGCTCGGTGGTAAGGCGCAGTTTGGTGGCCAGCGCTTCGGCGAGATGGAGGTTTGGGCACTGGAAGCTTACGGTGCCGCCTACACCTTGCAGGAAATGCTCACGGTCAAGTCCGATGACGTGGCGGGCCGCACCAAGGTGTATGAAGCCATCGTCCGTGGTGATGACACGTTTGAAGCCGGTATCCCGGAAAGCTTCAACGTGTTGGTTAAGGAAATCCGCTCGCTCGGCCTCAATGTGGAACTGGACAACAGCCAGTTGGTGCTTGATGCCGATGACATGGATGATTTCGCGTTCCCGGACGCAGCCGAATAGTGCCAGTGCGCCGGATGTGAGGTCCGGCGCATTTTCTCCCAACCGGTCGCGTTGTGACTGACCGGTGAACTGAACAGATTGAAGGCCAGTCACCAAACTCGAGATAAGGTGGCCCGGTCTCACCCCAAAAGGGTCTCAGACCCAAAGGAGACATCGCATGAACCAAGAGGTGATGAATATTTTCAACCCGCAGGTGCAGGCACAAACGTTCGATTCCATCCGGATTTCGATTGCCTCCCCGGAAAAAATTCTCTCCTGGTCTTTTGGCGAAATCAAAAAGCCCGAAACGATCAATTACCGCACGTTCAAGCCCGAGCGTGACGGCCTGTTCTGTGCGCGTATCTTTGGTCCCATCAAGGACTATGAGTGCCTGTGCGGCAAATATAAGCGCATGAAATATAAGGGCATTATCTGTGAGAAGTGCGGTGTTGAAGTCACGCTGTCGCGCGTGCGCCGCGAGCGCATGGGCCATATTGAGCTCGCTTCTCCCGTTGCTCACATCTGGTTCCTGAAATCCTTGCCGTCGCGCATCGGTCTGTTGATCGACATGACGCTGAAGGATCTGGAACGCATTCTCTATTTCGAGAATTTTGTGGTCACAGAACCTGGCCTGACCTCGCTTACGCAGAACCAGCTTCTGTCTGAAGAAGAGCATATGCTGGCTGTTGAGGAGTTTGGCGAAGATTCCTTCACCGCGATGATTGGTGCTGAAGCAATTCACGAAATGCTGGCTGGCATCGATCTTGAAAAGCTCGTTGCTGATCTGCGCGTTGAAATCGCTGAAACAACATCGGAACTGAAGCACAAGAAGCTCTCCAAGCGTCTGAAGACTGCTGAAGCGTTCCTTGATTCCGGCAACCGTCCGGAATGGATGATCATGAAGGTGATCCCGGTCATTCCGCCGGACCTGCGCCCGCTGGTACCGTTGGATGGCGGCCGCTTTGCAACGTCTGACCTCAACGACCTCTATCGTCGTGTGATCAACCGGAACAATCGTCTGAAACGTCTGATCGAACTGCGCGCACCGGATATCATCATCCGCAACGAAAAGCGCATGCTTCAGGAAGCCGTAGACGCGCTGTTTGACAATGGCCGCCGTGGCCGCACGATCACTGGTGCCAACAAGCGTCCGCTGAAGTCGCTCTCCGACATGCTGAAAGGCAAGCAGGGTCGCTTCCGTCAGAACCTGCTCGGCAAGCGCGTCGACTATTCCGGTCGTTCTGTGATCGTGGTTGGTCCGGAGCTCAAGCTGCATCAATGCGGTTTGCCGAAGAAGATGGCACTCGAACTCTTCAAGCCGTTCATCTACTCACGGCTTGATGCGAAGGGTTACTCTTCAA
>JBCCGR010000027.1:0-56707 GCA_039029195.1 Pseudomonadota bacterium
AGGCAGACAATCTGACAATCAGGCTGCCTCTTCTTTGGGTGTTTCTCCATCCTTGCGCTTTTTCAAGCGCTCGGCAATCAGGAACGCGAGCTCAATCGACTGATCAGCATTGAGGCGCGGATCACAGTGTGTGTGATAGCGACTGCCGAGCTCGTCATCGGTGATTTCGCGTGCACCGCCCGTGCACTCTGTTACGTCCTTGCCGGTCATTTCGACATGCACGCCACCGGCATAGGTGCCTTCGGCCTCGTGCACGTCGAAAAACCGCTCCACTTCAGCCAGAACGCGATTGAAGGGGCGCGTTTTGTAGCCACCCGCGGAAATCGTGTTTCCGTGCATGGGATCGCAGGACCACACAACCGATTTGCCTTCGCGCTGTACAGCGCGAACCAACGGAACCAGATGTTCCTCAACCTTCTCATGGCCAAATCGTGCGATGAGTGTCAGTCGACCCGGCTCGTTGTGAGGATTGAGAATGTCGATGAGATTTAGCAGATCATCCGGCGTGCTGGACGGGCCGCACTTAATGCCAATCGGATTTTTGATGCCGCGCGCATATTCCACGTGGGCATGGTCAGCCTGGCGTGTGCGATCTCCCAGCCAAAGCATATGCCCGGAGGTCGCATACTGATCACCGGTTGTTGAATCCTCGCGGGTCAGCGCTTCTTCGTAGCCGAGCAGCAATGACTCGTGGCTGGTGTAGAACTCGGTCTCTTTCAGCTTGGAGTATTGCTCGGATTCGAAGCCAATTGCTTTCATGAAATCGAGCGTTTCGGATATCCGGCTGGCCAATTCCTCATAGCGGGCGGCCTGAGGTGAGTTTTTGACGAACCCCAGCGTCCACTGATGCACCAGGTTGAGATCGGCATACCCGCCCTGAGCAAACGCACGCAACAGGTTGAGCGTTGCCGCCGCCTGACGGTAAGCCTTGATCTGACGCTCCGGATCCGGCTCGCGTCCAGCTTCAGTAAAGTCGATGTCGTTGATGATATCACCGCGATAGCTCGGCAGCGTTACACCATCTTTGGTCTCGTTGTCGGATGAGCGCGGCTTGGCAAACTGACCAGCGATGCGGCCAACTTTCACGACCGGTTTTGATGCGGCGAATGTCAGCACGACGGACATTTGCAGGAACACCCGGAAGAAGTCGCGGATTGTATCCGCGCTGTGCTCCGCGAAGCTTTCTGCACAGTCCCCGCCCTGAAGCAGGAACGCCTCGCCATTTGCAACGCGGCCCAGATGGGCTTTTAGCGCCCGCGCTTCCCCTGCAAATACGAGCGGCGGAAACTGCGACAAGCGGGATTCGACATCAGCCAGCTTGGCTGCGTCGGTAAAATTCGGCATTTGGATTGCCGGTTTGTTGCGCCATGAATTCGGGGTCCAGTTGTTAGCCATTTTACGCGTCCACTCGGATTGCGGGATAAGAGTTTCGCTGACAGGGCGAACAATCGCCGGTCAACTGGCGCGCCTTATACACATCATCGTGAGCGCGTGCCACAGGCGATTCGCGAAAATTCGACGGGGTTTAGTTGGTTGGGAAACCACGTCTCGAGGCAAGCATGCGGTCGAACAAGTCCTGCTCCAACGATGATAGCGTCACTGCGCGTGGATAGGTTGGTGCATGACGGTCTTCTAGCATCGGCCGATGAAATTCATCCGTGCTCGATAGAAACCCGTCAAGTCCAACTTGCCCGAACTCAACCAGATAACCCTGCATCACCGCATCAAGATAGGACTGAATGATACGCCCTTCGGCACCCGTTTCAGCCATTTGAGGTTGCGCCACATAGAGATAGACCGGCATTGAACCCATTGCAGACTGAACTTCGGTCGCCATATCCACCTGTTCTTGCCCAATCTGCACCCGGTCATAGCGCATCTCGCGCTCATCAAGTGCGGGCAGGTTTTCCAGATGATCGATGATCAGAAGGCCTTCAATTGTGGTTTCGGCATGCGGCTTCACGGTTAGCAGAGAGATGTCGCCAAAGGGCGTGTCAGGGCGCGGTTGCCATGTCCTCCGCCAGCCGCTCAGCCGCGCTCTGTGCGCTGACACGTACCTCGTACGAAGCGTGTCGCGGTTCACCAGCGAGCCGTAACCAAAATAGGCGAAGTACTGACTGTCACTCATAAGCGTTTTGGTGAAATTTGCTTCGTTTGCTGAGGGGGTTTGGAAACTCGTGGCTTTTCCGGCCGGTCATCATCTCATCTAACCAGGCGACCACTGTATCGATTGGTTCTCAATGTTCCGATTTCAGGGGTGCACCAGAAACGCCAGCTTCATACCAGGCAACAATCATTGCCCGTTCGGCACTGCTCAGTTCCGTCAGATTACCGGGTGGCATCGCTTTTGACCGACCCGCATTGAGATAGATTTCCCGTGCCTGAGCCGCAATCTGTCGCTCCGTTTCGAGAACGACGCCCTTTGGTGGCGCAATGAGACCTTCCCAGACCGGTTCCGCCGCATGGCACATGGAGCAGCGCGACTGCACCGTTTCCTTCACTTCCTGGAAATGGACGGCGCCGGCAAATCGCTTTTCATGGTTGGATAGCTTTGCGCCATCCTCCTCGCTTTCGACTGGCGTGAGGCTCGACAACCACATGATCACGACAAAAATCACTGCCGTGGCAAGCCAGGTCCAGGTCGGATTGCCATACCGGGCGTGTTTGGAGTTGAAATAGTGCCGGATCGTCACGCCCATCAGGAACACGAGGCTCGCGATCACCCAATTGTATTCGGTCGCGAACGCCAACGGGTAGTGGTTCGACAACATGAGGAAAATCACCGGCAGGGTGAGATAGTTGTTGTGGGTCGAACGCTGTTTTGCCTGCTGGCCGTAGAGCGGGTTCGGCGTGCGGCCCGCCTTGAGATCGGCAACAACCTTTTTCTGGTTGGGAATGATGAGCAGGAAAACGTTTGCGGACATGATTGTAGCCGTGAACGCGCCCAGGTGAACGAAAGCCGCGCGACCGCTGAACACCTGTGTGTACCCCCAGGCCATCGCTACCAGGACAAAGTACAACAACACCATAAGGCGGGTGTTGTCGGTGCCGATGGGTGATTTGCACAGGAGATCATAGAACACCCAGCCCACACCGATGGAGGCGAGCGAAATCAGGATCGCAACTGGTGCTGAAACATCAAGCACAGTGCGATCAATCAGATAGAGATCCGCACCGGCATAATAGATCACGCACATCATGGCGAAGCCCGACAGCCATGTCGCGTAGGATTCCCACTTAAACCACGTCAGATGTTCCGGCATTTCCGCCGGGGCCACCATATATTTTTGAATGTGGTAGAACCCGCCGCCATGCACCTGCCACTCCTCACCATCGGCAAGGCTTCCTTCCGGCAAATCGCGGCGCAGGCCGAGATCAAGAGCAATGAAGTAGAACGAAGAGCCGATCCAGGCGATTGCGGTGATCACGTGAAGCCAGCGGACCGCGAAGTTTATCCACTCCCAGGCAATGGCATATTCATACATGGGCGGCCTCGTTTTCGGTACTTTGAGCGGTATTAGCCTTTCCCAAAGCAAGCATGATCTCCGCTGCCGTCAGAGCTGCTATGACTTCCGGTCTTTTGTCATCAAGACCGAATCCGCCAATGGGGCAGACAAGGTTCTTGGGGTCGGTTGAACCGCCTTCCCGTCGAAGCCAATTCTCGAAGCTCTTGCGCTTGGTCCGCGATCCAACCATGCCAACATAGGCGGCATCGCTGCGATTAAGCGCCTCTTTGGCGATGATAAAATCAAGCGCGTGATCATGAGTGAGCACGACAAACGCGCTTCCGGACTTTGCGGTCGCAACAAGACTCTCGGGCACGGCAAGAAGGTGCTTTTCGGCCGCATCTGATGCCAATTCGAGCGTCTCGGAACGGCTATCGACCAAAACCGGGCGTACGGGAAGCAAAGAAATGCATTCGACCAGTGCCCGCCCCACATGCCCTGCGCCAAAGACAAAAACGTCGGGTCGTTCGGCACGTTCGTGATCCAAATGCTCATGAAGCTCTTGACGGGCATCCTCATCCACCCGTGCGAGTGTGATTGAAACTCGCCCTCCGCAGCACTGGCCGATCTCTGGTCCAAGAGCAATTTCGACTGACTTTTGACCATCGGCAGAGGCGAGAGACCGAATGGCTTCATCAATCGCAAGATATTCAAGCTGTCCACCGCCAATGGTTCGGGCAATGCAGGGCGTTTCATCGAGCAATCCGGCGAGCATCCAGGTGCCGGCGGTCCGCGGAGTAGACCCGTTCGCAGCTTCGACCTCAATCAAAACGAGATCAGCTTCCGAGCCAAGTAGCGATGCCGCATCCATGGTTCGAAGTGTGTTCACTGGGCCGCTCATTCGTGCGCCGCCTTCATGCGCGTAACGCAATCCAATACACGCTCTGGCGTTGCGGGCGTGTCAAGCTTTGGCGAAACCTTGTAGTCAGCACAGCTAGCTGCTGCCATCGACAGGGCCTCGAGCACCGAGATCGCCAGCATGAATGGCGGCTCACCCACCGCCTTTGAACGGCGGATCGTGGCTTCGCGGTTTTGGGACCAATCGGCGAGCGACACGTTGAAAATCGGCGGCACATCTGACGCCAGAGGTATTTTGTAGGTGGACGGTGCATGAGTCCGGAGCCGCCCGCTCTTGTCCCACCACAATTCTTCTGTGGTGAGCCATCCCATGCCCTGAATGAACCCACCTTCGATCTGGCCAATATCCAGCGCAGGATTGAGCGATTTTCCAACATCGTGAAGAATATCCACCCGGTCGACCTGATATTCGCCAGTCAGCGTATCAATGCTTACTTCCGACACAGCCGCTCCGTAAGCGAAGTAGTAGAACGGTCTGCCGGTTCCCTTCTCGCGGTCCCAGTGAATATCCGGCGTTTTGTAGAAGCCCGCCGCCGAAAGCTGGACCCGTTCCATGTAGGCAGCTTTGATAAAGTCGGCGAAAGCGATCCGCTGATTTCCAACCTGCACCTGGTTTGGTTCAAAAACCACCTGCTCCGTGTCGACGCCATACTTCTCTGTCGCGAAATCGATTAGTCGCGCCTTGATCTGTTGAGCGGCATTGGCGACCGCCATTCCGTTGAGATCGGACCCCGACGACGCTGCCGTTGCGGATGTGTTGGGAACCTTCGCCGTGGTGGTCGCGGAGATCTTCACCTGATCCAGATCGACCTGAAATTCGTCTGCAAGCACTTGCGCAACCTTGGTGTGGAGCCCCTGCCCCATTTCAGTGCCACCATGATTGAGATGCAGCGACCCGTCCTGGTAAATGTGCACCAATGCACCCGCTTGATTGTACCAGGTGGCCGTAAAAGAAATCCCGAATTTGACCGGCGTCAGTGCAATGCCTTTGCGGATCACCGGGCTATCCGCATTGAAGTCGATGATTTCGTTGCGGCGCTTCTGGTAGTCTGAACTTTCCTCCAGTTCAGCCACCAGACGGGCAATGATGTTGTCAGTCACTTGTTGATGGTAGGGTGTGATATCGCGGCCATCGTCGGCGTAAAAATTTGCCTTGCGGATTTCGAGCGGATCCTTGCGAAGCGCATAGGCAATCTCCTCGACAACACGCTCACCGCCAACCATGCCCTGTGGCCCGCCAAATCCGCGATAGGCCGTGTTGGAAACCGTGTCCGTTTTCAAAGGGTGCGAACTCAAACGGACATTCGGCAGATAGTAGCAATTGTCGGCATGAAACAGGGCGCGATCTGTTACCGGTCCGGAAAGGTCCGCCGAGAAGCCGCAGCGGGCCCAATAGTCCGCCTCAAAACCTTCAATGCGCCCATCGTCATCAAAACCGACATCGTATTCGACCACGAAATCGTGGCGCTTGCCCGTCGCGATCATATCCTCGTCGCGGTCTGGGCGCAGCTTGACCGGTGCTTTGAATTTTCGCGCAGCAATCGCTGCAATCGCAGCGAAGAGGTTGGACTGGGTCTCCTTGCCGCCAAATCCTCCGCCCATGCGACGCACTTGTACCGTTACCGCATTCGACGGGACATGGAGCACGTGCCCGACCATGTGTTGCACTTCGCTGGGATGCTGCGTGGAGGAATAGACTGTCATCTCATCGTCCTCGCCCGGGACGGCGAGTGCGATGTGGCTTTCGAGGTAAAAATGGTCTTGTCCGCCGATTCCGATCTGACCGGAAAGACGATTTTTTGCTGATTTTAGTGCAGAGTGGGGCTCTCCATGCCTAAGTGTAAGCGGCTCCGTGACATCCGGATAGCTGGCTGCGCGCGCAGCACCGACGTCCAATGCCGGCTTTTCTTCGTTATACTCTATATTTGCCAGTGCCGCGGCATGACGCGCCCGCAATCGTGTGTTCGCGATGACGGCGAATATGGGTTGGCCGTGAAAACGAATATCGCCTTCGCTGAGAACGGGCTCGTCCATTTTCCCGGTCGGGCTGATATCGTTGCAATCGGTAAAATCCTTGTGGGTCAGGATGCCGACAACACCGTCTGCCGCTTCAACCGCACTCAGATCAATGCTTTTGATGTGCCCCTTGGCGATTGTTGAAAGCCCGAGCGCGGCATGCAGCGTTCCGGCCAGATCCGGCATGTCATCAATGTACACCGCTTCGCCGGTGACGTGCTTGTGGCCGGAATCGTGTGGTTGCTGCGCACTCACTCCACCGCGAATTTCAAACCTCGCCTCATCAGGAGTTGCCATCGGACGATCCATCAAGCCGCCTTTCCGCGACGGTTGAGCTGCGCTGCAGTACCGGTGTGCTCCAGATAAAATCGCTCCAGCAAATTGGCAGCAACCTGAGCCCGGTAGTCGGCGGTTGCTCGCATGTCGGTCAACGGCTCAAAATCAGACTGCATCGCCTGTTTGGCCGCATTGATTGTGGACTGATCCAGGGTCTGGCCTTTGAGGGCAGTTTCGGCAGCAGTCGCTCTTTTTGGAACACCCGCCATTCCACCGAACACGAGGCGGGCGCTGCTTATGCGTTCCCCATCGAGTTCGATCAGGAAGGCCCCGGTCAGCGCGGAAATATCCTCATCCCTTCGTTTGGAGATCTTGTAGACTTCGAACCGTGTGTTTGTTGCGAGGAAAGGCACATCGATCCCTTCGACGAATTCTCCTGAATGTCGGTCCTGCTTGCCGTACTCGATGAAGAAGTCTTCCAGCGGAATGGTTCGTCGTTCCCTGCCCTTTCGCAAGGTTAGTTTGGCCCCAAGCGCAATCAGTGGCGGTGGCGTGTCGCCAATGGGTGAACCATTGGCGATGTTGCCACCAATTGTTCCCATGTTGCGGACCTGTTCACCGCCAATTCGGAACCAATAGTCCTTCATCTGAGGGAAATGCATGGTGATCGCACTAATCGCGTCGGTGTATGACACACAAGCGCCGATCTGCAGGCCAGAAGAGAGTTCTTCGATTTTCTGCAACTCACTCAAATGATTAATGAAAATCACCGGCGAAATATCTGCAAGATGCTTTGTTACCCAGAGGCCAACATCCGTTGAACCGGCAACAATCCGCCCTTCCGGATGACGTTGAAGCGTGTCGGCAAGATCATCAACGCCTTCAGGGACAATCACACGGTCATCACCCATGCTAATTTCCACCGGCCGATCCAGTGCCAGTTCAAGAAGCTTTTGCTTTACCGCATCTCTGTTTCTGATCAGTCGATCGTCCTGAGCCTTCGCTTGTTCAGAGGCTGCGATCGCAGCATCAAAGATTGGCTTGTATCCGGTGCAGCGGCAGAGATTTCCCTGCAAAGCGGTTTCAACGTCTTCAGCCGCCGGCGCCGGGTTTCCGAGCCATAACGCATAGAGCGACATGACGATTCCGGGAGTGCAGAACCCGCATTGGGAGCCGTGTCGCTCCACCATGGCCCGCTGAACCGGGTGCAACACGCCATCATCGCTTTTCAGATACTCAATCGTAACCACATGGCAGGCATCAAGCGAGCCCACGAATCGGATGCAGGAATTGACGGTCTCGTATTTCAACTCCCCTTGCGAGAGCCGACCGACCAGAACGGTACAGGCCCCGCAATCGCCTTCGGCACAGCCTTCCTTTGACCCGGTCAAACCCCGATTAAGGCGCAAGAAGTCCAACAGGGTTTCGCCACTGGTGACGTCGGAACGCTCAATCAGCGTATCATTGACCAAAAACCGAATGGCCTTGCGCATACAGCCCCCTCAGCTTCCGCGATAGGTTGAGTAGCCATAAGGCGAGACGAGGAGCGGCACGTGATAGTGGGCCTTGGCGTCTGTGATGCCGAACCGAACCGGCACCACATCAAGAAACGGCACCTGATCAGTAGACTTCACATAGTCGCCCACATGAAATCGGAGTTCATAGTGGCCCGTTTGAAACGCTTCTCCGTCCAGCATCGGAGAATCGGTGCGGCCATCATCGTTCGTGACGGCTGACTTCAGAGCGGTCTCACCGCCTTCGCCAAGGCGTACAAGATCTATTTTCATGCCCCCCGCAGGGTGGCCGTTTGCAGTGTCCAGCACATGGGTGCTGAGCCATCCGGTTTCTGTTTCAGACATGCTGAATGGCGCTCCAACCTGTTTAGAACACCTATAGTGAGCCCATGTGATTGAAGGTCAAGCGTTTTTGAATGACTCAGACGGCGTCGTAGTCGACCACGAGTTTATCACTGAGAGGGCGCGACTGGCAGGTGAGGATATATCCTGCTTCGACCTCGTCGGGTTCAAGGCCGAAGTTCAGCGCCATTTCCACCTCACCTTCGAGAAGTTTGGCTTTGCATGTGCAACACATGCCGCCTTTGCAGGCGAAAGGCATATCGAGATTGGCAGCCAATGCAGCATCGAGCACACGTCCCGACATTGGGACTTGAATGTCGGTCGCGGCACCATCGATGATGATTGTTGCTTCCGCCGAAGGCCCGTCTGTGGCGACAGTTCCTTCGTCACGCTCGCCAGAGACGGGTTCCCCGCCGAAATTCTCAATAATGATCCGATCCTCCGGCGCGTTTACGGAATTTAGTGCCGCTTGCGCCTCTTCCATCATTCCGCCGGGTCCGCAGACCAGGAAAGTGTCAACATCGTCGACTTCACAGATGGACGGCAAAATGTCAGCCAGCTTTTCGCGGGTCAGCCGCCCGGAAAACTGCTCAAACGCTGATTTTTCGCCTGAGAGCACATGAAACACCTGCAAACGACCCATGAACCGATTCTTCAGATCCGAAATGGTTTCGCGAAAGATAATGGATGCCGTATTGCGGTTTCCAAACACCAGCACAACGCGGCTGGAACGATCGCCTTCAAGTAGCGAGCGAATGATTGATATGACGGGCGTGATTCCGCTTCCCGCACAGATCGCGACAATCGTGCGGGCGTTTTCGGCCACTTGTTCTACCCCGAAACGACCCATTGGCTGCATCACCGGCAATTGGTCACCAGCTTTTAGATCCTGATTGATGAAGGTGGACATGCGCCCGCCATCAACCTGTTTGGAACACACCCGCAATGTGCCGTCTTCAGGGGTCGAACAGATGGAGTATGGGCGACGAATGCGCTCCCCGTCATGCTCTTTCAGCAGCGTCACATATTGCCCGGGCTTGAACTGAAACTGTGATTTCAGATCGTCCGGCACGTCAAAGAGCACCGAGGATGCTTCACTGGTTTCGCGGCGCACATCACTCACAGTGAGCCAGTGGAACCCACGCGGCAGTTCTGGGTTTGACACAGCGATTTCAAGCATGTCCGTCCACCCTCAGATGCACTTGAAATAATCGAACGGTTCAAAACACGCGTTGCATGTGTAGTGCGCTTTGCAGGCGGTGGAACCAAACTCCGAGATTTTTCTGGTGTTGACCGAGCCGCATTTTGGGCAGGCAATTTCGTCAATACCGAAAAGTACGCCTCTTGAGCCACTGCCCGCCGGCGGAGCAATGCCGAACACACGGAGTTTTTCTCGCGCGGCATCGTTCATCCAGTCCGTTGTCCAAGCGGGAGAATGTACAAGTTTGACGACCGGCTTCGAAAATCCCGCCTTTTCCAGCGCCACTTCGACATCAAGCGCAATGGTGTTCATCGCCGGACAACCGGAGTAGGTCGGCGTAATCTCAACGGTGACAGATGCGTCTTCAAGCTCGACACTTCGAAGGACACCCAAGTCCTCAATGGTCAGCACCGGCACTTCTGGATCACACACCGCCGCCGCCGCTCTCCACGCGCGTTGGCGATCAGATTCGATCACGTCTTGCTTTGCTGCTGCCGCGCTCACCAATCTGCTCCGGGAAAAGAACGTTGCAGCGTCTGCATGACACCAAGCATGTGACTGAGATGTTCAGTGTGCTTGCCCGAACGACCGCCCGTATGGGAGAATTCGCTGTCTGGCACCGTCAACGTGGCTTCTTCAAAAACCGAGCGCACGTCTGCAAGCCATTGATCTTTCAAGGCACTTGCATCCACGGCAATGCCCGCCTCGATCAAGATCCTGTCTATCTGATCACACTCAAACAATTCGCCCACATAAGACCAAAGAGTGTCGAGTGCGTCCTCCATGCGATCATGGCTTTCCGATGTGCCATCCCCGAGCCGGATCACCCATTCGCCGCAGTGGCGGCGATGATACGCCATTTCCTTTTCCGCTTTGGCTGCGATCCCAGCCAGCGTTTGATCGCGAGAGTGGGTGAGTTCGCCAAAGTAAAGGAGCAAGAACGAGCCGACAAAATACTGCCGCACCATGGTGAACGCGAAATCACCCTTTGGCAGCTCTACGATCAGCGGGCTGAGGTAGTCGGTGTCACGCCGCAGATAGGCAAGTTGATCTTCATCCCGCCCCTCACCTTCGACGACACCAGCGTATGTATAGAGGGCGCGGGCCTGCCCAATCATATCGAGGCCTAGGTTGGCGAGCGCCAGATCCTCTTCCAAGATGGGAGCATGGCCGGCCCACTCTGACAGCCGGTGCCCACTGACCAGCGCGAAATCAGCGAGCCGAAGACAGAACGTTGTAAGCGGTTCCTTCAACGCTTCATCAACAGAGATTTCATCCACAGCAGCCACTACATGTGCCCCACTTCATCCGGAATGTCGTAGAACGTGGGATGACGATAGATTTTGGATTCCGCCGGTTCGAACAGTTCGTCCTTATCGCCGGGATCGGAGGCGACGATTTCAGCTGACGGCACCACCCAGATGGACACGCCTTCCTGACGACGGGTGTAGACGTCGCGGGCATTTTGCAGCGCCATCTCGGCATCCACGGCATGGACTGATCCTGCGTGGGAGTGCGAAAGCCCGTTTTTTGAACGAACAAACACTTCCCACAGCGGAACGAGTTCTGACTTTTCCATCAGGCGGCCTCTTTCGCTTGCTGCTTTCGCGCTTCCCGCTTGCGGGCATGGGCCAAAGCGGCCTCGCGCACCCATTCGCCTTCGCGATGTTTCTTGCGCTGTGCCGCGATGCGCTCCTTGTTGCAGGGACCATTTCCAGCGAGCACTTCCTTAAACTCCGACCAGTCAATCGGGCCAATCTCCCAATGCCCAGTCTCTTCGTTGAAGCTCAATTCAGGATCAGGAACTTCCAATCCTAGAAAGTGCGCCTGCGGAACAGTTGCATCGATGAACTTTTGGCGCAGATCGTCATTGGAGAACCGCTTGATCTTCCAGGCCATTGACTGGTCCGAATGGGTGGAATCCTTGTCATGTGGGCCGAACATCATGATCGATGGCCACCACCAACGATTGAGCGCGTCCTGTGCCATTTCTTTTTGTTCTTTGGTGCCATTCGCCAGCGCGATCATGATTTCGTAACCCTGACGCTGGTGGAAGCTCTCTTCCTTACAGATGCGGACCATTGCGCGCGAATAAGGGCCGTAGGAACAGCGGCACAGAGGAATCTGGTTCATGATGGCCGCACCATCGACGAGCCATCCAATCGTCCCGATATCGGCCCAGGAAAGCGTCGGATAGTTGAAGATTGAGGAATAACGCGCCTTTCCGGTAAGCAGTTGTTCATCCAATTCCTCCCGCGAGACACCCAGCGTTTCCGCCGCAGAGTACAGATAAAGGCCATGCCCGCCTTCATCCTGCACCTTTGCAAGCAAAGTTGCTTTGCGTCGCAATGTTGGCGCTCGGGTGATCCAATTGCCTTCTGGCAACATGCCGACGATCTCGGAATGAGCATGTTGGGAAATCTGGCGGACCAATGTCTTGCGATAGGGCGTCGGCATCCAGTCATTGGGTTCAATGCGCTGTTCGGCCGAGACCTTTTCCATGAACTTGGCGTTGCGGACCGGATCTTCCGCCGCAATGTGGGTTGCTTTCGACTTCGGATCATTCAGCGCTTGAGTGTACATATCATGTTCCTGTGGCCCGACAGTCAGGCCTGTTGCGGTTCAACCAGATAAAGTTGGGGGCTTGCAGCATCGAGATTGCGTGTGCCTTCGACAATGATGCGTGTGGCGAGACGTGCATAATCTTCACGGCCCATTTCACCGTCCTCGCGAAACCAGGTGTAGTGCCAGTTCAACATCCCAAACAGCGACATGGTGACCGGTTTCACCAGTTCGGGCCTGTCTTTGAGACTTGGAACCACACTGATCATGGCTTCCGCAAACAGATCGACGATCTTGCGGGAAAGCTCGAGCACTGTTCTTTGCTGATTTACCGGCAGCGATCCCAACGAACTAAGCTGCACACGGTGCTCGTCATCCGCATCGCGGTATTCTTCCAGAAGCGCCACCACCATGCGGTGAAGCCGGTGCTCGGCAGGCCCCGGTTCGATTGCCGCCTGCTCAGTGACCCCAATAAGCGACGTCAAGTGCCCAGTGATGATGTCAAAGAGAAGCTCATCCTTGCCAGAATAGTAGTGATACAACAAGGCTTTAGACACACCACTGGCCTTTGCAACCTGTGCCATCGATGTGCGCTCAAAGCCCTCGTCCGCAAACAGGCGCGCTGACGTCTTCAGCAATGCAGCGCGCTTGTCGTGATAGTCTTTGGCTTGGGTACGGGCCATGGATCTAGTCTTTCGGCCTGTTGTCGACGATGCGTTGCGCCTTGCCGAGCGAACGAGCGACGCCGCCAGGATCGGCGACATCCACTTTGACGCTGACTCCCACAACGCCCTTGATGTGCGACAGAAGAGCTTCCGCCCCAGCCTTCTTGGCGCCGTCAGCGGTGTACCCGGTCGCAGATTCGGCAAGGATGGTCATTTCATCCATCCGCCCTTCGCGCGACAGCACAATCTGATAGTGCGGTGAAAGTTCCCTCACTTTCATTAGCTGTTCTTCAATCTGGGTCGGAAACACGTTGACGCCGCGCAGAATGATCATGTCGTCAGAACGGCCCGTCACCTTTTCCATGCGGCGCATGGAACGAGCAGTGCCGGGCAAAAGTCGCGTCAAATCGCGAGTGCGGTAACGAATGATCGGGAAGGCTTCCTTGCTCAATGAGGTGAAGACCAGTTCGCCCTTCTCCCCGTCCAGCAAAACCTCGCCTGTTTCCGGATTGATGATCTCGGGATAAAAATGATCCTCCCAGATGTGCAATCCATCTTTGGTCTCAACGCATTCGTTGGCGACCCCGGGCCCCATCACCTCAGAAAGTCCATAAATATCGACCGCATGCATATCGAAGGCTTCTTCGATTTCTTCCCGCATAGCGTTGGTCCAGGGTTCGGCCCCAAATATTCCGACTTTGAGTGGGCTCTTGCGGGGATCGAGCCCTTTTGCTCGGTATTCGTCCAAAATCGACAGTGCATAGGATGGTGTGACCATGATGATTGACGCGCCGAAGTCCTCGATCAGAGTCACCTGTCGTTCGGTCATGCCACCAGAGACCGGAATTGTGGTGCAGCCAAGCTTTTCCGCGCCGTAGTGGGCGCCCAGACCACCAGTGAACAGTCCGTACCCATAGGCCACATGACAAACATCACCAGGTCGTCCGCCCGAGGCCCGTATCGAACGCGCCATTACGGTTGACCAGACATCGATGTCATTGTGGGTGTAGCCAACAACCGTCGGTTTGCCTGTTGTGCCCGAAGAGGCATGTACTCGAACCACCTGTTCACGAGGGACCGCAAACATTCCGAACGGATAGTTGTCGCGCAGATCGGTTTTGACCGTGAACGGAAACTTCGCGAGATCAGCCAGAGACTTCAGATCATCCGGGTGCACACCAGCCCTATCAAAGGCCTGTTTGTAGTGAGCCACGTTGTCGTAGGCATGCGAAAGCGACCAGCGTAGCCGGTCCAGCTGCAGTGCTTCAATCTCATCCCGCGATGCGATCTCGATCGGGTCGAGATCATTCTTGTCAGGTGTTAAATCCAACATCAGGCCACAGTCCCCCCGCCAACCTGAGCCCTGAGCTCGGCCAGTTCTTCATCTTTGAAATGATTGCCTTTTACCGTGCGCGAAAGTCCACGAAACAGGGCTACTGTATTTTCATTCTGATCGGTGATCACCACGTCGTACACCCCGCTGCGACCGGTTTTGGTCTGTTCTTCGGCCACCGCGGTGAGGGTATCACCGGCAAAAACGGTTTTCAGAAAGTCAATTGCGCAATGCTGCGCGACAGTGAACTGGTTGTAGCCATTGCACGCGAACGCGAAGGCACTATCCGCCAACGTAAACATGAAACCGCCATGGCAGATTTTCTGACCGTTGGTCATGTTGTCCCGAACGGTCATTGTCAGAACGGCGCGCCCCGCAGTGACATCTGCAATCTCCATTCCAAGCGAACGGGAGGCCTCGTCATTGGCAAACATCCGGTCTGCGCAGGCACGGGCAATGCGGTCGCCGAATGCCACCGTGCCACCCTCTTCCTGCTTTTGATCCACGTGCTGGTCCATCAAGTTCCCGATTTTGTCGCGTCGAGCCGGTCTCCTATTAATATTTTCCTTGCATAAACCAACCGGCCGGTCAATTATTAATTCTAATAGCTAAAACAGACCGGATAAATCACATGGGAATCATAGAGTTAGATAGCTTCGTCAGCGGCAGATGGCATCCAATTGGCCCAAATGAACGCGAAATCAGAAGCGCGGTATCTGGCGATGTGATTGCCATTGGGTCGACCGCGGGCATCGATTTTGGTGAAGTCTTATCCCATGCAAGAGGTATCGGAGGCGCGGCGTTGCGCGCCCTCACATTTCACGACCGGGCTTCCATTCTTAAGGCACTTGCCTTGCATCTGAACGCCAATCGCGAGCCGCTGTATGCACTTTCCACGGAGACAGGCGCGACCAAAACTGACTCGATGGTCGATATTGATGGCGGGATTGGCACGATGTTCGTTTACGCCTCTAAAGGGAAACGCGAGCTTCCCAATGCTCGGCATGTGATTGACGGGGCCTACGAGCCCCTCGCCCGCGACGGCAGTTTTGGCGGCCAGCATGTTTATACATCGCGCCAAGGTGCCGCCATTCACATCAACGCGTTCAATTTTCCGGTTTGGGGCATGCTTGAAAAGTTTGCCCCCACGTTCCTTGCTGGTGTTCCCAGCGTGGTGAAACCCGCCACCGATACCGCCTATCTGACCCATGCCTGCGTGAAACTTATGATGGAGAGTGGATTGCTGCCGGATGGGGCTCTGCAGCTTGTGCCTGGCTCGGCAGGCGATTTGCTTGATCAACTGACGTTTGAAGATGTGGTTGCTTTCACGGGATCAGCGGACACGGCCCATATTATATCTTCCAGCGATCACCTGAGGCGCAACAATGTGCGCTTCATGGCTGAAACAGATTCGCTGAATGCAACAATCCTCGGGCCCGATGCTGTTCCGGCTAGCCCTGAGTTCGACCTTTGCGTGAAAGAAGTAACCCGGGAAATGACGGTGAAGGCTGGCCAGAAATGCACAGCTATACGCCGAACAATTGTACCGGAAGCCCATCAATCCGCCTTTATCGATGCGCTCAGCGCCCGTCTTGCCAAAGTTCAGGTCGGTCACCCCGGTCTCGAAACCACACGCATGGGCGCTTTGGCGGGACAACGCCAACGCAGCGACGTCCTGAGCACTGTCGAGGCGCTCGAAAAAGAGGCGACCCGCGTCTACGGTGATTTCGATACACTCATGGTTGATGGCGCCGACAAGCAAAAGGGTGCGTTTGTCTCTCCCATTCTGCTGCACTGCGAAGACCCCGATGCAGCAACTGCGGTTCATGAAATGGAAGCTTTCGGCCCGGTCAGCACGATCATGCCCTACAAAGATGTGGATCATGCCGTCGAGCTGACCAATAGAGGTGGCGGCTCACTGGTTGCGTCGGTTTTTACCCACGACGCCGATGCCGCATCCGCTTTTCTGTTCGGATCGGCCTCGCTGCACGGTCGAATGCTGTTTCTTGACCGCGACACGGCCAAAGGGTCGACCGGACACGGTTCACCCATGCCTCATCTTGTCCACGGTGGGCCGGGGCGCGCAGGTGGCGGCGAAGAACTCGGCGGCATTCGCGGCGTTATGCACTATATGCAACGAACCGCCCTACAGGGCAGCCCTGATATGCTGACCAAAGTGACCGGTCGCTGGCTGCCGGGAGCCCAAACCGAAGCGGAACCACCTCACCCGTTTCGTCTGTCGTTCACCGAACTTGAAATCGGCAAGACAATTCACACCGAACCGCGCACAATCACGTTGGAAGACATTGAACACTTTGCCGAATTTACGGGCGACACCTTCTACGCCCACATGGACGAGGAAGCGGCGAGCGCCAATCCGTTCTTCCCGGGACGGGTTGCGCACGGCTATTTGATCCTTTCCTTCGCTGCCGGATTGTTTGTTGACCCTGCCCCTGGGCCGGTGCTTGCGAACTATGGCCTCGACAATCTGCGGTTCTTAAAACCCGTCTCTCCCGGCGACACGATCAAGGTTCGGCTGACGGCAATGGAAAAGAAAAAACGCAACGATGAACATGGCGAAGTACGCTGGAACGTTGAAGCAACCAATCAGGACGACGAGCCGGTTGCTCAATATGAGCTTTTGACGATGAATGCGATGTGAGCATGGCTATTTTTGCACCGCATACGTTTTGGTCCCTTTGACTAACTTGTTCTTTTCGCCAAACTTCAATAGCGAGAACAACACAGGACATGGGGCGGAGGATTAAATATCCCAATGCAGGACATTCTCAACGAGCTTGAAAACCGGCGCGCCAGTGCGCGGCTTGGGGGCGGAGAACGCCGCATTTCAGCGCAGCACGGCAAGGGTAAGCTGACCGCGCGCGAACGCATCGACATTTTGCTCGATCACGGCTCGTTCGAAGAATACGACATGTTTGTCACCCATCGCTGTGCCGATTTCGGCATGGATGAGCAGCACATTCCAGGCGATGGTGTGGTCACCGGATGGGGAACGATCAATGGCCGGTTGGTCTACGTGTTCTCCCAGGATTTTACCGTTCTGGGTGGCTCATTGTCGGAAACCCATGCCGAGAAAATCTGCAAGGTGATGGATCTGGCCGTCCAAAACGGAGCGCCCGTTATCGGGCTCAACGATTCCGGCGGTGCACGCATTCAGGAAGGTGTGGCCTCTTTGGGAGGTTATGCGGACGTATTCCTGCGTAACACGCTTGCTTCCGGGGTGGTTCCCCAGATCTCGGTCATCATGGGACCGTGTGCCGGCGGCGCGGTTTACTCCCCGGCGATGACGGACTTCATCTTCATGGTGAAGGACACATCCTATATGTTCGTAACCGGACCAGACGTTGTGAAAACCGTCACAAACGAAGTGGTGACGGCCGAAGAACTTGGTGGGGCATCGACCCACACCAAGAAATCTTCGGTGGCTGATGGCGCGTTCGAAAATGATGTGGAAGCGCTGATGGAGATTCGACGTCTCGTCGACTTTCTGCCGCTTTCCAACCGCGAAAAGCCACCACTTCTACCCACAGAAGATCCGCAAGATCGCTTGGCGAATGCGCTCGACACCATCATCCCCGATAATGCCAACACGCCATACGATATGCGTGAGGTCATCACATCGATTGCGGATGAGGCCAACTTCTACGAATTGCAGCAGGATTTTGCGGGCAACATCCTCACCGGCTTTATCCGTATTGAGGGATCGACCGTAGGGGTTGTTGCCAACCAGCCAATGGTTCTGGCCGGATGTCTCGACATCGATTCATCGCGCAAGGCGGGCCGGTTTGTGCGGTTCTGCGATGCATTCAACATTCCGATCCTGACCTTGGTGGATGTGCCCGGCTTCCTGCCTGGAACCGCGCAGGAATATGGCGGCATCATCAAGCATGGGGCGAAACTTTTGTTCGCCTACGCCGAAGCGACGGTTCCCAAAGTCACGGTGATCACCCGCAAGGCCTATGGCGGCGCCTACGACGTGATGTCGTCAAAGCATCTGCGCGGGGATGTGAACTATGCCTGGCCTCCGGCGGAAATTGCAGTGATGGGCGCAAAAGGAGCCGTTGAAATTCTCTATCGTTCAGAGCTTGGCGATGGAGATAAGATTGCGCAGCGCACCAAGGAATATGAAGATCGCTTTGCCAACCCGTTTGTGGCAGCTCAGCGTGGCTTTATTGATGATGTGATCATGCCGCACTCAACTCGCAGACGCGTTGCCCGGGCTTTCCAAACGCTAGCCAACAAGAAACTCGATAACCCCTGGAAAAAGCACGACAACATTCCGTTGTAGGTTGTCGGCTTCATGCCGACAATTTAACGATGGCGTGGGCAAAAGTTCTTTTTCTACTCGAAAGAGATCGGTGAACTTCCACATGTGCATGTGTTGAAAGACAACAAGCAGGTCAAAATTTGGCTTCAGCCATTGTCTTTGGCAAAGAATGCTGACTTTGCCACCCACGAGGTGAATGCTATTCTTTCAGAATGTGAAAGACACGCTGATGTGTTTCTAGAGGCTTGGCATGACTATTTTGGACATTGACGAAACTGCTCTGGCGGGAATTGATGTGAAAATTGGCACTGACTTCGTAGCATTTACCTTAGCTGATGGTAGCAGCGTGAGTGCGCCGGTTTGGTGGTATCCCCGGTTGGCCACAGCAAGTTTGGAACAACAGCAGAACTGGGAAATATTACCCTTCGGTGATGCGGTCGCCTGGCATGAAATTGATGAATATATCAGTGCCAAAGCGCTGCTGGCTGGCGGACCAGCCCCTGGCGCACGCCCTCAGGCCGAAGCCGCAGAGTGAAGAATAAACTGAAATACAAGTTAGGGAACCCAAAAATGATCATCACGACCACCGATGCCGTTCCCGGCGCTGAAGTTGACCAAATACTGGGCGTGGTTGCCGGCGAAGCGGTGCTTGGCGCCAATGTGTTTCGCGATATATTCGCCTCGATCCGCGACTTTGTCGGTGGTCGCGCTGGCGGCTATCAAAAGGTGCTTAGTGATGGCCGTAAAATGGCCTTGGATGACCTTGCCGTCGAGGCTGAGGAGTTAGGTGCGGATGCCGTGATCGCGGTCGATATCGACTATGAGGCAATTGGCTCAAACGGCTCAATGCTCATGGTGTCTGCCAATGGAACGGCCGTTCGACTGCGTCGTGTTTGAGGCGAATGCAGCACTGCGACATTCCGCCTAAGTCTTTCCGATTAGTCATATTGTTGATGTGGACGGCGCCGTGCGAGCGGCGTAGACAGATCGTTGTGGAGGATCTGAATGTTTTCAAAAATTCTTATTGCCAACCGCGGTGAAATCGCCTGCCGGGTTATAAAAACGGCACGCAAGATGGGCATAGCCACGGTCGCCGTCTATTCAGATGCGGATCGTGATGCGTTGCACGTGAAAATGGCTGATGAGGCGGTTCATATCGGCCCGCCACCAGCTGCTGAGTCCTACATTGTCAACGACAAAATCATGGCGGCAATCAAGGAGACCGGTGCGGAAGCCGTTCATCCCGGCTATGGTTTTCTCTCAGAAAATCCAAAATTTGCTGCCGCGCTTGATGAAGCAGGCATTGCCTTCATCGGCCCACCAGTAGGCGCGATTGAAGCGATGGGTGACAAGATCACCTCCAAGAAACTCGCAGCCGATGCTGGTGTTTCTACTGTTCCCGGTCATATGGGCCTGATCGAAGATGCGGAGGAAGCCGTCAGGATTGCCTCCCAGATTGGCTATCCCGTCATGATCAAGGCCTCGGCGGGTGGCGGCGGCAAAGGTATGCGGATTGCCTGGAACGATGATGAAGCGAGAGAAGGTTTTCAATCCTCCAAGAACGAAGCGGCGTCATCCTTTGGAGATGACCGGATTTTCATCGAGAAATTCGTCACGCAGCCGCGCCACATCGAGATTCAGGTTCTGGGCGACAAGCACGGCAACTGCATCTATCTGGGCGAGCGCGAGTGCTCGATCCAGCGTCGCAATCAAAAGGTTATCGAAGAAGCGCCCTCCCCGTTTCTGGATGAAGAGACTCGGGTGCGCATGGGCGACCAGGCCGTGGCGCTGGCAAAGGCTGTTGACTATTGTTCGGCAGGAACCGTGGAGTTTATCGTTGATGGCGACAAGAACTTCTACTTCCTAGAAATGAACACCCGCCTTCAGGTGGAGCATCCGGTGACCGAGCTCATCACGGGTGTCGATCTGGTTGAGCAGATGATCCGCGTGGCGAATGGCGAGCAGCTGTCTCTTTCGCAAAGCGACATTGTGCTCAACGGCTGGTCAATTGAATCCCGCCTATATGCGGAAGACCCTTACCGCAATTTCCTGCCGTCGATTGGACGACTGACGCGCTATCGCCCGCCCGAGGAAGGCACCAGCGAAGACGGCACGATCATCCGCAATGATACAGGGGTTTATGAAGGCGGTGAGATTTCGCGCTTTTATGATCCGATGATCGCCAAACTGTGCAGCTGGGGCCCGGATCGCACCTCTGCGATCGCCAAGATGAGCGAGGCCTTAAACCGCTTTGAAGTGGAAGGCATTGGCCACAATCTGCCTTTCCTCTCAACCGTGATGGACCAGCAACGGTTTCAGGACGGCACGCTCACCACGGCCTATATTGATGAGGAGTTTCCGGACGGTTTTTCCGGGGCTGAGCTCGACGATGAGAGCCTGCAGGATCTTGCAGCCGTTGCGGCCACGCTGAATGAGATAGAAGCGTCCCGCTTGAGCCAGATTTCCGGCGCGAGGGCCGCGAAGAAGTCGAAATGGCGCGCGGTTGCGGTCTCTTGCGGCGAGTTTGGCGAAACATTCAAAGTAAAGAGCAAAAAGCCTGGCCGCTTCAAGGTGAAGCTAGACGAAGAAACAGTGAGCGTTCGATCCAATTGGCTGCCGGGCGATGCGTTGTGCAAAGCCGAAGTCGACGACCGCACGATCATTGCCAAAGTCGAGAAAACACCGCTTGGCTATCGCATGCGCCACCGGGGTGCCGATCTTACCTTCAAAGCGCTTGCCCCGCACATTGCCGCTCTTGATGCGCTGATGCCAGAAAAGCTGCCGCCCGATACGTCCAAACTGTTATTGTGCCCAATGCCTGGACTGGTGGTATCCCTCTCTGTCGCAGAAGGCGACGAAGTGGAAGAAGGTCAGGCGTTGGCCGTGGTAGAAGCCATGAAAATGGAAAACGTGCTGCGCGCCCAGAAGAAAGCCAAAGTCACATCCATCGCCGTGAAGCCCGGCGACAGCCTCCAGGTTGACGATGTGATTATGGAATTCGGGTGAGCGCAGGAGGAAGGCAAATGACCCAATCCCCACCTCGCGACTGGCTTGATCTTGCCACCAAGGAATTGCGCGGCAAACCTGTCGATGATCTCACTTGGCAGACGCCGGAAGGCATTGCCATCAAGCCGCTTTACACAGCAGATGATCTGCCTGAGGAGGCTACAACGGCCCTGCCTGGTGTTGCCCCATTCACCCGCGGCGTGAAAGCCACCATGTATGCGGGTCGTCCCTGGACCATCCGCCAATATGCAGGTTTTTCCACGGCGGAGGAATCCAACACGTTTTACCGCAAGAACCTCGCTGCCGGTCAAAAAGGTCTGTCGGTCGCCTTCGATCTTGCCACCCACCGCGGCTATGACAGCGATCATCGACGCGTTGTCGGCGATGTGGGCAAGGCCGGGGTGGCGATTGATTCCGTCGAGGATATGAAAATCCTCTTTAACAAAATCCCGCTTGAGGAAATGTCGGTCTCCATGACCATGAACGGTGCTGTTATTCCGGTGCTCGCCATGTTCATTGTGGCCGGTCAGGAACAGGGCGTGGCGACAGAAAAGCTCTCAGGGACCATTCAGAATGACATTCTGAAAGAGTTCATGGTGCGCAACACCTACATTTATCCGCCGGAAGCTTCGATGCGGATCGTTGCCGATATCATCGAATATACGGCAAACGAGATGCCGAAATTCAACTCAATCTCCATTTCCGGCTATCACATGCAGGAAGCGGGTTCGACGCTGGCTCAGGAACTGGCCTACACGCTCGCGGACGGAAAAGAGTATGTGCGGGCAGCGCTGGCCAAAGGGCTTGATGTGGAACAGTTTGCAGGGCGGCTGTCGTTCTTTTTCTGCATCGGCATGAACTTCTTTATGGAGATCGCAAAACTGCGGGCAGCGCGCCAGATGTGGGCGCAAATCATGACGGAGTTCGGGGCGAAGTCGGAGCGTTCAAAAATACTGCGCACCCACTGCCAGACGTCCGGAGTGTCACTGACAGAGCAGGATCCCTACAACAACATCATGCGCACCGCGTTTGAGGCAATGTCAGCAACGCTTGGCGGCACTCAATCGCTGCACACAAATTCCTTTGATGAAGCTCTGGCACTGCCGACCGAATTTTCCGCCCGCATTGCCCGAAACACGCAGCTTGTGCTGCAGCACGAAACCGGCATTACCAACGTTGTCGATCCGCTCGGTGGCTCCTATTATGTGGAGCGTCTGACCAAGGATCTGACGGAAGAAGCCTGGCAGTTGATTGGTGAGGTCGAGAGCCTTGGAGGTATGACCGAGGCTGTAGCGCAGGGCCTTCCCAAGATGCGCATTGAAGAAGCAGCTGCCCGCCGCCAATCCCGCATCGATAAAGGCGAGGACGTGATTGTTGGGGTTAATCGCTTCCAGCTTGAGGATGAGCCGCCGGTTGACATTCTGGAGGTCGACACGACCAAAGTTCGGGCTCAGCAGGTGGCGCGGTTGGAGTCCATTCGGGCAACCCGAGATGGGGCGAAGCACAAACAGGCTATTGCTGTTCTTGAAGAAACAGCACGCTCTGGCACGGGCAATCTACTGGCCGCAGCCGTTGAAGCCGCCCGCGCACGGGCCACACTCGGTGAAATTTCCGATGCGATGGAGCGGGCGTTCACCCGCCACGAAGCCGTAACGCGGGTGATTTCCGGCGTTTACAGCGACTCTTACAAAGACGATCCCGAATACGCGGCAATCCAGTCAAAGATAGCGAACTACGCAACCGAACATGGTCGCAAACCGCATGTGCTTGTCGCGAAGATGGGTCAAGATGGGCATGACCGTGGCGCGAAAATCATCGCCACCGCATTTGCGGATATCGGGTTCACTGTCGACCTTTCCAACATGTTCGAAACGCCAGAAGAAGTGGCCAAAAAGGCCATTGATCTGGGTGTTGATGTTGTGGGCGTATCCTCGCTTGCCGCGGGACACAAAACGCTGGTCCCTGCCCTCATTGATGAGCTGGCGGAACACAATGCAGCTCACATTTCGGTGGTTTGTGGCGGTGTAATTCCAGAGCAAGATTATGCGTTCCTTCGCGAGGCCGGGGTGGCCGAAATATTTGGTCCGGGCACCAATGTTCTGGATGCCGCCAATGCTGTGTTCGGACAGGTGAGTGGCGATCGACGCAATCGCTAAACATGTTAAGCGATTGCGCATTGGCGCAGCGCCTGCCATAAAGACACGAGCAGCTATCGAGGAGGCAGTCGCTCGTGTCAGTTCAATCTGGTCTCGTACAGAATTTGAAAGCAATTCTGGGTTCAGCGGGATGGGTCGATCCGGAACCGGGCGGTCAGCACACCTCGGATATTTTCGGTGATGCGCCTCTCCCACTGCTGATTGCACGACCTTCAACAACGAACGAGATTTCACAGGTTGTCGCTGCTTGCGCTAAAATGGGCGTCTCCATCGTTCCTCAAGGCGGAAATTCCAATGTCTGCCGCATGGCGGTTCCACTTTCCGGCCAGGACTGCGTGGTGGTCTCGACCGAGCGTATGAACCAAATATTGGAAGTCGATCCAGACTGTTCCACTATGACATTGGAAGCAGGCTGCACCTTGCAACAGGCGCAGGAGGCAGCCGTCGAAAAGAACCGCCTCTTCGCGCCCGACTGGGGCGCACGTGGTACTGCTCACATCGGTGGCGCGCTGTCAACCAATGGCGGCGGGCTGAACGTCGTTCGCTATGGCACCACGCGGGAACAGGTGATGGGTCTGGAAGTGGTTCTGCCAGATGGCCGTGTATGGGACGGTATGCGTGCGCTGCACAAGGACAATTCAGGCTATGATCTGAAGCATATGTTCATCGGGTCTGAAGGCACGTTGGGCATCATCACCAAAGCCATCGTGAAGCTGCATCCTCTGCCGCGCGAAAGCCAGTCGATGTTCTGCGCACTCACCGACATGACCCGCCTGATCGAACTGTTCAATCTGGCGCGCGCAATTGGTGGCGATCGGCTCACGGCATTTGAGCTTCTGCCGGGTCTAGGTGTCGAGAAAGCGCTGGGGCGCTATCCTGACCTGCAACGACCATTGGAAACGCGCTCCGATTGGTATGTTCTGATCAGATTCGCAGGAACCGAGCCCGTTGAAGCCGACTTAATGAAACTCTTTGAACAAGGGTTTGACCAAGAGATCCTCGCGGACGCGGTAATGTCACAGTCTCTATCGCAGGAACAGAACCTTTGGGAACTCCGCGACCAGATGATACCCAAACAGTATTTTCCCGAACCGATGCTCAAATGGGATGTGTCTGTACCGATAACCCGGATTGTGGATTTTTTGGATCAAGCAGCAAAAATCGTACAAACGCATCAATCGAACGCTATTCCATATGCCGTGGGGCACGTGGGTGACGGGAACATTCACTATTCTGTTTTTCCAGTCGCAGCGGATACCGATAATCTTGATGGACTTTGCGATCGAATTTACAGCGACATCGACGATCTGATCTGGTCACTGGGTGGATCGATTGTTGCCGAACACGGCGTCGGTTCTGTTTTCGTTGAACGTATGCGGCGGCAGAAATCTGACGTCGAATATGAGCTCCTGCAGAACCTGAAACGCTCATTTGATCCGAAGGGCATCATGAACCCAGGCAAGCTCATTGCCGACTGAGTTTCGTCTTCGAGGCGTGGATAAGTTCTGCGCCGCAAAGAAATGACCTGTTCGCTGTCCCACCAAGCCCACGTTCATTAGCTGCTCGGTTCCCCTGGAAATCACGGCACTCATCCGAAACCGTGATTTCCCCGTATCTTTCTCATGGTGCTACCGTTTGACGGTCCACACATCAGGAGGATCACCATGTTGAAGTCGTTTCTGTCAGCTTTCGTGTTCTCGGGAGCAACCTTGTTTTCGGTGCTTTCATTTGCTCAGGGAAAAATCGAATTTCCAAGCCAGCAGGTGATTGAGAGCCAGATATTGGCCTTCAAGGCCAAGGAGCATGAGCAGGCCTTTTCGTTCGCATCGCCGCGTTTGCAGGTCATCTTTCGGGATGTCGAGAATTTCATTCGCATGGTGCGAAACGGGTATGAGCCGATCTACTCCGCCCGCTCGTGGAAATTTGGCCGAACCAAACAGGATGGTTCCACCATTCACCACGAGGTGATGATTTCCGGCCCCAGCGGCAGAGACTGGGTTGCACTCTACTCGCTGCAAAAACAGGATGATGGCTCCTGGCGCATCATTTCCGTTCGTCTGCTTAAGGCGCCTGGCGCCGGGGCTTGAAGCGAGCATCTCATCAAAGAGGGGTGATATCGCCCCTCGCCCAGCCGTCTTTTGCCGCCGCGCGATAGTCTTCGAACTTGCCCGCCGCGATTGCCTTGCGCATCTCATTCATGTGCCATTGATAGTAGGCAAGATTGTTCCAGGTGAGCAGCATGCCGCCCAGGGCTTCACCCGTTTTCACCAGATGATGCAGATAGGCGCGCGAATAATCGCGCGTTGCAGGACAATCTGAGGCTTCATCGAGCGGTCGATGATCTTCCGCGTGGCGGGCATTCTTCAGGTTGATCTTGCCGAACCGGGTGTAGGCGGTGCCATGTCGACCAGCCCGCGTCGGCATCACACAATCGAACATGTCGACGCCTCGGGCCACTGATTCAAGCAAATCTTCCGGGGTGCCGACGCCCATAAGATAGCGCGGCTTTTCTGACGGCAGCACCGGGCATGTCGTTTCAAGCATGGAAAGCATCACGTGCTGGGGTTCTCCAACCGCAAGGCCACCAATCGAATAGCCCTTCAGACCCATCTCAGTCAGCATTTGGGCCGATTCGATGCGCATGGCATGGCTGTCACCCCCTTGCACGATGCCAAACATTGCGCGAGCGTGATTGTCAGGCTGTTTTTCAAACGCCGCCGCTGATCGCTGTGCCCAGCGAAGCGACAGTTCCATCGCCCTCCGGATTTCCTCTTCTTCCGCCGGAAGCGCAATGCACTCATCCAACTGCATCTGAATGTCGGAATCGAGTGCTGCCTGAATTTCGATGGATTGTTCCGGCGTCAGTTCGTATTTCTGCCCGTCAATGTGGGATTTGAACGTCACACCGTTCTCATCGAGCTTGCGAAGCTGGGCGAGTGACATAACCTGGAACCCGCCGGAGTCTGTCAGGATGGGCCACGGCCAGCGTGCAAAATCGTGGAGACCACCCAAGGTTTTCACGCGCTCTGCACCAGGTCGCAGCATCAGGTGGTAGGTGTTGCCCAGAATGATGTCCGCACCCAAATCGCGCACCTGATCCATATACATGGCCTTGACGGTGCCTGCGGTCCCCACGGGCATGAACGCCGGCGTGCGCACGGTGCCGCGCGGCATCGATACCGAACCAAGGCGCGCTGAACCATCCTGCTTGTGAAGGGCAAACGTAAAGTCAGATGTTGTGTGGGTTCGATCAAACATGGGCCGGATCCGTTGCATTCGGCAAGATCAGCGATGCATCACCGTAAGAATAGAAGCGGTAACGTTCCTTTATTGCGTGAGCATAAGCCTTCTGCATGGTTTGGGTACCAGCAAGTGCACTCACCAGCATGAACAAAGTTGAGCGCGGCAAGTGGAAATTGGTCATGAGCCCGTCGACAGATTTCACTTGCCTCCCCGGCGTAATGAATATGTCGGTTTCACCACTCCATTCGGCATATCGACCATCAGAATCAAGTGCGCTTTCCAGAAGCCGTAGCGATGTCGTGCCCACCGCAATGACGCGCTTGCCACCATCCCGCACTGCCTGAAGCTCCATCGCCGTCTCCGCGGAAACGGATCCCCATTCAGCATGCATTTTGTGATCGTCCGTGTCGTCGACCTTGACCGGCAAGAATGTCCCTGCCCCGACGTGCAGCGTCACGAAATGACGAGCAATGCCCATCTCGTCCAGACGATCAAACAAACCCGGCGTGAAATGAAGACCAGCAGTGGGTGCGGCCACGGCGCCCTCTTCAGCCGCGTAGATCGTCTGGTAGTCGGAGGCATCGCGAGAATCTTCGGGGCGCTTGCCTGCGATGTAGGGTGGCAAGGGCATGCTGCCCACCTGGGCCAATGCTTCATCCAACGCGGGCCCAGCACAATCAAACTCCAGCAGAACTTCACCGCCTTCCGTCTTGGACAAGATGCTCGCTGAAAGCTGCAGCGAACCATCACTCCCAAATTCGATCCTGTCGCCAGCTTTCAGTTTCTTCGCCCCTTTGGCAAATGCAGCCCAGCGATCTGGCGTTTTGCGCATATGCAAGGTGAACGAAACGTTCGCCGACACACCGTCGCGATACCGGATTCCCTCAAGCTGCGCCTTGATCACCCGGGTGTTGTTGAAGACAAGCGCGTCACCCGGATTGAGCAGATCCGCCAGATCCGTGACATGGTGGTCGATCAATGCTTGGTTTGAATCAACAACAAGCAGCCTTGCGGAATCGCGGGGCGAAGCTGGCCGCAAAGCGATGAGCTCCTCAGGCAGTTCAAAGTCGAACTCGTCAACGCGCATCGGATTCACTCACAAAAGAGCCCGGTACGAGGTCAATCGCACCGGGCCAAAACTTTCAACCGTTCGAGGGATCAAAGGTCAGCGGCAACCCGCATGGAGTTGATCTTGTCCGGGTTTGGCACCGGTTCACCACGGGCGAATCCGTCGACATTCTCCATTCCGGAAATCACCTTGCCCCAGACGGTGTACTGCTTGTCGAGGAAACGGGCATCATCAAAACAAATGAAGAACTGAGAGTTGGCGCTGTCGGGCATGGCCGAGCGTGCCATGGAGCAGATCCCGCGAACGTGTGGCTCATCGTTGAATTCGGCCTTCAGGTTGGGCTTTGACGAACCGCCGGTTCCGGTTCCCGTGGGGTCGCCGCCCTGTGCCATGAACCCGTCAATCACGCGATGAAATACCACACCATCATAGAAATTTTCGCGCGCCAGCTCCTTGATGTGTGCGCAGTGACTTGGCGCAAGGTCGGGGCGCAGTTCAATCACCACTTCGCCTTGTGTCGTATCGAGGACCAGCGTGTTTTCCGGGTCTTTATAGTCTGACAATGCTATATTCCTTGTTTAACATTCTTGAGTATCGATAAAGCATCAAACGCCGTTCGTTAACCGGTTCGATGCTTTAATCATTTGTTTTCACACATACTTTAGTACGAAAAGCCCTACTACTGTTCGAAAGTATGCCGTTGGCCTGATCAGCCGTCTGCCGCAACCCGCAGGGATATGATCTTGTCGGGGTTGGTGACAGCACCATTGTTGGCCCGCGAGCCCTTTTTGATGGCGTCTATATGTTCCATGCCTTCAGTAACCTTGCCGAACACCGTGTACTGACCGTCCAGAAAACCACCTTCATCAAACATGATGAAGAACTGCGAATTTGCGCTGTGCGGATTTTGCGCACGTGCCATACCCAACACGCCACGGGCGAAATGTTCGTTTGTGAACTCGGCTCGCAGATCATTGTAAGATGAACCGCCGCGCCCTGTACCTGTGGGATCACCGGTTTGTGCCATAAAGCCCGGAATCACACGATGAAACACGATGCCATCATAGAATTTCTCGCGTGCCAACCGTTTGATCCGTTTCACGTGGTTCGGTGCAAGATCGGGACGCAACTCGATGGTCACCCTACCGGACTTGAGCTCCATAATAAGCGTGTTCTCAGCATCGGCAGCGTTTGCCATCGACAGGGAAGCGGCGAGTAAGACCAGGGCGAGCACCTTGGCGAGTGATTTCATAACTATCTCCGTTGAATCAGTGCGTCAGACTTTGTCTTTGAGCGCTTCCAGAACCGGTTCGGGCACAAATGGTGAAACATCTCCCCCCATTTTTGCCACCTGCCGTACCAGAGTGGCGGTAATCGGGCGGGTTGAGGGGCTTGCCGGAAAAAAGATGGTCTGAATATCGGGTGCCATTGTGCCATTCATCCCGGCCATCTGCATTTCATAATCAAGATCAGTGCCGTCGCGCAGACCGCGCACCAGCACAGCCGCACCAACTTCCCTCGCGGCATCAATAACCAGACCGTCAAAAGACCGAACGGAAACCCGCGTCGGTTCTCCGAGATCATTGGCGACGTTTGTCAAAAGATCGGCCCGCTCCTCGAATGAGAACAGCGGCACTTTACCCGGGTGAATGCCGATCCCGACCACAACATGCTCTGCCAGCATAAGGGTCTGTCGCAACACATCGATATGACCGTTGGTCACAGGATCAAAAGAACCAGGATAGTAGGCGGTGATCTTGTTCATGGGGCCGGAATAAAGCGTTTTGCGGTGGCGGGCAAGTTGTGCGGACCAAGTTGCAGAATTGTCAGGGTCTGACAACTGCCGGACGGTCGAAGACGATATTTCTTGACGCCCGCTTTGATCGACATAGTATGGAACAATACAAGAACAAATATCGATCGGAAAGCACCATGGATGCCGCCTCAATTCTGGCCCACGTCTCAGTGGGTACAAATGATTTCATCAGGGCTCGCGCATTTTACGATGCGGTGCTGCCAACGGTTGGCGCAAAGATGATCATGGAAGTGCCGGGTGTTGCAGTTGCTTATGGCAAGCAATTTCCGGAGTTCTGGGTGAATATTCCTTACGATGAAAAGGAGGCAGAAACGGCCAATGGTGTGCATTTTGCATTTCTTGCAGCAAACAAAGCAGAAGTCGATGCATTCTATCGGGCCGCTTTGGAAAATGGCGCGATAGATGATGGCCCACCCGGGCCGAGACCCATCTACGGGGACGCCTATTATGGCTGCTTTGTGCGCGATCTGGATGGCCACAAGATTGAGGCCATGTTCTGGGATGGTCCGACCGACAGCGTTGCCTGACTATCAGCCTTTCGCATCGGAGAACGAACCGGTGAGAGCCAACCATAGTCCACCGCCAACGAGAAGGCTTCCACCAGCGATTTCGACCGTTCTCACGTTCCGGGTGGTCAGGAGCCCCCCTGCCCGCCCGGCGGCTACGGCATAAATGGAATCAAAAATCGTGGCCACAACCATGAAGGTCGCGCCCAGGAACACCGTCTGCCAAATGGCGCTGCCATCTGCAGAGAGGAACTGCGGGATGAAAGCGCCATAAAACAGCAGGGCTTTCGGGTTGGACCAGATCACCACAAAACCCTGCCAGAAGAACGACCCACCCATGCTCATTCTTCCCCCTTGCGCCAGTTCGCCGTTTGACCGCAGCATCTGGTAGCCGAGCCACACCAGATAGGCGGCACCTGCAAGCCGAAGCCAGTCGAACACAAATGCCAAGGACGTGGTGATCGCCTCCAGGCCGATGGCCACAATCAAAAGCATGATCGCCAATCCGGCCTGCGTGCCTGCAACATTGAGCAAGCCCGCCCGGCTACCATGTTTGAGACTATTGGCGATGATCACTGTCACCGACGGTCCCGGGACCACCACGAGCGCAATGGAGGCGATGACGAAGGCCAGATAGGCGGATGGTTCAATGAACATGATCGTATCGGCTGAAGAGAGAACTGTTCAACCTCCAATCCAAATTCCCGCTCAACTGTCAAGCAGGATCTGGTCGTTAATTTTGATGATGGAGGCCAGACGCAGATGGTGGTTCTGCAACACTCTTGATTTGGTTTGATTCCTAACTATATTGTTTGACGTCAAACCAAAATAAGGTCGAGCTATGAACCGCAGACGTTTTCTCACCATTGTGGGCGGAGGTACCGTATTGGCCGCCACCGCAGCCACAACTGGATTTCTGACCACCCGCACGCCACACAAGGCCCTACAGCCGTGGCACGACGCCGGAATCCTCTATGACGAGCCGCGCAGGAAGGCCCTTTCCTACGCTTTGCTTGCGCCAAATCCCCATAACCGTCAGCCGTGGCAGGTAGACCTTTCCAAGCCGAATGAACTCACACTCTATGCGGACACAGAGCGATTGCTGCCTCACACCGATCCCTTTGGTCGGCAGATCACCATCGGACTGGGCTGCTTTTTGGAGCTGATGGTCATGGCGGCCGCGGTTGATGGGAACAAGGTCGAACTCCAGTTGTTCTCGCAAGGCTTCGACAACAGCGTCATTGATGAAAGGCCGGTCGCCCGTGCCATCTTTACCGAAGACAAGGGATTGACCGCCGATCCATTGTTTCGGTTTGTGAAAGAACGCCGCAGCAACAAAGAGCCATACGACACGAGCAAGCCAGTCGCGGAAGCTGATCTTGAACCAATCCAGCGTTCAGTCCGGAACGGCGGCACCTTTGGCAGTTCGTTGGACAGCGGCCATATTGCGAAGCTTCGCAAACTCACCAGCGAGGCGTTGATGATCGAGATTGAAACCCCGCATACCTATAAAGAGAGCGTCGATTTGTTCCGCATCGGTCGTGCCGAGATCGAACAAAATCCTGACGGCATCGATTTTTCAGGCCCGTTCTTTGAAAGCCTCGCCCTTGCGGGACTGTTCAATCGCGAGGTCGTCATGGACACATCTTCGACCTCCTACAAACAGGGGATCGCAGCGCAGATGGACACCACCAACTCCGCAATGGGCCATGTCTGGCTGACAAGCGCGGGCAACACCCGAATCGATCAGATCAAAGCAGGACGCGATTGGGTGCGCCTCAATTTAGCAGCAACAATGCAAGGCATCGCCATGCAACCACTCAGTCAGGCCCTGCAGGAATATCCGGAAATGGCCGGGCACTTCCAAAAAGTGCACAAAATGCTCGCACCCGAAGGCGACACCGTCCAGATGCTGGCGCGCATCGGCTATGGCCAATCCATATCCGAGAGCCCAAGATGGGGGCTGGAGACACGAATCATGAAAGTCTGAGTTTGAACGACCAGCCCCCCAAGATCTTCGAACTGTTCAACGAGATCGGCATCATCAATCAATTGTCGGTTGCTCTGTTCAACAGACTGATGCCGGACGGGCTGCACGTATCCCACTTTTCGGTCCTGAATCACCTTGTTCGCTTGGGTGATGGAAAGACCCCTCTTGCCATCGCCCAGGCCTTCCAAATCACAAAAGGGACAATGACCCATACATTGTCGGTTCTGGAGCGTCGCGGTCTCATCCGGCTCGAAGCCAATCCGCATGACAAGCGCAGCAAGCTTGTATTTTTGACTGACGAGGGACGCGGCTTTCGAAACAACGCAATCCAAGGTCTCGCACCGGCGGCCCAAAAACTCAGCAGAAAGATCGATATGGAGGGCCTGATTGCGATACTCCCGGAACTCACAAAACTCCGCAAAGTGCTTGACGAGAATCGCGATTTGTAAGCGAAACCGCTTTCATCGAGCCAACAAAAAAGCCGGGCATTGCCCGGCTTTTGTATCTTTAGCGATCTAAGAAAGGCTTATGCCGGTGCGGCTTCTGCTTCTTCCAGTGCTTCTTCAGCTTCCATACGGGCGCGGTCTTCAGCACCCTTTGCGTCGGGATCGCGATCGACAAACTCGATCACGGCCAAAGCTGCATTGTCGCCAAAGCGAAAGCCAGCTTTCAGCACACGGGTGTAGCCACCATTGCGCTCTGCATAGCGAGGACCAAGCACCTCAAACAGCTTTTTCACAACAGATGCGTCACGCACCTGCGAGATAGCCTGACGGCGGGCATGCAGGTCACCACGCTTACCAAGCGTAATCAGCTTGTCGGCGATTGACCGCATTTCCTTTGCTTTCGGCAAAGTGGTCACAATCTGCTCATGGGTAATCAGCGAAGCGGCCATGTTGGCAAACATGGCTTTGCGGTGGCTGTGGGTCCGGTTGAGCTTCCGGCCTTGTTTACGGTGGCGCATAGCGCTCTCCTTGGGTCCTCTTCACTCCTCAACCGCTTCGCGTGAAGCGGTGCCGACCTGTGGCCGGTGGATTTGGAGCGCTTAATACTGATCTTCGTAGCGCTTGGCCAGTTCTTCGATATTCTCAGGCGGCCATGCGGGAACTTCCATACCAAGATGGAGACCCATCGCGGCGAGAACTTCCTTGATTTCATTGAGCGACTTGCGTCCGAAGTTCGGCGTGCGAAGCATTTCGGCTTCGGTTTTCTGGATCAGATCGCCGATATAGACGATGTTGTCGTTCTTCAGGCAGTTTGCCGAACGCACAGACAGTTCCAGCTCGTCGACCTTTTTCAGAAGTGCAGGGTTGAAGGCAAGTTCGGTAACCTGCTCCTGAACGACTTCCTTCTGCGGCTCTTCGAAGTTCACGAAGATCGAAAGCTGGTCCTGGAGAATGCGGGCGGCATAGGCCACAGCGTCTTCAGCGGTCAGCGATCCATCGGTTTCAACTGTCAGCGTCAGCTTGTCATAGTCAAGAACCTGGCCTTCACGGGTGTTGTCGACCTTGTAGGAGACCTTGCGAACCGGTGAGTACAGGCTGTCGACCGGGATCAGTCCAATCGGCGCATCTTCCGGGCGATTGCGATCAGCCGGGTGGTATCCCTTGCCGCTGTTGACGGTGAACTCCATACGAATTTCAGCCGCCTCATCGAGGGTGCACAGAACATGGTCAGGGTTGAGGATCTCAACGTCGCCAACTGTCTGAATGTCGCCAGCGGTCACAACGCCGGGACCTTCCTTACGCACAACCATGCGCTTGGGTCCCTCGCCTTCCATGCGGATGGCAACTTCCTTGACGTTCAGGATGATGTCGGTGACATCTTCACGAACACCGGGGATCGACGAAAACTCATGCAAAACGCCATCAATCTGCACAGCGGTGATTGCCGCACCCTGCAGAGATGACAAAAGAACACGACGCAGCGCATTGCCAAGGGTCAGGCCAAAACCGCGCTCCAACGGTTCTGCAACGACGGTGCCCTTGGTACCAGCCGAATTAATGTCAAGCTTGTTCGGCTTGATCAGCTCCTGCCAGTTTTTCTGAATCATGGGTATCCTTTCGCATACTTTGCCACCATCCAATCGTGGCAACAGACATGGATGCTCCGCAGGATGAGGACGGAGCCGGATGAATGGCGTCTATACGCGACGCTTTTTACGCGGGCGGCAGCCATTGTGCGGGATCGACGTCACATCGCGAATGGAGGTGATGACAAATCCTGCTGCCTGAAGAGCACGCAGTGCTGATTCACGACCGGAACCGGGGCCACGAACCTCCACTTCAAGAGATTTCATGCCATGCTCCTGCGCTTTGCGCGCTGCTTCTTCCGCCGCGATCTGCGCCGCATATGGCGTCGACTTGCGCGAGCCTTTGAAGCCCTGAGCACCAGCAGATGACCAGGAAATTGCATTTCCCTGAGCATCCGTAATCGTGATCATCGTGTTGTTAAAAGTTGAATTCACATGGGCGACGCCCGATGCGATATTCTTACGCTCGCGACGGCGAACGCGTGTGGCATCTTTTGCCATTCGTTGTCCTTCTCGATCTCAACACTGCCTGAAGGCAGCTCCACCTATGGTCTTTGGTCGTCTTACGCATACAGGCCCGCTTGGGGCCTGCACAAAAATTGATTGTTAAAAGAAATTACTTCTTCTTGCCGGCGATTGCCTTTGCCGGGCCCTTGCGGGTGCGCGCATTGGTGTGGGTGCGCTGGCCGCGAACAGGCAGCTTGCGACGGTGGCGCAGACCACGATAGCAGCCCAAATCCATCAACCGCTTTACATTCATGGAAACTTCACGACGAAGGTCGCCTTCAACCATGTAATCACGGTCGATAATTTCACGAATCTGAAGAACCTCAGCATCGGAAAGCTCGTTCACCCGACGTTCCTGCGGGATGCTGGCCTTCTCGACGATTTCGGCAGCGTGCTTTTTGCCGATGCCATGAATGTATTGCAGCGCAATGATGGTGCGCTTGTTTGTTGGAATGTTGACGCCAGCGATACGAGCCACGCCCAGTCTCCTTGTTTTTCAACGTCTGTTCAGACGCACTATTGATGGACTTGCCGGGAATACCGCGCCCCTTCAAGCCAAAACGACCGGGTCAGGCGGTAAGATTTTCATCCAAGCCCGAATCCGATCGCACAGATTTCTTGCGAATTGGCAGGTGTTTAAGGCTTTCCAGTGGCCGCGTCAACTGCAGAATTCTGCAAAATAGAACGGTTCTGAAAAACCTTGCTAACAACGTCTGATTCAGTTTCCTGAGCCGAGTACGTTTTCAATTTCCTTGGTCACGGCGTCGATCTCCAACATGCCGTCAACCACCTTCAACTTGCCTTTGGCGTAGTAGTAACCAATGAGCGGAGATGTATCTTTGTAATAGGCCTGCAAACGATTCCGAATGGTCTCTTCATTGTCGTCCGCACGACGTTTGAATTCACTGGAGCCGCACTTGTCGCAGATGCCTTCCTGCTCAGGCTTTTTCAGCGTGTCGTGATACCCCTCACCGCAGCTCGCACAGGTGTAGCGGCCAACAACGCGTTCAACCATGGCATCGTCGTCGACACGGAGCTCGACGACAGAGTTGAGCGACAGGCCTTTGCTTTCCAGCATGGCTTCCACGGCGTCCGCCTGTCCCAGCGTGCGAGGATAACCATCAAGGATAAATCCATTGGCACAATCGTCTTCGTCGATCCTGTCGGACACGATTGCGTTGACGATTTCGTCCGAAACAAGATCACCTGCTTCCATGATTGCCTTGGCACGCTTGCCAACTTCGGTTTGGGCTGCCACAGCGGCGCGAAGCATGTCGCCGGTTGAAAGCTGCGGAATACCGAATTTCTCGACCAGCCGCAGTGCCTGGGTTCCCTTCCCGGCTCCAGGCGGTCCCAAAAGGATCAGCCTCATTTTTTGCGCTTCCCTCCACGCAGTTTCGACTTCTTGATCAGCCCCTCATATTGCTGGGCAAACAGATGGCCCTGAACTTGAGACACCGTATCCATGGTCACGCTGACGATAATGAGCAGTGACGTACCGCCGAGGAACAATGAGATCCCCTGTTGTGACATGAACATCTCAGGAATGAGACAGACGAAGATCAAATATATCGCGCCAAGCACGGTGATGCGACTTAGCACATAGTCGATGTACTGCGCGGTGCGCTCACCAGGACGAATGCCGGGAATGAAGCCGCCATGGCGCTTCAGATTGTCGGCAGTATCCTTCGGATTGAACACAATCGCCGTGTAGAAGAAGGCGAAAAAGCCAATAAGCGCCGCATACATGATGAGATAGAGCGGCTGTCCACGTCCGAGCGACGCCACAATGGCACCAAGCCAGCCAGGCATACTCTCCGTGTTGGAGAAATTTGCAACGGTCAGAGGCAGCAACAATAGCGATGATGCAAAGATCGGCGGAATAACGCCGGCAGTGTTCATCTTCAGGGGAAGATGGGACGAATCCCCTTGGAACATCTTGTTTCCAACCTGGCGCTTCGGATACTGGATCAGCAACCGACGTTGCGCCCGTTCGATGAACACGATGAACGCAATCAAGGCGACGATTGAAACAAGCACCGCGACCAAAACAAGCGCTGACAATGCACCTGTACGGCTTTGTTCCAGAAGCTGAACAAGCGCCGACGGCAAGGCTGCAACAATACCGGCAAAGATGATCAGCGAAATGCCGTTACCAATACCGCGTGCGGTGATCTGTTCACCAAGCCACATCAGGAACATGGTGCCACCAACTAGGGTGATCACGGTCGAAACAGTAAAGAACCAGCCTGGATTTGTAACAATCCCCTGCGATGACGAAAGCCCAACCGCAATGCCGTAAGCCTGCAAGGTCGCCAGAATCACGGTGCCGTAGCGTGTGTACTGATTGATAACCTTGCGGCCCTGTTCGCCTTCCTTCTTCAGCTGTTCCAGCGTCGGAACAACCGACGTCATGAGCTGAATGATAATGGAGGCGGAAATATAAGGCATGATGCCGAGCGCAAAGATCGCGAGCCGCTCAACGGCCCCCCCGGCAAACATGTTGAAAAGCCCCAGAACGCCCTGAGACTGCTGTTCAAAGGCGCGGGCGAAAGCGTCCGGGTCAATACCGGGAAGCGGAATGTAAGTTCCAAGCCTGTAAACGAGCAGAGCACCAAGAGTGAACCACAGGCGTTTTTTGAGATCGGTTGCCTTCGAAAAGGCGGAGAAACTCAAATTGGCTGCGAGTTGTTCGGCTGCTGATGCCATATCTGTCTCCGGTCGGCTTTCACTGGATACTGCAGGTGGAGATGGTGTGCGGCCAGCTAATTACAAGCCGCCACGCTCAACTGCAATCAGGCGGCCTCTTTAGCCTTTTTTTCGACAACGGTCACGCTGCCGCCAGCAGCTTCAATCTTCGCGATGGCCTGCTTTGATGCGCCGGCCACTTCCAGATTGAACTTGCTCTTTGCATCGCCATCAGAAAGCACGCGAACACCGTCCTTTACGCGACGGATCACACCAGCTTCCTTCAGTGCTTCCGCATTGATGACGGATGACGCGTCAAGCTTCTTGGCTTCAACAGCCTGCTCAAGGCGGGCAATGGAAACCACATTATAGTCCTTGGCGAAGATATTGTTGAAACCGCGCTTTGGCAGACGCTGGTAAAGCGGCATCTGACCGCCTTCATAGCCCTTGATTGCCACGCCGGACCGGGACTTCTGCCCCTTTACGCCGCGACCTGAGGTCTTGCCTTTGCCGGAGCCAATGCCACGGCCTAGACGCTTGCGGCCAGGATTGGCGCCTTCATTATCGCGAATATCGTTGAGTTTCATCGAACCTGCTCCTGCACCCGGTCTTTACGCGTTTTCTTCAACACGCACGAGGTGGGCGACTTTACGGATCATACCGCGAACCGCTGGGGTATCTTCCAGAGTGCGACGGCGATTGATTTTGTTGAGGCCAAGGCCGATCAGGGTCTGACGCTGATCTGCCGGCCGACGCAGCGGGCTGCCGGTCTGGACAACCGTAACCGTTCCTGCTGATTTTTTGTCAGCCATGTGCTCGCTCCTACTCTTCGGCGCCAATCAGGTCGCGACGACGCGCCTGCAGCGTGGAGTATTTGATACCGCGCTGGGCAGCAATATCCTTGGGGTGCATCTGATGCTTCAGGGCATCAAAAGTCGCACGTACCATGTTGTACGGGTTCGAGGAACCAAGCGACTTGGCAACGACGTCAGCCATACCAACGGTTTCAAACACGGCGCGCATTGGACCACCGGCAATGATACCGGTTCCCGGAGGCGCTGCCCGCAGAACCACACGGCCTGCGCCGTGCCGACCATTCACGTCATGGTGCAAGGTGCGGCCATCGCGAAGTGGTACGAAAATCATGTCGCGCTTTGCAGCTTCAGAAGCCTTGCGGATCGCCTCAGGCACTTCGCGTGCTTTGCCGTGACCAAATCCAACCCGGCCCTTCTGGTCGCCAACAACCACGAGGGCTGCAAAACCAAAACGCCGACCGCCCTTCACCACCTTGGCGACGCGGTTGATGTGAACCAGCTTGTCAACAAATTCGCTGTCGCGCTCTTCGCGATCATCGCGTTGCTGTCTCGGTGCCATATCCTTAGTCCTTTATTCTTTTCCGGAGCACCCGGGCGATAAAACCGCCCGATTCTTTTAGTCTGCGTCTGTTTTGCCCGAAAAGGTCGCAAGACCCATCGGGAGCAGACGTCAGAAGTTCAGACCACCCTCACGGGCGGCTTCGGCCAGTGCTTTCACGCGGCCATGGTAGAGAAACGCACCACGATCAAACACAACGTCCGTGACACCAGCGCTCTTGGCACGTTCCGCGATCAGCTTGCCAATGTTGGCAGCCGCATCCACGTTTCCGCCTTTGTCCGCAGAGCCCTTTTCCAGGGTCGATGCGGAAGCAACGGTGTGGCCGCGCTCATCATCAATGATTTGCGCATAGATGTTGTTCAGCGAACGATGCACGCTCAAACGCGGGCGACCGTTGGAGTTTTTCTTCAACTGACGGCGTACGCGAGAAGCGCGACGCTGACGTGTCTGTTTGGAATTGGCCATTGTCGTCAGCCCTTACTTCTTCTTGCCTTCCTTACGGAAGATTGTTTCATCAGCATATTTCACGCCCTTGCCTTTATAGGGCTCCGGTGGACGGAAGCTGCGGATCTCAGCGGCAACCTGGCCGACAACCTGCTTGTCATGACCGGCAATCACCACTTCAGTCGGCTTTGGCACAGTGACCTGGATGCCTTCCGGGATGTCGTAAACAACATCGTGGCTGAAGCCCAGCGCGAGCTGCAGCTTGTTGCCCTGCATTGCTGCACGATAACCAACACCGTTGATTTCAAGACGTTTTTCGAACCCGTCCTTCACACCCGTCAGGATGTTCGAAACCATCGTGCGCGACATACCCCACTGGGCGCGCGACGCGCGGGTGTCGGACTTCGGATCAAGTGTGAAGGTATTGTCTTCAAGTTTGATGAGCACGTCGTCATTGACAACGAAGCTCAATTCCCCCTTCGGACCTTTGGCCTTGACGGTCCGGCCTTCCAGCGTAGCGGTCACGCCGTCTGGAACAGCTACCGGTTTTTTACCTATACGAGACATGGCTGTTTACCTGTCGTTCCTGCAAGAGCGCCTATGCCGATCAGAAGATCTGGCACAGCACCTCGCCACCTACATTCTTTTCGCGCGCTTCATGATCTGCCATTACACCCTTGGGCGTGGACAGGATAGAAACACCCAGACCGTTTGCAACGCGTGGAAGCGTTTTCACCGAAGAATAAACCCGGCGGCCAGGCTTGGAGATGCGGGTGATATCGCGGATCACCGGCTCACCCTCATAGTATTTCAGCTCAATGTTGAGCTCAGCCTTGCCATTGTCATGGTCCGTGCGGGAATAGCCGCGGATATAGCCTTCAGCTTCCAGCACATCCAGAACGTTCGCACGCAGTGTTGAGGCGGGCGATGCAACAGAGGACCGGCCACGCATCAGAGCGTTGCGGATACGGGTGAGCATATCACCAAGAGGATCAGTCATAGACATGAGTGTTCTCCCCTACCAGCTTGATTTCACGAGACCCGGGATCTGACCCAGGGAACCCAGTTCACGAAGCGCAATACGCGAAAGCTTCAGCTTGCGGTAATAACCGCGCGGACGGCCAGAGACCTCGCAACGGTTACGCAAGCGGCCTTTTGCCGAGTTGCGTGGCATTTCATTCAGCTTGAGTTGAGCCTTGAAGCGCTCCTCAATCGGAAGCGACTTGTTGCCGGTGATAGCTTTGAGTGCGGCCCGACGGGCTGCATTCTTCTTCACCAGCTTTGCTCTGCGCTTGTTCTTTTCGACCGCGCTCACTTTCGCCATGTCAGATGTCCTTCTCTACGCTTGCCGTTACGGATTACTGGCGGAAAGGGAAGTTAAAGGCGGTCAAGAGCGCCCGAGCTTCCTCGTCCGTGTCAGCCGTCGTACAAACGATGACGTCCATTCCCCAGATCTGATCAACCTTGTCGTAGTTGATCTCCGGAAAAACGATGTGTTCCTTGATGCCCATGGCAAAGTTGCCGCGGCCGTCAAAGCTCTTCGGGTTCAGACCACGGAAGTCACGAACGCGCGGCAGCGCGATGGTGATCAGGCGGTCAATGAATTCATACATGCGGGCACCACGAAGGGTGACCTTGGCGCCGAGCGGCATGCCTTCACGAACCTTGAAGGTCGCAATCGACTTTGAGGCGCGGGTCACCAGCGCCTTCTGGCCAGCGATCAGGCTCAAATCTTCTGCAGCAACAGATGCCTTTTTGGAATCGTTGACGGATTCGCCAACGCCCATGTTCAGCACCACCTTTTCGATGCGTGGAAGCTGCATCGGGTTCTTGTATTTGAACTCTTCGTTCAGCTTGGGCCGAACGACGTCCACATAATGTTTCTTAAGCCGTGGCTCAACTGCGGTCTCAGCCATCGATCATATCTCCAGAACGCTTGGCAAAACGCACCTTGCGGCCGTCTTCCTGAGTTTTAAAGCCAACCCGGGTCGGCTTGCCATCTTTTGGATCGGCAATGGCCAGGTTGGAAAGATCAATAGAAAGCTCTTTGGAAATGATCCCGGCTTCCTGATTTTGGGTCTGCTTCTGATGGCGGCGGACCACATTGACCCCCTGCACCACAGCCCGGTTTTCTTTTGGAAGAACCGACAGCACATCGCCCGAGCGGCCCTTGTCGCGACCGGTCAAAACGACCACGCGGTCACCTTTGCGGATTTTCTGCATGCCTGAGGTTCCTTACAATACTTCTGGCGCCAGGGAGACGATCTTCATGTGCCGCTTTGCGCGCAGTTCACGCGGAACGGGACCAAAGATACGCGTGCCAATTGGCTCCTGCTTGCCATCAATCAAAACGGCGGCATTGGTGTCGAAGCGGATAACGCTTCCGTCGGGACGCTGAATGTCCTTCGCGGTGCGCACGACGACGGCCTTGGCCACATCGCCCTTCTTCACGCGGCCACGTGGAATGGCTTCCTTGACCGAAACCACGATCACATCACCCACGGAGGCATATTTGCGCTTGGAGCCGCCGAGCACTTTGATGCACATCACGCGACGGGCACCTGAATTGTCGGCTACGTCCAGATTTGTCTGCATCTGAATCATGGCGTTTTCTTCTCATTCTTTCAGCGCCCGGCTAAGAGCACCGATTGCCAGTTCCAATTCGTTTGAGGGCAAATGCCCTCTAGCCACCATCCGCCTGATCAGGCGCTGGCAGGCTCAATCACCACCCAACGCTTGTGCTTGGAAATCGGCGCCGTCTCCTGAATGAAGACCTCATCGCCAACTTTCTTTACATTTGCCTCGTCATGGGCCTTGTAGTTCTTGGTGCGGCGCACCGTCTTTTTGAACAGCGGATGGGTAAAGCGACGCTCAACCTTCACAACGACAGTCTTATCGTTCTTGTCACTCACCACCGTGCCCTGCAAAATTCGTTTTGGCATTCTACTCTTCCTTAGGCCTTGGCGGCTTCTTTCTGTTTACCGGCAGCGATGGTCTTCAGCCGGGCAATATCCCGACGGACCTGGCGCACGCGTGCGGTGTTTTCCAACTGGCCGGACGCACGCTGAAAGCGCAGGTTAAACTGCTCTTTCTTCAGCTTTGTCAGCTCATCGGTGAGCTGGTCGTCGGTCATTGCTCGAATATCGCTGGGCTTCATCGCCTCAACCTTTCCAAACTAATTTGCGGAGATCAGTCCGCGATGCGCTGTACGAAACGGGTCTTGATCGGCAGCTTGCGCGCTCCAAGGCGCAGTGCTTCGCGAGCAATGGTTTCGTTCACACCATCAATTTCAAACATGATCCGGCCTGGAGCCACACGGCATGCCCAGTAATCCGGCGCACCTTTACCCTTACCCATGCGAACTTCGGTCGGCTTGGAGGATACAGGCACATCCGGGAAGATGCGGATCCACACGCGACCGGCACGTTTCATGTGACGGGTAATGGCACGACGGGCCGCTTCGATCTGACGAGCGGTGATGCGCTCCGGCTCCTGGGCCTTGATGCCGTAGGAACCGAACGTCAATGTTGTGCCGCCCTTGGACGCACCATGGATGCGACCCTTATGCTGTTTGCGGAACTTTGTGCGCTTTGGCTGCAGCATCTTTTCGTCCTTTAGTTACGCGGAGCACCGGCACCTTCACGGCGCCTACGGTTATTTCCGCCAGATTCATTGCCTTCAATCGAGCGGCGCTCGGAAGCCATTGGATCATGCTCAAGAATTTCGCCCTTGAAGATCCAGACCTTCACGCCGCAGATGCCATAGGCAGTGTCGGCTTCGGCTGTGCCATAGTCGATGTCGGCACGCAGGGTGTGGAGCGGCACGCGACCTTCGCGGTACCATTCCATACGAGCAATCTCAGCACCGCCAAGACGACCGCCGCAGTTGATGCGAATGCCACCTGCGCCAAGACGCATGGCAGACTGAACTGCCCGCTTCATTGCGCGGCGGAAAGCAACACGACGTTCAAGCTGCTGAGCAATCGATTGGGCAACGATGGTTGCATCGATTTCCGGCTTGCGAATTTCAACAATGTTGATGTGCACTTCAGAGTCGGTCATTGAAGCGACCTTCTTGCGAAGCTTTTCAATGTCCGCGCCCTTCTTACCGATAATGATACCGGGACGAGCGGAGTGGATGGTCACACGGCACTTCTTGTGCGGACGCTCAATCACAATCTTCGAGATCGAAGCGGCCTTGAGTTCCTTGTTCAGGTACTCGCGGATCTTCAGATCCTGATTGAGAAGATCGCCATACTCACCCTTGGTGGCAAACCAGCGGGAATCCCACGTGCGGTTAATGCCAAGGCGAAGACCGACCGGATTAACTTTCTGGCCCATTAAGCGGCCTCCCCTTCAACTTCTTCCACTTCCCGAACAACGATTGTCAGGTGGGAGAAGGGTTTCAAAATGCGGGTGCCCTTGCCGCGACCACGAACGCGAAAACGCTTCATGGTAATCGACTTGCCCACATGGGCTTCGGCAACGATCAGGCTGTCCACATCGAGATCGTGATTGTTTTCAGCATTGGCGATCGCAGACTGCAGGCATTTGCGGACCGTGTCGGAAATGCGCTTGCGCGAAAATTCCAGATCGGCCAGTGCCGTTGCAACCTTCTTGCCGCGGATCATCGCCGCAACCAGATTCAGCTTCTGAGGGCTGATGCGGATCATGCGGTGAACCGCTTTCGCCTCATTGTCCTTCAGCGCCCGTTCGCGCTTTGGCTTGCCCATCGTTACTTCCTCTTTGCCTTCTTGTCCGCGCCGTGGCCGTAATAGGTCCGGCTCGGAGAGAACTCGCCAAACTTATGGCCCACCATGTCCTCGCTGACGTTGACCGGAATGTGCTTCTGACCGTTGTAAACGGCGAAGGTCAGACCGACGAACTGCGGCAGGATGGTGGAGCGGCGGCTCCACGTTTTGATCACTTCGTTGCGGCCACTTTCCCGTACCTTGTCGGCCTTCTTAAGAAGGTATCCGTCAACAAAGGGGCCTTTCCAAACAGAACGCGCCACGTGAGCTTTCCTTGTTCTACTGCGCCCGACCAACAGGTCGGGCCTATTTCATTATTTCTTGCGCTGATGCCGTGAGCGCATGATAAATTTGTCGGTCGTTTTGTTGGTCCGCGTCCGCTTACCCTTGGTTGGCTTGCCCCAAGGCGTAACCGGGTGACGACCACCCGAAGAACGACCCTCACCACCACCGTGCGGGTGATCGACCGGGTTCATGGCGACACCGCGAACCGATGGACGGCGACCCATCCAGCGATTGCGACCGGCTTTACCCATATTGGTGTTGGAATTGTCCGGATTGGACACCGCACCAACGGTCGCCATGCAGGTTGCGTGGATCAGACGTTGCTCACCAGAATTCAGACGCAGAATGGCAAATGTGCCATCACGACCAACAAGCTGAGCATAGGTACCAGCGGAACGGGCAATCTGACCGCCCTTGCCTGGCTTCATCTCGATGTTGTGGATGATGGTGCCAACCGGAATGCCCGAGAGCGGCATCGCGTTGCCTGGCTTCACGTCTGCAGAGGCAGAAGCAATCACCTTGTCACCAACGGCCAGACGCTGAGGCGCCAGGATGTAGGACAGTTCGCCATCATCATATTTGATGAGTGCAATGAACGCAGTCCGGTTCGGATCATATTCAATGCGCTCGACCGTTGCCGAAACGTCGAACTTGCGACGCTTGAAATCGATCTTGCGGTAGGTGCGCTTGTGACCACCACCGATATGGCGGGAGGTCATGCGACCCACATTGTTACGGCCACCCGATTTGGTCAGGCCCTCGGTCAGAGTCTTGACCGGCTTGCCTTTCCAGAGGCCGGAACGATCCACGATCACCAGCTGGCGCTGGCCCGGGGTCGTTGGATTAAACTTCTTCAAAGCCATTGGTTCAAACCTTCTCCCGGATCATCAAAGACCGGTCGTCACATCGATGGACTGGCCGTCCATCAGCGTAACGATTGCCTTCTTCACATCACTTTGCTTGCCAAGATGACCGCGGAACCGCTTGATCTTGCCTTTGCGCTGCAATGTGTTGACGGCCTTAACCTTCACACCAAAGAGATCTTCAATGGCACGTTTTATTTCGGGCTTGGTTGCCCGGCGATCCACATTGAACACCACCTGATTGGCCTCAGAGGCCATGGTGGCCTTTTCGGTAATCGCTGGTGACAGGATCACGTCATAATTGCGAATGTCGGTCATTTGAAACGCTCCTCAAGAGCTTCCACCGCAGCTTTGGAAAGCACCAGAGTGTCGCGACGCAGAATGTCGTACACATTGATGCCCTGAACCGGCAGCACATCGAGATGCGGGATGTTGCGGGCAGCCATCTGGAAGTTGTTGTCAACTTCAGCGCCACCAACGATCAACGCATTCGACCAACCAAGCTTTGAAAGCTGACCCTTGAGCGCCGACGTCTTTGGTGCGTCAGCCGCAACATTGTCTACGACAACCAGGCTACCGTCTTTTGCCTTTGCAGACAGCGCATGACGCAGAGCCAGAGCACGAAACTTCTTCGGCAGATCATGAGCATGGCTGCGGGACTGGGGTCCGTGTGCCTTGCCACCGCCACGAAACTGGGGAGCAGATGCCGCATGGTGACGCGCATTACCGGTACCCTTCTGGCGGTACATCTTCGCGCCGGTGCGATTGATGTCCGAACGGCCCTTGGTCTGATGGGTGCCAGCACGACGTTTGGCAAGCTGATAGCGAACCATCCGCTGGAGAATGTCGGAACGAGGCTCCAGTGCGAACACAGCGTCGGAAAGGTCGACATTGCCTGCGTCCTTGCCATCAAGTGAAGTTACGGAGAGTTTCATTATTCTGCCTCCCCGCTTTCAGCCTCGGCCGCTGCTGCACCGTTTCCACGGATGGCTGCAGGCATTGGAGCGTCTTCCGGGCGAGCCTTTTTCACGGCATCGCGAACCATGATCCAGGATCCCTTGGAGCCTGGAACCGAACCTTTGATGAGGATCAGGCCGCGTTCAACGTCCGTTTTCACAATCTCGACGTTCTGGGTGGTCACGCGGGTGGAACCCATGTGGCCAGCCATTTTCTTGCCTTTGAAAACCTTACCCGGATCCTGGCACTGACCAGTGGACCCATGGGAACGGTGCGAGATGGACACGCCGTGAGACGCGCGAAGACCACCAAAGTTGTGGCGTTTCATGGCACCGGCAAAACCCTTACCAATCGTGGTTCCGGTCACATCGACCTTCTGACCTGGAACAAAATGATCGGCGGTGATTTCGGCACCAACGTCAATCATGTTCTCAGGAGAAACCCGGAACTCAGCCAGCTTCCGCTTCGGCTCTACCTTTGCAACGGCAAAGTGGCCGCGCATTGGCTTGGAAACATTTTTCACACGCACCTGACCAGCACCAAGCTGAACGGCGCTGTAGCCATTCTTGTCTTCGGTGCGCTGGGATACGACCTGGCAATTCTCCATACGGAGAACCGTGACAGGTACATTGACACCTTCGTTTGTGTAGACGCGTGTCATGCCCAGCTTCTGCGCAATCACTCCTGAACGCATTGGTTCACTTCCCTTTAAACCAGACTGTCGAAACGCATCATCTGGTCAAATTAATCTGTTTTTTCAGATGCATGGCTCACAAGAGCCCTACCCTGAGCGCCCGTCACACAATCGATGTGCAGTTCGGGCTGGTGCAGGAAAAGAAACAGTCCTTTTCCCTAGAGTTTGATCTCCACATCCACACCGGCAGCGAGGTCGAGCTTCATCAGGGCGTCAACGGTCTGCGGAGTCGGATCAACAATGTCGAGCAAACGCTTGTGCGTCCGCATTTCGAACTGCTCACGCGACTTCTTGTCGATGTGGGGAGAACGGTTGACGGTGTACTTCTCAATCCGGGTTGGAAGCGGCACCGGCCCGCGAACCTGAGCACCCGTACGCTTTGCCGTGGAAACGATTTCCCGGGTCGACGTGTCGAGGATGCGGTGGTCAAACGCCTTCAGGCGAATGCGGATATTTTGACCGTTCATGTTTTGGCGTCCTTACGATCCAAAAGAACAGGGTGCGCAGACGGTCCGCGCACCCTGATGAGACTTACTCGATGATGCTTGCAACGATGCCGGCACCAACGGTGCGGCCACCTTCGCGGATCGCGAAGCGAAGACGGTCTTCCATCGCGATTGGCACGATGAGCTCGACTTCCATTTCCACGTTGTCACCAGGCATAACCATTTCCGTGCCTTCTGGAAGCGCGCAAACACCGGTCACGTCAGTCGTACGGAAGTAGAACTGAGGACGGTAGTTGGTGAAGAATGGCGTATGACGGCCACCCTCTTCCTTGGTCAGGATGTAGGCTTCTGCCTTGAACTTGGTGTGCGGGGTAACGGATCCTGGCTTACAAAGAACCTGGCCACGCTCAACCTTGTCGCGGTCGATACCACGGATCAGGGCACCAATGTTGTCGCCAGCTTCACCGCGATCAAGCAGCTTGCGGAACATTTCAACACCAGTACAGGTGGTTTTCTGAGTGTCCTTGATGCCAACGATTTCGATTTCGTCACCAACATTGATCACGCCACGCTCGACACGACCGGTAACAACCGTACCACGACCGGAGATCGAGAACACGTCTTCGATCGGCATCAGGAATGGCTGGTCAACGGGACGCTCAGGCTGAGGAATGTAGCTGTCTACCTGTTCCATCAGTTCCTTGATCGCGTTTTCACCGATTTCAGGGTTGTTGCCTTCCATCGCAGCAAGGGCAGAACCCTTGACGATCGGAATGTCGTCACCTGGGAACTCGTAGGTGTCGAGAAGTTCACGAACTTCCATTTCAACCAGTTCCAGAAGCTCTTCGTCGTCCACCTGATCAACCTTGTTCAGGAAAACAACCAGAGCAGGCACACCAACCTGACGAGCAAGCAGGATGTGCTCACGGGTCTGAGGCATTGGGCCGTCAGCAGCGGAGCAAACCAGGATCGCGCCGTCCATCTGAGCAGCACCAGTGATCATGTTCTTCACATAGTCAGCGTGGCCTGGGCAGTCGACGTGTGCATAGTGGCGGTTCTCGGTCTCATATTCAACGTGAGCCGTTGAGATGGTTATGCCGCGTGCTTTTTCTTCTGGCGCGCCGTCGATTTCATCGTAGGCTTTGAAGTCGCCAAAATATTTTGTGATGGCCGCCGTCAGCGTGGTCTTGCCATGATCAACGTGACCAATGGTGCCGATGTTGCAGTGCGGCTTTGTTCTTTCAAACTTTTCTTTTGCCATTTGGGCTCTCCATTTTCTCAACCAAACCCGCTTCTTCGGGCCTGCTCAGAACTCAACTCTTTCTCGGCGCGCCTTCATTCACGCGCCGGGATAACTCGTGACGCTTACGCGTATTTCTCAATGACCTCATCAGCAACGGCCTGCGGCACCTGCTCATAATGGTCGAACTGCATGGTGTACTGGGCACGTCCCTGGCTCATGGAGCGCAGGTTGTTCACGTAACCAAACATGTTGGCAAGTGGCACCATTGCGCTGACGACCTGGTCGATACCACGAGACTCGGTGCCAGCGATCTGTCCACGGCGGGAATTCAGATCACCAATCACGTCGCCCATATAGTCTTCAGGTGTCACAACTTCCACCTTCATGATGGGCTCAAGCAGTTTGGCACCGGCCTTCTGTGCGCCTTCGCGGAAGGCGGCACGGGAAGCGATCTCAAAGGCCAGCACACTGGAGTCCACATCGTGGTAGGCACCGTCTTGGAGCGTGGCCTTCACACCGAGCATCGGGAAGCCTGCAACAGGACCAGAGTCCAGAACCGACTTGATGCCCTTTTCAACACCCGGGATGTATTCCTTCGGCACGTTACCGCCAACGATCTTGCTCTCGAAGATGAAGTCTTCGCCCTCTTCCTTGGTGGTTGGAGCAAATACGATCTTCACACGTGCAAACTGACCGGAACCACCGGACTGTTTCTTGTGCGTATAATCGACTTCGGCTTCGCGGGTGATGGTCTCACGGTAAGCAACCTGCGGCGCACCGATGTTCGCATCCACCTTGAATTCACGTTTCATGCGATCAACCAGAATGTCGAGATGAAGCTCGCCCATTCCAGCAATGATGGTCTGACCTGATTCTTCATCAGATTTCACGCGGAAGCTTGGATCTTCTGCAGCCAGACGATTGAGCGCGAGGCCCATCTTTTCCTGGTCGCCCTTGGTTTTTGGTTCAATCGCGATCTCAATCACTGGCTCGGGGAATTCCATACGCTCCAGGATCACCGGCTTCAGCGGATCACAAAGCGTGTCCCCTGTGGTGGTTTCCTTCAGACCAGCGATGGCAACAATGTCACCTGCAAAGGCTTCCTTGATGTCTTCGCGGCTGTTGGAGTGCATTTCCAACATACGACCAATGCGCTCACGCTTGTTCTTCACGGTGTTGAGCACCGAAGAACCGGCTTCCAACTTGCCGGAATAGATGCGGCAGAAGGTGAGCGAACCAACGAACGGGTCGTTCATGATCTTGAACGCAAGGATCGAAAGCGGCTCTTCGTCGGAAGAATTGCGAACTGTGTCGCTGTCGTCTTTCGGATCGATACCCTTGATCGCAGGAATGTCGAGCGGGCTTGGCAGGAAATCAACCACTGCATCAAGAAGCGGCTGCACACCTTTGTTCTTAAAGGCGGTTCCACAGAACGTTGGGAAGAACTCAACGTTACAGGTGCCTTTGCGGATCAATTCACGCAGGCGATCATTGTCCGGCATTTCGCCTTCAAGATAGGCTTCCATGGCGTCATCTTCGACTTCCACGGCCATCTCGATCATAGCTTCGCGGTATTCTTCAGCCTTGTCCTTGAGATCATCCGGGATATCCACGACATCCCACTCAGCACCAAGATTTTCAGACTTCCAGACCAGTGCCTTCATCTCAATGAGATCGACAACACCAGCGAACTCGTTTTCAGCACCAATCGGGAGCTGCATCACCAGCGGCTTGGCACCAAGACGCTCTTTGATCATCTCAACTGAACGATAGAAATCAGCACCAAGCTTATCCATCTTGTTGACGAAGATCATGCGCGGCACGTTGTATTTGTTTGCCTGACGCCAGACTGTTTCGGTCTGAGGCTCAACACCGGCATTGGCATCCAAAAGGGCAATCGCACCGTCGAGCACACGCAGGGAACGCTCAACCTCAATGGTGAAGTCAACGTGGCCTGGGGTGTCAATGATGTTGAAGCGACGCTTCTTGCCGTCGCGCCCTTCCCAGAACGTGGTGGTTGCAGCGGACGTGATCGTGATGCCACGCTCCTGCTCTTGCTCCATCCAGTCCATGGTGGCTGCGCCATCGTGAACTTCACCAATCTTATGGCTTTTGCCAGTGTAGTACAGAATGCGTTCAGTGGTCGTGGTCTTGCCAGCATCAATGTGGGCCATGATGCCGAAGTTACGATAATCTTTAAGATCGTATTCGCGGGCCATCGGAATTGCTCTTTGCGTTAAACCTGATGTTTCGGTCGGTCAGTGTCTATGCGTTACCAGCGGTAATGCGAGAAGGCGCGGTTGGCTTCAGCCATCTTGTGCGTGTCTTCGCGCTTCTTAACAGCTGCGCCACGGTTGTTGGCAGCATCCAGGAGCTCGCCGGAAAGACGCTCAACCATTGTGGTCTCGTTGCGCTTGCGGGCTGCAGAGATAACCCAGCGAATGGCCAGAGCCTGCTTACGCTCAGTACGAACCTCAACAGGAACCTGATAAGTTGCACCACCAACGCGGCGGGAGCGAACTTCGAGGTTCGGCATCACATTTTCCAGCGCATTGTGGAACATGGCGACAGGGTCCTGACGGGCCTTTTCTTCCATGCGATCCAGTGCACCGTAAACGATTGATTCTGCAACGGACTTCTTGCCGTCCAGCATGATGGAATTCATGAACTTGGACAGAACCAGATCACCGAATTTCGGGTCCGGGTTGACGACGCGTTTTTCAGCTCTATGGCGGCGTGACATATTCTAACTCTTCCCGCTTACTTCGGACGCTTGGCGCCGTATTTCGAACGGCGCTGCTTGCGGTCTTTCACGCCCTGGGTATCCAGAACACCGCGAATGATGTGATAGCGAACACCAGGAAGGTCCTTCACGCGACCGCCGCGGATCATCACCACGGAGTGCTCCTGAAGATTGTGCCCCTCACCCGGGATGTAGCCGATAACTTCAAAGCCGTTGGTCAGACGAATTTTGGCAACCTTACGAAGCGCCGAGTTCGGCTTCTTCGGTGTGGTTGTGTAAACACGAGTGCAAACGCCACGCTTTTGAGGACAAGCTTCCATGGCTGGAACCTTGTTGCGCTTTACAGGCGCTTTGCGTGGATTGCGAACCAACTGGTTGATGGTCGGCATTGTTCAACCTTTTTCTCAATCGCCGCACGGGAGCTGGGCACCTTGCCCCTCAACTCGCGCGACCAAGCCGGAATCCGGCAAAATCTGCGTTTCAAGACAAATGCAACAACCGTTTTGCACGAAACGGGATGTCCACGTGCAAAAGAGCGCCCTGCAGCAACTTTGTTGCCAAGGTGCCCGCCAATACAGAGGACCACACCGAAGGCGCGGTCGTGTTGCGATCAGTTGTATTCGTCAATTCGAACTGTGTCTGAGCTGTCCTTCAACGCATGGCGCATCGAACGTGCAAAGCTCACATCAGCCCTGAACGAGGCGGTATCTACGTCTTGCCGCTTACCCCGTCAACCCCGCCTTGGTTTGAAAATTGATGGAAAGGGCGAAATTTCTGATTTTCCTGCAGAAAGGGCGGAATTCAGCCTCTCTCCATCACCATAACCGGGATACCAACGAGCGAGTACAGCCCTTTGGAAGCCAACATCAGGTGGCTTCCAGCTATCTCAGTGTCTCAGTCTGAAAACGACGCGAGAATCAGATGGTTTCGGTGTCCGCAGATGTCACGTTCGGACGGACCAAAACCTGCGCACCGTTCTTCACCCGCGAATAGAGATCGATCACATCCTGATTGATCATACGGAAGCAGCCACTGGATGCTTTCTTGCCAATCGAGAATGGCTTGTTGGTGCCATGGATCCGATACATAGTGTCTTTGCCATTCTTGAACAGATACATGGCCCGAGCACCCAACGGGTTTTGCGGACCGCCCTGCATGCCTTCCTTGTACTTCGCCAACGATGGCTTGCGGGCAATCATTTCAGACGGTGGGGTCCAGGTCGGCCATGCTTGTTTCCACTGGAGCTTGGCATTGCCAACCCAGCCGAAACCTTCCTTGCCCACAGCGATGCCGTATCGCATCGCCATGCCGCCATCGAGAACCAGATAAAGGAATGGAGCCGTTGCATCGACCACGATGGTGCCAGGAGCTTCAGGACCATAGAATCGCACCACCTGACGCAGATAGCGCTTGTTCATCTTCGAATAGTCAAAGGCGGTGACAGAAACATCATTATCGAGCCGCGATGCGTAAATGGCGTCGTAGTTGAAGCTGTAGGCCTGGGCACGGCGGGAGGCTGCGCGATTTCGGGCAATTGTGCCAGGGTCAACGCCAAGCAGCCGGTCACGGTCGATATTCGGCGCGCCGTAAGATGATGTTGCGGTTGTTGATGTACAGGCCGACAGGATAAACGGGGCCGCCGCAATCACAGCCACTCCAATCACGCGAGCAATGGAAGGGGTGCGAGATTGTGCTGATCTATTCATCAATTCTTGACGCATGAAACTGTCTCCTCGCGCATACGAAAGGCCAGGACCCCTCCAGCAACACCGCATGCAACAAACTTCAATCGGCATCTATATACCAATTGTTAAGACTTAGGCAAAGTTTGGCCGCAATGGTTAACGCAATCGTGTGTCACAAATGTGAGAGAGTTCACAGGTGGCGACCTCGAGTACAATGAAATTGGACCGAAACAACGCAACACACGAAAAAGCCGCCCTCAGGGAATCCTGTAGGCGGCTAAAGTGTGATCTTCCACAACAGAGTCCGAGCCTATCAAACCCGGTTAGATGGCGTCATTCCGCCCTTTAGGGGCGGAATCCATTTATTTCGCCAGAGCTGCCGTGGATTCCGGCCATAAAGGCCGGGATGACGATGAAGAGAAAGATCTGCTCGCCACCCAGGTTTACTCCGCAGCTTCCTCTGGCTGAGGCTGCTCGCTCAGATCGGCGATCAATGCGGCTTCTGCCTCATGCATCTTGCGGCGCTCATCGAGAATCAGGTCATCGCGTGAATTCGCAATGCGACGAACCTGGTTCATCATACCGCCGGTACCCGCCGGGATCAGGCGACCCACGATGATGTTTTCCTTCAGGCCTTCCAGCGTGTCGACCTTGCCGGAAACGGCAGCTTCGGTCAGCACGCGGGTTGTCTCCTGGAAGGACGCCGCTGAGATGAACGAACGGGTCTGCAGGCTCGCTTTGGTGATGCCCAAAAGAACCGGTGTTCCCGAGGCAGGTGTCCTGCCCTCTTCTTCCAGCTTCTCATTCATGATGTCGAGCTCGATGCGGTCCATCTGCTCGCCACGAATGAGGCCAGATTCACCGGGATCGCTGATTTCCACCTTCTGCAGCATCTGGCGAACAATCACTTCAATGTGCTTGTCGTTGATGCCCACACCCTGCAAGCGGTAGACTTCCTGGATCTCGTTGACGAGGTAAGAGGCAAGTGCCTCAACGCCCTTGATCGCCAGAATGTCGTGCGGTGCAGGGTTGCCATCGAGAATGTAGTCACCCTTTTCAATCGGGTCACCATCCTGAAGATGGAACGGCTTGCCCTTCGGAATGAGATATTCCGTCGATTCCACCGTCTCATCGCTGGATTCGATCATGATGCGGCGCTTGTTCTTGTAATCGCGGCCATAACGGATGGTGCCGTCAATCTCCGCAATCACCGCAGCATCTTTCGGACGCCGGGCTTCGAACAGTTCCGCAACGCGTGGCAGACCACCGGTGATGTCTTTCGTTTTGGCGGATTCCATTGGAATACGCGCCAGAACGTCACCGGCTTTCACATCAGCACCCGGCTCAACCGAGAGGATCGCGTCTACCGAAAGAAGGAAGCGCGCGTCACCGCCACGTTCCTGTTTCAGGATGTTGCCTTCCTTGTCCTTGATGACCATCGCAGGCTTCAGATCAGCACCGCGTGGGTTAGCGCGCCAGTCCACAACGATACGCTTGGTGATACCGGTTGATTCATCGGTGGTTTCCTGAACGGAAATACCATCAACCAGATCCTCAAACTCGACGGTACCATCAACTGCGTTGAGGATCGGACGTGTGTATGGGTCCCACTCAGCGATGCGCTGGCCGCGTTTGATCTCGTCGCCTTCATCAACATGCAGGCGCGAACCATAGGTCAGTTTGTGCGATGCTTGTTCATTGCCCTGATCGTCGAGGATCTGAACAGCCATGTTGCGGCCCATCACCATCAGGCGATTGTCGGAGTCGCGCACAACGTTGCGGTTGCGGATGGCAACCTTACCGTCATAGGCAGCTTCAATGAACGAGGTATCGACCACCTGCGCGGTACCACCAATGTGGAACGTTCGCATGGTGAGCTGGGTGCCCGGTTCGCCGATTGATTGGGCGGCGATAACACCAACCGCTTCACCAAGGTTGACCGGCGTACCACGCGCCAGGTCGCGACCATAACAAACAGAGCAGATGCCCGAACGGGTCTCACAGGTCAGCGCAGAGCGGATTTTCACCTGCTGAATGCCGGCGGATTCAATCGCTGCAACATGTTCGTCCTCAATGGATTCACCTGCTCCAACAATCACTTCCTGGCTGGCAGGGTGAACAACGTCCTCTGCCGCTGCGCGACCAACAATGCGCTGGCCGAGCGAAGCAACCACCTGACCGGCATCAACAATCGCCTGCATTGTGAGACCATTGGTGGTGCCACAATCAGTTTCGTTGATGATGCAGTCCTGCGCCACATCAACCAGACGACGCGTCAGGTATCCGGAGTTGGCAGTCTTCAGGGCCGTATCAGCCAGACCCTTACGAGCACCGTGGGTGGAGTTGAAGTACTCCATCACGGTCAGACCTTCTTTAAAGTTCGAGATGATCGGTGTTTCGATGATTTCACCCGACGGCTTGGCCATCAGACCACGCATACCGGCAAGCTGCTTCATCTGCGCAGGTGAACCACGAGCACCGGAGTGGGACATCATGTAGATGGAATTCATCTGCTTCTGACGTCCGGTTTCCTCGTCGAACTGAACCGAGCGCAGGCCACCCATCATTTCATCAGCAACACGGTCGGAACATTTCGCCCAGGCATCAACAACCTTGTTGTACTTCTCGCCCTGGGTGATCAGACCGTCATTGTACTGCTGTTCGAACTCCTTGGCCTGAGTCTGCGTGTCGGCAATCATTTTCGCCTTGGTGTCCGGGATCACCATGTCGTCCTTGCCGAACGAAATGCCCGCACGACAGGCGTGGCTAAAGCCAAGCTGCATGATGCGGTCACAGAAGATCACCGTGTCCTTCTGACCGCAGTTGCGATAGACGCGATCAATCATGGCGGAAATGTTCTTTTTGGTCATTTCCTGATTGCAGATGTCGAACGGAACGCCCGGGTTCTTCGGCAGCAATTCGCCGATGATCATGCGACCCGGTGTGGTGTCGACGATCTCGGAGATCGGATTGCCTTCCGCATCGACTGATTTGTAGCGTCCCTTGATCTTGGAATGCAGGGTCACGACGCCGGTTTCAATGGCGTGATGCAATTCGCCCATGTCGGCAAACATCATCCCCTCACCCGGCTCGTTTTCAGCAACAAGCGAGAGGTAATATAGACCAAGCACGATGTCCTGCGATGGCACAATGATCGGCTGACCGTTGGCCGGATGCAGGATGTTGTTGGTCGACATCATCAGAACGCGTGCTTCAAGCTGCGCTTCGAGCGACAGCGGCACGTGAACGGCCATCTGGTCACCATCGAAGTCGGCATTGAACGCTGCACAAACCAGCGGATGAAGCTGAATCGCTTTGCCTTCAATCAGCACGGGTTCGAATGCCTGAATGCCAAGACGGTGAAGCGTCGGTGCACGGTTCAACAGAACCGGATGCTCGCGGATCACCTCGTCCAGGATATCCCAGACTTCCGGCTTTTCCTTCTCGACCAGCTTTTTGGCCTGCTTCACCGTTGAAGAGTAACCCTTCGCATCAAGCCGTGAGTAGATGAACGGCTTGAAGAGTTCGAGTGCCATCTTCTTCGGCAAACGCGGCTTTGATGAAATCTTCTGCCGCAATCGCGTGCAGGATCGCTTCGGCCCTGAAGCCGTTTTGTTCGTACCAGGCACTCGCCCGTTGATGCAAGATC
>JBCCGR010000028.1:0-54107 GCA_039029195.1 Pseudomonadota bacterium
ATTTGCCCAGGTGATATATTCGCCAAAGTGGCTGTCAGTCGTGATGGGCAACATGCCAAAGCGTTCCAGAACTTCCGCAAACAACCAGCGATCTGACCAGGGACGCACGGAGCTTGCCTGGATATCAGGCCTGTTCCAGAATCCTTCGGTTTCAACCACCTCGCCCGTGGCCTTGTGGTGCGCCAGAAGCTCGCTATAGCCAGGGAGCGATGAGAAATAGGCAGGCGCTTTCGCGCGTACGTCGTCGTAAACGTCCCTCCCGTTCACCGTTGCTTCAAGCAGCACAGAGAAGTGGTTGAGGCCTGCCGCGCGATAGTGAAGGTCCGAACGGTCAACGCCCAGCAGCGGAGCCAGGTGCCGTTCGAGCGATGCTATTTCGTGGCACATGCCAATGAGCTTCAGTTCGGGGAACTTCCGCATCGCCGTGGTGCAGATGCGGCTCATCGGGTTTGAGTAGTTGAACACGGTCGCGTCGGGCGCGACATCCATGACCGCCTGACAAATATCGAGGATCGGCGGGATGATCCGAAGCGCATGGAACAGCCCTCCCGGACCACCGTTCTCCCCATAGACCTGATTGATCCCGTATTGCTGCGGCACGCGCCAGTCCTGTTCCCACAGCGCAAAACGGTCGCCGACTTCAATGGAGATGATCACAAAATCAGCCCCTTGCAGAGCGGCTTTGAGGTCCGTGCCTGCAGTCACCGTCTGGCTCAACCCGTGGTCGGACACATAAGCCCGCGCCACGTCGAGCACCTTGCCAACTGCTTCGGCATCGATATCGTGCAGAGCAATTTCAGCGCCATCAAGCACGGAGCTGGTGAAGATATCCCCTAGTGTGCCGCAGCCGAACTGAACACTTCCGGCGCCAACCAGAACGATTTTTGTCATTTTTAGTTCCTTAGCGTTGAGGGGACTTGTCAGGCTGCGAAAGCAACCGCCTTTCCGTCCGCATCGAACAGTTTGAGATTGTCAGTTGCCGCAGTGAGATGAATGGTCTCGCCACGTGAAAGCTGTGCATCCGACGGTAATTTCGCGATCAATGGCTTCGAGTGCGCGGCCAAATCCACATAGGCATGTTGCACCTCGCCAAGCTGCTCCAGATAGCTGATCGTGCCTTCAAAAAGCGAGGTCTGGCCGTCTGCCACGACAAGATCTTCAGGTCGAACGCCAAGTTGGACTTTGTCGAGCCGACCTGATGAATCTTTCAGATCGAGCGCAAGCGGGTCCGATGAGGGGCGCGGTATCATCACCGAAGCACCGTTTGACGAAGCAACACCATCGAGAATGTTCATCGCGGGCGATCCGATAAATTGCGCCACGAACAGATTTGTAGGACGATGGTAGAGTTCCATCGGCGAACCCACCTGTTCCACAACGCCATCACGCAAAACAACAATCCGGTCCGCCAGCGTCATGGCTTCTACCTGATCATGGGTCACATAGATCATGGTGGTGTCGGCCATGGTCTCATGCAGACGGGCTATTTCGATGCGTGTTTGCACGCGCAGTGCGGCGTCGAGATTTGAAAGCGGTTCGTCAAACAGGAACACGGAAGGATCGCGCACAATCGCGCGCCCGATGGCGACCCGCTGACGCTGACCGCCAGATAGCTGTTTGGGCAAGCGATCAAGATATTGATCAACCTGCAAAATCGCTGCTGCTTCGCGCACGCGCTTGTCGATTTCTGCCTTGCCCTGACCACCCTGCAACTTCATGCCAAAGGCCATATTATCGTAGACAGTCATGTGCGGATAAAGCGCATAGGACTGGAACACCATCGCGATACCGCGTTGCGACGGCGTGAGCTTGTTGACCACTTCATCTTCGAAACTCAGCGTTCCAGATGTGATGTCCTCCAATCCGGAAATGATGCGCAGCAACGTGGATTTGCCGCAGCCGGACGGACCGACAAAAACAACAAACTCACCGCTTTTGATGTCCAGATTGACGTTGCGCAGCACGTCCACGGCACCAAAGCTTTTGCAGACATTTTCAAGTTTCAGGCTCGTCATGAGCGCTTCCTCCCCAGAGGATGGTGTTTGGCTTTCGCAATCATCCCTTCACCCCGCCTGCCGTGAGGCCGGAAATGATCCGACGTTGGAAAATGAGAACCAGAATGACCAATGGCACGGTCACCACGACGGACGCCGCCATAATGGGCCCCCACGGGATTTCCTGAGAGGATGCCCCGGAGATCAGGGCTATCGCGACCGGTACGGTGCGTGTGTCATTGTTGGAAACAAAGGTAAGCGCGAACAGGAATTCGTTCCACGCGGCAATGAATGCCAGCAGGCCGGTGGTCACAAGCGCCGGCCACATGAGCGGCAGGAACACTTTCGACACGATCACCCAGCTTGAGGCACCGTCAACGATCGCCGCTTCCTCAATCTCAACCGGAAGATCCCGCATGAAGGTGGTGAGCACCCAGACCGTGAACGGCAGGGTGAAGATCATGTAGGAAATGATCAGCGACCAAAGCGTGTTGTAGAGCCCGAACGCCCGGATCATCTCAAACAGACCGGCAAGCACGGCAACCTGCGGGAACATCGATACGGAGAGGATGGTGATCAGCAGCAGTCCGCGCCCACGGAACCGAATCCTGGCCAGCGCAAAGGACGCAGTGACCGCCAGGAACAGGGAGATGATCACCACAACCGACGACACAAAAATCGAGTTCAAGAAGTTCTGCGGAAACGAACCGTGCGTCAGCACGCCAATATAGTTGGCGAGCGAAATATCGTTGGGCAGATAGGTGACCTCAAAGATCGCCGTTCCACCTTTGAAACTGGTGATGATCGCGTAATAAAACGGGAACAAGGCAGTCACCAGAATGAATCCCACCAGCAGGTAGAACAGGCCTGTTTTGATCAGTTTGTTCACCTCAACGCCCTCCATCGAACTGCACCTTTCCAAGTCTGATGTAGAGAAGGGTGATGCCTGCGATCACGAGGAAAAGCAGGGTGGATGCGGCGGACCCATAAGCGAACTTGTCGAACTGAAAGAGGTTCTCCTGCGCAAACACACTCATCGATTTGGTCTGCGAATTGTTGGGTGTCAGCACATAGATAAGGTCGAAGACGCGCAGCGCATCAAGCGTGCGGAAGATGATCGCGACAGCAAGGGCTGGACGAATAAGCGGCAGCGTCACACGGAAGAACACCTTCACGGGGTGAACGCCGTCAATTTCTGCGGCCTCGTAGATATCTTTCGGGATCATCTGAAGGGCTGCAAGGATGAGCAGCGCCATGAATGGCGTGGTCTTCCACACATCAACAATGAGAACAGCAAGCATCGCGGTGTCGGCGGACGCTGTCCAGGCAATGGGTTCAGAAATAAAGCCAAACGTGAGGAACAGATCGTTCAAAATGCCGAACTGATCGTTCATCATCCACGCCCACATTTTTGCAGAAACGATGGTGGGAATGGCCCAGGGAACGAGAACAGCAGCGCGGATTAGGCCACGGCCCTTGAACTCTGCATGGAGCACGAGTGCCACGATTGTGCCGAACAGTGTTTCAAAGAAAACCGAAACGGCGGAGAAATAGACTGTGTTCCAGACCGCACTCCACCACTCACTGTCAGCAAGAAGGCCAAAATACTCGCCCTCGCCACCGCCATAGTCGACCCATTCAAGATAGTTGTTGAAACCAAACCATTTCGCCCCGGTAAGATCGTCGAGCGAGGCGTCGGTGAAGCCGAACCAGATCGTCTTGATGAGCGGGTAACCGGCAACGGCGAAAAGCACCACGATCATGGGGGCCAGAAACAGAAACGCCGTGCGTTTACGCTCCCGCTGGAGGTTGCTCAGTTCTGCCGATTGTGTGGTGGATTGCGAAGACATGAATTGCGTCCAACACAGGTGAAAGGGTTGGTGGTCAGCATGGCTGCTGCGTCCAGCTCATTGCGATCACAGGATCTCAGACCGTTCGGTCGGTGAGAGAGGGTTCAGAGCGGGCGCTCTCGAAAGGAGGAGAAGCGCCCGGTCCGTATCAATCAGGAGGGCAAGTGCCCGTGGCTAAAGCGTTCGAATTGAGCCACGGGCAATCCGGTTATTGTAAGGAATTACCAGCCCGATCCTTTGAGCCGCTTCAGGCGACCTTCCAGCTTGGCAAGGTTCTGTTCGGCTGTGCCATTGCCAGACATGGTGTTGTGCACGGCGGTCCAGAATTCCTTCGAGACTTCGTTGTAGTCTTTCTTGGTTGGAGCCGATGGACGCGGCACGGCATTCAGGAAGATATCTTTCCACTGCGGAATGATCGGCTGCTTGGCGGCCACATCGGCATCTTCGTAGAGGCTAATGATGGTTGGCAGACGTGACAGTTCCGTGGCACGGGTCTTCTGAACCTCAAGTGAGGCAAGGAACAGAGCCAGCTCGGTCGCAGCATCCGGGTTTTTCGAATATTTCGAAACAGCCAGGTTCCAGCCACCGAGCGTGGCTGCTGATCCAGCGCCGCCGGAGGGAAGCGGCACGACCCCGAATTTGTCTTTCACTGCGGAATCGTCGCTGTTGCCGAGTGAATAGGCATAAGGCCAGTTACGCATGAACGCAGCCTTGCCAGTCTGCCAGACACCGCGGGCATCTTCTTCCTTGTACCCGAGCACACCTTCCGGTGCGATGGTTCCAACCCAGCCTTTGGCCATGTTGAGAGCAGCGGCGGCTTTGTCATTGTTGATCGAGATTGTGCCGTCCGGTTCAACAATCTGCCCGCCGCCGGAAGATTTTACCCATTCCAATGCGTCACAGGTCAGACCCTCGTAGGCTGCACCCTGGAACACAAAGCCATGGAAATCGGAGGTTCCGCCATCGCGCTCGCCCTTTTGAACCTTGGCGGCGATTTCGGTCAGTTCTGCCCAGGTGGATGGTGGCGTTGCACCATATTTTTCAAGCAGATCCTTGCGGTAATAAAGAGCCGGCGCGTCCGTAAACATCGGGATCGCAACGAGCTTGCCGTTCACCGTTTGAGACTCGATGATCGACGGGAAATGATCTTTCGCCACATCCTTTGCCGCTTCGGTCAGATCGACCAGATGGTTGGCTAGCTGAGGCGCCCAGATCACGTCTGTGCGGTAGACGTCGATGTCGGAGTTTCCGGCGGAAAGCCACAGGCGATACTGGCCGAACTGGTCTGTGGTCGAAGGCGGCATCTCCACGATGGAGACCTTGTGGCCGGTTTTTGCTTCGAACTTGTCAAGATTTGCCCGCAGCATTTCGATGTCGCGGCCAACAGAGCCGGAAACGATCGAAAGGTCAGCGGCCCAGGCGGTGCCGGTGGCAAAAACTGCCGTGGCGGCAAGTGCCGTAACGAGACGACGTATTTTCATGAATTTTCCTCCCAATTGGTGCACAAAGGATTTGGGAAACCGAACAATAAAAGTTTCCAAAGCGCTTGCAAAATCATACTGAACGAATTTCGCAGGCGCTGTCAACACAATAACTCCGTGCGAGATGCGGCAGCGAATCTCTAAATTATCTATTTGTTTTTATTATAAGTTTTTCCAATCAATCATGCGGCCGATTAGTGCTTACACGCAAAAAATCGTTGCACAACGCAACCAAATCGCTTTGAATGGAGTGTCTGCAAATACCGGAAGCAGGTGATGGACCTCAAAAAGCTGGCACAGGAACTGGGCGTTTCTCAAACCACGGTGAGCCGTGCTTTGAACGGTTATCCTGAGGTCAGCGAAAAGACGCGCAAGCGTGTGATTGAAGCCGCAAACACCTATGGATACCGGCCCCACAGCGCGGCACGGCGCCTGGCCACAGGGCAGGCAGGTGCGATTGGCTTTGTCATGACAATCAATGACGACGTGCCCACAGATCCGCTGATGATGGAGTTTCTGGCAGGCGCTGGTGCCGCTGCCGCCAAAGCGGGCATTGACATTCACATTGCGCCGACGGCAAAGGAAGACGAGCTTGAAACCTATCGTCGGCTGGCCGGGTCGCGGCAAGTCGATTCCGTTATCATTTCGGCACCGGCACAAGACGACCCGCGAATTGGGTTGTGCACCGAAATCGGTCTGCCATTCATCGTCCATGGGCGCGCGATGCAGGACAAAATCCCCTACCCTTGTGTCGACATCGACAATGAGGGTGGCTTCCATGAAGCGACCAAACTGCTCCTTAACATGGGGCACAAACAGATCGGCTTCCTGAACGGCCCGACCTATCTCACCTTCGCTGCCCATCGCGAAAAAGGTGTTCGATCCGCGCTTGCGGACACCGGCCTGCCAGAGGATGCAGTCACCATCCACAATGGCGCAATGAACGAAGAGTTCAGCTATCGAAGCACATTGCAACTTGTTGAAGAAACTCAGATATCGGGATTGCTGTGCTCATCCCTTATCCTTGCCGTTGGTGCCGTACGGGCCTTGCGGGAAAAGGGATTGGTGATTGGCAAGGACATTTCGCTCATCGCCCATGACGATGTCTTTGCCTATCTTCGACCAGACCTGTTTTCAATTCCGCTCACATGCACCCGTTCACCCATTCGCAACGCCGGATATCGCATTGCCGAGCGGCTTTCCGGCATCAAACGCGGTCAAATGCTCAGTTGCGAACACGAAATCTGGCCCGTCGATCTGGTGGTTCGCAAATCCATTGGAGCCGCGGCCTGAAATTGAGTGGCCGCTACACGAGTCCCATTGCCTTCACGTCTTCCAGGGTGAGATCCAGCGCGGTCCGCGCCCGTTGCTCGAGCCGTTCAATCTCATCAGCAGATATGATCAGTGGCGGTGAGATAACCATGCGGTCGCCCACATGGCGCATGATGAGCCGATTGTTGAAACAGTGCTCACGGCAGATCAGCCCGACCGTTCCAACATCAGAGGAAAACTTCGCGCGGGTTGCCTTGTCGGGCGTCAGGGCGAGCGATCCCATGAGGCCAACAATGGGCGTCTCGCCAACGAGCGGGTGGTCACCAAGCCCGGTCCACATCTCAGCCAGCAAAGGTGCGGTGGTTTGGGCAACAGTCTCGACGATGTTTTCTTCTTCCAAGATGCGCAGATTTTCCAGCGCCACCGCACAGGAAACGGGATGTCCAGAATAGGTGTAGCCGTGGTTGAACTCGGTCGTTGCGATTTGCTCGGCAACCATATCGCACACAATTGAAGCTCCCAGTGGCGCGTAGCCGGAACTCACGCCTTTCGCGATGGTCATGATGTGCGGTTTGATGTTGAACGTCTCACTTCCGAACCATTTTCCGGTCCGACCGAACCCGCAAATCACTTCGTCGGCTATGAGCAGAATGCCGTACTTTTCGCAGATCCGCTGGATCTCGCTCCAGTAGGTCTCCGGCGGAATGATCACGCCACCGGCCCCCTGGACCGGCTCCGCGATGAATGCAGCCACCCGCTCTGCGCCAAGTGCGAGAATTTTGGTCTCCAGCGCCTGCGCCCTCATAAGACCGAACTCTTCGGCGCTCAGATCACCACCTTCACCCCACCAGTATGGCTGATCGATATGCTCGATGTCCGGGATCGGCATGCCGCCCTGGGCATGCATCGCAGCCATGCCACCAAGGCTGGCGCTGCCCATGGATGAACCATGGTAGCCATTCTTGCGCGCGATGATGATATTGCGGTCGGGCTCTCCTTTTGAGGCCCAATAGTACCGAACCAGCCGGATATTGGTGTCATTTGCCTCCGATCCGGACCCTGCAAAAAACACATGATTGAGATCGTCTGGGGCGAGTTCTGCCAGCTTTGCCGCAAGAGCAATGGCGGGCACATGCGACGTCTGGAAAAACGTGTTGTAGTAGGGAAGCTCTCGCATTTGGCGCGCGGCGGCTTCCGCCAATTCAGCGCGCCCGTAGCCGATATTCACGCACCAAAGCCCGGCCATCGCGTCGAGATAGGTTTCGCCATTGGAGTCGGTCAGCGTAACCCCGCTGGCGCGCGTTATGACCCTGGGTCCTTTTTGGGCAAGCTCGTTCCCCATTGTGAACGGGTGCATGTGATGTGCCGCATCAAGCGCCTGCAATTCTTCCGTGGGAGGATGATTTGTGATGATGTTCATGGAAACCCGCGACCCGTCTTCATATGACGACAATGTTTGGTCCATTGAGACAGGCGAGAGGTCGACAATCAAGTGGGCACGGAGGTACAGGCCCCAACGCAAACAGGTTTGTTCTTCCACCTTGAACGTCCAAACCAAAATTTCAGGTCGCATTTCTGGGAAGACGGCCCGTTGAACGGGCGCACACTGACCGAAACAACAATCAGGGATGTTCTGACGATGAAGGGCGACCAGCGCACCAAAACCGATCACGAACTCTTCGACCGCATTGCCGGGTTCGCGTTGTCGGACACCCCTGAAATCCCTGAAAAGTCGCTGAAATGGGCAGCAACCCTGCTCGTCGATACACTCGGTGTCGCCGCCGGCGCAACTGATCTGGAATCGGGACGCATCGCACGCGAAACTGCCATCACGCTCTACAACACCAGCGATCCTCTGAGCGCAGCACCCATCCTGTTTGATGGCCGCACCGCCAGCATGGCCGGAGCCGCTTTTGCTGCAGCCAGCCAGATCGACAATCTCGACGGTCATGACGGCTACAACCCCACGCGCGGACACATTGGTTGTGCGATTGTTCCTGCCCTATTTGCCTTTGCGCACCATCGACCAGAATTGACCGGACGCGAAGCACTCAAAGCGATGGTTATCGCCTACGAATTCTCAGCCCGCGCCGCCATTGCCCTTCACGCAACGGTCACCGACTACCACACATCCGGCGCGTGGAATGCACTTGGCGTTGCAGCGTTGGGCTGTCGAATGCGGGGGCGCGACAAGGAGACATTGCGACACGCTCTGGGGATTGCCGAATATCATGGGCCGCGTAGCCAGATGATGCGTGAGATCGACAACCCGTCAATGCTGCACGATGGCTCCGGAATGGGCGCGATGATCGGAACAAGTGCGTTACTCATGGCCGAACAGGGGTTTACAGGAGCGCCTGCAATCACCGTGGAGGCGGCAGGTGTGGCACCTCACTGGGATGATCTGGGATCGTTCTGGACCACCGATCTCAACTATATCAAACCCTATCCGATCTGCCGCTGGGCTCACGCGGCAATTGATGCGGTTTGGCATCTCCAACAGGAAACACGGTTCGACGCCGCAGACATTGCCAAGGTCACAGTGAACACATTCGAAGAAGCTGCGCGGCTCTACGCGGGTATTCCGGAATCCACGTCGCAAGCGCAATATTCACTTCCCTTCGCCGTGGCGACGATGCTCGCTCACGGAGAAATTGGGCCGTCCCACGTTCAGCTCGCAGCATTTGCTGACCAGACGGTCGGCCAGCTTCTCCCGCTGATTGACGTGAAGGAATGCGAACGACATTCATCGCGTTTCCCGCTCGCGCGATGGTCCGATGTAACGATTGAACTGAAGGATGGTCGCGTTCTGAGTTCGGGGGACATTCATGCGCGTGGGGGTCCCGAGGCGCCGATGACGGACAGTGAAATTCGTTCAAAGTTTGATGCGATGACATCGGATCAACTCACACCCGATCGCAGCGAGAAGATTTGGAATTCGGCAATGGCTCTCGTTGATCCCGACAGCAGACTTGGCGATCTGGCGGAGCTTGTTTATCCCGCCCCAGATGTCAGGCAGTGACCTCAACCCACACTAAATCTGCGAACCGAACGATCCAAACCCAATTGGTACCAGAAACCCGCAGTGTCTTTCGTGGTTCGGGTGGATTCAAACAATCGGAACAGCCAGGATCACTCCCGTGTGAAGGAATGCTATTTAAATGATTGGCATCCTGCACTACGTTTGTCTCTAGGAAGGGCCTCGTTTGCCGTTTACCCTAGGGTGAGCGCTATCGTGGGGAGACATAAATGTCTTTGAAAGTTCAGTTGCGGGCCATGCTCGCAATATCCGTGTTCTTTGTTTTTGCAGCCGCACAATCAACTGCCTTTGCCGCAAAACGTCTGGCGCTGGTGATCGGCAACGCCGAATACACCGGCAAGGCGATGGCGCCGCTCAAAAATCCGGTCAACGACGCAACACTGATTGCCGATTCATTGAAGAAAACCGGCTTCACAGTCGAATTGGTCACCAACGCTGACCTGAAGAATATGAAACGATCGGTCAGTCGCTTCACCAAGGAAGTCGAAGCCGCCGGACCGGACGCGATCGCCCTGTTTTACTATTCCGGCCATGGCTTTCAGGCCAACAATATCAACTATCTGGCTCCGTTGAACGCCGATCTTCAGGATGAGGTGGACGCAGAATTCGAAGCCATGTCTGTGGATTGGGTACTCGCCCGCATGCAGGCAGCGCACAAGGGCGCAAACATTGTCATCCTCGATGCCTGCCGCAACACAGCACTTTCCCGCTCAGTGCGGAGCCTGAATGAAGGTCTGGCACTGTTGACCCGCACCCCAACGGGCAGCTTCATCTCCTATGCCACAGCCCCCGGCTCCACCGCTCTGGACGGGGCGGGCCTGAACAGCCCCTACACGTCGGCCATCGCCCGTGAATTAATCCAGCCCGGCGCGACCATCGAACAGGCGTTTAAAAATGTACGCCGTTCAGTCGTTGATGAAACTGCAGGCGCTCAGGTTCCGTGGGACTATTCATCGCTCACCACCGACATCGTGTTCGTGCCAAGTGATGATCTGGAAGCCGTGGCGCTCTCCACCGGACGTGACACGACCGAAATGGAGATTGAGCTTCAGTTCTGGAACGACGTTAAAGACAGCACTTCCGCCAATGGCGTGAAAGCCTATCTCGACAAATATCCCGAAGGCGCGTTCGCCGGCCTCGCAAAGGCAAAGATCGACGAACTCGAAGCGGGAAGCACCGGCGATCAGAAAATCGATCAGCTCTTTGCTAAGCTGACCAGCCGAGCGCTGATCGTTGAAAAACCGACCCGCCCGCACGAGTTTTATGCCAACGCCCGCATGCGGGAAATTCAGGGCGACTATCCCAAGGCGCGGCAGGACTATCTGAAATTCTTCGCCTTCGGCGAGGAAAAGATCGATCCGCACTACCGCTTCCAGAGCTTCCTGCGCATTCAGGAAGGCCGCGCCGGAGCCCGCGAATTCTATCGCACCCTGTCGCAGGGGCAGCGCGACCGTATTCTGCTCTTCGCCGCCATGCTTCTTGGCGAGCGCGAACAGCGGCTGAAAGACATTGCACAGTTCATCAAGGACAATCCGGAATTTGCGCCTGCCTACTATGAGCTCAGCCAGGACTTTTCTCTTGCCCGACTGGGTCAGCAGTCGCTGGCTGACAAGAAGGCGGAGTTTCAACTGCTGAAGAAGTTCGTGGCGCTGGTGGAAGATGGCCAGTTCCTGAAATATTTCTTCGATCAGCAAATGGCTGCTCTGCAGGTGGAAGATGCGAAAACCCGGCTCGCAGCCCTTTCCTTCTTGGACACCGCAGCGCTTGAAAATCCCGTCAAGCTCAACGCCACCCGCAGCAACCAGGGTTGGATGATGAGCATTTCGATTGCCGATCAGGCGACCGAGATCTTTGTCGAACATTCAGGCCAGCCACCGGCATCCACCGGGTTCCTGCCCGGTGCGGTGAACCCGACCACGGGCAAGCCGGTCCCCTTTCCGTCGTTCGAACTTCCCGGCAATGCCAAGCCTATGAACATAAAGGTGAGCTATCTGGATGTCCGTGGCCAGTTCCAGGGACCATTTGAAGTGGCCTTCGACCCGGCGCTGGCTTTGGTTGCGGGTCAGAAGATGATCCTGGATCGGTTCGCCACCGGTTGGATTTCCTATCGTGACTATGACGGAAAACTGCTTGCCTATTTCAGCCATCTGGTGAGCTATCGCTGCGCCATCGAACGCATCGAGTACAGCATCGATTCCGAAGATCTCGACCGAACCTTTGATCTCCTTCCCTGCGATCCCAATGATCCGCACTCGATCAATTTCGGGAAGAAGACATCGAAGATTCACATTTCGATCCCGCGGGATTCGAGCTTCATGTCCGTACGGTTGATGTACCGGGACGGCACTGAATCTGATCTGAAGCGCTTCGAAGTGGTTCGTTGATCGATTGGCTGACAACAAGGCTGGCGGCAACGCCACTTTCGCCATGACGCGATGGGCAGCAACAGCGTTTGTTGCCCTTGCAGCGACCATCATCGCGTTTGTTGCCTGTTTCCGGCTCGATGTTCTGGTGGATGATTTTCTTGTAGTGCGTGGCGGTCCGCCGCCGCGCGACGATATCGTCATTGTTACGATTACCGAAGAAACCCTTGCCACCCTGCCCTACCGATCCCCCATTGATCGGGGGTTTCTTGCCGGTGTTGTGCAGGCCATTGACGCAGCCGGCCCTCGGGCAATCGGGCTTGATATTCTCATTGATCAACCGAGCGAACCGTCAAAAGACCAGCAGCTCAAGTCTGTTCTGGAAAATCTGGCATCACCACTTGTCCTCGCCATGGCGACGGGAGAAGAGCAGTTGAGCGAAAGCCAACAGGCATTTCTGAAGCAGTTCTCCAATGGTCTTGAACGGGCGCTGGTGACCCTCAAACGTGATGAGCTTGACGGGATCGTCAGACGCGTATTTTCCGGTCGAACGGAGGATGGCTCCATCCAGCCCGCCTTTGCGCTGGCGCTCGCCAAGAAAACTGATCCCCAGGCAAGCCTTGCCGACGGGCGCATAACCTATCAGATATCGGCCCCCTCCGCGGCGGCCCAATATCCCGCTTATCCTGCACACACGGCCGCGTTTCTCCCTACAGATTGGCTGAAGGACAAGATCGTTCTCATTGGAACCGATCTTCCGGCCATCGACCGCCATGCGACCCCGTTCTCCAATGTTCTGGGCGCTCAGACCGGCTCCTTCGCCGGCGTTGCCGTCCATGCCCACATTGCGGGACAGATCCTGAATAGAACAGCGCTCAGATCGCTTCCAGCGGCACAGGCACTCGCCATTCTCTTTTTCTTCGCTTCACTGACAGCGATCGTCGTTACCCGACGCATTTTGCCTGTACTGCGAACAATCGGCGTTCTTCTCGTGATGGCGATCTATGCGGGTCTTGCCGCCTATTCGTTTGCCACCTGGGAAACAACGCTCCCGATGGTCTCGGGCCTTGCGGCCATCGGACTAACGGCACTGGTATTGGGGCTGAGAGAATGGTTCGATGATCGTCGCAAGCGCCGGTTTATCCAATCAGCCTTTTCCCGCTATCTCAGCCCGGCCATGGTGGCTCGCATCGCGAAAAACCCGGACGCGCTGGCTTTGGGTGGTGAAAAGCGCACGGTCACCTATGTGTTCACCGATTTGGAGGGTTTCACCACCATCAGCGAGGGGTTGGAGCCGGATCGTCTTGCGGATGTCCTCAATCGCTATCTGGATCAGATGTGCGAACTGTTCGTTGCCCACGAGGCCACCATCGACAAGATCATTGGTGACGCGGTGGTGGGTTTCTTCGGCGCACCGGAGGCCCAGAATGATCAATGTCAACGGGCCGTCAAACTGGCGCTTGCAATCGATGAATTCAGCGAGGCCTTTCGTAAGGAACAGGCCGAAAGCGGGCTGCAATTTGGCGTTACCCGCATTGGCGTTCACCATGGTGAAGCGGTGATTGGCAACTTTGGCGGCAACCGGTTTCTGGACTACACCGGGATAGGTGACACCGTGAACACCGCGGCAAGGCTGGAGGCAGCAAACAAGCATTTCGGAACCAGAATTTGCATCAGCGCACCAGTCGCCAAGGCGGTGCCCGAACAGATCAAACGACCCATCGGGCTGGTCCGGCTCAAGGGGAAAACGGAACTTCTTGAGTGTTTTGAACCTCTTAGCGATGATAATGTTCGGGCGGCCCGCGAGTACGCCAACGCCTATGACCTAATGAGTGAAGGCAATTCGGCAGCGTTGGAGGCTTTCGGAGACATTGCAAAGAACTCACCCGAAGACGGGCTGGTTCAGCTTCATATCGACCGGCTCGCGCGCGGCGAAAAGGGAAATGAAATCATTTTGCTGGAAAAATAGGGCATTTGACCCCATTTCCAAGTAATGTGACGGGCGTCGCTTGCGCTGGCAAATTGAACGAGGTCCCTAATTGCCGAACTCACTGAGAGCATTTTTTGCTGCTGTGCTGGTCTCGATGATCGGCATCGCATCTCTGCCTGTCCATGCCGCAGAGCTTGTTGTCATTGCGGTTACCGGAAGCACCGATATCGCACCGGGCGCCCGCCTCGACGATGGAAAGGCTATCGAACTTTCCGACGGAGTGAGCCTCACCATGCTCTCGCAATCCGGTGCGATCATTAAACTCAAAGGCCCCCACTCAGGACCGCCTGTGGCAAGTAGTTCCGCGACGGCTGGCTCCGACACCAATTGGTCAAACACGCTGACTGGTGTGAACCGCTTGGTGGGCAAATCGCCGAAAACATCGAATGTCATGGGTGCATCACGCCAGGTTGAGGGAGCGGAGTTCAACGATCCCTCTGACGGCATCTGGTTGATGGCGGTGGAAAGTTCCGGCCACCGCTGTGTGCGTGCTGCTGGTGCAGAAATGTGGCGGTTCAATACGGACACCGCGCTGAAGATCGATCTGCGCAGCGACAATGCCCGTTTGCGTGGACTTGAATGGGCAGAAGGCCAACCGCGGCTGGCATTGCCTAACCAGTTCATCGAAGATGGAACGCTGATTGTCATGAAGTTCGGCAAAAATCCGAGACGGTTTAACCTCCACGTTCTGCCCGAACACATCGAAGTTGAAGGCTGGGGTCGGATCCTGCGTTGGATGCTGGAACAGCAATGCGATCGACAGGCTCAGATTCTGGTCGATGCGCTGCATGAGGACGTGATCAGCGCCGAATAGATGTCGGCCTCGACCGGCCGGTTTGACAAAGCTGGACATTCGGGCAAACGTCCAAATAGTCAACTTCAAGCCTTGCTGGATCGCTCCACATATGCCTGATCTGAATATTTCTGTCTGGCGCAGCGGTTCGCAGAATTTCGAGACTTTCCTGGTACCGCAGCAGGACAGCCAAACCGTGCTGGACGTGGTTTCGCACATCCAGACCCATCTTGATCCCACCCTTTCCTACCGGTTCGCCTGTCGCGTGGGCATGTGCGGTTCCTGCGCAATGATGGTGAACGGCATTCCCCGCTGGACCTGTCGCACCCACGTGTCGAAGGTTGCCAATAGCGGCGCTATCAAGATCGAACCTCTGCGGAACCTGCCGGTGGTCAAGGATCTGATCACGGATATGGACCCGTTTTTCGACAAATGGATTGAGGCCAAGGGTGTCTTCGAGGGGACGGCGACACGATCTGATGACATGCGCCCAGTCGACACCACGACCCATCAGCGGATAGAAGCCAACGCGGCGATTGAATGCATCAACTGTGCCGTCTGTTATGCAGCCTGTGACACGGTTTCGGGAAACGATCGCTATTTCGGGCCCGCGGCCCTCAATCGGGTCTGGTCGCTGGTCAATGACGAAAAGGATGGCGGCCAGTCTGCCCGGCTTGATGCAATTTCCGATGTTGGCGGATGTCACAATTGTCACTCACAGGGAAGCTGCAGTCTTTACTGTCCGAACGAGCTCGATCCCGCAGCATCCATCGCTTCACTGAAGCGCAGAACCGCCTCCAGTTTCTGGCAAAAGAGATAGGCACATGCTGACGCTTCGTATCTACATGCTGCAGCGCATATCGGCCCTGATCATGGTGCCGCTGGTGATAGGCCACATCGCGGTGATGGTCTACGCTATTGAAGGCGGGCTGACAGTCAGTGAAATCCTCGGAAGAACGAAAGGAAGTTTCGCCTGGTTCGCCTTTTACGGACTGTTTGTGATCGCCGTCTCCATCCACGGCGCAATCGGCTTGCGCGTGATCCTCCATGAAATCATCGGGCTGAAGGATACCGTACTTTCCGCCCTCACCTGGCTGATTGGCCTCGGCCTGTTGCTTATGGGGCTGAACGCTGTTTGGTCCGTGACCTATTCCGGGTCACTGCCATGATCCGTCCGCACCGCAATCATCCCTTGTGGCTCGCCTTTGCGCTGCATCGTTTGTCCGGACTGGCGCTGGTGCTGTTTTTACCCGCGCATTTCTATCTGCTTTCACTGGCTGCTCGGGATCCGCAAGCGCTCAATGCTGCGCTCGTCTTCACAAGCCACCCGCTGGTGAAACTTGCAGAATTCGGGCTTGTGTTTTTGCTGGCAATTCATCTTTTTGGCGGGTTGCGCCTGATGGCCATGGAATTTCTGCCTTGGTCTCATCGCCAGAAATCATCTGCGGCTGCGGCCCTCGCTATGGCCGTTATCGTTTCTGGCACGTTTTACATTCAGGCCGTGTGAACTATGAGCACCAAGCCTGTTCTTGAGCGTCACGACACCGATATCCTGATCCTGGGGTCAGGTGGCGCGGGACTTTTTGCAGCCCTTCACGCGCAGCAATCGGCACCGAACGCAAAAATCACCATTGCGATGAAGGGCCTGCTGGGAAAGTGCGGTTGCACCCGCATGGTTCAGGGCGGTTACAATGTGGCGCTTGGCGGTGGTGATACGGTCGAGCGTCATTTCATGGACACCATCATTGGCGGCAAGTGGCTGCCCAATCAGGACATGGCGTGGAAGCTCTGCAAGACGGCTGTTGAACGCATTCACGAACTGGAAAACGAAGTCGGGTGTTTCTTTGACCGCAATCCCGACGGGTCATTGCACCAGAAGGCCTTTGCCGGACAGACTGCCGACCGCACCGTCCACAAAGGCGACCTGACCGGCATCGAAATCATCAACCGTCTGATGGAGCAGGTGCTTTCGCGGTCTGTGGAACGACTGCAGGAACATCGAGCCATTGCGTTGGTGCCCACAAGTGATGGGTCAGCTCTGAGCGGCGTTTTGTTCATCGATATGCGCAGCGGTGCGTTTCGGTTTGTGCGGGCAAAGGCTGTTCTCATGGCAACAGGCGGTGGCCCGACCATGTACAAGTACCACACACCTTCAGGCGACAAGACCATGGACGGTCTGTCGATGGCGCTGCGCGCCAGGCTGAAACTCCGCGATATGGAGATGGTACAGTTTCACCCCACCGGTCTGCTGGCGGGTGAAGGCACCAGAATGACCGGCACGGTTCTGGAGGAAGGTTTGCGTGGCGCGGGCGGGCATCTGCTCAACGGCGCGGGCAACCGTTTCATGTTCGACTACGATCCGCGCGGAGACCGGGCAACACGCGATATTGTCAGTCGCGGTATTTATGAGGAAATGCGCAAATCAAACACCTCCCCCACCGGTGGCGTGTTCATTTCCATGGGGCACCTCGGGCCGGACCATGTGCGCGAGAAATTCAAGGGCATGGTGAAACGCTGCGCCGACTGCGGGTTTGATCTCGCCGGGGGTAAAGTCGAAGTGGTGCCAACGGCGCACTATTTCATGGGTGGCGTCGTCGTCGATGCTGATGCACGAACCGACATGGAAGGTTTGTATGTAGCCGGCGAAGATGCTGGCGGTGCCCATGGGTCCAACCGGCTTGGCGGCAATGGTGTTGCGAACTCGACCGTTTATGGCGGGGTTGCCGGTGACGTGATGGCCTCTGACATTGCAAGCGCACAGACGTTACGCGATCCAGACGAAAGCCTGCTGCTTGCTGAATTTGACCGCGCTCTGCACCCGCTGACCATGCGACCGGGTTCAGTCCACACGCTGCGGCAGAGGCTTCAGGAGATCATGTGGGACCATGTGGGGGTGGTGCGCAATAAACGCGGCATGGAACGCGGACTTAGTGAAATTTCTGAAATCAGAGAGGAGATGATGCAGACCGGCGTTGACGGCAGCACCCTCGCCTTCAATCTCACCTGGCATGATTGGCTCAATCTCCAGTCCCTGTGCGACATCTCCGAAACCATTGCGCTTGCCGGTCTTGCCCGCGAGAATTCCCGCGGCGCTCATTTCCGCGATGATTTCTCAGAACAGGGTGATCTGGATAGTTCCTACTTTACCGTCGCTGAACGTGATCCTGACGATTCCACCATAAAGATGACACGCGAACCGGTTGCCTTTACAATCGTCAAACCCGGCGAAACGCTGCTGGGTCCCGATGAACCGGAAAGTCTGGTGTAGTTATGAACGCAATTGTCAATCTTCAGGGCGTGCCACAAAGGCTGATGCATTTCGATGCAACAACCCACTTTAAAATGTTGGAACACGGGCTTTTTCCCGAATTTAGCAAGGTTGAATTGGTTGATGGCGTTTTGATCAACAGCTCCGAGCATGCTGTCGGGCCTGAAATCGAGATCGATGGCGTGACCGTAAAACTTCCTCAGTTCACGGCTGAGTTGTTCTTTCGCATGATCGATGCTGGTTTGTTTGACGACAAAAAAGTTGAATTGATTGACGGAGTTCTGATTGAATTGAATCCGGCAAAGAATGATTACGGAACTGCGCTCGCATATTTGACGAGCGCCTTCATTTCGCAAATTCCAAGCGATCTCAAAGGTTCAATTGATGTCGCAATTGAACTGAATGATGGAACCGTTGTCGGTCCTGATCTAACAATATTGCCGAAATCGATTTCCTCAGATGATGCAACTGGCACCGACCTACTCCTCGCAGTTGAGATCGCCAACTCATCTCTGAACTATGATTTGCGCACGAAGGCCAATCTTTACTCAGTCCATTCCGTTCCCGAGCTTTGGGTGGTCGATTTGCCAAACCGCAAGCTTCACATCCACCGGGAGCCCGCCTCGAGCGGGTACCAGTCTGTCACCGCACTAGAGTGGAACGAGCCCGCATCACCGCTCTTTGCACCCGACATTTCTCTAACACTCAGCGAGATCATTGAGCTGTGATCTCCATCGACCTCATCCAGTCTACCGCTGAAATCCTGATGGACAAGGCGGCCATTGAAATCCCACAGGATTATCTCGATGGCCTCAAGGCGGCGGCGAAGACCGAGGATGGCGATCTTTCCTCCTTCGTGCTTCAGGCCATGCTTGAAAACTATGAAGCTGCCAAGGAAGACCGCCGCGCCATGTGTGGCGATACCGGATGCCCACGCTGGTATGTGAAAATGGGCAACGAGGCGACCATTGAGGGCGGCCCGGTTGCCCTTGAGACTGCGCTCCGCCGCGCAACGGCCAATGCCACCAATGGTGTCCCGTTGCGACCCAACCGAGTCCATCCGCTGTGGCGTACTGACCACGACAACAATGTGGGGATCGGCGCGCCGGAAATCGAATATGGTTTTGAACCGAATGGCAACTGGATTGATTTGATCACAGTCCACAAGGGCGGTCTGTTTGGAACCGATTATCGCATGCTCTTCCCTTCCGATGGCATTCAGGGGATCAAGCGCTTCTATCTCGACAGTCTGGTTGCGTTCGGCAAACGCGGCCTTGCCTGCCAACCCGCCATCATCGGCATCGGTCTCGGTGGTTCGAAGGACATGTCCATGGTGCTGGGCAAGCGCGCCGCCTGCCTGCGTACAGTGGGAAATCGCAACAGCGATCCGCGCATCGCCGAAACGGAAGACGAGTTCAAGGAACTTGGAAACTCCATCGGCATGGGTGCGATGGGTTTCGTTGGCAAGAACATGGTCATCGATTGCAACATTGAAGTCGGCTATTGCCACACTGGCGGCATGCCCATGTCGGTCCACGCATTCTGCCTCTCCTCCCGGCGCGCCGTTGCGCGGCTATTTCCTGACGGGCGTGTGGAACACCGCACCGATCCGGACTGGTTCACCCCCTATCAGCGCCGCGAGACGGTGGAATGGGACGAAATGTTGGAGGCGGCCGAGTGAAGCCGCGACAAATCACCCTTTCCACCACGCCGAAGCCCGACGACCTCAAATCCCTGCGCTTGGGTGACATCGTCTATCTGGACGGTCTCATGTATACGGCGCGTGAGGGCGTTTACATGCGCGCGCTTGAAGACCGGGCGAACATTCCAATGGAACTGCCGCAGCAAAGTGCGGCCAACTTCCACTGCTCTCCCGCCGCTGCGATCCGCCCGGATGGATCATTCGATATGGGTGCGGTAACGGCGACAGCCTCCTTTCGATTTGCGAAATGGCTGCCGGAATGGATGGCAAAGTCCGGTGCGAAGCTCATCGTCGGTAAAGGCGGCATGAGTTCGAAGGACTATAAAAGTTATTTCGTCCCCAATGGCGCGATCTATTTGTCCACCGTCGGCTATGGGACGGGAGCATTGCTGGGACGCGGCGTGGAAAATGTGGAAGCCGTCCACTGGCACGATGAACTCGGACTTGCTCAAGCCATGTGGGTCATCAAGTGCAGTAACATGGGCCCGTTCATTGTTGCCTCCGACATGCAAGGCAACTGCCTCTTTGAACGCGAGAACGAAAAAATCACTGCCAATCTGGATCGGGTTTACGAAGGCACGAAACCAGCGGTTCTGAAACGTTTTGGCGAAACCGATGATCGCTCCGACGAGGTGATTGGTTGAAGCTGTTCCCTTTTTTATGAAATCATCAAAAGGATCAGGAACCGCGACATACAAATCGGACGAATTTCGTCAAAAATAGAAACAGCCTAAGGCTTCCAGCTTATGTAGGTTGCCGCGTCCGAAGGCAGTGGCAGATCAATCACACGGCGTTCCCGGGCGGATAGATAGATCGCAGCAACCAGTTCAATGGATCGTCGCCCATCGGCAATCCTCACCGCATTGCTTGCCTGCCCATCAATCGCTTTGGCGACCGCTTCAAAATATCCCGCAAACCCCGCCTGGGCACGAGACGCTTTTGCCAACGCTTTATCAACTTCAGCCTGCTTTGCAGGATCGCGCGCGGTGAAAGTCCAGCGATCTTTCAAGGGCGCGTAGGGTTCCAAACCGCTCTCTGCGGTCACATCATCAAAGACAATGCGAAACCTGCTCGTGTCGCCTGCCGCACCCAGCGTGATGGAGCTTGTGACCAATGCACCGCTTTCCAATTCAAATCGGATTGCTGCACAGTCCTCCGTCTCAATCGGATTGATCCGGGTGGCGGTTGAGGCAGATACGGATGCAATCGGCCCCATCAACTCACTGATGAGATCGTGATTGTGAATTGCGTGGCCCAGAACGGCACCGCCATTTTCCCCGGCCCATGTGCCCCGCCAGGGTGCTGCATAATAGTCCGCACCGCGCGACCAGTGCGTTTCGATGCTCGCCACATGCGGATCTTGCGTAAATTCGGCAGCCCAAAGCGCCTGAAACTGTGCCATTGCCGGACCGAATCGATATTGGAACACCGGAAACAACATCCCGGAACTTCCCTGCTCCGCCTGCTCAAGCGCGTCCACGTCGACGAGCGATGTGGCGAGCGGCTTTTCGCACACAACATGTTTTCCCTCTGCAAGGCATTTCAAAGCCACGGAGGTGTGAAGATGCGGAGGAAGGCAGATGTCGATCAGGTCGATTTCAGGATCGTTGATGAACTCGGCCGCATCTGTTGCCACGCGTATTTCGCGGGCACCCACGACCTCCTCCGCACGCTCAAGATCAAGGTCACATAGGCCCACAACTTCAAACAGATGTGGCAGCGCCTCATAGCCCGCCAGATGCTCGCGTCCGATACCGGCACCAAGGATCGCGACACTGATCATGAAACAGGCTCCTTCAACGCTGTGTTGGTATGAGGTCCACTAAGTCGTGGCGATCCCGGCAGGACTCGAACCTGCTACCTCAAGATTAGGAATCTTGCGCTCTATCCTGATGAGCTACGGGACCACTAACTCGCTGCCACGCCAGTGTTTGCCGCCGACGCGGTTCACGCATATTTGCCCTTCTGGTATCACAGCTGTTTGGAGGATTCATCTCCAAAATCCGGGGCTGGGGTTCGGTGCTGCCTTGGGCATTCCTCTGGATTCCGGTGTGGCCTCTGATGGCAGCGGCCATTCGGCGCTTCGCCTGCCATGCCGCGACAGGAAACCCATGCCGACCTGCGCGTTTACCGAACTCATCAATACCAGATTTCGCTATTCGGTTTCAGATTGGTCTTTTCTGAACAGTTTGGACAAACTGCCTTCAGAACGCCCAATCAAAACAGCGACGACAAGAAATCCCAAGACCAAAGGCAAAACCGTGCGGATCAGTCTGTGAAGCACGACTGTGACAGCAGCTATGTCAGGTGTCGCTCCGGCCTGTTCAAACAGCAATATCAACGCGGTGTCACGAACACCCAAACCAAGCGGGATCATTGAGGCCGCTCCGGCCAAATAGGACACAACAATTGAGTGCCCAATTGCAACGGGGTCGATGTCCGATCCGAGGGAATGCAGTACGTACCAGATCGACCACACATCAACGACATAGGTCAGTGCGAGCCAGACAACCGCAAAAAACAACCATGAAAACTGCACGCCGACAAATGACGATCTGGTGTCGACAATGAAATTGCGGATTGGACCAAGTTTGCGCAACAATCGACCTGCAAAAGGTATGCGCTCAAATAGGTCCAGACCAAAATACATGACCAGAACAGCGAAGAGGACACCGCTTAACGCAAGTGCCGAAAGTATGTAGGTGTTCTGCCCGGCCAACGGACCCGGAATTGCAACGATCAACCCCATCAGCAACAGCCACAGAATGCTCTCCATAACCGTGGCGGCTGTTCCAACTGATATCGGAATCTTCGCAAGCAACCTGTAAAAGGCCAAGCGCGCCGGAACGCCAAGCTTGGGATCACCGGCGAGACCAACCGTGCTCGCTGCAAGCATTGCACCAAGCACTGGCCAAACATTGGCAGTATGCCCCAACCCTCGCAACAACGCTGCCGCTCCAAGCGCATGCAGTACAATCATCACAAATGTGGAAACCGTCAGAACAAACAGTTGGGCAGAGGTTATTCGGCCAAACTCCTGCCAGCTAACGTCGCGCAGAAAATAGTAACAGGCAAATCCGAACAGCAGCAGCGCCAGGCACCACATCAGAGCCTTTCGCATTGAAGGGTTCACACCTTTGCCCTGAATTTGGAAAGCGCCTTGTACATAGGCGCTTGCGTCCAGCGGATGAACACCGAGTCGTTCGATCGACCATCCTCAAAGACTTTATAGCGAAATCTGCCGTCACCCATATAAAATTTGTCGAGGGCAAAGTTGGCGAACTCGCCCGCAAACTCCATCTTGTTTACCGAGACGGCGGTCAGAATAGACTGCGAAACATCGCTTGAGTCGATCGGCCAGGTTTGTTCCGGGCTCCATCGAGGCTTTCCGTCATCAATCAAATTTTCTTCGAGATACCGCCACCCACGCTCAATCGAAGATGCAATCTCCTCATTCTTGAGAAGGTTATTTCCTTCTGCCAATCCTTCAAGGACATAACCTGTATGGCGGTTATCAATAATGTCATCCAATGCATGTTCACCGTGCGGCGGGGCGTAATACCAGGAACCATCATCATTTTGGTAACGAACGATTGTCAGCAGTGCGTCTTGAGCGAAATTCATTAGATCGTCACGACCGAGGAACTCTCCCACGCGTGCGAACACACCGGCTGCAAAAGCACTTGCATTGAGTATCGGCCGTGTATCACCGGGCCCGTACAAAATACATGGTCCTTGGTCGGTTTCGAGAATCCCACAATCGTCGAATACAAACCTGATCGCAGATTCAACTTCCGGCAGAACATCCTTCTCGTCGAGCAGATGCCAGGCATCAAGAATTCCCGATAATACTGTGGAGGTGGTAATCGTGGTCGGCCAATGGGGTGGTGTGGCTTTGGTTCCACCCCATGCGAAGGGTAGGCCCCACGCCGTGTTTTGCGAAAGCGGGCTGCGACTTGAAAGGAGATTTTGGAACAACCCGCGGGCCCTTTTCCGGGCGAGATCGTCCGGACTCCGGTACCCTTCGCCGGATAGCGCATCTCCCAGCGCCTGCGGTATCATGATGGGCTTAGCCGCGGTAAAGAATCTCTTGGGAATGAGAGAGTGGTAAGGCTTCAAAACCGTACGCGCAAATCCAACAAGTGGTCCAATCAAAGGCTTACTGGCGACACCCGTTATGACGCTGTCGATTTGGTAGGGATCATTGCCCCGGTATTCTGCCTCTTCGAGCCAGGCACCGGTTTGTGAAAGCACCTCGTCAAGCTCCTGCGCTTTAGTGCGATCATATTCAAAACTTGAATTTGGCATGTGTAGATATCCAGGAGGAGATTTTTCGGTGTGGTGCGCCGAACCGTTGATTTAACGCAATCCAAGTGCACCGCGAACGTGCCGAGGCCGAACTTTTTTCAACAACCACCATGTGAGTTCAAGATTGCGGAACACCAGATCGGATTTGACCACCGGCGGGTCGCGCAGTTGATCGGACTCTGTAACATCAAACTCATCAACGACGCTCTCGATGGAGGTCAATCGTGCGTTGTGCGCATCCGCAGCGTGTGACAACACGTCTTTCAATACTGAGACCGCTTTCGGATTTGGTCGAAATCCGTTTTCAATATCGATAAGCGAATAGGAGTGAAGAAACAAAATCACCGGACCGGAGCCACTTTCGACAACAGCATCAATTTGGCGTTTCAGTTCTCCGGCGCTCGACCAATCCGGATCGAGTTTTTTGATCATCGAAAACAGTTTCAGCGGTCCGGCCTTCATTTCGCAACGCGTTACAGTTACCGGGAACTGGGTGACACCCCCAAATTGGACGGGATCGTTGACGGCAAGCGGAGGATCGTTCAGTCCGCAGTGCGGGTAACCAAAAAACGCGCTTGAATCGATGGGAACCCCGTTTCGCTCCAATGCAACGAGCGTGTCGTAGTTCGCACCATATCCACCTGCACGATGGCTGGTTGGTCGTTTGCCAATCCAGCGCTCCAGCAACTCTACACCCTTCTCTATGAACTCAGTCTGTTCGTCGAGCGTGTGGGCTTTCATGGTCTGTGCCATGCCATACCCACGTTTCCCCTCGGGGAACAATGGATGGGTATGAAGGCCAACTTCGTGACCTCGTTCGTCGATCTCTTTCACGCAGCTGGAGATAGTCTCTTCTGAGACCGTTCGGCGATTGTACACATCAACGAAAAAGGTGCCTCGTCCTCCGAGATCCTCAAGCACATCCATGATGAGCGGCGTCGCCCATTTCTCAGTGCCGATGATCCCGTGATAGGTGTCAAATGGAGGGCGCGGCTCAAAAAAATCCTCCACGTCCACCGTGAGAATGACCGCCGGACGGGTGCTTGTCATTGGGGTTTGTTCGCGGTGGCTACAACGAGATGAAAGCGGGCATATTTCCCAAATGTAGAGTGCTTCTCCAAATAGCGATCCAATCCGGATGTGGCGGAAAGCAATCCTTTCGTAAAAGGATATATCCTGGGCCATGTGTTGAACGGTATCTCCGGAATGAAATCCGGTATGATACGCATTCCGCTCAACTCATTGATTGTGAAATTTTCACCGACCATACGCTGCAGTTCATCGTGCGAAAACAAGACGCGATGATAACCACTTGATTGACCTGAGACGGTCTTGATCAACTGCCAGATATAGTAGGGCGCATAATACAGATATCGGGGGAACCGACCGGCTTCCTTTGCGTTGATGATGGTGGCGACGAACACACCATTTGGTTTCAACACCCGATGAATTTCCTTTAGCGCCCCTTCAAGCGATGGAAAATTGTTTGGAGCGGTGCATGAAACAATCAGGTCAAAACTGTTGTCCTGAAATTCGAGGCCCATGGCATCGCCAACACTGTAGCTGGCCGGCAAATCTCCGTTAAGCCGTTTTGCGTGAACAATCATCTCGGGGCTGAAATCGGCGCCATGCACTTGAAAGTCACCAGCCTGTCGCTGCTTCAATTCGGCCATCCACCGGGTCAGTCGGCCTTCTCCGCACCCCAGATCAAGTATGTCATGAGCGGAGTCCACATATGGCCTCAGCGCGTTCCGTTCCGCCTCATCAGTATAAAGCTGCACAGGCCGAGCGCGTAGCTGTTCATAGCGTCGCGCTTGTTCATCATAGAACTGCAACGTGGCGTTTTCTGCCATGGAAAACTCTCAGTGCGCCTTCATTTTTCGGATTCCGGCTCAAATTGCGCATAATCAACACGATTGCAACGACTTTGTCCGCCCGTGAACGTCTGTCCTACACGGGCTCTCAACTCGACCCACAGTATTGTGTTTTCAAGTTTCAGCGCGCGGCCTTTTCGCTAGACACATAGGGGCGTTGTAGCTAGACGTTCGCCAAACCCGCCTCAACTGGATTTGGTTTTCGAAATGTATGCATTGACCTCCGGGTTGTGGTTACTCAGCTTCGTCGCCATTTCTTTGTCAGTCGGTTACTATACGATGACGCTTGGCCGGCAACTTGCGCTTCCAAGACCGGCCCGTTTTGCACTTGGCGCTTCTCTTGCACCCAATCTGATCGGCGCCTGGACCCTCGCGTTCACACTCATCGCGCCGCAATCCAACCGATGGTTGCTTTTGTTGATCCCTTTGGCTGTTGCCGCAGCCTTTCTCCTGTTCAACATTCGAGCGTTCTTGCGCCAAACGGCTTTCAAACTTGCCAGACAATTATGGCAGCGGAAGTCGCTGGTAAAAATCGTCGTGCTTCTGGGTTACGCCGCAATCTTCGGTGCGCTGTTGCAGGCGATTCGGTTTCAGCTGGGACAAGCGATCAGCGGTTCTGATGCACTCCAGTATCTGACCGAAGCAAAGACGCTGGCAGAAAACCTGAATCTGGCGGATTACTCCGGATTTCGGGGAACAAGCGACGGATCGTTGAGAGGCGACTTTCACGGAGCGAGCTGGCCCGCGCTGTTTGCACACGCGCTGTCAGCCAACGCAATCGCCACCGGGGAAATCGGATTTCCGCAGGACCTTGCGGTCAGGTTGTCAGTCGCCATGACATTTGTGGCCATGCTGATCGGCTTCTTCGCTCTGGCAGCGTCTGTCGACAGGGTTTGGCTTCTGCCTCTTGTGGCGATGGTGTTCTTCTTATCGACGAAGGATTTGGACTACGTTCTCACATCTGCAAGTCGCGATGCGTTTCGCCTTATTCCTCTATTCACGTTGATCGCTTTGCTGATGTCGCAGTTCGTCAGACCGACAATCAACAGGTTCAAATTGTCCGTCGGGGTGCTGCTCATTGCCGTGTCCTGGGCAACTGTAAACGGTCACACGCTGTCGATCATGGAAGTTCCAATCATTGTCGGCGCTTGGCTAGTTGCCTGTTTCGTCTTCAAACGCGGGAACCTGAAAACATATTTCCTGACACTGACATGCATCGCTGCGGGGGCAATTCTGGGGGGCGCGCACTATATCGTGGCCCTCTTGGAAACCGGGTCCATATGGGGTGACAACGCCCTTGCCGAGTCGGTGCTTGTCGGGACGGTGTACGAATCATCATTGAGGGCCGTGCATGATGCCAGATTGAGTTTTGGCCCAGGTTTCCTTCGACTGATCGCGCACATCGTCGAAAGAAATGCAGTTCAAATTTTGCTCGCGACCATCACCTTGGTCGTTGTTTTAACAATGACGTCTCCGAACAAGCGCCGTTATCTCAGCGGCGATGCATTTTTATCTGCATCTCTGTTCAAGCAACAATATTTCATGGCCGTTGTCACATTAGCGATATTTTTGTTGATATTCGTCATCGGCCAACTTCCCTTTGTAAATTTGACATATTCGGCGGCTGCAAATTTCCGATATTCTTTTTTGTTGAACTCCCTCGCGAGCATCGTTTCAGCGATTGGGATTGTGACTTTATTAAAATCTCCTAAAATACCGCGCGATGCGTCTGAAGTTGTCGACATATTGGTAAAAACATATGGAATCATCTCACGGACGGCAATCCATATATATAAGTACATCACAGGCCTGAACTGGGGGTCCGTTTCAGCCGTCAACCTTCTTATAGCTGCGATGGGGATCGCTTATTTGTTCGGAAATTTCAGCACACCGAGATGGTTTTACACATATACCGGCAGGCTGGAAAACCTTCCTGATATAAATGATGCAGCAAAGTCGGTTCCAGCCGATTGCAAGTACATATCCGATAGCGAAGCCCTTGCCTATCAAATCGATACTCCTGTAATTAAGTTGTATTCTCGCCCAACGGCGTCACTATTTCAGGCCAATTCCGCCGGCGAAATTGAACAATATATGAAAACCAACAGTGTTTGTTTTCTAGTTATCTCAAAATCATTATATTTAAACAGCAGCTCTAGAGAGACGCCAATGGGATTGTTTATCGACAGTCCGGATTCAATGATCAAATCAGGATTTGGCCGCGACGTGTACGAAGGCCATGATCTGAGTTTTCTCAAAAGCGTCTTTGTTAAGACCCCGGTCACCCGAGTCTCTGGTTTGGGCGCAGCATTGGAACTGGAGATGCCAATCGATCTGAAACGGAACGATCGCCTGAAGGTGTCTTATTTGCTGAGAACATCACATGCCGACACGGTGGGTCTTGCATCGAACCAAAACGAGAAAGGCAAACAATACGAAAAGCATCCCGGAGACGGATATTGGCGATGGCATACCACTGAGATCATCATTGAGCAGGATGGCAAGCCGACCCTGCTGCTGGGAGACATTCAACATAAATTTGACCCCGATCTTCGGGCCTCGACGACGGTAAGTTTCGAATTTGCAATTGTGTCAGCCACGGTCAATGGCAGCAATTCCGACGTGGTATGGTCAGCGCAAAAAAGTGATACAAATGGTGATGACGCCAAGCACTGGAAAACCATTCCCGATGAGGGCACCTCAATGGAGTGGACACAACTGAACTGAGCTCGCGGACCCGAGGATCAAAAATTGTCGCAACCAGCCCAATCCCGCCATCTGAACGACCAATTCAGGTTGACCCACTTCAAAATTGCCGCTACGCCCCGGCAGGGACAGTTTGCTGGTCGATGGCCTTGATTGATCTCAGGTTTATTGATTTCACAACGTTGAGTGTTTCCTATCGCTTAGAACCTGCAGACGCCCTGTCGTCCCGCTCGCTCCGGAGAGCCTTTTGGCAACTACATCCTTGTGAAATGGAACAAAATGGAACGTGAGTCTCGCGTCCCGCTAATCACGACTAGGACGCATTGAATGTGTGGAATATTTGGTATCATTGCTGATCCACAAAGATTCCCGCGCGAACAGCTTCATCGTTCGCTTGAGAAATTGTTCCTGCTTTCAGAAACAAGAGGCAAGGAATCCTCAGGTATTGCTGTGGTTTTGCCGGATTCCGTTTCAATCCAGAAAAGTCCTGTTCGACCCAAACAGCTGCTCAAAACCAAAAGCTTCAAATCGTTCGTTTCAAATGCGGTGGGTCAGATTTACGACTCTGCGCAGCCTTTTGCCATATTTGGACATTCCCGCCTTGTTACAAATGGCGCACAGAACATTCACGCAAACAATCAACCTGTTATTTCCGGTAGTGCAGTTGGCGTTCACAACGGCATTCTGGTGAACGATGCGCAACTTTGGCAGTCCGTTGATGGACTGGAACGGCTTGCAGAGGTCGACACAGAAGTTCTGCTTCAATTGATTTCAAAATCGCTGTCGAAGGGTGAAAATCTGGCGCATGCCGTAAAGGGTGCGTTCGACATGGTTGTCGGCACTGTGTCCACCGCCATTGCATTCGACGAGTTGGACTGCGTATTGCTGGCAACCAACAATGGCTCGTTGTACACGGCACTTGACCCGCAAACCGGCACACTGGCATTCGCGTCAGAACGCTACATTCTTGAGGAGTTCCTCAAAAACAATGGGCTTGGCGCCGATACTGCTTTAACTGCAGAACAAGTCGCGGCTGACGATGCATTGATCGTTCGGCTCAACGATCTCGAGGTCATCAAGATCAATCTTGATCAGGATGAAGCTCCTGACGCCGACATCAACAAAAGATCAAGAAAGATTCTCGATCAGACTCCTGAAGCCGCACGCCACACGGATGTGAATTCCGCCCCCAAAAGTACCACCGTGAGCCTCGGTCAGTTCGATATCGATACAAAACCGATCGACGCGTTAAAGAGGTGCACCAAATGCATCTTGCCGGAAACCGTTCCGTACATCGAATTTGATGCTGGCGGTGTGTGCAACTTCTGCAATTCGCACACTCCCAAGAAGTATCTCGGCAAAGCAGCCTTGGAGGCTGCCGCCGAGAAACTGAAAGCCAACCGAACAAAAGACGGTACCGATTGCCTCTTCACGCTCAGCGGTGGTCGGGACAGTAGTTTCGGACTTCATTACGCGGTTCGGGAACTGGGTCTGAAGCCAGTGACCTACACCTACGACTGGGGAATGATCACGGATCTCGCCAGAAGAAATCAGGCGCGAATGTGCGGCGAACTGAAAGTGGAGCACATCCTGGTTTCGGCGGACATAACCGAAAAGCGCGCCAACATTCGGCGCAATGTCAGTGCCTGGCTAAAACGGCCAAGCCTGGGGATGATCCCATTGTTCATGGCCGGCGACAAACAGTACTTCTACTTCGCCAACGACATCGGTCAGAAGATGGGTTTGGAAACAACCGTCCTTGCCTCAAATCCATTGGAAAAAACACACTTTAAGGCAGGGTTTTGTGGCGTTGCTCCAACATTGGGACACAGACCCTCCAGCATGTCGCAAGCCAAGATGGCAAGCTTTTATGGCCGAAATTTCTTGATGAATCCTTCGTATATCAATCGCTCTTTGGTTGACACGATGGGAGCATTCGCCAGCTATTATCTAATCAAACATCAGTATCTGCGACTGTTTGATTACATCCCGTGGATCGAGGAGGACGTTAACTCAACCCTGTTGAAAGAGTATGATTGGGAAACCGCCAAAGACACCAATTCAACCTGGCGAATTGGCGATGGAACCGCAGCGTTCTACAACTACATCTACTACAAGGTCGCTGGATTTAGCGAGAATGATACATTCCGCTCAAACCAAATTCGAGAGGGAATGCTGGACCGGGAATCTGCCCTTTCAATGTCTCGGGAGGAAAATCAGCCACGGTTCGAATCGATTGCCTGGTATTGCGATGTCATTGGTCTTGATCCAGTGGAGGTACTGACCGCGATTTCACGCATCTCCCCACTGTACGCGCGGTGAGATGAAATAGATGCAGGTTCTGTTTGATTTCGGCCATCCGGCGCACGTGCACTTGTTTCGAAATGCTGCGAGACAGTTGATTGAGCGTGGCGACAGTGTGGTTATCACCGCCAGAGACCGCGGAATCATTACGCACTTGCTGAAACACTACGAGCTCGACTATTCGATTGCGTCGACGCCAAGACAGGGTCTGGTCGGAAACATTGTCGAGCTTATGGTGCACAATTGGCAGGTTCTCAAGAAATGCCTGAAGTCACGCCCTGATCTGCTTATTGGAACCTCGGTCTCGGTTGCACACGTTGGAAGACTGATTGGACGACCATCAATCGTGCTGAACGAAGACGACGCCGACTATGTTCCGTTGTTTGCAAAGATCACCTATCCGTTTGCTTCAAGGATCGTAATTCCGTCTGTTTTACGCGACCCGAAAACTGCCAAGGTTCTGACACATGAAAGCTATCACGAACTAGCTTACCTGCATCCCGATCACTTCACACCAGATCCAGGCGCCCTTTCGATACTGGGCGTTCAACCCGGCGATCCATTTTTCATAATCCGGGTTGTGGACCTTGCCGCACACCATGATGCCGGTGAAGAAGGCCTGTCTCCTGAGCAGGTCGAGAAGCTCGTTGAGATGTTTGAACCACACGGCCAGGTGTTCGTGAATTCGGAAGGGTCTTTACCTGCAAACCTGAAGAACCGTGCATTCCACGCCCCGCCCGAACAAATGCACAACATCATGGCTTTCACCAAACTGCTGGTGAGCGACAGTCAGACGATGACGATGGAGGCAGCGGTTCTTGGACGCCCGGCATTTCGGTGCAACACGTTTGTTGGACGATGCTCGGTAATTGAGGAACTGGAACAACGGTTCAATCTTGCTTGGGGATACCACCCCTCACAGTTTGATCAGATGACACATGATATTCAGGAGCTTCTGGGCAATCCCGATCTGGAGCAGGAGATGGCTGAACGTCGCGCCCACATGCTCGAACACAAAGTCAACTTCGCCAACTGGATCCTGGAACAAATCGACCGCCGGTTCGCATAGACGCCACACCTGTTGACGACATTGCGATGGCGTGGATCAGTCAGCGCTGGGTGGGCCCAGGCTGAGAAAACTTCTGTTGCCGGACAGTTTGTCGATGCATGTTCGGGCATCGGGACTTTTTCAGGCGAATTGACACCTGCACTCCCTGCCCGTGTCCACGGTTTTTAGAGCTCCGCAGATGCTTCGGTCGCAGAACCGGCAATTAGCCGGTGCGCAATTTTGTGAGATGCCTCACCATTTCCATAGGGACGGAAATCGTTCATCGAAAACCCTGTGGGATTGAGTAGCGTCGATGTCATCGCTTCGGCATCCGTTGGCGGCAAGAGCTGGTTCCACCCACCATCGACAAGCTCAATCCACTCGGTTTCCTCTCTGAGTGTGAAACAGACTTTCCCGCAAAAGAAGGCTTCTTTTTGAACCCCTCCGGAATCTGTTGCAACCAATGACGCGCCGTCCAGCAATGCAAGCATATCCAGGTAGCTGACCGGGGGAATGAATAGAATGTTCTGCTGATACTTTTCGAGGAGCTCGAGCCGCTCCAACATTGCTTTTGTGCGCGGATGTAACGGACAGACGACCGGGAGCGATTTAGAAACGTCTGACAGTGCGTCGAAAATCAGCTTAAGCCGCGCTTCATCGTTCGTGTTTTCAGCCCGATGGACGGTTGCCAGAATGTAGTCACGACCCTCAACGCCAATTTCGGACAAAACCCGGCTGTTTGATATTGCGCGCTCTTTGTTCAGCATCAATACGTCGTACATAACATCGCCGGAGAAGAAGATCGATTCATCGCTCTGTCCCTCGTGCGAAAGATGCTTCACCGCTGTGATACTGGGAGCAAACAAAAGCGTCGAAATCGAATCCGTTGCGATACGATTGATCTCTTCGGGCATTGCCCGATTGAATGATCGCAAGCCCGCTTCAACGTGCGCAACCGGTATGTTCAATTTGGCCGACGCGATCGCTCCCGCAAGCGTGCTGTTTGTGTCGCCATACACAACAACCCAGTCTGGCATTTCATCGACGAATATTTTTTCGATGCCCTCCAGCATTCGACCAGTCTGCACTCCATGCGGTCCCGATCCGACTCCCAGATTGTACTTTGGAGTCTTGATGTTGAGATCATCGAAAAACACGGCCGATAGCTTGTGGTCATAATGTTGGCCGGTATGGAGTAGAATTTCCTCCGCACCCCCGTGTTGAGCAATCGCGCGAGATACTGCCGCAGCCTTCACAAACTGCGGTCTTGCGCCAATTACAGTGCAGATTTTCATTGGGTTGTGGCTTCGTTTCTAACAATGTGTTTGCAGTATTTCGCTCAAGAAACTGCAAACCTGAGGAGGTTTTCCGCCCTCTTATACCGACAGACGATTGATGCCAATGCTCCAATTTGACTTCGCACAGACGTTGATTGCCAGCGGCTGAACAACGCTCAGGGAAGAAACCTGCTGCAATGTGGGACAAGTTGCGAAGGTCACCCTAGAACAGCTGCCATTGTTAAAACTGGAACAAATACCTCCACGGCTTCAGTGACGCAGAATTCTCGCGCCGATAGTTGCGAGCCAATGACTTTACGGCTATCACGTCCCGAGTTTTGGCGCGGCTACCGGGCTGCTGAAAATCAACTAAATTGGGAAATGCATGCGCAGTCAGCAAATCGGACCGAGCGACCGCAAGTTTGGCTATTTCTTCTCAGTGCTGATGCTTCTGGTGGGTTGGTTCTTCTACGGTGATGGCCAGGGTGTGTTGGTTCACGTTCCATTCGGCTTGGCTTTGTTTTTCTTTGCTTCCGCAAGCATCTACCCGAGTATTCTGGCCCCTTTGAACGCCAGCTGGATGAAACTTGGCTACGTGTTGGCGCGCATTGTTAACCCGATTGTGATGGGCATTATATTCTTTGGCATTATTACGCCTCTTGCCGTGATCGTACGCACATTCGGGCGCGACGAACTTCGACTAAAGCCCCAATCCGGTCCGAGCCATTGGAAAGCCAAAGACCCAGATGACGGGCAAGCCAGCTCGTTCAAAGATCAGTTTTAGGAGTCAATCCAGTGCGCACGGTTTTGGAACTGCTTCGCTTTTTCGCGCGGCGTAAAAAGTACTGGCTTATCCCGGTGGTGACCATAATGATCGTGATTGGCGCGATTTTGATTTTCGCTCAAGGTTCAGTGGTGGCACCCCTGATATACACGCTGTTCTAGGACACACTCCGTGTACATATTGGGAATTTCAGCCTTTTACCATGACAGCGCTGCCTGCCTCATCAGGGACGGCGAGATCATTGGTGCCGCTCAGGAAGAACGGTTCACCCGGGAAAAAGGTGATGCCTCCTTTCCTGTGAATGCCATCAACTTCTGTCTTGCTGAGGCAGGCCTCGACCTGACCGCTGTCGATCACATCGTATTTTATGAGAAACCGTTCCAGAAGTTTGAGCGACTTCTGGAAACATACATTGCCTACGCTCCAAAGGGGTTCAGGTCTTTCGCAACCTCGATGCCGCTTTGGGTCAAGGACAAGATATTTCAAAAACGGGCAATCAGCGCAGAGCTGAACGAAATTGCTGGCGAGAAAACGGATTGGAACGACAAGCTTCTTTTCAGCGAGCATCATCTCAGCCATGCAGCAAGCGCTTACTATCCTTCTCCGTTTGAATCCGCAGCGGTGCTGACGCTTGATGGTGTGGGTGAATGGGCAACCACATCTCTTGCGATTGGACACAATGAGAAGCTTGAGATTCATCGCGAGATTCATTTCCCGCACTCGGTCGGTTTTCTTTACTCCGCATTCACCTACTACACGGGTTTCAAGGTCAATTCAGGGGAATACAAGGTCATGGGCCTTGCGCCCTACGGAGAGCCCAAATTCGCTGATCGCATAAGAGACAATCTCATCGACGTTCACGAAGACGGTTCGTTTCAGCTGAACATGGATTACTTCGGATTTTGTACGGAACTGAAGATGACCAATGACCGTTTTCACTCATTGTTTGAGGGAGAACCGAGAAAGCCGGAAACCCATTTGACGCAACGGGAGATGGATCTTGCGGCGTCAGTGCAAAAAGTGACTGAAGATATTGTTCTCAAGCTCGCAAAGAACATCCGCATGGAAACAGGTGAGACAAACCTGTGCCTCGCAGGTGGTGTTGCACTGAACTGCGTTGCAAACGGGTTGATCGAGCGTTCGGAGATTTTCGATCAAATTTGGATCCAGCCTGCGGCGGGAGACGCTGGCGGGGCCCTGGGTGCTGCGTTGGCCGCGTACCATCTGTCGCTTGGAAACCCGCGAAGTGTTCGATCAGACCAGATGGACGGCATGAAAGGCGGATATCTGGGTCCGGCATACTCTCGAGACGAAATAGTAGCTGAACTGAATGAACTTGGAGCAGTGCTTGAAGAATGTTCCGACGGCGAAATCGTCACAAAGACCGCTCAGGCATTGGCAAACGGCAAGGCTGTTGGCTGGATGCAAGACCGCATGGAGTTCGGGCCTCGGGCCCTCGGCGCCCGCAGCATTCTTGCTGACCCCCGGTCACCTGAAATGCAGAAAAACCTGAACTTGAAGGTGAAGTTCCGGGAGTCATTCCGGCCATTTGCACCAAGTGTTCTGGCAGAACACTCACAAGACTGGTTCGAATGCAAAAGCGTTGCCCCCTACATGCAAATCGTTGCCAACGTGAAATCAGAAAAACGTTTCTCGATGAGTGACGAACAGGAAAGCTTGTTCGGGATCGATAAGTTGAACATCGCCCGATCGGAAGTGCCCGCCATCACCCACGTGGATTACAGTGCCAGACTGCAAACCGTCCACCGCGAAACCAATCCGCGGTATCACGAGCTTATCTCCGAATTCTATCGGCTGACCGGTTGTCCGATGCTCGTCAACACCTCGTTCAACATTCGGGGTGAGCCAATTGTTTGCACCCCCAAAGATGCATTTCGTTGCTTCATGGGCACCGATCTGGACGTTCTGGTCATTTCAAATGTCTGGCTCGAAAAACCCAAACAAAATCTGAGTCTAGATGCCGACTACAGAGACAGTTACGAGTTAGATTGATCATGCGCGGATTCTTTAAAGTTACGGGGATTTTACTCGTCAACCTGTGCCTGTTGATTGGATTATATCTTGGCGCCGCCGCTATTTTTCATCAGCTCAATGATGGAAAGAGCTGGTTTGAACAGGCAAAGGTACAGCGGTTTGACAAGAACCTGGTCCGTGCAACCTATCCCAACTATCAAAAGTTTGAGCCAGCCACAGCCCTAGCCATTTTCGAAGAATATTATCAACCTACGACTGCCTATCGGCCGTTTGTCGGTTATCGCAGAAACGGGTTCAAAGGGAGTGTGGTGAATATTCTGGAGGATTCCGGGTTCAGAATATCGACCAACCACGCCATCGACAATTCCGTGTGGTTTTTCGGTGGCTCGTCCATGTGGGGTACAGGAGCAACAGACAGCACCACCATCCCATCCCTGTATGCCAGCAAAACCGGCGAGCAGGTTTTGAACCTGGGTGAAAGCGGTTACAATTCTCTGCAGGAACTCGCACAGTTGAACATCATGCTTGCGAGGGGATTGAGACCTGCAAAGGTGGTGTTTTATGACGGTTTCAATGACTCCTACTACCATTGTCAAAGAAACATACCGATCCCATCCCACGCGTTTGATCTTCAGTTCCGGGACATCGTTCAAAACCATGCTCTTCAAGCACTCGAAGGCGAAGATGTTCGAAAGCAGGTGACAAGATCGCTAAAGCCGTCGGAGTTCCTGTCGACATACCTCAAAACCAACTATGCATCGGAAGTTGACTTCTTACTTGCCCCTTTGATCTACGCAACGAAATCCGAGACACCAGAACAAGATATTCAGGCCGGGCCAACTGTTTCTGACAAGCCGATATCACAGTTCAACAGGTCGCAAACCTATCATCACTGCGATGAGACCCAACAGGCAGAGAAGGCCGCGAATGTGCTGGTTTCATCCTGGTTGGCCGTGCATTCGATCCTGAAAGATCGCAATATTCCAGTTCACTTTGTCCTGCAGCCAGCTGCTACTTATCATCCCGAGAAGTACAACTTGAACTACTTAACTGACTACGACAAACAACGAATTGTTGATGAAGCGGACAGTTACAAGGGATTTACCAAGGCCGTTATGGACGCATGGCAGGAGCGCTGCGTTGCGCAAAGCGCGTGCGATGCGCTGGTCGATATGAGCAAATTGTTTTTCGATGACAGCACCCCCGTCTTCATTGACTCGGTACATCTGAGCCCAAATGGAAATCAAAAGGTGGTCGACGCGCTTCTGGCTGCGATTTCCGAAGGTTAGCCATACGCCACCATTCGCCGAACTCGGTTCGGCCATTGGACGCAAAGCAAAATTTCAGGCGGTAAGTTCCCGCTGGCCCACAGCAAACTGCAATGCAAAAGCACGGACCGTGCGTAAGTCCACAATTGGACAATTTGCCCCTACCCGGGAATTGCCGCATCCGCCACGTCTCGAATGTCATTGCAGGCTTCGGTGCGGCAGCGTTTGAAGGCTCTGTTGATCGTGCTTTTGCGCGCCTTGCGATAGGTCCGTACAGCCTTTCTGACACCACGGCCCGCGCGGGATTTTCCAAGCTGACGATTGACGAAACGCCCACCCTTTTTCATGCCGCGACGAAGTTTGCGGGCGCTCTTGCGCCCTGCGCGACCCGTCCCCCGCATGACCTTGCCAACCTTTCCAACAACGCCTTTTTTTCGCGAGAGCTTTCGCCCGGCCTTCTCGAGTTTGGAGAAGCCCTTGCCCACAAGCTTCACCTTCTTGCTCACCCCGGCTTCTGCTTTCGGAACTGCGGTGAGGCTGGTTGTTGTGACGGCCAAGAAAAGCGCCAGAAACGTCAAAAGCGCTGTGCGCAGGATCGCAGCAATGGGGTCAACCGCCAATCCGGCCTCCGGCTTGGCTGTGAGCTGGTTGATCCTGATTGATTGCGTGGTCATGGATTCTCCCTCCCAATCCGTGTGCTGTGTTTTCATCAGGATCCCTCAAAATCCTGATGTTCACACTTTGGAGAGAAGAACTTGACCTCAGACTGAAGCCGCCGTTCATCTGGCATTCACCAGTGACAGCACGGCCTCATAGCAGGAAAAATGTACGCAAGAGCCGTGTGGCTAACCGCGCCCTATAAACGGCATGTCCGTCGCCATGATTGTCATAAACTGGATGTTGGCATCAAGTGGCAGGTCCGCCATGTTGACCACCGCATCGGCCACGTGCTGCACATCCATTGTCGGTTCGGGCTTTATGGAAAGATCGGCCTGCGGCACACCTCCGCCCATTTTTGCCGTCATCGCAGACGCCGCATTGCCAATATCGATTTGTCCGCAGGCTATGTTGTACGGTCGACCGTCGAGCGACAGGCTGCGTGTCAGCCCGGTGATTGCATGTTTTGACGCGGTATAGGGTGCCGAACCCGGGCGCGGCACATGCGCCGAGATCGATCCGTTATTGATGATGCGGCCACCCTGCGGGCTCTGTTCGCGCATCAGAATGAAGGCACAACGTGCGCAGAAAAACGCACCATTAAGATTAACATTGATCACCGTCAGCCAGTCTTCGACGGGAATATCACCAACCGGCACGTTCGGCACATTGTTGCCGGCATTGTTGAACAGCACATCAAGCCGACCATGCTTTTCGCGGATGTTTTCGAACAAGGTATCGACAGATGCAGGATCGGCAATATCGCTCGAAACCGACATCGTTTCACCAGGGCACTCAGCGGCTGTTTCATCCAGCGCTTCAACGCGACGGCCCGTGAGCACCACGATATACCCGGCTTTCGAAAGCGCAACCGCTGTGGCTCGGCCAATGCCTGATCCCGCGCCTGTAACCAGCGCTATCTTGTTCATTTTGTTCTCCAATGTCCGATTCCGGGTAAGCGCCTAAACTAGAATAGGTCAGCTCTGATTTGAATTTGTTTTTCATCGTCTTTCCGGCCTTTATGGCCGGAATCCATTGATTGTGCGAGATACTTTGGATCCCGATTCTAAAAGCCGGGATGACGAAGCTGAATGTTTGCTTCCAGGCTGAACCAACTGCATGCTTGCCACAACCGGTGAACATCCAACCAAACAGGACCGTCCAAAAAGCCAAGACAAGAATGCTTATTGGATCAGCACCATGCGCAGATCATTGACGTTAGTGCGGGTCGGACCTGTGGTGATCAAGTTTCCGGCCTTTTGAAACAGCGAATAGGAATCATGCCCATCCAAGAAGACTTGTGCATCAAGACCAACCGCTTGTGTATCCGCCAGCAGCGATGGCGTGCTCCAGGCCCCGGCATTGTCTTCACTGCCATCAATTCCGTCTGTGTCACCGCTGAGCGCGAAAAACCGACTATCGCCTGCAAGATTGATCGTCAGAGAAAGAAGGTATTCGCAATTGCGCCCACCGCGACCACCCTCGCCTTGAACCGTGACGGTGGTTTCACCCCCCGAAAGCAGCAACGCAGGTTTCGGGATCATTGGATCATCGGCAATCGCAAGTGCGCGGGCGGCATGGTCCTTGCCGACGTCGCGCGCCTCGCCTTCAAGGTCGGCCCCAAGAGAGATAACGTTCAGTCCTTTGCCGCGCGCTGCTGCCTCAACCGCGTCAATCATCCTCTTTGGTGTGGCAATGAGATGAAACTCGGCCTCACGTGCAGCGCTGGAAACGGGCACGTCATCTCCGCCCGCCTCTAAGATCTGCCGAACCGTCTCACCGGGATCAATGTTGTATTTCGCAAGCGTGTCGAGTGCCTGCCGCCGTGACGTCTGATTGGCAACCGTTGGTCCCGAGGCGATTGTCCCGGGGTCATCCCCTGGAACATCGGAAATGGCGAGCGCCACCACTCGCGCGGGATAACACGCCTCCGCAAGTTTCCCGCCCTTGATGGCGGACAGGTGTTTGCGCACCAGATTCATCTCATTGATTGGCGCGCCTGACATAAGCAGCGCCTTGTTGATGCGTTTCTTGTCATCCATGGAAACGCCATCGCGCGGCAGGCTGAGCAATGCCGAGCCGCCGCCGGAGACAAGCACGACCACAAGATCATCAGCACTCAGATCAGCGACCAGTTGCATCATGCGTCGTGCTGCTGTCTCGCCCTGACCATCGGGCACGGGATGAGCGGCCTCCACGACCTCGATATTACCGCCATCAACACCATGTCCGTAGCGCGTGACCCCAAAACCTTCAATCGGACCATCCCACAGCGCTTCGAATGCGCGCGTCATGCTGGCGGCGGCTTTGCCGGCAGAGAGCACAATCGTTCGGCCCTTTGGCTTTTCGGGCAAATGTTGCGCCATGCAGCTTTGAGGCATGGCAGAACGCACACCGGCCTCGAACAGCGCCTTCAGCAGGGCGACAGGGTCATCAATTGTCGTCATGTCCTGCGTCTTCAGACCTCGATATCAAACACCACAAGGCCGTCGGTTCCGCCTTCCAGGCGCGAAGCGATCTCAGCACCGACCACCTTGTGTTCTTCATCAACAAGGTATTCGTTGACCGCATCCTTGGAGGCAAAGTCAATGACGAAACCATCGAGAAATCCGTTCTCCAGCCCTTCTGGGCTTACGCTTCGGCCATAGCTTCCTGAAATTGCGCCCTCCAGCCTTTGGACGATCGCGTCGAGCTTTGCATAGAGGCCCTGCTTTTCTTCCTCGGTGACGTCAGATTTGTATCTCGTCAGAACGATGTGATGGATCATAAATTTGTCCTCTTATGCTTGCTTGGCTTCCTGAAACACAGGCGAGTGGGATCAGTTCGCCCAGCGTGATTTGTCTGAAAGATGAATGCGTTTGCCTGATGAGGCAGCCTCCGAGGCAAGTTCGATCAAGGCAACAACGTCACCGGCAGATCGCGCAGATACCGGAACAGGCGCATCCAATTCAATTGCTTCGCGCATGGCTGAATAAAACGTCAGCCAGTTTCCCCTTTCCGGAGGATGAGGTTGTCCCTCATTCTCGCTCAGGAACAATGAGCCCCACTGGGATTCAGGTTCTTTCCCAAAACCGTCGGCGTCCGGAGCGATACCCGCACGCATTTGAGCTTCCTGAACATCAAGACCGGATTTGGTGTACGCCCCTTGCTCGCCATAGATGCGATAGCGCGTCTGATTGTCTGCTGCCACGCTGGATACACCCAGACTGATGCGAAGTTTACCTTTGCCCATCAGCACATCGAAACTGTCATCAGCTTCTCCACCGTCTCGTTGGATGGCGACATCTGCCTGCACCCAGTCCGGCGCGCCAAACAATTGCAGCGATTGATCGAACAAATGGCTTCCGAGATCGAACAGCATACCATTCCCATGGCCTGGCCTCTCACGCCACCGGTCTTGCACTGACGGTCTGTAGCGGTCCCACCGCATCTCGAACCGCAGTATGGTCCCAAGCTGGCCCGATTGTATGAGTTTCTGAATGGTCAGAAAATCGGAATCCCAGCGCCGGTTTTGAAATACGGAAAGCTTGAGGTTCTTGCTCTTCGCAAACGCATCCAGTTCATCGGCTTGTGGGTAAGACAGAGTGAACGGCTTATCGACCACCACATGCTTGCCAGCCTCAAGGGCGGCCTTGGCTTGCGGATAGTGCAACCGGTTCGGGGTCACAATAACAACGAGATCGACGTCGGGCTGTTTGAGCAAAGCGTCAAATTCAGCAACGCATTGCGCATCGGGAAAATCAGCGGCGACCTCATCAGCCCGCGACGTTGCGACGGCTCGGACCACCATGCCTGCTGGCGCAATAAAAGGTGCATGCAGGATGCGCCCCGCCAATCCAAATCCAGCAAGGCCAACACCGATTGTCATGACCTGCTCCGCAAATTTTCAGTCAGACGCAAGGGGCTCTCCAAAATTGGACCATCAGATGCGGACCCCGGATGAGGGATCGAAGACTACGGCCTTCTCCATATTGAATGCAAATGGCACGGTCTCTCCGGCTGAAGCTATAAAATCCGCATTCATGCGGGCCATGACCTCTTTGCCACCAAACGACGTCATGACAAACGTGTCGGCACCGGCGGGTTCAACCACTTCCACAAGACAATCCACCTCAACCTGATGGGCATTATCCTTCTGAGCGGAGGAGAGGTCCGTAATGGCTTCAGGCCGAATACCCAATATCACGTCCCTCTCCACCGCTCCGGGAGGAGCGCTCATCTTGCTAACAGGCAAACGGATGGGATCCCCATTCGCCCGCGTCATTTCAATGATCCCACCATCATCTGTCCGCAGCTTCGCCGGGATCAGATTCATGGCGGGCGAGCCCATAAAGTCGGCAACGAACAGGTTGGCGGGATTGTTATAGATCTCATGCGGTGTCCCGAACTGCTGGAGAACACCATCCTTGAGAACCGCAATCTTTGTAGCCAGCGTCATTGCTTCAATCTGATCATGGGTCACATAGACGATTGTGGTCGCCATGTTCTGGTGCAGGCGCTTGATTTCGGTGCGCATATCGACCCGAAGTTTGGCATCAAGATTCGACAGAGGTTCGTCGAATAAAAACACCTGCGGGTCTCGCACAAGCGCCCGCCCCATGGCAACACGCTGCCTCTGACCGCCGGAAAGCTGGCTTGGTTTGCGCTTCAATAGCGGTTCGATTTGCAACATCTTGGCGACGCGTTGAATTGCCTCTTCCCGTTCCGGCTTCGGAACACCGCGCATTTCCATTCCGAAGGCGATGTTCTGGGCCACATTCATAGTTGGGTAGAGCGCGTAGGATTGGAACACCATGGCGATATCGCGCTGCGACGGGTGAAGTTCATTCACCTGACGACCACCAATCATGATGTTGCCTGAAGTGATGTCCTCCAGCCCGGCAATGGTGTTGAGCAATGTGGACTTGCCGCAGCCCGAAGGGCCGACGAGAACCAGGAAGCCGCCTTCTTCAATCTGAATGTTGATGTCTTTCAGAACTTCAACAGGACCGTAGTTTTTGTAGAGGTTGTTGATCTGCAGGAACGACATGGGATCAGCCTTTCACCGCGCCAGCCATCAGGCCACGCACAAAGTAGCGTCCGGAGACGACGTAAACGACAAGGGTGGGAAGTGCGGCGAGGATCGCGCCCGCAAAGTGCACGTTATATTCTTTCACGCCGGTAGACGAGGACACCAGATTGTTGAGCGCGACGGTCATCGGCATGGAGTCGAAATCCGCAAACGAGGCGCCAAACAGAAAGTCATTCCAGATGTTCGTGAACTGCCAGATCACCGTCACAACGATGATGGGGCCGGAAGCCGGAAGCAGGATCCGGAAGAAAATCTGAAAGAAACCAGCACCGTCAATCTGTGCCGCTTTAACAAGATCCGTTGGAAAGGCAGCGTAGTAATTTCGGAAAAACAGGGTGGTAAATCCAAGACCGTAGACCACGTGGACAAGCACCAGCCCGGAGGTGGTTCCTGCGAGTCCAAGCTGTCCCAGCACCGTTGCCATCGGGATCAGCACAATTTGGAACGGAATGAAGCAGGCAAAGAGAACCAGTCCGAACAGGATTGTGTCGCCCTTGAAGCGCCATTTGGTCAGCACATAGCCGTTGAACGCACCAAGCAGAATTGAAATCGCCACCGCAGGAACGACCATCTTGATGGTGTTCCAAAGATAGGGCGAAAGCCCGGTTGGCTCGATACCAATCTGCGCTGTGGACCAGGCAGACGCCCATGGAGCAAGCGTCCATTCGCTGGGCAGGGCGAGCATGTTGCCGCCGCGAATTTCGTCAAGCGGCTTAACCGAGTTCACCAGCATGACGAACAGCGGGAGTATGTAGTAAACCGCAAAAAGGATCAGGACGGTGTAGATCAGCGCGCGCGAAAACAGGCCCGTGCGCACCGACGTCTGTTGGGATGCAACACTCATCGGTCTTTTACACTCCTGATTTCAGAGTAGATGTAGGGGATGATCACCGATGCGATCATCGCAAGCATAATGACGGCCGACGCCGAACCGACGCCCATCTGATTGCGGGTGAAGGTGTATGAATACATAAAGGTGGCGGGCAGTTCAGTTGCGCGGCCAGGACCGCCATTCGTCAGAGCGATAACAAGGTCATAGGCCTTGATCGCAAGGTGGGCGAGCACCACGAAGGCTGAAAGAAACGCCGGGCCAAGTTGCGGAATGATGATGCGGCGGTAGAGTTGAAAGTTGGAAGCGCCATCAATCTGAGCCGCCTTGATCATCTCATTGTCGATGCCACGGAGCCCGGCCAAAAACATCGCCATCACAAAGCCCGAGGATTGCCAGACCGCAGCAATGACGATGGTGTAGATCGCCATGGTGCGATCCTTGATCCAGGTGAATTCAAAACTCTCCCAGCCCCACAGATGCATCGTGTTTTGCAGGCCGATGCCCGGATCCAGAAACCATTTCCAGGCGGTGCCGGTCACGATGAATGAAAGCGCCATCGGATAGAGATAGATCGGGCGCAACACCCCCTCACCGCGAATTTTCTGGTCGAGCAGAATCGCCAGAAACAGGCCGAGGAACGCGCAAACTCCGATGTAGAGAATGCCGAACACCCAAAGATTGTTAAGCGCTACCGACCAATTGCGCAGCTTGAAGAGCTTTTCGTAATTCTCAAGACCAACAAAGCCGTAGCTTGGGAGAATCCGGCTGTCGGTCATCGACAGATAGCCGGTGTAGGCGATGAAGCCGTAGACAAATAAGAAGATCAAAGCCACGCTGGGGCTAAGTACAATCTTCGGAAGCCATTGCTGCAGAACTTCGTTTGTAGAACGCCGCATCGGAACTGCCGACGCATTGCGCCCGGAGGCATCAGTCGCACTCATCGAGCTTCCCATTCATTCAACCTGGTGAGCTGTGGTTTTTTTGAGTTCAGGAACCCTCAACGCCGATTACGTTCCGGCGCGATGCAGACAGGTGTCGCGGGTTGAGGGCACCTGATCTCAGCACCCGGCCCGCATATCAGCGGGCCGGATCTGTTGATGACGCTTACTTGGCGCCGTCGATTGCGTTGGCGAATTCTTCGACTGCGGTCGCAGCGTCATATTCACCATTAAAGTGGGCGGTGATCACATCGTAACCGGCGTTCTTAACCGAAGCGGGTGCTGCATGACCATGAGCGAAGGACCCAAACAGGTTGCCGCTTTCATTGGCAGCCGCAAGCTGAGCCATGCCCTTCTTGCCGCATGCATCGAAGTCGGTGTTCGGAACGTCTGTTCGTGCAGGCACGGAACCCTTGACCACGTTAAATGCTGACTGGAACGAAGGAGCCATGATGGAGGAAGCGAGCTTCACCTGAGCGCCCTGACGTTCTGAAGCAACACCGAACATCGCAAATTGGTCAGAGTTGAAGGTGACCTGATCGCCGGTTCCTGGGAAGCGGAAGCAAAGGAAATCAACATCTGGCTTTTTACCAGCGTTGAGGAATTCACCCTTCGCCCAGTCGCCCATGAACTGGATGCCGGCCTTCTTCTCGATAACCATGGCAGTGGCCAGGTTCCAGTCACGTCCGGAGAAGTTGTCGTCAACATAGGAGCGAAGCTTTGCCATGCGCTCGAACACAGTTTTCATGGTGTCGGAGCGAAGTGCTGCATCATCGAGATCGACAAGAGCTTTCTTGTAGAATTCAGGACCACCCGCCGACATCACCACGGCATCAAAGATGGTGGCTTCCTGCCAAGCCTGACCGCCGTGGGCGATCGCGGTGTATCCGGCAGCCTTGATCTTGTCGAGAGCCGCAATGAGCTCGTCCCAAGAGGTTGGCGCAGCAAGACCAAGTTCGTCAAAGATCGCTTTGTTGGCCCAGGACCAGTTGGTGGAATGCACGTTTACCGGGGCAGAAATCCATTTGCCGTCATGCTTTGCAAAGGCCTGAAGTGCTTTTGGAACCACCGAGTCCCAGCCTTCCTTTGCTGCTACTTCGTTCAGGTCAGCAAGCTTGCCCTGTTTTGCCCAGTCCAGAATGTCGAAGCCCAGCATCTGAACTGCGGTCGGGGCGTTGCCTGCGGTAACACGGGCGCGCAGAACCGTCATGGCCTGCTCACCACCACCACCGGCAACCGGCATGTCGTTCCAGGAAACACCCTTACCTTCCAGGTCCTTCTTCAGCACGTTCAACGCAGCGGCTTCACCACCGGACGTCCACCAGTGAAGAACCTCAACATTCTCTTCTGCAGTTGCAATAGTTGATGCGGAAGCCAACAGGCCCGCGAGTAGGATTTTGCGCAACATTAGAAACCTCCCAGTTGCTGTTTTGCCAGAACGGATCATTCCGTTCCGCGAAATTTTGAACGCCACTCCGCGCTCACATTCGCAATTTCAATCGATTAATAACAAAATTTAATCGATTTAAATCGCTCTTAGTCCAAAAACACCCTCCTGCCAAGCCCCTTCCCGAAAATTTCCTCAACCACCCAATGCTGCGACCTCGGTCGGTGGCTATACATTTGCGAAAGCTTCATTTTGCCTGAAGCAACTGTCCCGTATGATCAACTCGACAGGTCCTTCAAAGCTCTCCATGGCTCGGTCGCCGGCATGCAGCATCCCCAAAATCGCGTGTGCTGCGCGCTCACCCAATGCCTTGTAATTCACCGCAACACTGGAAAGCGGCGGACGGGCGTATCGAGCCTCCGCCACATCGTCAAACCCAACAAGCGAAAAGTCACCACCCGGTTCCATTCCTGCCGCCCGAAGAGCTTCAATCGCTCCCAGTCCAACGACATCCGAGAAGCAAAATGCGGCGGTCGGAGCAACTGCGCGCGTCAAAACGGCTTTGACAGCATCATGACCTGCTTGACGGCTTGCCGGCCCCTGAACGACAAGATCTTCATCAAACGGCACTCCCCCATCCGCGAGCGCACGCCGGTATCCCGCAAGCCGCTCTTGAAAAACACTTGTATTTTCAAACCCGCCAAGAAAGGCAATTCGGCGGTGCCCCAAAGCCAACAGATGTTCTGTGGCTTGAAATGCGCCACCCCGGTTGTCCGCGCAAATGGAAGCCAGTTGGCTGCCGGGCACATTGCGCAGGGCGAGCACCGTAGGAACGCCGCCCGTTCGCAGAGGTCTGAAATCGGAAGGTGCTGTTCCGCGCGCTGGAAGCACAATCAGCCCAGCGACATTCTGTTCAAGCATGGTCTGAAACACTTCACCCTGACGGCGCAGGCTTTCAGCCGTGTTCGCCATGATCGGAACAATGCCGGCTTCCTGGAACACCCTTTCGATGCCCACTGCCATTTCGGCGATAAACGGAACGGTCAGATCGTTGATGACCAAGCCGACAATGTTTGTACGGGCGCGGCGCAGGTTGGCGGCACTGCGGTTATACACATACCCCAACTCCTCAATCACCTGCCGAACCCGTTCGGACGTCTGATCCTTGACCAGCGGACTCCCCTGCAGAACCAGCGAGACCGTCGATTTCGAGACGCCCGCTCTGTCGGCAATATCAACGATAGTGGCTTTGCCTTTTCGATACAAAACGGCTCCTCCGAAATTTGGAACGTTCTAAATGAAGGCAATCCTCAGGTCAACAACAAATACTCCACTCGCTGTGATGCATAAATATTGGAGAAATTATTTCAATAATATCAAATATCTATGAGTACACACGCTACCACTGGCTCTTCACTCAATTTAGAACACCCCATGCGCCATATATGGAGCGCTTGACAAAATCTTTGGAACGTTCCATTTGAAACTGCAGCTTTTGAGAATGGGTGGAGAAAAATGTTGAGGCTCCCCAACGCATCGGGCGTGATGGAAGAGTATGCGCTTGTCGGGTCACCAATCGCACCACCGGTCTCTTTGAACTTCAATCGGATTGCGTATGCAGCGGCGCACGTGGTTGCCGATCCTTTTGGCTCAGACCAGCCGTGGGAGTCTCCCGCTGTGGACTGGGACGCCACAATGAAGTTCCGGCATCATCTGTGGTCACATGGATTTCGCATTGCAGAGGCAATGGACACGTCCCAGCGCGGTATGGGATTTTCATGGGATCAAGCAAAGGAACTCATTCGCCGCTCAATTGCCGATGCAAAAACAGTTGATGGCGCTGACCTCGCCTCCGGTGCAGGGACAGATCACCTTTCGGGCGCGCAGACTTATTCGATCGACGAGATCATCGCTGCTTACGAGGAGCAGGTCAGCTACATTGAGGGCCTTGGCGGCGCGACCATCCTCATGGCCAGCCGCGCACTGGCAGCGTCCGCAAGATCAGCCGATGACTATGAAAGGGTCTACGGTCAAATCCTTTCCGGTGCCGAACGTCCGGTCATCCTCCACTGGCTTGGAGACATGTTTGACCCTGCTCTCAAAGGTTATTGGGGGGCTCACGACTTCGAAACTGCGCTGGCCACGGTGTTGCGCATCATCAATGCCAACAAGGCAAAGGTCGACGGCATCAAAATCTCGCTGCTGGATGAGGAAAAGGAAGTCATTTTACGCCGGGAGCTCCCGGAAGGCGTGAAAATGTATACCGGAGATGATTTCAATTATCCCGACCTCATCGCCGGGGACGGTACACATCATTCCCACGCGCTGCTTGGGATATTTGATCCCATTGCTCCAGCAGCAGGTGCCGCACTTGCCATGCTCGCTGATGGGGACCGTGCTGCCTTTGATGAAATCATGGCACCGACGGTCCCGCTATCCCGCAAGATTTTCGAAGCGCCCACGCTCTATTACAAAGCGGGCGTGGTGTTCCTCGCCTGGCTGAACGGCTTTCAAGACCATTTCACGATGCTGGGCGGCATGCAGTCGGCCCGTTCAATTTCTCACTATGCCGAAATTTTCAAACTGGCTGACGCTGCCGGATTGCTCGGCAATCCTGATCTTGCCGAACAGCGAATGGGTGCGCTGGTTGCAACCCACATCGGCTAAAGGAGCCTTTTGTGGGGCACGGGAGGAGCGAGCAAATGGAAAGCGAAAAGGACATTCTCGAACAGCTTGCTGAAGAAGAGCGGGAATTGGGGTTCACGACCTTTTCCATTGCCAAGGGCCAACAAATCGGTGCTGCCCTTCAGCAGGTGGCAATAAAGGAATCTCTTCCGATTGCCATTGACGTTACCCGAAACAGACAGTGCCTGTTTCATTGCGCGATGGAAGGCGCCTCTATCGACAATGCCGAGTGGATCGTTCGCAAGAACCGGGTGGCTCATCGATTCGGTCACAGCTCGCTCTACATGGGCACCCTGTGCCGCGTGAATGGTGTGGTGCTTGAGGAAAAGTATCAGCTTCCGGCCAATACCTATGCGCCGTTTGGGGGTTCCTTCCCGATCCGCATCAAGGAAACAGGCGTGATTGGTACGGTAGCAATTTCCGGCCTTCCCCAGAGCGAAGACCACGCGTTAATGGTCAAAACCATTCGCGAAAATCTGGAGTGAACAGTCTTCATGCACTTTGTTGTGACCAACTCAACGTTAAGGTTTGAAGCCGACTGGGACCCATTTATGAGGGCATGCCGCACTGGGCGTAGCGCCCTACCACTTGATCAACACATCGGGTTGGGTCATAAATAGATAAATAACCAACTGGTTACTTACTTGTTGTTTTGCAGTAGCCAGAACTGTCGAAAGGCTCAAATGTCAAAGCTTGTCACAGCCGAAGAAGCAGCCCGGCTCGTCAATGACGGGGACATGGTTGCTGTCAATTCGTCCAGCGGTCTTTGCTGTCCAGATGCTGTGCTCAAGGCGATTGGAGAGCGCTTTGACCGCGAAAACCATCCGCAAAACATCACCTCCATTCACCCGATTGCGGCTGGAGATATGTTCGGCACTATCGGGACCGATCATATCGCCAAAAAGGGGCTGCTGACCCGAATCATTGGCGGCTCCTTCGTTTCAGGACCCTCATCTGCCGAACCGCCTGCCATCTGGCAAATGATCGGCCGCAACGAGGTTGAGGCTTACAACGTCCCCAGCGGCGTGGTGTTCGATATGCTGCGCGAGGGGGGATCAAAGCGTCCTGGCGTGTTGACGAAGGTCGGCATGGACACCTTCGTTGATCCCGATCAGGAAGGCTGCGCCATGAATGACGCGGCAGCGGCCAAGCCAATCGTCAAGCGGGTGGATTTCGAAGGAGACGACTGGCTTTACTTTGAAGCCCTGGCGCCCAACGTTGCGATCATTCGCGCAACAACCTCCGACGAACGCGGCAATCTCACTTTCGAACATGAAGGTGCCTATCTTGGCGCGGTGGAAATGGCGCTTGCTGCCCGCAATACCGGTGGCAAAATCATTGCGCAGGTCAAACGCGTCGCCCAGTCCGGCACCCTGCGCCCCCACGATGTGCGCGTTCCTGGAATTCTGGTCGATGCAATTGTGGTGGCCCCGGATCAGCTCCAGACAACAGCAACCGAGTTTGATCCCGCCATTTCCGGCGAGCTGATCCGCCCAATCGACACGTTCCGAACCGCGGAATTCAACATCGGCAAGATCATTGCACGACGCGTCGCAATGGAACTGAAAGATGGCTGGGCGGTCAATGTCGGCTTCGGGATTTCCGCGAACGTTCCGCGCATTTTCGTTGAGGAAGGCCTTCACGGAGCAATCACCTGGGTCATCGAACAGGGCGCTGTCGGTGGTATTCCGCTTTTGGATTTCAAGTTCGGCTGCTCAGCAAATGCCGAAGCCTTCGTCGCTTCCCCACACCAGTTTTCCTACTTCCAGGCTGGTGGGTTTGACGCCTCGCTCCTGTCGTTTCTGGAGATCGACAAGGACGGTTCGGTCAACGTCTCCCGACTTGCCGCTATCCCGCACCGTACCGCGGGAGCCGGCGGTTTTGTCGACATCACCGCCCGTGCACCGAGGATTATCTTCTCAGGCAATTTCAATGCCGGCGCAAAAATGCGGGTAGAGGATGGCCGCCTCATCATCGACAAGGAAGGCAAGATCGCCAAGTTTGTTGACAAGGTTGATCAGGTCTCCTTTTCCGGACGCCGCGCTGTGGCTCAGGGGCAGGATGTCACCTATGTTACGGAACGCTGCGTCGTTCGTCTGACCGATCAGGGTCTGATGATCACGGAGATCGCGCCAGGCATCGACCTCCAGCGCGACGTGCTTGATCAGGCTGCAACACCCCTCGGCGTTTCGCCGGATCTGAAGGAAATGCCAGTGGCACTTCTACGCGATACTCCAATGGGATTGAATGTCGGCTGAAGTCGAAAGATCAGGAGCAAAGCTTCCATCATGAGTGACCGTCTGATCGAACTCACACGCGAAGGCCCCCTTGCCCTCCTGACCATCCAAAGAGAAGACAAGCTCAACGCTCTCACAGCTGAGATGGTCGATGAGCTGTTTGAACTGTGCCGGACGATTGACAAAAGTGATGCACAGGTCGTGATCATCACAGGCAGCGGAAAGGCCTTCTGCGCCGGAGGTGACATCGAAGCCTGGAGCGCACGTGAACCGCAGGACTTTGCCCGCCGTTGGATCCGCGATGGTCACGATGCGTTTGATGCGCTGACCCGCCTGCGCCAGCCGGTCATCGCCGTACTGAATGGTCACGCCCTTGGCGGCGGCCTGGAGCTGGCGGTCTGTGCCGATTATCGGATCGTCGAAGAGCAGGTCAAATTCGGCCAGCCGGAAGCGGGTCTGGGTATCATCGCTGGATGGTCGGGAACCCAGCGTGCCGTTCGCCGATTTGGCGCGCAAACGGTGCGCAGAATGTCAGTGTTCGGAGAACTCTTTACTGCGGAACAAGCGATCGAACTTCGCCTTGCCGACCAGCTTGTCCCCAAAGGAGAGGGGCTGGAGGCCGGTCGTGCACTGGCACAAAAGGTTTTAATGAGAGCAGAAACTGCCAACGAGCTTTCCAAGATGCTTATCAACGCCGCCGAAGGCGAAGAGCGTGAGCGGGTGCTGGAAGCTCTTGGCGGCTGGATCGCATCCGGTTCTGAAGAACTTCGCGAAGGTCTGAGCGCCTTTCGCGAGAAGCGTAAGCCCAAATTTTAAGCCGGTTCTACCGCCGTATTTCCCTGGTTTAACTTCCGGGAGTCCCAAAGCGTTGGACCAGATTCCGAGATTGTAAGCTCGCAACTCGACGATCCCGCAAATCACGACACAACTCAACGCACCAGACGTTTACTTTTACCTTGACTCGCTTCCCGGCCATGAAGTAACCAGTTAGTGCATTAATTGAAGCGCGGGCATCATCGCCGATGCCGCAGTTGCGGTTTCGATGATGAGCATTGGAGTACATCCCGTGTGGAGCCACCGGATGTAGAATCAGGGAGGAAGTTATGTCTTTCATCAAAAAATATATCGAGCAGGAAACCATCAACCGGCGGAACCTATTGCTGGCATCCGCTTATGGCGTGGGTGGAGCGGCAGCTCTGGGCGTATTCGGATCCGGCATGGCGCGTGCCGCCATTTCTGACCCGACCGTTGCCTGGTCATACCGCAACCGCACCAACCCCTACTGGAACGAGATCGTCAGCGGTGGCGAAGCCTTTGTTGAATCACTTGGCAAGCCAAAGGATTTCCTGACCCACTTGATCAACGAGGGATCTTCTGAAAAGTCACTGGCAGATGTGAAGGCGATCCTTGCAAAGACCAGCGGCAAGCTGGCTCTGGCCATCGATACAAATGATGCGCCAAACGCCCGCCCTGTGGTTGAAGCAGTTGCAGAAGCTGGTGCCTATGTTTCGACCCTGTGGAACAAAACCGACGATCTGCATCCCTGGGATTTCGGCGACAACTATGTAAGCCACATGTCCTGGTCCGATGAAGGTCCGGCTGAAAAAACCGCTCGCATTCTGCTTGATGCCATGGGTGGCAAAGGCGGCGTTGTCCATCTCGGCGGCATTGCATCCAACAATCCAGCCATTGAGCGCCTTCAGGGTCTGAAAAACGCGCTGAAGGACTATCCTGACGCAGAGCTTCTGGATGCACAGCCTGCTGACTGGGATACCCAAAAAGCCAACCAGATCATGTCATCTTTCCTCACTCGCTACGGTGATGAGATCAAAGGCGTGCACTGCGCCAACGACACCATCGGCTATGGCGTTCTGGAAGCTCTTCGCGCGGAAGGCATCGAAGACATGCCAATCGTGACCTATGACGGCAACCCACAGGCTGTTGAGCTGGTTGGTCAGGGCAAAATCCTCGCCACCGTGTTCACCAACCCGCATTGGGGTGGCGGCATCACCGCTTCTCTCGCATATCATGCAGCAACCGGCGCATTCAAGCCGTCGGATGAGCCGCATGCGCATCGCGAGTTCTATGGCCCAACCATCTTCGTCACGCCAAAGGACGCGGCCGAATTCAAGAAGAGCTACCTTGACAATGTTCCAACCTATGACTGGAAGGACTATTGGGGCCCTTCAAACGGCCAGATCAAATATAAGTAAGTAAAATTGCGTCAGCTCTGCTGAGCCGACGCTTTCGACCAGCGGGCCGCGAAAATGTGGCCCGCTCGCTCCGCGGCAGAAGTCTGCCGAGAATTGGCAAGCATCAGACAGTTTGTGCTGATTGATCCGGACCAGCTCAACGGTGGTATTTCTTGCGGATCGCGGCCTGACGATCCTGACAGTGGGGAACAATTGTGGGCAATCTGCTTAGTCGCAACAATCTCGTCAAATGGGCACCGCTGCTGGTGCTCTTTGCGCTGATTTTGTTTTTCGCAGCTATTGAGCCGCGCTTTTTCTCTGTCCGAAATTTTGCCCGCATCGCGATATCATCCGCACCGATGCTGATGGTCGCGGTGGGCGTGACTTTCATCATCATCATGGGATCAATTGATCTCAGCATGGAAGGCACAATCTCCGTCTGTGCGGTGATTTTTGCCTTCACCTTCATATATCTCGGCGGAACGCTCGCAAGCTGGGCCTGGCTCGCATTACCACTAGCGCTCATTGTTGGCGCGGCGGTGGGCTTCATAAACGGCCTTGCGCACGTGAAGCTGAAGATACCCTCCTTCATGGCGTCCCTGGCGATGGGATTCGTGGGTACCGGATTTGCCCTTCTGATGACCGGCGGCGATCGCATCCGCGTTGAAGATGATCTCTTCCGTGGGCTGCTGACGACCCGTTGGTTCAATTTCCCGGTGATCAGAAGGGCAAATCCGGTACCCACGAATCCCATCGCCAGGGACGCCATGAAGGAGGGTATCTTCAGCTTC
>JBCCGR010000029.1:0-53638 GCA_039029195.1 Pseudomonadota bacterium
CAGCGAAGCAAAGGTGGTGTCATCAACGTCCGTCACATCAGACGCCGCATCCGTCACACCAACAACACCGGCCCCTTCAGCATAGGCAACAGCATTGTCCCGCAACACCGTCGTCCCGTCATCCTCAACGTCCAAAACGGGGGCTACGTTCAGCCCCTGAATTGTCATTGTAACTGTGGCGGAAGATGTGCCACCGAAACCGTCACTGATGGTGTAGGTGTAGGTGTCTATCGCAGACTGACCGACACCAAGCGCGTCATAGACACCGTTTGGATCGTACGTAATGGTTCCGTTGGTCTGAACGGTGATCTGAGCACCGGATGCCAACGTGATTGTTGAACCACCGGTAATGACCGCGCCATTGATGTGCGTGATTGTCATGGTATGGCCGTCATCGTCGGTGTCGGGGCCGCTACCATTGTTTAGGGTCACTACATTTCGAGTGACTGTGTCATTCTCATTGACAAGAATGCCGTCGTTTCGGGCGACGGGTGCATTGTTGTCGTTTTGCAGAATGGTTGTGGTCGCGTCGGCAGTTCCAATGCCTGAATTGCCGGCGCTGGACAGTCGAATGGTGTAGTCTTCGTCAACTTCAAAAGCCGTGTCATCGGTGGCGATGACCGAGAATGTGAAGTCGGCCATCGACTGTGCAGCCTGGGTGATCGTCAGGGTTGATCCGCTGGTGATATTCGCTGCATTGTGGGAGTATTGATAAAACTGCCCATCGCTCGACTGCACACCTATGGTTGCAGACGCACCATTGTCATAGGTGCTGCCGGTAAAATTGACATCATCGTAACGGAATTCGATGCGGCCATCGATCTCATGAAGGACTGCCTGGAATGTGCCGTTTCCAGACCCGCCTGCATTTCGGTGACGTATGTCGTCCCATTGGATGATCAACTGGCGATTGCCCGGCGTACCGACCACTTCGTAAAACACGTCACCAGAGGCAGCAGGATTGTAATCGTCCCAAAGAACCGAGATCAATGCGCGGCCGTTGGATGCTGATCCATCAAGGGTGGCGTTTGTCCAGTTTGAATCCCCGGATCCAAATGTAATCAAACCATTAGAGGAGACGTAGAGCTCGTTGTAGTCGGTTCCATAGAAGTTGAAATCAAACCCGATCGAGATACGATCATTGTCATCGTCAGTTTGGTTTAGCCCCGCTCCGGTAACGCTGATATCATTGAACCCGCCACCAGTGGCGTTGTAGACGCCGGTGTATCCAGCCGTCGTCGGTGCGTTGTAGACTAGTGTATTGCCCACTAGAGACACATCGGTGCGGCCGCTCATGAAGATGCCGCCAACGATTGAGGCGTAGATGTTCTGATAGTCGAGTGATGTGGTGTCCACATTGACCGCATCAATTTGAACCGATGCGCTTTTGCCCTGCTGAACCTGGCCTTGCAACTCAATGGTGTAGTTCGCCATGCCAGCTTCGCTGACCGTATTGCTGCCGGTTATGACCCAGCGAGGGTCAACATTCATGATCACATCGGCTGTATCGCTGGAACCATCCACATCGGCCACCTGATAGGTGAACACGAAGCCACCTGAGTAGGTCGTGCTTGCATTGTAAGTGATGGTTCCGTTGCCATTGAGAGTTGCCGTACCCTGGCCACCAGTGAGGGTGATCGTGTCACCGGAGTTAACCGCCTGGCCATCGATGTGGGTCACCGTCTGGCCACCATCTGGCACAGAATCATTGTCCAGCACTGCAATGGTTACGCTTGTTCCAGCATACACAAAGCCACTGTCATCATTGGCTGTGACCGGGTCATTGGTATTGTCAATATCAATTGCGAGGCTGACGGGTCCGGTTTCAGCAGTAGCCGTGGCGACCCCGTTTTCAGGATTGGATTCCGTCGATGTGGCAAAGACATTGATGGTATAAGATCCAGAACCAGCTGGTGGCCGGAAAACCAGAGTGTCCAGATCAGATGGTGACAGGGTGATTGCCCCACCAACCACCGGAACTCCAAGGCCATTGACCAGAATGGAGGCACCCACAGGGATGTTCTCCAGCCGATACGACGTCACCGTCTCGGAGCCGTCATTGTCAGCAAGCGTTGCGCTGATCTTACCCACCAGAGAAACATCTGAACCAATTGGTGCACCGGCGGCTGTCACCTCGAGAATTGGTCCGTCCGCCACTGCATCAATGGAAAAGGTCACCAGCTGATTGGCAGTTGTGGTTGCGCCGTCCACTTCGGTCGTCGTCGCAGTGAAGCTGATGGTCAGATCTACGTCCGAATGCTCTGTCGGGGTTATCCTGAGCTGATTAAGATTCCAGCTTGTGATGTCGACAGTGTCATTCCCCTCGGTCGACGTGAAACTGTTGGTGCCATCGCCAATGATGACGCCAACGGGAATTGAATCGGCAGTGATTGTAACCTTTTCAGATCCGTCCGTATCAGGCGAAGATGCAGTCAGTGAGAACGTGTTGCTGGGGCTGTCCTCATTGGATGTGTTGTTGGTCACCGTTACGTTGAGCGAAACATTGTCGACCACCGGCTTGGTGTTGAAAGTCGCCGACGCCAAAGCGTTGTTGGTGCCGTCTGACACGGTGTAGCGGACGAACTCGACGCCGGAGAGATGGCTCGCGGGAATGAAATCAAAACTGCCGTCGGCGTTGATTGTGATGCGCGATCCGCTTGCAAAGGTGTGTTCAGCTCCTATCGTGATCGCATTGCCATTGGTATCGGTCGCCGCGGTGACGTTGAGTGTATCGCCCTGAGGATCAGAGTCGTTGGCCAGAAGGCCATTTGCACCGGTCACGCTGAGCGACACGTCTTCAGTTGTGACATAAGTATCCGTCAAGGCCACCGGATTGTTCACCGAGGTGGTGAAATCGATGGTCGTTGTGGCGGTTTCGGTGACATTGATGCCATCCGATGCAGAAATTTCGATCACACGGACAAAAGACTTGTCGAACGAATTGTTCACGTTCGAGTAGGTGATCGACTGAATGGCCGTTTCGTAGTTTTCGATCAGTGACGAACCACTCAATCTTACCGTGATCTCACCGGGCACCGAATCGTCAATCACCGCCGTGATCCCGAGCGATGTGAGCAGCGTGGTGTTGACGTTTAGCTTGTCACCAGCCGACGCGTTGGTCAGCTTGATTGTCGCCGCTTCCAGCGAAGTGTCGTTGATGTCGAAAATCGCAATATCAGCGTCAGCGACCGAAACCGGACCATCGCCCGCCGTTCCTGGTGTCAACGCATCAATGAAACTGGTCTGATAGTTGCCACCAGTCGCACCAGACGAATTGTCGGCATCTAGGTCGATGCCTTGCGTGTACTGAGTGTTGGGATTGGAGAAGACGAGATCGCCATCGCCATCATGGTGATAGTACGCAAGCTCCGTGTAAGTTGTGTAAGTCAGAACCAACTGATTGGCGCTGTTCCAGCTATACTGAACCCAGCTGGGCTCTTCGTCATTCTGGTCTTGCGTTCCATCGACCCGGAGTTGGGTGTCGGTGGTCGTAACGTTCAGGTTGGTTGGGCTTTGAAGCGTGTAGGATGACAGGTTACTCAAGTCAGCGGAGAGCGCTTCTCTGGTTTGAGCGTTGCCATCGCGACCATCAATGTCGCTGATGGTCAGCGAGACGGAACCCTCCGCCGGGCGGTTGTTGGTGCCCGCTTCAAATATTTCCCACAGGATGGTGGCCGAGCCTTCGGCCAGAACATCACCGCCGTCTGGCGACTGGTATTGAATGGCGCCCGTGTTTGTGATGATAACGCGCATATCATCCTGCGTGTTGTCCGTGGTTGAGCGCACACCAAAGTTAACGCTTGCAGCACCGGTCGAGTTGATCACCGTCGCCCTGACGTCGATGTTCAGTGTCCCACCGCCGTCCAGCGTTACCGTTCCAGCGTTGGACCACAAAGCCGTTGTGCCCACGGTGCCAATGACGCCGCCAGAATTGTGGGTGATGGTGGGCGCTGAATTGGTGGCTAGCTGGAAGTCACCGAGCAGGCCTTCCCAATCGGGAGCGGCGAAGGTTGTTGTCTGGATTTCACCCACATGGACTTCCAGATCCCAGTCTCCGCCGAGGCTCTCTGCACCCGTGAGGTCATCAGAGGCAGCAATGTCTGCGTCCGTTGCAAGAGCGAGGGCCGCCGCGACCGCCTTGCCATCATCACCTTCGCCGAAGTTACAGCCGTAGATCAGGATATCGCCATCATCGGTCAATGATGAACCGATTTCAGCGAGGAGATCAGCATGGTCACCTGCAATGGATTCGCCGTCCAGGGTTGAGGAACCGAGCTGGATCGACCCATTATCGCCGTGAGCAAACAGATGGATTGCGTCGATGTCGTCGCGGCCTTCCAGAATGTCTGCAATCTGCTGCAGGCCATCGGATTGGTCATCCAGAATGTGGATTTCCACATCGTCGCCCAGCGACTCGATCAGGTCGCCAATGTTCACGACAGCGGAATCGATGAAGACAATTTCTTTGCGTTCTTCTTCCTCAGGATCGAGAGCTGCCTCTTCTTCGTCATCGGCCTGTTGTTGAGCAGCAGGCGCTGCCGCTGGATCTTCAGCGCCGTCAACCAGGGGCGTGCCAATAGGTTGACCCGCCGCCGCTATGGCGCTGGTGAGCGCACCCCCATTGTTGGAATTCAGCGGATCTGCCTGATTCCCAACCTGACCTGTAGGCTGACCGCTGGGTTGTGCATTGGCCAGCCCGACCGCATTGAGAACAGTGTTTGATGTGGTGCTTTGAGGATCCGGATTTGCCGAAGAGGGATCGGGCGTTGCCAGCGAAGGGGCGGTAAGAATCGGCGGCACGCTTTCATTCGATTCACCGATGCCGAAATCTTGGGTCGGGGTAGCAGTTGTCGACGCGGAAGACGTGGCTTCATTTGACGCGTCTACGGCGTCTTCCGGGTCGCTGCCTGTCATGCCTGCCACATATTCGTCGGCGAGCTGATGTCGCACGGCAGTTTCCGCAGCCTCTGAAGCCGTTTCCATGGCGGCTGCATCCAACAGAATTCGGGGCTCCAACGCCCTCAACAGCGGTTTATCCGGCTCCGGCAGAACCATTGGTTTCTTGCCCGCAAAGCGGAATATCGAACGGAATCCAGCACCCATCGGAACTATGCCCCTACGCAGTTCTTTTCCGCCGATCGCGCAATTCGGGCGCAGATCGGCCTTGATATTTGGGGACACAATCGGTGAGACAGGGTTAGGGAAGGGTTAAATCTACCCCGTTTGCACCGAAATCTTCGGGCACCGTTAAGTCGAAATTAATAGATTCGATTGGTTTTGATGAGCCGCTGAAAGGCGCAGAGGCGCGTGGCTACATTTCGCGGCCAGCACGCTTTAGTCTGTCCTGAAGAGAATTCGCCCGAGGGTCGGACGCTTCCAGGGCGAAAACATAGGCCTGGGTTACAAAAAACCAGGCCTCTTCGTCCTGTGCCAGATCAAACAAACCATCGGACGCCTTGCAATAGGCATCAATCAATCCAGCCGCATCGTTTCGCGCATGGCAGTCAAGGATTTGATCTTCCAGCTCTTTCCAGAGGGCTGGATCGTCACGCTGCATTATTCATGCGCGTGGCGGCCCACTGGTGGAAGCACCAAGTGGATTCATCCATGACGGGCGAAAATTTACCCCCGTCGAACATTGGACCGTGGCGTCCTTTTTGCATTCCTTCGACGACCTCAATGTCCTCGGCAAAAATCTCGTGCCACTGCTCAGTGTTGCGCTTGCGAAGGTCTGCGTAGTCTTCACCCATCATGGCTTCACTTGCATATGTGATCGCGATCCGCTCAAGCGACCTTTCAGGACCTTGCGGCAGGATCAGAATGGCGAAGCGATGATCCCGGTGAACGCCCAGAAGCACATTTGGGAAAAGCGCAATATATTCTGCCACGCTATCCCATTTCTTGTTCAGATCTGGAAAGTTCGAGAACGTCTTTCCATTGTCTTCGAGGGAGGGGTTATAGACCATGGTCCCCTGCCCGGAGAACTCATCGGTCTGCAGAATGTTGTAGTGATCTTCCAAGCGCGAATAGGAGTTCAGCCCGGGATGAATCCACGGCAGATGGTAGCTCTCGCAATAGTTCTCGATGGCAAGTTTCCAGTTGGACTGGACGTCCAGTTCAAACGCCGAATCGCTGCCGGAATACCAGACCGGGTGTTCGAATTCGGACCATCGGTCCAAAAGGCTTGCCGCATGGTCCTCGAATGCCGACGCATCTCCAGAAACATTAACGAAAACAATGCCTTGCCACAGGTGACTGCGCACCTCATAGAGGCCCAACTCATCGCGGTTCACATCCTCATGCAGGTTTTGACCCGGCCCACCCACATGTGGCGTTGTTTTGAGCTTGCCATCAAGTGAGTAGCACCAGGAGTGATATGGACAGCGGATAACACCTCTGACCTTCTTCGGTTCGTCGACAAGGATCATTCCGCGATGTCGGCAAGTGTTTTGAAACACGCGGACAATATCGTCGCGGTCCCGGACCAGAAGCAGCGGCATGCCCAGGAAATCGACAGGCACGGCATCAGCTTCTTCAGGGACATCGCTGGCAAACCCCACCGCTGCCCATTCCTTGAAGAAGAGCGACTGGCGTTCTTCATTGAAGACTGACTCGTCGGTGTAGTGCGCGTTGGGCAGGCCATGCGACTGTCCGATCGGCTTCAAAACATGGTCCAGAGTCATTTTCGGCAGACCCATGACAACACCTCCATTGCGGTCACTGCAAACCCGATTGCCTTGATCAATCAGACTGTCAATTTTGGAGATGCGCAATCAATTTCGCGCCATCGCAGAGGTCAAATTCGTCCTAACCGCGACCCAATTGTCTCCGCTGCCAATGATGACGGCACAGCGATACATAGCTTTCCTCACCACCAATCACGACCTGTTCCCCGTCTTCAATCACCTGTCCGGAGCCATCAAGGCGCACAACCATGGTCGCCTTTCGCCCGCACCAGCAAATGGTGCGGATTTCCCGAAGATGATCGGCAATTGCCAGCAAAGCCGCACTGCCGGGAAACAGCTTTCCCTGAAAGTCGGTGCGAAGCCCGTAGCACATCACCGGGATTTTAAACTGATCCGCAACGTGCGCGAGCTGCCAAACCTGCGTCTCGCTTAGAAACTGGGCCTCGTCGACCAAAACACAATCGATCTTACGCTTGCGGCTGAAGGCTGAGATTCTATCGTAGAGATCATCATCGTCATAGAAGGTCTCCGCTTCGGCACTCAACCCTATCCGGGATGAGATGGTTCCAACACCCGAACGGTCATCCACCGCCGAGGTGAACAGCAGGGTTTCCATGCCCCGTTCCCTGTAGTTGTAAGATGCCTGCAGCAGAACGGTGGACTTGCCAGCGTTCATCGCGGAGTAGCTGAAATAGAGTTTCGCCATTGCCAGATGCGGTTAAGTCAGGCTGCACTAAGCCAGATATCACTGCATTCTTAGAAAGAATGCACGTGGCTCAACAAGCTCGGTGTTGCCTTGCCTTCAAGCCATCCACAGACTGAATGAAATTCTATGACTGGGACGCAACCGCTTCGCGATAGCGCACCATGAGTTCGCCCTGGTTTACGCCCAGCCGATGCAGAACCGACCAGGAGTAGATACCGGTGTTGTGCATGTCGTCGAAGCTAACGCGTACCGCATAATTACCCAACGGTTCAATGTTGATGATCTCAACATTCTCCTTGCCCGGGATGATCTTCTTTTGGCTGGGATCGTGCCCCTGCACCTCCGCGGACGGACTTTCCACCCGCAGGAGTTCAGCGCTGATCTCGAATGTTTCGCCGGTGTCGAATGAAACCGTCAGCATACGCTTGTCTTTCGACAGGCGAAGTTCCGTTACCTTTGGCTGTCGTTCCATCGGCCTTGTTCTCAAATCACCGCCGAGAACTGATGTTCTTGCGGCAGGAAATATTCTTCAAGGTTCGTTCCCGCCCCTTCCCGGTCCACTACCAGAAAATCGCACTCCTCTTCCAAACTGATCAGCGGATGGTGCCAGACGTTTCGGGCATAATTCACTCCTTGATTTGGCTGGGCCAGAAACACCCGAAATTCTTCGGGCGTGTCTTGCTCACCGTTGTCAGCCACCACGACCAGAAACGGTTGCCCACTCAGTGGCACGAACGCCTGACTTCCCAGAGGGTGACGCTCAAACATCGTGATGTTAACCGGCGGCACGAAGGGCTGCCCCTTAAATATGTTGATGATAGCTTGCGCATCTTCACCGGCGGTCTCTGTGGTGGCCAGCCGATGGAAACGCTGAGTCGTGCCATTGTTGATGATGATCGGTTCTTCGCCGGACTGATCAATCAGATCACCAAATGTAGCAAATGCTTCCCGCGTGAGCGGTTCCGCCTTGATCGTGATCGGCATGTGCTATCGTTTCTTTCCAAACAGACGCAATCGACTGACACCGCCATCGGGGAAAATATCGAGCCTGATATGGGTCACTGGATCATGTGTCAGAGGCTCAAACTCGTGCTCGGAATCTGCGCTCAATCTCTGCTCATCCAACAACAACGGCCAGGAAGCGCTGTCCTCACCAATCTGATCGAGGTTCGCATCATCATCCAGCGCAATCGCGCGAATGGAGCACCGATCCGGGTAGTTCCCCTTGAAGAAGGCCGTGTCGACCAGAATTTTTTCCACGGCGCCGCGATGCCCGAGCTTCAGGATACTCCAATCGTTTCCGGGAACCCGACGCCTCGCCGTTTCCCAACCATCCCCCATATTCACGCCTTTTCCCGGTGCAATCATGTTGGCCGGCACACCGTAGTGAGCATCATTCCAGGCAACTGCAACCCCACCATTCAATTGGGCCGCAAGGTCAACCTGTTCGTCCGCCGACACCACCTCCCAGTCCTTGTGAATCTCGCCGAAAACCCGCAATCGCGCGACACCACCATCGGGAAAAATGTTCAAACGCAGCCAGTGCCAGACCTGATCGCTCTCAACCTCAACCAGATGGTGCGAATTGCCCTGAAGTGTCATTCGAGGCACCAGTTCCACTCCTTGCGCATCATCTGCGGGTTGCTCGGGGCCGGAAAACGCTTCGACCGACGCCTCAGGTGGAAAGTTTCCGGTGAAATGGCTCGTGTCGATGTCGATGGCGCGAATTGTTCCGGCAACGCCCAGCCTGATCAGACACCAGTCATGCCCTGGAATGCGCTTGCGGCGGCTTTCCCAGCCATCCATCCACTTGCCGTGGTCATCATATTTGTCCTCGATGAAGATCGCTGGTTCCGGCGACAACATGCGGTGCATGGGGGCAAAAAAGTCATCGGTGCAGGCCACTGCTTCAGTCCCCAGACGCGGATGGGACAGATCGACATATTTTTGTGCCATCTCGTCGACCCGATCGTCGGTTGGGCCTGCAATCCAGCGTTCATCAGCCATGTCTGTTCACCTCCACTCGCGACACATCGCATTTGCGTGACACTGGCCAAAAACCGCCCGTTACATCATGCGCAAATGCCCGACCGGGTTTGACAATCAAGGGCGGGTTCGTCAATCTCTTTTGAACCTTGAGAACCACAGCAAGTTCCATCGAAATGTCATTGAATTCGCAAACCACCAGCGTTGGTTCCAGCGCAGCCGCGCCGACTGGAAACATGGTCGACCCTTTCGGCAGGCATGTTTCGTACCTTCGTGTTTCCGTGACAGATCGTTGCGATTTTCGCTGCGTCTACTGCATGGCAGAGGATATGACGTTCCTGCCGAAGCGAGAGTTGCTGACACTTGAAGAGCTTGATCGTCTTTGCACAGTGTTCGTGGAAAAGGGTGTGCGGAAGCTTCGCCTCACAGGTGGCGAACCACTGGTTCGCAAGAACATCATGTCGTTCATCAGAAGCCTCTCGCGGCACATCGACAACGGTGCGCTGGAAGAGCTGACCATCACCACCAACGGATCGCAACTTGCGCGATACGCTGATGAACTCGCCGACTGTGGCGTTCGCCGTATCAATGTGTCGCTCGATACGCTTGATGGTCCGAAATTCAAGGAAATTACCCGTTGGGGTGACCTTGGAAAAGTGATGGAAGGCTTGCAGGCCGCGCAGAAAGCCGGACTGCAGATTAAAATCAACACGGTGGCGCTTCTCGGCGTCAATGAGTTTGAAATCACCAATATGATGCGCTGGGCACACGATCAGGGCTTCGATTTCACATTGATCGAGACCATGCCGCTCGGTGAGATTGATCAGGATCGTACTGACCAATATCTGCCGTTGTCACTGGTTCGCCAGCGCCTGCAAGAGAAATTCACGCTGACCGGGATTCCATACAAAACCGGAGGCCCTGCGCGCTATGTGGAAGTTGCGGAAACCGGCGGGCGGCTCGGCTTCATCACACCGATGACCCATAATTTCTGCGAGAGTTGCAATCGGGTTCGGCTCACCTGCACTGGCACGTTGTACATGTGTCTGGGTCAGGATGATGCCGCCGATTTGCGGGCACCTTTGCGGGCCTCTGAAAGCAACGAACTTGTTTCACAGGCAATCGATGAAGCCATCACCAGAAAGCCGAAAGGTCATGATTTTATCATCGACCGTGCCCAGTCCGGCCCAGCTGTTACGCGGCACATGAGTGTGACGGGCGGATAGGCTTTATCCGCCCTCCAGCTCTTCCCGCAATATTTCAAGTTCAAGCCATCGCTCTTCCGCCGCGTCGTGACGGCTTTGGCGTTGGGTCAGTGCGGCCATCAGCTTTTCAAATTGCTTTGGATCAGTTTCGTAGAGCCCGGGTGCGGCGAGCACCCGGTTCAGCTTGTCAATTTCTCCGGCAAGTTTCTCAATTTCAGCGGGGAGCGTTTCCAGCGCGTGTTTGTCCTTGAAACTGAGTTTACCTGACTTTTCAGTGCTTTTCGACGATTCGAACTTTGGGGTCGCCTGGGTGGTGCTCGGCTTGCTGCGGTTTTTTTCATCAACTGGAGCGCTGCCGCGCTGCGCAAGCATGTCCGAATAGCCACCGGCATATTCAAGCCACCGCCCATTGCCTTCCGGCGCCAGAATTGACGTAGTGGTGCGATCAAGAAAATCGCGATCATGGCTGACAATGATGACGGTGCCTTCATAGTCGGAGATCATCTCCTGAAGGAGATCAAGCGTTTCCAGATCAAGATCGTTGGTTGGCTCGTCGAGCACCAGAAAGTTGGACGGTGTTCGCAGACCCCTTGCCAGCTGCAGCCTGCCCTTTTCACCGCCGGATAGAGCATGTATGGGCGTGCGCGCCTGTTCCGGCAGGAATAGGAAATCCTTCATATAAGCCATGACGTGCTTGCGCTGATCTCCGATGGCAACAAGGTCGCCACCATCCGTCAGCGCATCGCGCAATGGCATTTCAAGATCCAGAGATTCGCGTTTCTGATCGATGATCAGTGGTTCCAGATTGAGGCCGAGCTTGACGGCACCGGCATCAGGTTCAAGATCGCCCATCAGAACCCGCAGCAAAGTGGTCTTGCCCGCTCCGTTGGGGCCGACGATACCGAGCCGGTCGCCGCGATTTACTTTGAGGGATAGCTTACTGACGATCCGCCGCTCGCCAATGGACTTCGAAATCTCTTTGGCAACAAGAACCTGTTTACCGGAGGTTGCTGCCTCGGCAACGGTAATATCCACGTTCTGCGGGAGGCTACGTTGCTCGGTGCGCGCTTTGCGCAGGCCCGCCAGCTCTTTCAGGCGTCTGACATTTCGCTTCCGACGCCCAGAAACCCCGTGGGTGACCCAATGGTCTTCCCGGACGATCTTTCGATCAAGCTTGTGACGATCCAGTTCTTCCTGCTCAAGCACCGAGTCGCGCCAGTCTTCAAATGCATCGAAACCCTTGTTGAGAAGGCGGGTCTTTCCTCGATCCACCCAGAGCGTGGTGCGGGAAAGCGCCTTGAGGAAAGCACGGTCATGGCTGATCAATACAAGCGCAGATCGGGTTCTGCCCAGCCTCTTTTCCAGCCACACAATTGCTGGAAGATCTAAATGGTTGGTAGGCTCGTCCAACAGAAGGATATCTGGCTGCGCGGCCAGCGTGCGAACCAGGGCCGCCCGGCGCAACTCGCCCCCCGACAGACGTGACGGGTTTTCTGTGCCCGTCAGCCCCAATTCGTTCAGCATCAGGGTTGCCGCATGATGATCGTCACTCGGCCCGAGACCTGCATCGATGTAGTCTGATACGGTATCAAATTCCGACAGGTCCGGCTCCTGAGGGAGATAGCGGATCGTCGTTCCCGGCTGGACAAAGCGGGTTCCCGTATCGCTTTCCACCATTCCTGCTGCGATTTTCAGCAATGTGGATTTGCCGGACCCGTTTCTCCCCACCACACAGAGTCGCTGGTGAGCCTCAATGGACAAATCAGCCCCCTCAAGCAGGGGTGTGGACCCGAATGTCAGGTGGATGTCTTGAAGAGTGATTAGTGGGGTCATTGCGCCGCAAGGCTATTAAAACAAAGTGAATCGATGAATTCCTGTGATGATAGATTGTAGATCACCGGTCAAATGATTCAGGCGAGAAGCGAAACATCACCCGCTTTCAACACTGCCACCGCGATGAACATTTGTCCGCCCCAGTAGAGAAACCATAGGCCGCGGCTGGTGATCGCCCGAGCCGGGCTGTTCGGTTTGAGAACGAAAAGCTCAAATGCCAAAATGACATCGGAGGAGATAAACAGTAGCGAACCGATCAACGCAACAATCAGGGGCCATGTTGTTGGGAGCAGCAATGCACACACACCAACGACGACACTGACGCAAACATACAAGGCAAAGGGATTTTTGAGGGTGCCGAGATTTGGTGCTGAAACTCTAAAAACAACAACCCCGGTCAAAACGAGGGCAAGAGCCGCCAGTATCCGCCAAATTTCGGCGGTCAGCGCTTCCACACCAAGACCGATGTTTAAAAAGAGCGCTGCATACATCAAATGCCCAAGAAGAAAGGCGCCCAGTCCTGCAAGAAACGATCCATCGCCGTTTCTCGACAGACAGACATCCCCAACCGCACCGCAGGCCAAAGCGCCGACCAGAAGGAACGGCCCGCCCATGGCAGCGACACAGATACAGATTGATGCAACAGGCGCGAATTTGACAATCGTGCGCACCACGCCAACTGGGCGTCGCGTTAGCCAGAGGCCATAAAGCAGCGAACAAATTGCTCCGACTACCTAGAGGCCGTAGACAGTAAATTCCATCGGCCGACTGGCTCGCCTCTGACCTAAAATTCACTCATGTGAATTTGGGTCTAAATCGCCAGATATTCGTGACGAAGCTCTTCGTTATCTAGCACTTCCTGGGCCGTGCCGGTGAAGGCCACCTCGCCAGTGTCGAGAATGACGGCACGGTCTGCGAGCTTCAAAGCGGCAACAGCGTTCTGTTCAACAATAACAGTGGTGATGCCCGCTTCGCGCACCTGAATCAGAGCCTTTTCAATGTCGTGCCGAACGACCGGAGCAAGGCCTTCATAAGGTTCGTCAAGCAGTAACAACTTGATGTCTCGCGAAAGCGCACGCGCAATGGCAAGCATCTGTTGTTCACCGCCGGAAAGCGTGGTGCCTTCCTGCTTACGGCGTTCTTTCAGGCGAGGAAAAAGATCATACAGCCGGTCGTAGGACCAGCCTTTTTCACCTGAAATACGAGCAAGTTGGATGTTCTCTTCAACCGTCAGCCCCTGAATGATGCGGCGGTCTTCCGGCACAAGCTGGATGCCCGCAAGCGCAGCCACGTGAGCAGGCTGATCATGCAATACTTCACCGAGCAGGTGGATTTCACCAGAACGCAGCTCGGGTGATGCCGCACGAGCAATGGCGCGCAAAGTGGAAGTCTTCCCCGCACCATTGCGGCCCAGCAGCGCCAGAATTTCACCTTCCGCAATATCAAAGGAAACGTCCTGAACAATGTAGCTGTCGCCGTAATAGGCATTCAGATTGCTACAGGAAAAATAGGCTGCGGCCTCGTTCACTTTATACTCCCCCATATTGTTGATCGCACCGACGTCGCCGGCATTTTCCTTATCAGAAACAGGAAGCGATGAGGAACCCGCATCTGAGTCGTGCAAATTGTCGGGACGAACATTCATACCTGTTCCTCCCCAAGATATGCTTCGACCACTTTCGGATTGCCCTTAACTTCGTCCGGCGTACCCTGCGCGATGATACGGCCACCTGCCAAAACGCTGATACGGTCGGCGAGTGAAAACACAACATGCATGTCGTGCTCAATGATCACTTTGGTCATTCCGCCTTCTTTGATCCGCTTCAATAGTTCGATCGTGGCGTTGGTATCATGGCGAGCCATTCCTGCCGTAGGCTCGTCGAGCAAAAGAAGACGCGGCTTTTGCACCAGGCCCATGGCCAATTCGAGCCGACGTTTGTCACCGCGGGAAAGTGCAGATGCCAGAACATCAAACTTACCGACCAGGCCAACCTCTTCCAGCGTGTGCTCGGCGAGTTCACGCACCTCTTTTTCTGTGTCGAACCGTTTGAACACCGACAGCGAAAATGCACCATCACGCTTGGACAGAGCTGGAACCATGGTGTTTTCAAGCAGTGTCAAGTCCGGAAACACTTCCGGTGTCTGAAACACACGCGCCACACCAAGCTGGTTGATCTCGTGCGGGGCTTTGCCGGTAAGCACATCGCCGTCAAACACCACCGCGCCCCGGTCCGGCTTAAGGCGGCCAACGCAAACATTGAGCAGCGTTGATTTTCCCGCTCCGTTGGGCCCAATGATTGCGTGTGTTTCACCTTCGCGAACGTCAAGATCGACATCTGACAAGGCGTGGAGACCGGCAAAACTCTTGTGGACGTCATCCACATGAAGAACGGTGTTATCCATTATTTCGTTCTCCTATTCAGCCGGCTGCATGGATGCAGAGGGCATCGGGTCGCGGGGTGTGCGGCGGAACAATGCACCAATGCGACGCAGACCTTCCATAATGCCGCCAGGCAGGAAGATCACGATGATCATGAACAAAAGGCCCAGTGTCAGATGCCAGCCCTCGCCCACAAAGATGCTTGTGATTGACACCATGAAACTGGTGAGACCTTCCGGCAGGAAGCTGAAGAAACCTTCGAGAATAACCGAATTGATCGAGGAAAAAATCTGCTCCGCATATTTGATGATCATGGCGCCCAGAACCGGGCCGACAAGTGTTCCCACACCGCCAAGGATGGTCATCAAAACCACCTCGCCCGAGGCCGTCCATTGCATGCGCTCAGCCCCCGCAATCGGATCCGTGATGGCCATCAGCGAACCAGCAACCCCAGCATAGACACCGGATATCACAAACGCAGCGATGAGATAGGGCCTCGTGTTGATCCCGGTATAGTTCAGACGATTCTGATTGGACTTGATCGCCTTCAGCATCATGCCGAAATCGGACCGTGTAATGCGAAGCGCGACGAAGAACCCGATGATCAAAAGTGCCGCGCAGAAATAAAACCCTTCATAGCCGCTCATTTTCATGCCGAAGAGATTTGTAATGGGTACTCCACTTTCGGCCACACCAAATGCCTGATCGAGTATCCTAACATCGCCGTCAACAAGTGGGATCTCAGCCGTTTCCCTCAGTGCGCGAATTTGCAGGCCGGTCTCACCGTTGGTCAGGTTGAGCGCGGTGGGATCACCAAGAACCGAATAGGCAAGCGCGTAGCACATTTGTGCAAACGCCAATGTGAGGATCGAGAAGTAAATCCCCGACCGACGCAGGCTCACATAACCGATTGCAAGTGCAAACAGGCCAGACGCAATCGCCGAGAACAGAAGCGCCGGGATGATGTTCATCGTCAGAAGCTTGAAGCTCCAGACCGCCGTATAGGATCCCACACCAATAAAGGCTGCGTGGCCGAATGACAGATATCCTGTCAGTCCGAAGAGAATGTTGAAGCCAATGGCGAACAGGCCAAATATGGCAAACTTCTGCAGCAGATCGGGATAGTTGGCGCCAACGGGGTCGAGCCAGATTGGCATGGATAACACCGCGGCGGCAAAGCCGATGATCAACAGCCAGTCATTGCGTGATGCGTTCTTTTTCATTGGATTAGTCCTCCATCACGCCCTTGCGACCCATCAGGCCGCGCGGCAAGGTCAAAAGAATGACCACGGCCACAAGGTAGATGATGATCTGATCGATGCCGGGGAATATGGATTTCACTTGGTTCATTGAAGCGAATGATTGCAATACGCCGAGCAGGAAGCCCGCAGCGACTGCTCCACCAAGGGAACCCATTCCGCCGACAACAACCACAACAAAGGAAAGAACAAGGAAGTCCATTCCCATATGGTAATCTGGTGGCAGTATCGGCGTGTACATCACACCCGCCATACCTGCGACAACGGCGGCGAGCCCGAATACAATCGTAAATCGCCGCTCAATATTAATCCCGAGCAAGCCAACGGTTTCCCGATCCTGCATGCCCGCACGCACCACCATCCCGAAGGTCGTGAACTGGAGGAAGGCAAAGACGGCAGCAATCACGGCACCGGAGAATAAGAAGTAGACCAGGCGCCACCACGGGTAGACGAGGTTTTCCCCAAGCCCCACCCAGGTTCCAACAGCGGCACTCCCTGCCACAACGTCAGGCGCTGCCTGCGGAATTGGGTTTGCGCCATAAAAGTGTTTGATGATTTCCTGCAACACGATCGCAAGACCGAAAGTTACCAGAATTTGGTCTGCATGAGGGCGACTGTAAAAGTGGCGGATCAGTCCACGTTCCATGACGACCCCGATAAGCAGCATCACTGGAATGGACGCAATGATCGCGAATGGCACCGAGTAGTTGATCAAAAACTGACCGAAATCGCCCAGCCAGGCTTCAACATAGGGGGTCCGGATTTCAACCGGTGTGCCCCAGGCCGTCTTTTCAGTTTCGGACAGAACCACCTGTTCAAGGGTCAGGATCCGGTTAAGGGTGACCGCACAGAAGGCGCCCAACATGAACAGCGCACCGTGTGCAAAGTTCACCACACCCAATGTTCCGAACACCAGCGTCAACCCGAGCGCGATGAGCGCGTAGGCGCCACCTTTGTCCAAGCCATTCAAAATCTGAAGTAAAATTGCATCCATAGCCCGTACCCCGGCGCAGCGGCTCTTTTGAGGCCGCAAATTCTATCAATTCTGCGATCAGAAATGCGTCGATCCATGTCGATGACCGCCCCGGATTTTCCGGGACGGTCTGAGGTTCACGATGGCTGATCAGCCGCCGTTGTTGAACTCACCAAGCTCACCACCGAGCATGGACGCAGGATACTCGACCTGCGCCCGTGGCGTGACTTCCACAACTTCCAGAACGTCGAACTTAGAGGATGGGTTTTCTTTACCCTTCACCACAAGAACGTCCTTGAAGCACTGGTGGTCGTCGGCACGGTAGGTGGTTGGACCATTGCCCAGACCGTCGAAGTCAAAGCCTTCAAGAGCCTTACCAACTTCAGATGGCTTGAACGATCCAGCACGCTGACAGGCATCTGCGTAGAGGATCGCCTGACAGTAGGTGGTGTGTGCAGCCTGTGATGGCGGGAAGCCATACTTCTGACCGAAGGACTTAACGAAGGCTTTGGAGCCTTCATCCTGCAGCGACCAGTGCCAGTTGGTGGAACCGTAAATGCCTTTAACGTTCTCACCAGCACCCTGAGCCATCAGACGCGAGTACAGCGGCACAACCACAGCAAAGTCTTTGCCGTTTACCTGCTTGTCGCGCAGACCAAACTGAACCGCCTGAGTGAGCGAGTTCACCATGTCTTTGCCGTAGTGGTTCAAGACCAGAACGTCAGCACCGGAGTTCAGAACCGGAGTGATGTACTGGGAGAAGTCACCAGCGCCGAGTGGCGTGCGCACGGCAGCAGAAGTTTGCCAACCGAGCTGCTCGGTGTACTTCTTGATCGAGCCTTCCTGCGACCAACCCCAGTTGTAGTCAGCGGTCAGGTGGTAGGCCACACGATCTGTACCAAACAGGTTTTTCAGCACCGGACCGAGAGCCGCACCGGACATTTCCGTATTGAAGAAGTGACGGAAACCGTTGGCGCGTTTGTCTTTGCCTGTGGTGTCGTTGGAGTGGGTCAGACCAGCCATGAAGATCACGCCGGCTTCCTGACAGTAAGACTGCACAGCCACGGCCACACCGGACGAAGAGCCGCCGGTGATCATGATGGCGCCGTCCTTCTCGACCATACGCTTGGCAGACGCACGGGCAGCATCAGACTTGGTCTGGGTGTCACCGGTTACGTACACGACTTTCTTGCCGTTCACGCCATCGCCTTTTAACGCTTTCGACGAGAAGGTGTTCAGCATGCCACCGTCGCCGCCACCGTTGATATGCTCAACGGCGAGCTCGTAGGCGCGCAGTTCGTCAGCGCCTTCGTCAGCGTATGGACCAGTCTGCGGAACGTTGAAGCCGAATGTGACTTCTCCGCCGGTGGGCTCATTCGTGTAGGAAGCACCGCGTGCTGATTGAATGAAAACGTGTGGGGCGGCAAGGCCTGCACCCAGTGCAGCACCGCCCTTGATCACGCCACGACGGCTAACGGAATCGATAATTTTTGTCATATGTCTCCTCCCGAGAATTCAAGACTTTTCGGGCGGAGTGTGAACATACCACTCCCCCGATTAGACAACCTTATTCTCGGGAGATTGCGAGCGACAGTTGGCCATTGGGATATTAGCCTTTCGACTAATACGCCAACCTGGGCGGATGACCCTACTTCATCGCCTTTTCGACATATTCAAAGTTGCCGGTGGAGCCGTGGCCAATGTTCAATGCAGCATTGATGATCGCCACAGCAATGAACGCAACGATCAAACCATATTCAATCGTGGTAACGCCCTTTTCACATCGACAGAACGCACATAAGGCGGCGGCAAATGTCTGCTTGTTTGATTGCATTTTTCCGGCCTTGTGGGTTCACAGCGACGTAGGGTTTCCGCAAAGTTATCATTGGCGCTTTAATTTAAAGCTAATCTGCTAACAGAATTCCGGGGGTATCCCGCAAGGTCTGCTTGAGGCTGTGTAAGCAAAATTGAATTGATCTCCGAATGGGACATTGACAACATGCGCTCAGTTTCCGGCGGAGAAAATTCTTATGCGTTCACTCATGGTAGCTGCGGTCACTGTTTTGTTTTCAAGCCAGGTCATGGCTCAACAGGCTGCGGATCAGTTAGAGCCAGAAGCAGCCACCAGTGCTGCACTCGTGGCGAAAGCCTCCAACTCACCTGTTCAATCCAAAAAATGGATGGTAGCGGCGGCAAATCCAAATGCCGTGCGAGCAGGTGCAGAAGTCCTGGCTTCTGGTGGTAGCGCCGCAGACGCAGCAGTCGCCGTTCAATTGGTGCTTGGACTGGTTGAACCGCAGTCCTCCGGTCTCGGCGGTGGGGCATTTGCGCTGTACTATGATGCCAAATCAAAAAAACTGACCACTCTGGATGGTCGCGAAACTGCTCCTTTGTCTGCAACGCCAATGCTGTTTCTGGGAGAAGACGGTGAACCTCTAAAGTTCTTTGATGCTGTTGTGGGCGGTCGATCGGTTGGTACACCCGGCACACCAGCCCTGCTGGGCAAACTTCATGAGCTCGGCGGCAAGAAGGAATGGGCAGCTCTGTTCGGTTCGGCCATCTCGCTGGCCGAGGGCGGATTTCAGGTATCTCCAAGACTGGCGGGTTTGGTGAAGCGCGATCAGGAACGGCTCTCTGTTCATCCTGATACCGCTGCCTATTTCATTCCCGGCGGCACGCCGATAGCCGAGGGAACAAAGCTCACAAACGCACAATATGCCGGTGTTCTGAAATCGCTTGCCGCGAAAGGGGCTGGCGCGTTCTACAAGCCGCCAATCTCGACGTCGGTGATAGAAGCCGTCCGCAATGTGAAAAACAATCCCGGTGATCTCACGCAGGCTGACTTTGACAACTACCATGTGAAGGAACGCCAACCTGTTTGTGTCGATTACCGCGCGCATCAGGTTTGCGGGATGGGGCCGCCCTCCTCTGGCGGCCTTACAGTCGGTCAGATTCTGGGGCTGATTGCGCCTTACGACGTGGCTGCGCTTGGCCACAAGGATGCTAATGCCTGGCGGCTTATCGGCGATGCATCTCGCCTCGCTTTCGCAGATCGTGGCCGATACATGGCGGATAGCGATTATGTGCCGCTACCCACCAAAGGGCTTATTGATCCGGCGTATCTCTCGGCGCGAGCCAAGCTGCTTGATCGCCCGGATGCGCTGAAATCGGTGGCACCCGGCGAACCGAAATGGGATCACGCCCACCTGCTTGCCGACGATGATGCGATTGAACTGCCATCAACCAGCCATTTCTCAATCGTGGATGGAGAGGGCAATATCGTTTCCATGACCACCACAATTGAGAACGGATTCGGATCGCGGCTCATGGCCAGTGGCATGTTGTTGAACAATGAGCTGACGGACTTTTCTTTCCGCTCGCACCGCGATGGTGTACCGGTTGCCAATCGGGTTGAACCAGGCAAACGGCCTCGGTCATCCATGGCCCCAACCATCGTCATGAAAGATGGCGATCCCGTGCTTGCGATTGGTTCTCCGGGCGGTAGCCGCATTATCGGCTATGTGGCCAAAACCATCATTGCGCACATCGACTGGGGTATGAACATTCAGCAGGCGATTTCACTGCCGCATGCCGTCAACCGGTTCGGCACCTTCGATCTGGAGGCAGGAACCAGCGCTGAAGAGCTCGATCAGCCGCTCAAGGCGTTGGGCTTTGAGACCAATGTTCGCGGTCTCACGTCCGGACTCCACGGAATTGTGATACGCCCCGACGGGCTTTCAGGCGGGGCGGATCCGCGGCGCGAGGGAATTGTAATCGGCGGCGGCTGACTTCGTCAGCTTTCGTCCGGTCCGTCTGCCGACGTGTCTGGAACCATGCCGAGCGCGTGCATGTAAAGATCGAGCATGGCTTCCTGCTCCTGACGCTCATGCGCTTCCTGCTTGCGCAGCCTGACAACCGTGCGCAAAGTCTTGGTGTCAAACCCGTTGGCCTTGGCTTCCGCGTAAACTTCCTTGATATCGTCCGCGATGGCCTTCTTTTCTTCTTCCAGCCGCTCGATGCGCTCGACAATGGTGCGCAGCTGATCGCGGGCGACGCTCGTGGGTTCGCTCATTCAAAAACTCTCCTGAAATTGGGAAGGACCGCTCCAACATACGGGAGCGGTTCGGTCAAGGGACAACTATTGTGCCTTTGGCATTTAGGGGATTAGCTCAATCATCAATGCCCGGCTGCCTTGTATGCAGCAATCTGTTCGGGCGTCGCTTCGGTCTGATGCTTCGATTTCCATTCATCGTAGGGCATGCCGTAAACGTGTTCTCGCGCCGTTGACTTGTCGATCTCGATACCGGCTTCGCTCGCTGCGTCTTGATACCAGTTTGACAGGCAGTTTCGGCAAAAGCCCGAAAGGTTCATCAGATCAATGTTTTGAACATCAGTGCGTTCTTGCAAATGTGAAACCAACCGACGGAAAGCGGCCGCCTCCAGTTCAGTCTGGGTTGTTTTGTCAATCTCACTCATGGGTCGGTCTTTCCGAATTTTCTTGCGGGTTGTTCATAGTGGCCCATCGCAACGCGATGGGAAGAATTGCTGTTGATAGAGGTCGGTCTTTTGCTTCATCGGTTCAAGAACCGATTGCATAATTTCAAGCCAATTATCCACTCCGCTTGCATCTGAAATGAGGTCCTGCCGGATTTCAATCAGTGCATGGGCCAGGCCCCGCTTCGTGCAATGGGCATACATGGTGTCGTTCTTCAGCGCACCATCATAAGGTTCGTTGTCTCCGATGACGAGGCCATCATGCTCAGCGAAGCGTTCAAAAAGAAATTTCGGGAATCTGGGATCACTGTCCCACAAAATGCCGCCGTGCCATGGACGCTCGACACCTTTCCAGCTTGGTGTGAACGAGTGGAAAGACAGAACCGCTGGTCGATGTCCTGTCTCAATCATTCGATCAATCATCTCATCGATTGCCTGATGGTACGGCGCATGAAACCGCTCGATCCTGTCCTGGATTTGATCAGCGGAAATCGGATGATTGCCCGGAACAATGGCACCATCCGAAATTCGCATCACCAAAGTGGGATCATCCGCGCCGCGATTGGGGTCAATCAGCAATCGTGAAAATCGGCTCATGACCGCAGGCGCGTTTAACAGCTCGGACAGTGATCTCACCAGCGGTTCAATACCGATGTCATAGGCGATGTGACGTTCAAACTGCTCGCGGGGCAGCCCCAGATCGCCATATTCTTCCGGCACGATGTTGGTTGCGTGATCACCCAACAAAAGCAATCCGCAGTTCATATCACCATCGAGAATTTCAAATGGCTGGTCATTTTGGGGCATGGATTGCGGGGACCGGATGATTGCTTCAAAAGTGCGGTTCTTGTCACATTGATCACTATCCATCAATGCTAGGCATCGAATGCGGCCAGACGATTCGGCTACATTCGTCCGTTTCGGAGAGTCCAGGGGGTTCATGCGCAGTGTGCGGGACAGCAGAACGACGAATTGAGCGGGTTAAAATGACACAGTCCGATATTGCAAACTTGACTTTGAAGGCTGGCAGGGGCAATCAAACTTTAAATCGATTTAGGGCATTGTTTGCATTGATACTGACTGCATCTTTGTGGGTTTTGCCGAGTGCACCGGCTGTTGCTGACTTTCGGGTTTGCAACGATACCGGAAGTCTGGTGGGCGTGTCAGTCGGATATCGGGTGAAAGCCGGGTGGATTACCGAAGGCTGGTGGCGAATACCAGCCAATTCCTGTGCTTCCCTGATTGAGGGCCAACTCAGCTCGCGCTTCTACTATGTCTACGCTGAAGACGCTGATCTTGGTGGTCAATGGCGTGGTGATATTGTCATGTGCACCAGCGATAAGGAATTTAAAATCACCGGGCGCAAGGATTGCTATGCTCGGGGATATGAAAAGACAGGATTTTTTGAGGTGGATACGGGCGAGCAGAACAACTGGCTCTTGCGACTTTCTGAATCCGGTCAATCAGGGGCCGAACCAAACAAATGATGCGAACGCGCAAAACCAAAATTCTCGCAACGCTTGGACCTTCTTCGGAGGACATTGATACGATCCGAAAACTGCACGAGGCAGGCGCTGACGTTTTTCGGATCAACATGAGCCACGCAAGCCATGATCTCATGCGGGAACTGGTTCGGCGCATCAGAAAAGTCGAGGAAGACTGCGGTCATCCCATCGGCATCCTGGGAGATTTGCAGGGCCCTAAGCACCGGCTTGGCACGTTTGAAAACGAGAGCATTGACGTCGAACCTGGTGACGTGATCACCCTCGACAGTGATCCGACGCCCGGCACCCAAAGCCGCGTTCACCTTCCCCATCGGGATATTCTGGAAAGCGTTGATGTCGGTCAGCGGCTGCTGATCAATGATGGCCGATGCTGTCTGAAAGTGATCGACAAAGGTGACGGCTATCTGAAAACGGAAGTCGTTTCCGGCACCTTGCTGTCGGACCGCAAGGGTGTGAACCTTCCTGATACCAATCTCTATTCCGGCGCGCTGACCGACAAGGACCGAAAGGATCTGGAAGCGCTCCTGCAAGAGGATATCGACTGGCTTGCCCTTTCGTTCATTCAGCGCCCGGAAGATCTGGCAGAAGCCCGCAAACTGTGCCGCGGCAAAGTCGGCATCATGGCCAAGATCGAAAAGCCGCAGGCGGTTGAACGGCTCGACGATATTATCGAAATGACCGATGCTGTGATGGTTGCGCGCGGCGATCTTGGTGTTGAAATGCCGCTGCAGGGTGTCCCTGCTATTCAAAAGCAGATGATCCGCAAGTGTCGGCGCGCGGGCAAGCCGGTTGTGGTTGCCACACAGATGCTGGAGTCGATGATTTCCGCATCTGTACCAACGCGAGCCGAAGTCTCAGATGTTGCGACAGCGGTCTACGAGGGAGCCGATGCGGTGATGCTTTCGGCCGAATCGGCCGCTGGGGACTATCCGGTGGAAGCCGTCGCCATGATGGATTCGATTGCGAATTCGGTCGAAGCCGACGCCAATTACCGTTCAATTTTGACAGCGCAAAAACCGCCGCCAGAGCCAACCGGTTCTGACGCGATTTCAACGGCTGCCGCACAAATTGCCGACACGCTGAACCTTTCCGCCATCATCTGCTACACGGCGTCCGGTTCAACTGGTCTTAGAGCCGCGCGGGTTCGACCGGAAGTGCCAGTGCTGGCGCTTTCACCCATCACAGGTACAGCACGACGGCTGGCGCTCGTCTGGGGCCTGCACTGTGTGGTTTCACCCGATGCGACAGACCTTGACGATATGGTGGATCGCGCATGCACCGTCGCCTTCAGCGAAGGTATTGCCGGTGCCGGCAGCCGGGTGATCATATCAGCCGGCGTCCCGTTACGCACGCCGGGGGCAACCAACATGTTGCGGATTGCCTATATCGGCGCCGACGGGAAGAGCGGCGTTTAAGGCGATCTATTGGGAGGCCTCAGCAACAGATTTTCCAGACACCAAACCGACGATGGCGGTCTTGATTGTTTCGGTCGCCACATAATCTGGCTTGTGGCCCACACCTTTGAGTTCGATCAACTTTGCGCCGGGGATGTCCCGTTCCAGACCTTTGGAATGAATGTGGGCAAACACCACATCATCGCTGTCACCCGTGACAATCACAGTGGGCGCTGCGATTTCCTTGTAGCGCGGCGACATTGTCACAAGATGTGGTCGAAGCGACACCACGTCTGTTGCATTGCTGCAGAAATTACTCGGCCGAAGCACCAGTTCCGTTGCGGCTGTCTCTTCATATCCTTCAGGCGGCGAGTTTGGCTTAAACACGCCGGCAACAGCGCCCGGCACCAAAACCTTACCGGCGGGAAGCGACAGGGTGTGACAGAAAATGGGTCCGATGATCGGAGTCGCGGCCACATGATTGTGCCAACTCACACCGCCGGGCCAGGGATGGGTTGCAGGCGCTAAAAACGCGAGGCCTGCCACTTTTTTGGGATGAAACACTGCCACCGCCGCGATGGTTGATCCACCGAAGGAGTGGCCCACCATGATTGCTTTCTCGATATTCAAATGGTCCAGAAGCGCCGCGATAGCGTTGGCCTGACCTTCGGGTGAAGAATTGATCTCACCACCACGTTCCGAATAGCCGTGGCCGGGCCTATCAACAAAGATCAGTCGCGCCCTACCTTTAAAAGCCTGTTCAAACGCGCCGCGCTGGTCTTCAAGATTCCCACTTGCGCCATGAACGAAAACCAATGGTGGAAGATCGGTCTCGCCTTCCACAGCGACCTCGAAAAAATGCAGCTTGTAGCCGCCAACATCAGCGAACTTGCCCGTTGCCCGAAATCGGGATTCGATCTGACTGGCCGCAATCTGGGTGTAGATCGCCAACCCGATAAGGACAATTGCCAGCGCACCGACAACGGTGATTGAAATTTTTAACATCGTGTCTGTTCAATCTGTCTTTTGATGGAGAAGGTACGGCCCGGAACGGTGTCCGGACCAGAGGGTGCGATCAGCCTGAATACGCCATTCATGCAACGTTCAGCCAATGGAATCTAACGCTAACGGGCACACGACATCAGGAGAGAAATATCATGATCAGATCACTCATCGCGGCTTCCGTTATTGCGGCAGGCTTCAGCGCCCCGGTTTTCGTTTCGCAGGCATCGGCACAATCTGCAAGCTGGTTCGCAATTGGCGGTTGCTTCCAGTCCTATCGCGCCGCAAATCGCCGGGCTGCTCAGCTCGGTGTGGATGTGGCGGATACCAACGACTACCCGAACTTTCGCGATGGCTGGTACTGCGCGGTGTCAGGACCGTCCAGCAAACGCAATGCCCAGCGCACCCAACGCTATTTCAAGAATCAGGGCATTCACGATGCCTATATCAAACGAGGCTGGTAGTTCGGCCTGACCCCAAGACTCTGTTGCAGTCCGGGAATCGTACCTAGGTCCGGTTCCCAGTTAGCTCATCTTCGAGTTCGATGACCGCTTTTTGCGCGCTATCCATTGCCGGATAAATGGCAAGCACCCGGTGCCAGATCTCTAGGGCTTCTTTTTTGCGCTCCATGCGTTGAAGAATCATTCCCAAACCTGACAGAGCCCCATAGTGGCGCGGTTCGAGCTCCAGAACGCGCTCAATGTCTGAAATGGATTTTCCGTACTCATCCATCATGAAGTGCAGGGTTGCGCGCTGATTCCATGCTTCCGCATATCCTGGATTGAGCACAATCGCCTGATCCAACAGGTCCAGCGCGACAGCGAATTTCTTGTCCGCCATGGCTTTTCGCGCCCAACCCGTCAGCAGATCGGTCGATTTGCTGTCAGATCTGAACCAGTTGGCCCATATTTGTTGAGAAATACGCTGGGCCCGTTTTCGGTCACCCTCGCGCTTCAGGTTTGCAAACAGTTCATCCAGATCCTGCTTTGCAGTTTCCTTACCGCGGTCTAGCGGAATTGCGTTCTGCTTTGGGGCGTTTTGTTTCGGAACAGGGGCCTGAGCGCCGGCTATCGAATTCCAGAGCGCTGCTGCCACAGTTGCCGACAAGACAATGAGAAATGTTCGCATGTGCGAAGATTATTCGCTCATGCGATTAAGTCAAAAGCAATTTGATGTGAAATCGTTCGGGAAAACCCGTTCGTCCGTCGCCATCAGCGTCTTGATAGAATCAATCGCTGCGCTGGCGACCTGATGTCGCTCGTATCACTATCCCAAAACCGGTGTCCGCTTTTGGATGATATGAGTTAGCCCTGACGTGCCTTGAAGCGCGGGTTGGTCTTGTTGATGACATAGACCCGGCCCTTGCGGCGAATAACACGGTTGGCCCGGTGACGGCCTTTCAGCGATTTGAGCGAATTTTTGATCTTCATTGGTCCAACGCCATAATCTTCTGTGGTCGCTTGATGTGCGTACCCAAAAAAACACGCGCCTCAGCGGGCGCGTCATTCGCGCGGTTGATACCCGCCATGCGTCCTATTTGTCAACCGGTATCCGGTGTTTCGCTGGAAGAAGCTATAGATCAATCCGTGTCGCGCCCATGACAGGAAATGACGCCAAAGATCGCAAGCAACACAGACCCGGTCTCTAAACATGCCACAGTGCGCAAAGCCGCGTGAACTGTTAGTTTCAATCCGGATTACGATTTTGCAGGTGCCCCGCGATGCGGAAATTCAGTGCGTTATCTCTCGCCCGCGAGGCGCTCAGATCCCACAAGGGTTGGGATCGGCAATGGTCGAGCCCCGAACTGAAAAAGTCCTACGATGTGATCATCGTGGGAGCCGGCGGTCACGGCCTTGCAACCGCCTACTACCTCGCCAAAGAGCACGGAATCACCAATGTTGCCGTTCTTGAAAAAGGATGGCTGGGCGGCGGCAACACGGGTCGCAACACCACCATCATCCGCTCCAACTATCTCTATCCGGAGAGTGCAGGACTTTACAATCACGCTGTCAAGTTGTGGGAAGGGTTGAGCCAGGAGCTCAACTACAACGTCATGTTCTCCCAGCGTGGAGTAATGATGCTTGCGCACTCTGTGCACGATGTGCAGGTGGCGAAGCGGCACATCCACGCCAATCGCCTCAGCGGCGTCGACAATGAGTGGCTGACGCCGGAAGAGGCGAAAGCCTATTGCCCGCCGCTTAGCATTTCAAAATCCGCCCGTTACCCGGTGATGGGGGCAGCATTGCAGCGCCGTGGCGGGGTTGCCCGTCATGATGCCGTCGCATGGGGCTACGCACGCGCTGCATCCGATCTTGGTGTGGACATCATCCAGAAATGCGAAGTTACAGGCATTGTTCGCGATGCAAGCGGTGCGATCAGCGGTGTTGAAACCAGTCGCGGCCCTATCTCCGCGAAAAAAGTTGGCGTTGTCGCTGCCGGACACACATCGGTCTTGATGGCCATGGCCGGCCTTCAGATGCCGCTTGAAAGCTATCCACTTCAGGCGCTTGTTTCTGAGCCTGTGAAACCAATCTTCCCGTGCGTCGTTATGTCGAATGCGGTTCACGCCTATATTTCACAGTCGGACAAGGGCGAACTGGTCATCGGTGCTGGCACCGATTCCTACCTCTCCTATTCCCAGACGGGTTCGCTCCACATTCTCACACACACGCTCGATGCAATATGCGAACTCTATCCCATGTTCTCGCGCATGAAGATGTTGAGAACCTGGGGCGGCATTGTGGATGTGACGCCTGACCGTTCACCGATCATCGCAAAAACCCCAGTTGACGGTCTCTATGTGAACTGCGGTTGGGGGACTGGTGGGTTCAAAGCAACACCGGGCTCCGGGCATGTGTTTGCCCACACAATTGCGCAAGATCGGCCACACGCGATCAATACCGGTTTCCACCTCGACCGGTTCCGCAATGGTCGCCTCATCGATGAAGCCGCTGCTGCGGCTGTGGCGCACTGATATGCGCTCTCAAAACCCTCAATAACTCCTCAGGATCAGGCCTATGTTGTTGATACGCTGTCCCTATTGTGAGCAGGACTTGCCCGAACTGGAGTTCGCCAATGCAGGCGAAGCCCATGTGGTGCGCTCATCCGATATGGTTGGATTGAGCGATGAAGAGTTTGAGACGTTTTTCTTCATCCGTGAAAATCCGAAAGGCATCAGCTTCGAACGTTGGCGGCATGTTCACGGGTGCGGCCGGTTTTTCAATGCGGCCCGAGACACGGTCAGCGACACATTCCTGCTCACATACAAGGCAGGAGAGCCGAAACCGTCGCTGGATGACCTTGAGGGACAGAAGAAATGACCGGCTCAAACCGCATTGCAGGCTATGGCGAGGTTTCTCGCTCAAAGCCGGTTACCTTCACCTTTGATGGTAAAACATATCAGGGTTTTGAAGGTGATACGCTCGCTTCCGCGCTTCTTGCCAACGGCGTGCATCTCGTGGGCCGTTCGTTCAAATATCATCGCCCTCGGGGTTTCCTATCGGCTGGACCGGAAGAACCCAACGCATTGGTTGGCATTTCACGCGACAAGACGCGCTCCCAACCCAATGTACGCGCAACCATTCAGGAACTTTATGACGGTCTGATCGCGGAAAGTCAGAACCGCTGGCCATCGCTCACCTTCGATGTTGGAGCAGTAAACGACCGGTTCTCGCGCCTGTTTCCGGCCGGGTTCTACTACAAAACCTTCATGTGGCCGCGTTCCGCCTGGGACAAACTCTACGAACCATTCATCCGCCGTGCTGCCGGTCTGGGGCATTCGCCAACGGAAGCCGATCCTGACCGATATTCCAACCGCTATGCCCATTGCGACTTGTTGATCGTCGGCGGCGGCCTCTCCGGACTCACAGCAGCGTCAGAAGCTGCAAAGAGCGGCAAATCTGTCATCCTGTGCGATGAAAATCCGGTTCTTGGCACTGGCTTGCGCAGCGATCTTCGTACAAAATTCAGCGGTAAATCCGCCAGAGTACATCTGAATAAGCTGATTGAAACGGTAAGATCGGCGGAAAACATTCAGGTCCTGACCAGAACCACCGCGTTTTCCTACCTTGCGCAAAACATGGTCGCGCTTGCGGAACGTGTGACCGAACATCAGGCCAGTCCTGAAAGCGATGCGCCCCGCGAACGTCTCTGGCAGGTCCGGGCGCAGAAAGTCATTCTCGCCACCGGTGCCATTGAGCGACACATGGTGTTTGACGGAAATGATAAGCCGGGTGTGATGCTTGCCAATGCGGCGCAGACCTTTTTAGCTCGATATGGTGTGGCCGTTGGAGCGAAGGTTGGCGTCTATACGGCCACCGACACAGCCTATGCGGCTGCAATTGCACTGCATCAGGCAGGTATTCAGGTTCCCGTGATTGTGGATGCCCGGTCTGGCACGTTGTCGGCTATTGGGGAGGAAGCTCGGCTTCTTGGTATCAAGGTCGTGAACAACGCCTTCATCAAACGGGTGAACGGGCGTCTTCGGGTGCAGTCGATGGTGGTTGAACATCAGGGCACTCGGGAGACATTCGATGTGGACGCCATCATCACATCGGCAGGATGGACTCCTTCCCTTCATCTCTTTTCGCAGTCTCGGGGCAAAGTTGCCTGGGATCAGGAAACGCGACGCTTTTTACCCGGCGATTATGCGCAAGAGTGCCAATCCATCGGCGCCTGCAACGGCACCGACACAATTGCGGAGCTTATCAGTGAAGCTGTTTCGGCCGCTCGTTGGGGCATTGGCAGCCGTGCTCGGGCAAAGCCTAAAATACCTGAGATCGAGGACGAGGTTCCTGCTTCCGGTGGCATGATCGGCGCCGACAAGGGTGCTGGACCCGACAATCCGGTCAAGGCCTTTGTGGATTTCCAGAACGACGTGACGGCGAAGGACATCCGCCTTGCCGTCAAGGAAGGGTTCCACTCCATTGAGCATGTAAAGCGCTACACAACCACAGGAATGGCGACCGATCAGGGCAAGACGTCAAATCTGCATGGTCTGGCAATCGCCGCTGAAGCACTTGGCAAGGACATTCCGGAAGTTGGCCTCACCACGTTCCGTGCACCTTATACACCGGTGAGCTTTGGCACGTTCGTGAACCACAACAAGGGTGAACTGTTTGATCCCACCCGAAAGACATCGATCCACGACTGGGCCGTTGAACAAGGTGCCGCTTTCGAACCGGTCAGCCTTTGGCAACGTGCGTGGTATTTCCCGCAAGACGGCGAAGACATGCACGCCGCTGTCGCGCGCGAGTGCAAAACAACTCGTAAGATCGCCGGTATCTTCGATGCGTCGACGCTCGGCAAGATCGAAGTGGTTGGACCGGATGCCGCCGAATTCATGAACCGGCTCTACACGAACTCATGGACCAAGCTGGGCGTGGGACGGTTAAAATATGGTATCATGTGCCGGGAAGACGGCTTCATCTACGATGATGGCGTCGTCGGCCGGCTTGGTGAGAACCGTTTCCATGTGACCACCACAACGGGTGGTGCACCACGTGTTCTTAATCACATGGAAGACTATCTTCAGACCGAGTTCCCCGATCTCAAGGTCTGGTTGACATCAACCTCCGAACAATGGGCAGTGATCGCGGTGAACGGCCCGAAAGCCCGGGAAATCATTGCGCCACTTGTGGAGGATATTGATTTCTCACCGGATGCTTTGCCGCATATGAGCGTGCGGGAGGGCAAGATCTGCGGTGTTCCCACCCGCCTTTTCCGTATGTCGTTTACCGGCGAGATGGGCTTCGAAATCAATGTGCCGTCCAACTACGGTCGGGCTGTTTGGGACGCGATATGGGATCGCGGCGCACCAATAGGCATGGTGCCTTACGGCACTGAAACCATGCACGTTCTTCGCGCCGAAAAAGGCTATATCATTGTTGGCCAGGACACCGATGGAACGGTCACCCCGCACGATGCCGGCCTTTCATGGGCAATTGCCAAATCCAAACCTGACTTCGTGGGCAAACGTGGCCTTGAGCGCCCCGATCTGAAGGCCGACGGTCGTCCTCAACTGGTGGGCCTCAAATCACTCGATGGCAAAACTGTGCTTGAAGAAGGCGCGCAGATTACGAACCGAATGAACCCTTCCGGTCCGGTCGACATTCAGGGCTTTGTCACCTCATCCTACTGGTCGGAGACCCTGCAATCTCCCGTGGCGATGGCCCTTGTGAACGGTGGACGGTCCAAAATGGGCGAAACGCTCTTCGTGCCGATGGTGAACGAGACCCATAAGGTGGAAGTCTGCGACACGGTGTTCCTCGACAAAGAAGGAGGTCGCGTCCATGGCTAAAGCTGCTTCCAAAACAAACACAAAACCTGCTGTGGCGACGTTCGCTGGTCCACTCGACGGAAAACGGATGGCACGCGATTCCGTTTCCCTTGAGCTAGCGGCACCGTGTTCGCGGACCGCTTTACGGGCGGATAACAAGAGCCTCGCTGCCGTTTCAAAGGTTGTTGGCGTTGCGTTGCCGAAGAAGGCGAACCAATCCGCATCCACCGAAAGCCGTCACGCACTGTGGCTCGGCCCTGACGAATGGCTGATTTTGGATTTTGCCAGTTCGGACAATCCAATTGTTCCCGAGCCCGATGACAGCAAATATTCTGCCGTCGACGTGACCCACCGCAACGTGGCGATCAATGTAGAAGGGGCCAGTGCGGAAGCCGTGCTTGCGGCGGGTTGTCCGCGCGACCTTCGCGTCGCGGCTTTTCCAGTCGGATCATGTTGCCGAACCGTATTCGGCAAAGCCGAAATTATTCTTTGGCGCAGGGACGAAACCACCTTTCATGTGGAGTGTTGGCGGTCTTATGCAAACTATGTGTGGGGATTTCTGGCCGACGCCGCAAACGATGCGGGATAAAGGCATCCACCCACCCATTTGTCCCGATCAGGCATCAGGCCTTGGCTTCGCTTTTCCTCGATATTTAACCGAACGATGAGGGTCCACGTCGCTCTCATCGTAAGCGCCAACCAGAATTCCACGCACACTGGAGCGCCCGCGGGCTGATGTGATGTCCTTCTCAGATCGTGTTGTGCGCTGAGACATGCGTCGCCCCCACTTTCCAAGCCGATCATACATCATGGCGATGATATTGGCGTACGCCGAGTCACTACCGAAGTCTGTTAGTTCATCCGGGTCGTTCTCAAGATCAAACAGCATGGGCCGGAACGGTTCGCCGGTATTTTGGTCCACCCCTTCCGCATGCATCAGCTTCCATCTTTTGTCCGCCACCATGAAAAGGCGCGCATCGCGCGGGGCCAGGCCGAGGTTCACACACATCTGCGTCAGGGAATAGTCGTATTCGCTTACGACGAAATCGCGCCACGATTCCGGCTGTTGACCACGCAGAAACGGCATTAATGACCGCCCTTCCAGGATGTGATCAGGCACATCACCCCCGGCGAACTCCACGAATGTCGGTGTGAGATCAATCGCTTCCACAAGTTCATCGCAAACCGTGCCGCGCGTGGCGTCTGATTCTGGTGAGGGGTCGTAGACAATCATCGGAATTTTGGCGGAAGGATCGTGGAACAAATCTTTTTCGCCCAGCCAGTGATCGCCGAGATAATCACCATGGTCGGATGTGATGACGATCATGGTGTCATCCATGCGCCCGGCGTTTTCAAGATATTTGAACAGGACACCCATCTGATCATCACACTGTTTGATGAGCCCCATATAGGCTGGAATAACCACCTGTCGGACTTCATCGCGGCTGAAGGACCGTCCAATCGCATTGTTCATGAACTGCTCATAGACCGGGTGCGGATCTTCTCGCTCGTCCGGATGGCGAACAGCGGGCGGCACCTGATTGCCACCATACATGTTGTGATAGGGTTCCGGCACAATGTAGGGCCAGTGCGGTTTGATGTAGGACGCATGGCACATCCAAGGCTTGTCGTCGTTTCTGCTTTCGATGAATTGAATGACCTCGCGGGTCAGCCAGGGCGTTTCGGAATCCGCCTCATCAATGTTGGCAGGTTTTTCGGCGTGACGCATGAACCAACCGGACGCAATGTCACCATCTTCGTCGACACCGGAATTGGCAAAATCATGCCAGGGATTTTCGCCGGGATACCCTTTGGAATTCAGATACTCGTTGTATGGCGAACGACGCTCATCATAAAAACCGTCCGGTCCCTGCCCCCACAGCCCATCGTCGCGAGTAAAGATATCGAAACCGCATTCCGCGACACGGGCGCCAATGACACTGTCAGGCGCTATGCCCAGCCGGGTCATTCCCTCCTTGTCGGCGGCCATATGGGTTTTGCCCACAAGGTACGAGTTCATTCCGAGCTTGCGAAGATGATCACCCATCGTGTGCTCGCCCACCTTCAACGGCATTCCATTCCATTGGGCACCATGGCTGCTCGCATAGCGCCCGGTGTAAAAGCTCATACGGGAAGAACCACAAACGGGTGATTGCACATAGCAACGGGAAAACCGCACACCTTTTTCAGCGATGGCATCGATGTGCGGCGTGTGAAGATGTGGGTGTCCGGCACAGCTCAGATAGTCAAACCGGAGCTGATCGAACATGATGAAAAGAATGTTCTTGCGCATTTGCCCTTACGAACAGGGAAGAAATGAGAATGTTGCGACTTGATTGCCAGACGTCGGCGCAATTCTCAATGGTGGGTGCAGTTATTCAGTCAGTTGCTCATAGGCAAGTGCTGCAACGATGTGCACCCGCCGGGTTTCCCCACCGTTGAGAGCGGTGTGATAGCCGCGCGTATCGGTGAAATAGACCGATCCGTCCGCTGGCAAATGGGTCACATGGTGGTTGACCACGAACAATGATCCTGGGTTTGTCGTGATCGGGATGTGCAATCGTGGCTCGGGATCGCGGTGCCAGGAATTGCAATTGTAGAGCCCCTTGGAAAGAACCCGCATGCGGCCAATTGGGAAACGAGCGGAAAGCTCTTTGTGCACGTGCTCGAAATAGGTTCCCCGAAACTTTGGGTTAAACTCACTGAAGTCGATTTCCGGAACGAGGTCCTCGCGCGGTTCTTCAACGTAGCGATCATCACCACGCAACCAGTAGCGACCGGAAAGATCGTTTTCTGTCCATTCGGTCTGGCCGGGCCGCTGGGTCAACGGAAGCGCTGCAAACCCCTCATCCTGCATGGAGCCCTGAAAGGCTTCGATCTCGAGACACTCATTCAATGCATCCCGCAGCATAGCAATGTCGAAGGACAGGTCGAGGCGCTGAATACCGGGACCAGCAACAAAACCGGCAACAGATTGGGTCGGTGGCCGTTCTGTCATCCAAGCTTCGATAGATTGAACATCATGGTCGACAATTGCGCTCATGGTCGCTTCAGCCTCCGCTCATTGGACCTGTGATCCGAACGCTTGCATGTTGCCTCTCTCGGGAACAACGAAAATCGGACAAAGGGCAGGCTGGATGCGACGTTTGCCGGTTGAAATCTCACTCGGCAGCAATCTGAATACGACGATCAGATTGCAGAACAGCACTGAGAAATGCCTTGTTTTCATCTGCGATCCGGATGATTTCGGGCTTTTCAAACATCTCTGGCGTGTTGAGCAGGCGTTTGGTCGCTTGCCAGCGGTTGAGTGACAATCCACTCAACGCGGACAGCGGCACCGCCAACAGCAAGGAGAAGGCAATCGGGATCGTCCAGAACGAAACAACGCCAAAAACCAGACCTGCCGTGAGCAGGGTTCCAATTGCGGTTTCAACTGCATGGAACTTCAGAAGAACAGCGAGCGGATAGGAACCGCCTGATCGCTGCTGAGGTGTCCATTTCTCCCGGATGCCAACAACGGAGCGGCTGATCGCAATCACCTGTTGGATCATCATGATCGGCGCGTATGCAATCGCAATCAGGATTTCCGCAAATAGCGAAACACCAAAACGTCGGAGACCACCAAGCTCTGCAATGCGAATGCCCGCGAAATGTACCGACAACGCTCCAATCAGCTTTGGTGTAAGGATCATGGCGTACATGAACATCATGACCCAGAACCCGTTAAACATGTTGATTTCCGGCCAGACCGGAAACATTGGGTTGGCTTCGCTGAAGTAGCTCAGCACGGAAGCCTCTTCGCCATTGCCGTAGAGTGCCCAGACCGCAAGCAGCACGAACCAGGCCGGTGACAGCAGATAGCTGATCGCTCCATGAAACAGATGGAACCGAGAAACAGGGTGAAATCCCCGTGTTCCCAACAATCCCAGATGCTGCAGATTGCCTTGGCACCAGCGTCGGTCGCGCAACACGTAATCAATCAATGTGGGCGGAGTTTCCTCGAAGCTTCCTTTGATTTCAGGAAGGAACCGAACCGCCCACCCCGCACGCCGCATCAGGCCAGCTTCAACAAAGTCATGACTGAGGATCAGAACATCATTCGATTTGCGCGAACGCAGTTTCGGAAGGCCAGCACAAGAGGCGAACGCCTGGGTTCTGATAATCGCATTGTGGCCCCAGAAATTGCCTTCACGATCCGCCCAAGTGGCAAGCCCATGCGCCAGCGGATTGCCGTACACCGTGCTTGCAAACTGCTGCGCCCGACCAAACACAGAATTTGCGCCAATGATCTGCGGGAACGACTGGATAAGCCCTGCACTCGGGTCCACTGAGAGTTCATCGCAAAGTCGGGTAATCGCGGAACCGCACATCAGGCTGTCCGCATCAAGCACCAGCATGGCTTCGTAGGCACCGCCCCAGCGTTCGATCCAGTCGGCGATGTTGCCGGTCTTCCGGTCCACATTGTCGGGTCGACGACGATAGTAGATCGCGGGATTGGGCGGCATGGCATAGCGAATTTCTTCGAATGCCCGTTGCTCCATTTCAGCGATCTTCTCATCGCGCGTGTCGCTCAAAATGAACAGGCTAAACCGGTGATTGGTGTTTGATTGCTCCAATTGCTGGAGCATGGCCAGGGCATTTCCGAAAACTTCTGCCGGAGCCTCATTGTAGATCGGAATCAGCAATGCGGTGTTGAGCGGAACCGGTTTCGAAGTCGCGAGCTTTCGGTCCTTCGTTCCAAACCGGGCGGTAACGAGCTTAATCAATCCAACGGTCGCAGTGGATACCGACAATGATATCCAGAAGAACGTCATTGGAATGAACACCAGCAAGATGATCTCCAACGCGTTGATACCGTCAGTGACAAACCAGCCTGCAAAGGTCACCATGATTGCCAATGTGGTCAATACGGCAGGGATCAGCGTAAGCGCCCGCCAGAGCCACACAAATCGATCACCTTTGCAGCCCGGTGCAGCGGTGTCGCGAAAGCCGCTGTTCAAATTTTGTATCGGGCGATTGAGCCGCTGCTCTGGCGGCATGGTTTGCGATGTGGGCGAAATGCTCGAAACTACGCCGTCCATCTGTACAACCACACTTCAGAAACCGCCCGGCCCTCATGGCGAAGTTGCGCACGCATCTCGACGGCTGTGGCATCCCCTTCCTTGAGCGTGAAACTCAACCGGGGGCCACCCGTATCCGGATTGCGCTGCAATATGCCCTTGCTGACCGAGCCTCTGTTCGACCCAATATGGAGCGAAATATCAGCAAGATCGGGCGGCAAAATGGCGTGCGGGGAGAAATCGATGGCAAAAATGCGGCCACCGCCAAATCTCGTACCGGAGCGCGTGTTGAGGACGTGGGAAACCGGCGTCTCCACGAATGGCTCCTTGCCCCAGGACATGCGATAGGCAAACCGGTACTCCCCTCCCGCGGGGATGGGTTGCCGCGGTCGCCAGTAAGCGACGATGTTGTCGTAAATCTCACGATCGGCGGGAATTTCCACAAGCGTGACCGATCCCTTGCCCCAATTTCCTTTTGGTTCGATCCAGAGACTTGGGCGATTGTGATAGGCAACTTCAAGATCGACAAAATCAGCAAATTTGCGGCTGCGCTGCATCAATCCGAAACCGCGCGGGTTATTGTCAACAAAACTGCTGACCTGAAGCTTTTTGGGATTGGCAAGCGGGCGCCAGATACGCTCTCCCGCGCCATTGAAAACCGCCAGACCGTCTGAATCGTGCACCGCGGGACGGAAATCATCAAAGCGTGACGTGTTTGTCTCGTCGAACAGGAACATCGAAGTCAGGGGACCCAGCCCGACATGATCCAATTCCACGCGCGGATAAAGCACCGCGGTCACATCGACGATGGTCAGATCGTCCGGAACAAGCATGAAGGTGTAGACGCCCACCACACTCTTGCTGTCCATCAGCGCATGGACGGTCGCTTCCCTTGATCCCGGCTTTGGCTTTTCAATCCAATAATCGGTAAACTCCGGGAACTCTTCACCCTGCCCCTTCGCCGTATTGAGAGCAAGGCCTCGCGCTGAAAGGCCATAGTTTTGGCCGCGCCCCAGACAGCGGAAATAGCTCGCGCCCTGAAACACGGACCATTCCTGGAAGATGCCTTCCTTCTCGAGTTCACTGCGGAAGCGGAAACCCGAAAATCCCAACGAGTCGTCGATGGGAAGTTTCACTGCTTCCTTTGTCCGGGCAAACAGATCGAGATCAAACCTGATCTTTCGTGCCTGCACCCCGTCAACGACATTGATGTTTACCGCGCGCGGGAAATAAAGGCCGGGATGGAAGAAGTCGACGCGCAGCGGCAGATCCGAATTGTTCCACAGAGCCTGACGCGTGTTGAACCAATAGTGGCGATATTGATCATACGTCAGATCGCGCCAGGCTTTCGGAACCTGCTTGCGCGGCTGGTAGGCTTTTGACGCCATCGCCTTGGCCCGTTGTTCCAGACCCGACACCGAAAACGGCTCAGCCTTTCCCAACTGCGGCCCATCAAAGTCCGTCACCTTGCCGGAAAGTGTGCGCGTATCGTCGGTGTTGCTGTCAGCCGCAAATGCGGTCGATCCTGCAAGGCTCGCCAGAATACCAAGTACTGTGCGCCTGTCGAATTGCATCATCGGCCCGTCTTTCCCCTCAAACCAGACATGACCAATCAGGCCCTCTTGCGCCAGGGTTGGGACTTGAACCAGGCGACCAGATAGGCTGTGGCGATCAGAACCGCGAACCCGAACAGGTTGACGACAAAAACGGAACTCCAGCTTCGGCCAATGACGTCGAGCATCACGCCCAGCACACGACCCATAACCATCGACATGAGGAATACCGCCAAAGACTGCTGACCGACTTTCTGAATGATCGCGACCGTTCGGTCCCAGATTGCGGATCGGAGATTGTTCCCGGTGGCAATGAGTCTATGCCCAGCTTCGCCAACGCTAACCCACGCGAGATAACCGACCGCCAGGAAGTGAATGTAGCGGAAAATGCCAAAGTCGGTTTTGTTTCTCAGCCCTGAGACGTCTTTGTAAATCATCTTCAACACGCCGCTATCATCCCAGCCACGTGCCCGGAACCATGCCACCGGGATCGTGAGAACGACGATCACGGCTGCGGCGATCACCAGATTCCGATTGACTGGGGGTGCAGGTATCCAACCGCGCATAAATGCGAACCCGGTAAAAAAGACGAGTTGCCAACCAAACGGATTGAAGAACCATTCGCGCTTCGACCATGGTTCTGCGGGAAGCTGCAGCACATTCAGATTGGCCGCCAGCCAAACCAGACCAATGGCTCCAAACGCCGCAGCAGGATGGACGCGCTTCAGCGCGACCACAATCGGCATCATGGCCAGGATTGCCAGATACATTGGCAGGATGTCGAAATAATTTGGAACATAGGTCAGCGTGAAAAGGCCAACCAGTTGAGCCGCCGTATCCTTAAAAAAGAAGTGCTTGAGATTGAGCGAGGCGATGTAGTTCTTGGTGAACAAGCCAGAGGCGTCCAATGCCGCCATCAGCATGGCGATCACAAAAAACATGCAAATGTGGGCCCAGTAAACCTGCCACACGCGATAAGCCACACGCGCCGTTCCAAGCCACCATCCGCGGGTTTCGAACACTTTGCCAAACGCAATTGCTGAAGCCATGCCCGAGCAGAAAACGAATATCTCTGTGGCGTCGGAAAACCCGAACCGGGCCGGGATCCAGAGCGTCAGATAGTTTCCCGGTGTGTGGGCGATGAGGATGATAAACATCGCCAACCCACGGAAGAAATCAAGACGCGGATCACGAACCGTCGCTCCGGCCACAGCTCCGGTAGCAGAGGCTTGCCCCTGCTTTGCCTGAGCCGTTTCGAAGGCTGAGTTCGGGAAGGTGGTTGTACTCATTCCGCTGCAAATAATGTCTGGTTTTGTCCCGCAAGGCGCGCCTGTCGGATCATGTCAAAACGCACGGTCGAATAGCCATCGTTGCAATTGTTCCGACGCTCTGTTCGGTCGGACAGGATCATCTCGGCTTCATTCAAATATCCACCGCGAATACCCGCATCAATTGTCAATCGCTCAAACACATCACGCTGCGCGTGGCTTCCGCCGATCGTCTGCATGGACTGACGTGCATTTGCAAGATGCAAAAAAGCAATCTCATAATTGCCCTCGCCAAAAGCTTCCAGCCCATTGGCTGCCGCCAGGCCTGGATGGGATGCGATTTGCTCAAATGGCTTTCCACCAGCAACAGCACACTGGTTCATATTGCCGATAAGGTCAGACACTGCTTGTTTGCGATCCCCGCCCAACAGAGCAAGCAGGTAGTGAAGATCGGCGAAAATCAAACAGCCATCCTCTGTCCGCTTTTCACAGAGTTCGGCAAGCTCTTCCCACCTTTGACCAACAGTGAAGCCATTGAGTTCAAGACGCGTCAGCAACGAAGTCGCATTGGAAATATCGCGGTAGTCATCCGTCTTGTCTTGGCGGATCTGACGGTCGTAGAGATCAAAAACCACATCGATCTGACCAAGGTCGAGATGCATCAGCGCTTTGTGCCACCACACGTGGTAGCGGAAATTGTTGCAATGTTCCCATGCCGCTTCCCGCCCATCCAGCCATGACAAACCATCCCGCGATCGTCCGGTCATGTCGTAGACATGAGCGACCGAGTGCAACCCCCATGCATCATCGGCAGCGATTTCAAGGCCGGTTTTTCCTGTGCGCTCTGCCTCTGCAAAGTCACCTGTTTCCTCAAGCGCAAAGGAATAGCACCCAAGCAGATATCCGTATGCCGGATGGTCTTGATCGTAGTGGGGGCGGATGGCTTCGAGGGATGTACGCATACCAGCAGAATCGCCCAGCACGAACCGCAGGGCATGAGACAATTTTGCTGCCAGCGCATCTCGCGGCTGTCCTGTCAGAACCCGCTCGACGGCTGCAACGGACTGATATGGATTGCCGTCAATCCATGATGTGAGCGCATGAATGAAGTTTTGTTCACGCGGACAGGCGCTGTTTCCAACCGTGTTGCGCTTCGCATCCTCCAGAGCCGCGATTGCGGTGGCATAAAGCTCACGCCGGCCCAGCAATACATAGAACAGGCCTTTTACGGCGTGACCCAGTGCGAAATCGGGTTCGGTGTTAAGCACGCTCGCCAGATGGTTCGGTGTTTCAGCACTGTGCGCAAGGAAAGCCATCATTGTGGCATTCCAGCTTTGCAAGGCGGCTGGCGATGAAAGAGTGGTTTGTTGGCCGAAAATGTCTTGCAGCGAACCAGACATGAAACCTCTTTCGATACGCATCAGTGCTAGAATTGGTTTGTCAGTACAGGCTGAAATAGTGGGCCGTAAACAACCAAAGTGGGGACATAACGTCTATTTGATCAGGCGCGATCACAGCCATTACAGGAGTTGATTTATTTGGCGGATTTCCAACTCAGTCACTGCTTACGGCTCGTGTGACGACTGCGTTGAACACACCGTCAAGTTCAGTCGCCAGTGCCTTCAATTCCTCTCCTCCTTCAGAAAAATAGGGGCGAAATACGGCTGATGGCGTTTTGTAGGAAAGTGTGGATGTACCGTCTGGGTTTTCGGTGAGATAGAGCCGGATCGGCGCCTCAATGCCTGCTGCAAGGCTGGCCTTCAACATGCGACGTGCATAGTCATTTCGGTAAAGCCCCATCACCCGGTTGCCGGGAATTGTGATCCCCTGCCCTTTGGCACCTTGCGATGCGCTTGCCTGCGTGACGATCGCAATCGGTTCTTTTTTGACTGCAGAGCGCACATTCTTGATCAACGTTCTGAAACTGTGCGGAGTCGAAACAGTCACCCACCCATCGCGTTGTTCTATCGGTCCGGCAAAGGATTGGCTGACTGCAATTGCCATACTTGCAGCAAGAAAAGCGGCAGTCCGGCTCAGTGTATTCCGCATTGACGAATTCCCTTAAATCCTGGTGCGCATCGTACGAGGCTCAGGATTGCAGAATTGGTGACAAAATGGCGTCACATTGTGGCGCCTCTTGTCACATCAAGTTGACCAAGAGCGACTGGTTGTCCGCACGCAATGCGAATAGTCTGCCGGGCTCATTCAACTCATGTGCATGGGGGCACCGCTCCTTGATCGCTCTCCCACAAAAGCCGATTCAGCGATATCTGATCCTGAGCCTTCCAATAGTCGTGCTGATGCTTGTGGCCGTGACCTATGCATGGTCGCAGGCGAACCGGTTTGATGGCGCGACGCTCGATCCGGTCATGGCGTATGAGAAGGCAAAATCGGGTGAAATCACCCTTGTGGATATTCGCCGTCCTGATGAATGGGCCCGAACAGGTTCTGGGCAGGGTGCTCACCGGCTCGACATGCGCGACCGGGATTTCATCGCCAGATTGAACAAATTGGTCAACGGAAACAAGAACGCGAAAATCGCGCTGATGTGTGCCCGCGGCGTGCGCTCCGCGCGGTTGAGCAACAGGCTGACCGAAGCAGGATTCACCAACATCATTGATGTGCCAGAGGGTATGCTGGGTTCGCGCGTTGGCCCGGGCTGGCTGAAGCGGAAGCTTCCCCTCAACAGGGATGGATAACCCCTTGGTCCGCCCGTTTATGCGCACTGCGATCTTCACGACCGCGGTGTTGATGCAGTCCTCTTCAGCTTATGCAGACCAGATCTGTGGCGAGCCGAATGTGCCCTGCAAAACCGATTTCGGCGAATACCACATCAAGTTGCCCGACAAGCGCGAGGATGGAATCAAGCCACCCATCGTCGTGTTCCTTCATGGTTACGGTGGAAGCGGGAAAACGGCTCTGAAAAACAAGGGCTTCATCCGCGCCATAACTGACAGAGGTTATGCATTTGTCGCACCAACCGGTTTGCAGCGTCCCGGTGGACGTCGTGGATCGTGGAGTTTTCATCCAAACTTCCCCAAGCAACGGGATGAGCATGCCTTCATACGAGGTGTCGCAGATGATGCAGCAAGACGCTTTGGCCTTGATGCCTCGCAGGTGTTGCTGACCGGTTTTTCCGTGGGCGGTTCGATGGTGAGTTATCTGGCGTGCCAACATCCAAACGCCTTTACCGCCTATGCGCCTCTGGCTGGGGGTTTCTGGCGTCCGCATCCCGCAGGTTGCAATGGGCCGGTCCGGCTGCTTCATACACACGGTTGGCGGGACACGACAGTGCCTCTGGAAGGCCGCCGCTTGCGCGGTGGCGCCATCAAACAAGGTGACGTGTTCCACACGTTGAACATATGGCGGCAGGCCAACGGATGCATTGAAATGCGGGCTGACAAATTCGTGACCAAAGGCCCGTTCTGGCGGCGCAAATGGGAACGGTGCACTCCCGGAAGCGCGCTTGAGTTCGCCCTGCACACGGGCGGCCACGGATTTCCGCGTGGATGGAGCACGATGATCCTTGATTGGTTTGAAGGTTTGACTACAAAGCGATCCTGAACAGTCTCAGCGAAAAATGATCCAGTTGCTGATGCGACCATTTTTGGCAAATTTTGGTCGTGTTTGGGGAAATTCATCCCCTTTCCGTCAGATAGGACTGCCGCCAATCGCGCGTTGAAGAGGGAATTAATCCGTGCCCACCGATATTGAAATTGCCCGTGAAGCCTCGAAGAAACCCATTCAGGAAATCGGAGCAAAGCTTGATATTCCAAGCGAACATTTGCTGCCCTATGGTCACGACAAAGCCAAGGTTTCTGCGGACTTCATCTCTTCCGTTCAAGGCAATGATGACGGCAACCTCATTCTGGTCACGGCCATCAACCCAACACCTGCCGGTGAAGGCAAAACGACGACTACGGTCGGCCTCGGCGATGGTCTGAATGCCATCGGAAAAAAGGCAGCAATCTGCATTCGTGAAGCGTCGCTCGGCCCTTGTTTTGGCATGAAGGGTGGTGCTGCCGGCGGCGGATATGCCCAGGTTGTTCCGATGGAGGATATGAACCTCCATTTTACTGGCGATTTTCATGCCATCACATCTGCCCACAATCTCCTGTCGGCGATGATCGACAACCACATCTACTGGGGCAACTCATGCGAGATTGACACGCGCCGCGTGACGTGGCGACGCGTCATGGACATGAATGATCGGGCATTGCGGGAAATCACCTGCTCGCTGGGCGGCGTGGCAAACGGCTTCCCACGGGAAGCCGGATTCGACATCACCGTTGCTTCCGAAGTCATGGCCATCCTTTGTCTGGCACGCGATCTCGATGATCTGCAAAAGCGTCTCGGCGACATTATTATCGCCTACCGGCGCGATCGCTCACCCGTTTACGCGCGCGACATCAAGGCTGACGGTGCAATGACTGTGCTTCTTCAGCAGGCTATGCAGCCCAACATTGTTCAAACGCTCGAAAACAATCCAGCCTTCGTGCATGGCGGGCCGTTCGCCAACATCGCCCATGGTTGCAATTCGGTGATTGCAACAACTACAGCATTAAAGCTTGCGGACTATGTCGTCACCGAGGCCGGTTTCGGTGCCGATCTGGGTGCTGAAAAGTTCCTCAACATCAAGTGCCGCAAAGCCGGTCTGAGCCCCAAGGCGGTGGTGATCGTCGCAACTGTCCGTGCACTGAAAATGAATGGCGGTGTGGCAAAGGATGACCTTGGCTCCGAGAACGTTGAAGCCGTTCAAAAGGGCTGCGTCAACCTTGGCCGTCACATTGAGAACATCAAGCAGTTCGGCGTTCCCGCCGTGGTCGCGATCAACCACTTTGTGTCCGATACCGATGCCGAAGTGCAGTCGGTCAAGGACTATGTGGCAACGCAAGGCACCGAAGCGATTTTGTGCACACACTGGGCACATGGTTCCAAGGGCACAGAGGAACTGGCCAACCGGGTCGTCGAAATCGTTGAATCAGACGCAGCTCAATACGCGCCTCTCTACAATGATGATCTCAGCCTGTTCGAAAAAATCGAAACGATCGCAAAGCGGGTCTACCGGGCAGATGAAGTTCTGGCGGACAAGAAGATCCGCGATCAGCTCAGACAGTGGGAAGATGCCGGATATGGCGATCTGCCTGTGTGTATGGCGAAGACGCAGTATTCCTTCTCGACTGATCCAAATCTGCGCGGTGCGCCCACCGGTCACGGAGTTCCAATTCGCGAAGTGCGTCTGTCCGCAGGTGCGGGCTTCGTGGTTGCGATCTGTGGTGAGATCATGACCATGCCTGGCCTGCCGCGGGTTCCGGCGTCAGAATCGATCTACCTCAATGATCAGGGGCAGATTGAAGGTTTGTTCTGATCCTATTCCCCTTTTGATAAACTCATCAAAAGGGGAACAATCGACCTCCACCGATCTTGTTGCCAATTCAGGCTGCCGGAACGGGTTCACTCGTCTCGCCATCAGACAAAGCAGCGTCCCGGTCGTCATCGAAATGTTCGGGGCGGCCAACTTCGGATTCTGAAACCCTGAAGAACACGCTGTAAAGGGTCGGCACGACCAAAAGTGTGAGAATGGTCGCGAAGCTGAGACCGCAGATGATCACCACCGCGAGACTGCGGAAAAACGGATCCCACAAAAGCGGAACAACACCTAGCACCGTCGTCAGAACACCCAATGAAACTGGGCGAACACGGCTGACAGCCGCATCAACCACGGCTGACATTCGTGGTTTGCCCTGTTCGATTTCATCATCAGTCTGATCAATCAGCACAATCGCATTCTTGATGAGCATACCCGTGAGGCTAAGCACGCCAAGAATGGCCATGAATTCCATTGACGTATCAAGAAGGATCAAACCGTACACAACGCCAATCAGCGCCAGCGGTACTGTCAGCCAGATGATGACGGGTTGACGCACAGCGTTGAACAGCAGGAACACCACGATGATCATTGCCCCAAAACCGAATGGCAGAGTTGAAGCGAGGCCGGCTTGTGCATCTCTGCTGTTACCGTACTCACCGCGCCACTCCAGTTTGTAGCCGCTCGGCAGAGCAATTTCTTCAATCTGTGGTTTGATCTGCTGGAACAATTCGTTGCTATCGATGCCGGGGGCAGGATCAGCCTGAGTGGTGATGGCCAACGACCGGTTGAAGCGGCGTAGTCGAGCGTTTTCCTGCACGATATCAAATCGATCAACAACCTGCGCAATCGGCACATATCGCGACGTCGCAGGGCTGTAGATCTGCACATTTTCGATCTGGGAAATATCGGCCCGCTCAATCTCATAGGGGCGCATTATGATCTGCCGTAGCAGATCCCCTTCCCGGTATAGGCCCATAGGCGAACCTTCAAAGTGCCCGGCAATCGCGTTTGCAACATCCGCACGGGAGAGGCCCAGGCGTCTGGCGTTCTGTTCGTTTATGCGCGGCTGAATGGTTTTGACCATCTCTCGCCAGTCATCCTTGACGCTGATCGCACCGGCCTTAAACAACACAGACTTTGCCTGCTCTGACAATTTGCGGAGTTCTACTGCGTCGGGACCTGAGAACCGAACTTCAATCTTGGAGCCGCCACCCGGACCCAGAATGAACTTCCAGACCTTGGCGTTGGCTCGAAGATAGTTGGCGTCTATGTGATCCTGAATGAGAGCCAGCATACCATCGATCTGCTCATAGGCTTCCACATCCACCAATATCTGGCCGTAAGCAGGGTTGGCGCTCTCACTATTGTAGGTGAGCATGAAGCGCAGATGACCGCCACCAATCACAGTGTTGGTACCGGTTACACCATCAATTTTGCGGACCCAGTCCGCGATTTCACTCAGATCAGCACTAGTTTGATCAAACGTTCCACCTTCGGGCAGCGTGTAGTCGATCACAAACTGTGTGCGTGTTGAAGCCGGAAAGAACCCCTGTTTGACAAGTCCGAAGTTCATGATGGCCGAGGCAAACAGAGCGACAATCAGAACAAGGGTCACCCAGCGCCATTTGAGACATAGCTGCAGAACCGCCCGATACCCTCTCAGAATGAAGTGTTCGCGTGCATCCTCGCTCTTCGGCGTTCCCCGTCGCATCAGCAGAGTGCAGAAATATGGGGTCAGCCAGATTGCAACCAGCCAGCTGAAAAGCAGTGAAATTGTAATGGTCCAAAAGAGGGACCCGGCATATTCGCCGGTATTGTCTGGAGAAAATCCAATGGCCGAGAATGCGAGAAAGCCCACAATTGTCCCGCCAAGCAGAGGCCACTTGGTTTTTTCAACGACTGCAATTGAGGCTTCTGCAGGATCTTCGCCATTGTTCACTCTGACAAGGGTGCCCTCCACCACCACAATAGCGTTGTCGACCAGCATTCCCAAAGCAATAATCAAGGCACCCAGTGAGATGCGTTGCATGTCGAGCCCGTACGCGAGCATTCCGAACAGCGTTCCGGCCACGGTGACGAGTAGAATACCGCCCATCAGGACGCCGCTTCGCAGGCCCATGAACACAAGCAATGTGCCAACCACAATGACGAGCGCCACGACCACGTTGATAACAAAGTCCGCAATTGAAGTGCGCACTGACACGGACTGATCGGAAATTGGCGTGATATCGATCCCGATTGGGCGCAGGTTTTCGAGTTCGGCAATTCGGGCGTTTACGGCATCGCCCATGTTCACCACGTTGCCGCCGATGGTATTCGAAACACCCAAACCAATTGCCGGGCGACCATTTCTGAAAATCAGTTTCGACGCAGGCTCCTTTACGCCCTCGCTCACCGAGGCGATGTCCTTCAACCGAAACGACCGCCCGCCCGCAAGATCGGTGATCACCAGATCTTCCAGTGCCTGAACACTCGAGATGGATGTGGTGGGACGCACGACAATGCGCGATGGGCCCGCGTCAACACTGCCTGCGCTGGTAACCTGTGTCTGGCCCTGGATTGTTTGTGCAATCTGCGACGATGAGAGACCAAGTGTTACAAGTTTCGATTGATTGTATTCAACGTAGATGACTTCCTGAGGCGCACCCACCAGTTCCACTTTCGAAACACCGGGAACAAGCACCAGTTCTTTCTGCAGTTCCTTGGCGTATTCCGTCACTTCAGGGAGAGTGAACCCTTCACCGGTTATGGCGAAATAGAGCGCAAAGACATCGCCATAGTCGTCGTACACCGTCGGAGGACCCGCACCGGGCGGCAATCGACCGGTCGTGTCGGTGATCTTTGAGCGAAGCTGGGAAAACTTCTGGTTGAGGTCAGAGCGTGATCGGCTGGAGGCGATGGTGAAGTCAACAATCACCTCCGATAATCCGGCAGAAGATACTGACTTCACTTCCTTTACACCTTGCAGGCTTTGCACGGCGTTTTCGATGACGTCGGTGACCTCTTCCTCCACTTCCTTTGCCGTGGCACCCGAATAGGGCGTTATGATCTGGGCCTGTCGAATGATGAATTCGGGATCTTCAAATCTCGGCAGCGTGGTGTAGGCGTAGTACCCGCTTGCGAGAATAAGCAGGGTCAAAAGCGCGCTAATCAGCCGCTTTTCAATTGCGAAACGCGCAAGGTTCATGGGCTTATTCTCCGACCGCGGTGATCGGTCGAACGGTCATACCATCCTGCAATGCCGACACCCCAGCCGTAACAACCAGTTCACCAGGCTTGATTCCACTTGTCAGTTCAATCGTGTCGGCACTCGTTCCGCCGGTCTCGACCATACGCTGACTGGTGGTGTTGTTTGCGGGATCAACCACCCACACAAATGGCTTTCCATCGGGATCGGCGCTGAGCGCTGAAACCGGCACTCTGACATTGGCATCTGTGTCCTGTTTGGCTGACACCACAAGATTTCCGGTCATTCCAGGAAATATAAACTCCCCTTCCGGATTTTTGATCGCCACGCGACCTCGGTAGGTTTGTGTTGCGGGATCAGCTTTGGTTGAGAACTCGCTTCGCGTCGCCTCAAACTCCTGACCAGGCAATGAATCCAGCGTTACTTTGAGATTGAGGTCCTGTATTTTCGCGAGTTGCACGACATCCGGGCCGGGCACATCAAAAACAAGATTGAGCGTTGAGAGGGTCTGTAGTGTCGCCACCGTTTCCTTGGCCTGGATATTCGCAAAATTCTCAACATTTCGCTCAGCGATGATGCCATCAAATGGAGCGCGAAGGGTCGCATCGGATAGGCTGTCTTGCAGCGACTTCAGTTGGGACTCCAATCCGCGAATGGATGCTTCCTGCGCAGCAACGTCTTCAGCGCGTGCACCGGCCTGCCCCTTGTTCAATTCCTGTTGCCTGGCTTCCAGTTCAGCTTCGGCAACCCGCAATGCGGTCAGGTCATTGTCGAGTTTCGCTTTTGCAACAACGCGCTCCTCGAACAATTTACGGCTGCGCTCGACCTGTTCTTTCGCCGCATCGACCTGCGCCTGTGCCGCGCCAACGGCTGCCTGGAGAGACGCCACATCTTCAGATCGCGCACCAGACTTCAGTGCTGCGAGCTGCGCTTGCGCCTGCTCCATCTGGCTTTTCACCCGGCTGATTTCAGCTTCGAAATCTCTTGTGTCCAACTGGGCCACGACGTCATCTTTTTTAACTTCCACACCACCGCGAACGGGAAGTTCCACAATGCGTCCGGAGACTCGGAAGGAGAGCTCGACTTCTTGCGAAGGCAGCACCAATGCCGAATAGGTCCTCTGGATCCCGGTGCTCCCGCGCGCAGCAGAAACGACTTTCACAGGCCGCACGACTGGTTCGCTGTTTTGATCTTCAGCCTGCTCCGACGGGGAACAGGCGACTAAAACCAACACGAGAGTGACAAGGGCTGCACTGTTTAGGTGAGTGCGAATCATTCGGGTGCGTCCTCAACACGAAATCACAAGTGGGGAATGCTGCCACCTGCCGTATGGGAATTCAATTGTTGAAGTTGGATTCGTTCCCGAGTTGGGTGCATCAGTAACGGGTATCGATGATGTCGTCAGAGAACGCCGGCGGGACAAGGCCGGCCTGAAACCACGAAACAAACGAATAGATTGAGAAGACCGGCAGTCCGGTGTGCCGGCGAATGTCAGCGGCATAGGGCACCATGTTCGTGCACTCCAGAACGATGGCACCGATATTGCTGTGTTCTTCGAGAAGTTCATCAGCAGCCGCAATCATATCGTTGCGGCAGGCTGCGAAATCTATTTCCAGTTCGTTACCAAGTATGGCCCGCGTAAACTCCTGACCAGAATCGGTTCCAACCACCGGTGTGTCTCGAGGCGCTCCGGCGGCATCCAAGTGCGCGTTGGTCAGCGTGGCTTTTGAAATCGTGAGAATACCGACGCGTTTCCCGGGAGGCAGAATGGCTGACACCATTGGCACCTGCATCAGCGACGATGTGGCAACCGGCACAGGAACGGCGGATTGCAACTCGTCCTGAATGAGAGCCAAAAACCCGCAATTGGTGGTGATGCCATCAGCACCGCATCGAACCAGATCCCTGGCAGCCTCGATGAAATCATCTGTCATGGATCGAGGATCATTGCGCACAACCAGATCGGGGGACGCACCGCCAACAACCCGGTACTGCACCGGAAATGGCCACGTCAGGGCGTTTCCCATGTCACCCGGTACGCGTGGGAAATGGCCATCAAGCATCAATATGCCCACGCAAGCACCAAAGACCGGCTTCCCACCCCTTTGTTTCATGTCGGATAGTCTCGTCAAATGTTTCAGTTTCAACGCGCAGAACCATGGCTTATCGTACAGAAGCAATGGCAACAAGCTCTGTCCCTATGCGCTTGTGTTTGCGATGGAAAGTGCCTCCTCGCCAGCCAAGATTCGTGGAAACACTTTCGCGAATGAAACTTCGTTGAAACACAAACTGAAACATTTGAAACAGTGTTCGAAATCGTTCAGGCAACAAATTTTGCGAGTGTGCAAAATCGCACACTGAAACGGATTACCTCCCGATCCGTCTCAAAACATCCAGCAGGTTTTGAACTTGAAAAAACACCTCTATGCCCGCAACGGGCGCGTGTTCACACACGGAACTGATGCCGATGAAATCATCCCCTACCAGGGCAGTCAGCCAGAATTCGTTATCCGCCTGAACCACCCATCCGAACCGGTTTTTGTGGCCTGCAAGTCGGAAGCCACCCGCATTATGAATGAAATGGGAAACCACGACATCACGCTTGTTCCGGTTGAGAGCGAGGCTCAAACTGTCGATCAAACGGATTGATATGCCGCCCCATCGATCGACCGCATGGGACCAGTTTGGAACACACAAATCAACGTAGAATGATGACAGTCGATTTGAGCAAACAGGACTGACCTATGACCGCGTCTGAGGAAGTAATGGAAACCGCACTATTGCGGTTCATGGCAAATCACACCCCCGCCACCATCTGTCTGAAAGACCCGGAAGGGCGTTACCTGTTTGTGAACAAGCGCTTTCAGGAACTCTACAGCCCGAATGGCGAGTATCTGGTCGGGAAGACACCGCACGATCTCTTTCCGAAGCACATAGCCGACCGATTTGTTGAGCATGATCTAAAGGTGCTCGAATCTGGTCAATCGATGACGCGGGAAAATACCGTCCCAACCGCTGATGGTGAACGGACAATCGTTGTCACCACCTTCCCCATCAGACTCAGTGGCGGAGAGAAGGCTCTTGGCCTTATCGGGACCGACATAACGGAAGAACGCCGTGCCAGAGAAAAGATCGAACAGGCTGAGCGTCAGGAACAGGCGACCCGCGAGTGGCTTTTGGGAGCGCTCAACAATATGTCTGAAGCGTTGGTTATCTATGGACCAGATCGTCGTTTGATCCTGTGCAATGAACAATTTCGTCAACTGTACGGCTACACGACTGACCAGACCAAGCCAGGAACCGCCGAGCAGGATCTCATCGACCTGGATCTGGAACGGGGCCTCATCACCCTATCGGAGCAGCAAAAACACTATCAGAACCGACGCTACCAATCCGACGGAGAAGAGCGCTCACTTGAGATTAAATTGAACGACGGTCGTTGGCTGCAAGTTCGCGACCGACCGATCCCGTCCGGTGGAACCATTTCCGTCCAAAGCGACATCACAGCCAAAAAGGTGCTTGAAGCGGATCTGAAAGCCGCCAAGGAAGCGACAGAGGAAGAGGTTGTACGGCAACGCGACGAGCTCATTTTGAGCGAGCAGCGGATGCGCGCCATCGTGGAAGATCAAACCGAAATGATCAGCCGGCTTGATACCGAGTTCCATGTCACCTTCGCAAACATGGCCTATCGCCGGGCATTTTCAGAAACGCCGGACGGTGAAGATGTGATCGGTCGTTGCATTCTGGACGGTATTGTCGACGAGACGGTACGCAAGAAGTTCGTTGAGAACATTCAAACACTCTCGCCAGACAATCCGATTGTGCGATCCGAACTCCTCGAAAAATCAGCAGACGGCACATTGCAATGGCAGGCGTGGACGGACAGAGCCCTGTTCAGCGATGACGGGGAACTGACAGGCTACCAGTCGGTGGGAACCGACATCACGGGCAGAAAAATTGCTGAGCAGGCGCTATCCGAAAGTTCCCGCGAACGACAGGCAGTCATCGCTGGCTCGAAGGACGCGATCATCACGTTCGATGCTGATGGCTATATTCGCGAGTTCAACCCGGCCGCTGAGCGCATATTCAGAGTTTCAAAGGAAGATGCTCTTGGGCGCCAGGTTGGCCAGTTTGCCGTTCCGGATGTGCCATTCGAAGATATCCATCACGCACTGGAACACTATCTGGGGTCCGAATTCGGCGATAGCTATATGAACCAGCGCGTCGAACTGGACCTTCGGCGCGCTGACGGAGACATCTTTCCGGCAGAAGCCACGATAGTTGTCCCGGAAGGCTATACCGGGCGCGACTGGCGACCAAAGGTCATACCCAGCCTCGGCTATGTTCAGGATATGAGCGAACCACCGCTGGAATTGTTCATCGGCTATTTCAGGGATCTTTCGGAAATTCGCGCCATGGAGGCGCGTATGGAAACCCAGCGCAAGGCAATCGCGCAAAATGAAAAAATGGGCGCGCTAGGATCCTTGTTGGCCAACGTGGCTCATGAACTGAACAATCCACTTGCCGTGGTCATTGGACAGGCTGATCTACTCTACGAGCTGGCTGAAGACGAAAAATTGAAAAAGCGGTCGGAGCGCATTAAAGCCGCCGCCAATCGTTGCGCTGGTATCGTCAAAACATTCCTTTCTGCGGTTCGACAGCGCGAGCCTGAAAATCAGCTGTTCCAACCAGACAAACCGGTCAGAGAAAGCGAGAAACTGCTGGAATATGGCTTCCGTACCAGCGGGGTCGATCTCCTGATAAACGTCGAAGAGCAATTGCCTCTGGTGCTTGGCGACGTCACCCAGATCGGTCAGGTGCTCACAAATCTTCTGATCAACTCACAACAGGCGGTTGAACAGATTGAGGGCGACAAAACGGTGGCCGTTTCAGTGACACGGCAGGATAACGGGAACACCATTTGCTATTCCATCGAAGACAGTGGCTCGGGGATTCCAGAAGAAAAGCGAGACAAGATATTCGAACCGTTTTTCACCACGAAACAGGAAGGCACAGGCACAGGCATTGGTCTGGCCATCGTCCGCAATATTCTGACCGCGCACAATGGTCATATTTCAGTCACTGACTCTGATTTGCTGGGCGGTGCCCGATTTGATGTTGAATTGCCCGCTGCAAGCGTATCGCGATCCCAAGGCGTTCCCGAACCTTCATCGGGTGAGATCAGAAAGGGTCCAAGGGCGCGCGTGCTCATAGTCGACGATGAGGAAGATGTCGCGGATATCGCGGCCGACCACCTTGTCCTTCGCGGCTTCGAATGCAAAACCGCCATTGGCGGAGAGCAGGCATTTGAAATCATCGCCAACGAATCCTTCGATGCCATCATCAGTGATCTTCGCATGCCGGGATTGGATGGTCCCTCACTGTTGGAGCGCGCAGAAGATGAGTGGCCCGGCATTCGCGCCAAGTTTGGTTTCTTCACCGGTGACAGTCTGAACGAGGGCGCGCGACGTTTCCTGGAACGGGAGGGCGTTTTATCGA
>JBCCGR010000030.1:0-53240 GCA_039029195.1 Pseudomonadota bacterium
GGTGGAAGCGCTACCGCCGCTGCATCCGCGCTTACTACTAAGTTGATCTCGCTCACGGCAGTCCGGTCTTGGACCGGACGCCTTCGCGGGAGCGGCGCATAAGCGCCGGGCGGCTCTTCGCCGCCTGAACGTCAAAATACACCCAATCCAGCAAATTTCAGGTGGTGATCCTAACCGGCCCCTACCTCTCACCACCTGAACCAACCCCGGAGACCTCGGTCTTCGGGGTTTTTCTTTTGTGGCACTCACTCTCCGCCGTCATCCCGGGCTTGGCCCGGGATCCAAGTGCGACTGCTACAAACGCGATGGGAACTGACTCGCGCAGACAACAACGAAGCCAACACGTGGCCACTAACAGTACAACCGCCGTCATCTCATCTGAAGCAACGCCACCTGGACCCTGACCTTCGTCAGGGTGACGGAGCGAGATAGTGGGTGAGGAGCATGGGACCGCGACAGAATTGGACAATCAAAGAAGCGTCTTTGATGGTTCAGATCTTGCGACGGACAAAACCTGCACAAGAAACCGCTCTGGCGAGAATGAGACCCGGGAACCTATTCCGTGAAGGCTCGCCATCTGGCCAGATTGAAACGAAACAGGGTGGATTTTCGAATTAAACCCGAAGATGACAAGCCGTCAGTAGGAGAAAATCAGCAAATCAGGAAATGGCTGCGGGAAGGCGGTGTATCAGTTGTTGGTTGTCACACCATCCGTCTCTTCCAAAAGGCGTAGAGTGCCGAGCCGAGAAAAATCACCAGCAACGGCAACAAAACCAGATCAAGCCAACCGACTGCTGCCGACAGTCCAAGCGCTCCCAGTATCCACACCAGCACCGGCGTGAAGCAGCAGATTGCCGTAAAAATCGTCCCGACAACGCCGACACGGAAGAGGCGTGTGCTGCTCATTCCGCCGCGGCTTGAACGCCGGTATAGCCGTCGAGTTCGCCGCGAATGACATAGCGCAGGATATCGACAACCTGATTGGGTGTTTCGGTCACCGCAAGAGCCGCGGCATCCACTTCCTTCAGGGCGTGCTGATGATCTGCGCCATGCATGATGATGAGCGGCTTGCCTAGCGCAGAGGCAAAACCCGCATCAAAGGCGGCGTTCCACTGCCTGTACTTTTCGCCAAAGCGCACCACCACAATGTCCGCTTCGCTGATCAGCGTGCGCGTGCGGATGGCGTTCATCTGTGCGCCCTTGTGATCGTGCCAGAACTTGTTGGGTTCAGCACCCAGAATGGCAACACCACAATCATCCGATGCTTCGTGATGGGTGACTGGCGCTGCGAAAGCAACGGGCAGTCCGGCAGCGGACGCGCCCACTTCAATCTGTTCTCGCCAGTCGGTGTGGATTTCGCCGGATAGATAAACGGACCAGGTTTTTGTCATGGGTTTCACCCTTCGATTTTCGAGAAATCTGCCACAAGCGCCGTTGCATCGCGAACCGCCGACAACAGAGCGAAGCGGTTGAGGCGCACCTTCTCATTGTCCACATTCACCATGACGTCTTCAAAAAATGAATCAACGGCTTCACGCAGTTTTGCAAGCGCGGTGACTGCGGAAGAATAATCTTCTTTTTCAACGGCTTGCTGCGCTTCGATGACAGTCTGATTCACGGCTGAGTGAAGCGACTGCTCCGCCGCCTCTTCAAGCAGTGATTCAACAACTTCGCCTGGAATCTGAGCGCCCTTCTTTTCCTCGGCAGCGAGGATGTTGGCGGCGCGCTTGTAGCCCGCAAGCAGGTTCTTGCCATCTTCCGTATCGAGCATAGCACCAAGGGCTGAAACACGTCGGGTGATGTCGAGCAGATCGTCTGCGCCTTCCGTAACCACCGCGTCGATCAGATCATGGCGCGCACCCGCATCGCGCAAATAGACTTTGAGCCGGTCGTGGAAGAACGCCAGCAGGTCATATGCTTTCTCAAGTGAGGCTGGTCCGGACACCATCGAGAAAGCGCGCGAGGCGGCCGCGCCTGCAAGCTGCTCCTCCAGTTCTTCCGAAGCGCCGGTTGGCAGAATGCCAGCTTCCTCTGCCTCGTGCGCGAGTTCAACCGTCTCTTCAATCTGCTCCGTCCGGGCTGCCCGATCGTGCATGGAAAACCCATGCGCAAATGTGTGCATGAGGGAGGCCTGTTTTGGCCCGCCAATGGGATAGCTCAGTGAGATGTTGTTTTCGAACAGAATCCGAATGACGCCAAGTGCGGCGCGACGCAGGGCAAACGGGTCTTTTGAGCCCGTCGGCTTTTCATCAATCGCCCAAAACCCGGTGAGCAGATCGAGCTTGTCCGCCAGGGCCACGGCCATGGCAACCGGGTCGGTGGGCACATCGTCCGAAGGGCCCTGCGGTTTGTAGTGATCCTCAATGGCCGTTGAAACTGAACGATGCTTTCCGACATGCTCAGCATAAATGCGACCCATGAAACCCTGCACTTCGGGAAACTCGTAAACCATCGCGGAGTTGAGATCAGCCTTGGCGAGCCTTGCTGCCTCTTCGGCCAGCTCCGAATCAGCGCCAACGGCCGGGGCCAGTTCGCGCGCCAGCCGGGCAATGCGATTGACCCGCTCGCCCTGTGATCCAAGCTTTGCGTGGAACGTGACCAGATCGAGTTTTTGAAGCCACGGATCAAAGCCCTCGGTTTCAACAGCCTGCAAATCCGTGTCCCAGAAGAACTTGGCGTCTGACAGCCTCGCCCGGACCACCTTGCCGTTGCCGCGCGCGATTTCCGCCCCGCCATCGCTCGCCTCGATGTTAGCGACCAGCAAAAACCGGTTGGTGAGCCTGCCCGGTTCAGCATCGCGTAACACAAAGCACTTCTGATTTTCACGGATGGTGAGCTGCGTGACGCGATCCGGGATGGTGAGGAACTCCTCTTCAAACTCTCCCATCAACACGACCGGCCATTCGACAAGGTTAGCAACCTCGTCCAGTAGACCTTCGTCTTCAACCAATTCAAGCCCTCGTGCAAAAGCAAGGTTTTGTGCGTCTGCGCGGATGATCTCCTTGCGGCGCTCGGGATCGAGCACAACTTTTGCCTGCTCCAGCGCTGAGGCGTAGTCGTCGAATCGTTTGACCTGAATGGCCTGAGGCGCATGAAAACGATGGCCGTGTGTTACATCACCCGACTTGATGCCATCAATTTCGAACGGCACCACCACCGGTTCCTCGGTCTCGGGACCAAAGGTGCAGACAATCGAATGGAGCGGCCTGATCCAGCGCAGGGAACCAGGCTCACGGCTTGCATCGCCCCACCGCATCGATTTTGGCCAGGAGAAGCCACGTATGATTGTCGGAATGGATTCAGCGATGATGTCTTCTGCCGCGCGACCTGGCTTTTCGACAACCGCAACGTAGAACTCACCCTTCTTGGGGTCTGATTTGATCTCAGCCTGATCAATGGACGAAAGCCCTGCCCCGCGCAAAAAACCTTCAACCGCCTTTTCCGGAGCGCCGACCCTGGGCCCTTTGCGCTCTTCACGCAGATCGGGAGAACGGGCGGTGACTTCGCGAACGTCCAGCGCCAGTCGACGTGGGGTCCAGTACTCACGCGCCGCCGCATAGGTCAGGCCCGCATCAACCAATGCATCTGTTGCCGCCTTTTTCAGATCACCAGCGGCCTTGCGCTGAAGGCGGGCAGGAATTTCCTCACAAAAGAGTTCAAGCAACAGATTTGGCATGGCGGCAGGCGCGATTGGCTAAAGTTTGGGAAGGTGCCGCGCGTTTAGCAGGGTGGTGATGATCTGTCACGCGAGATGGCAGGTGGTGTCGCCGCTTTGGTGGCGATTGTCAGGAAGTCTCGCGAACTTCAGGGGTGGTCGCTTCCGTCCCCCTTGCGGGCCCGGTGTCGTCGCAAGACCATGGGCCGGGGAAAAAACGGCCAAAATCCCCGCCCGTCATGACTTCGTCATGCCACCCTCCCCTTTGAATAATGGAAGGGAAATTTATGGTCCAACGTCCACCTCAATCCCTATGCGCTTTCCCAGCCCGCAATGGGAAGATCGAGAAAGGAGGTATCGAAGCATTCAGCCAAAGAGAAATGCAGACTGCCCTTAGAGCCCTTGATGGCTGCCGTCGCAGAATGGGTTCTTATCGGTCTGTTTGCACGCGCAGAAGAATTTTTTGCCGTCTTCTTCAGCCGTCCATTTCATTGGCGCGAACTCACTGCCCTGATGACTGCCATCGCAGAATGGTTGCTTGGAAGACTTGCCACAGGTGCACCAGAAATAGTTCTTTCCAGCTTCAACTTCGACTGGAATTGGCGCTTTGGCCGCGACTTCACCCTTGGACATGAAACATCTCCGTATTTTTAGAATCGTTCTAATAAATACGGGCAATAGCCTCAAAAGCCAAGGTTATGCATCGTTCACGAATGGCAAACGATCTGCACACGAGATTCTACGGTCGCCAAAATCAGCTAGCAGGTGTCATCCAGCCCAAGGTGGCCCCGCCCGGTTCCTGCAAAATGCAAATGCGCCCAACCCCAGGTACATCAAATGGCTCGCGGATGATTGTGGCACCCGCCGACCGGGCCTTGGCGATGGCGGCATCCACATCATCAGACGCGACGTAGGGCATCCAATGTTCGGGAACGCCATCGAAATGCGCCTCGGTCATGGTGAAAATACCGGCAACCGGCGCATCACCCGCCTTGCAGATCCAATAGGTTCCACCATCGTCCTGACGCATCTCGTCGTAGGTCCAGCCCATGCAACCGGCGTAGAAGGATTTCGCGGTTTCCGCGTCGCGCGTGTAAAGTTCGTTCCAGTGAAAATATCCGTTTGGGGTCATGGTTGTTCCTCCAAGTAATGGTTGGAGGCTCGCTTTGTTTAACGAATTTGTCAAACAATGACTGCTCCCATTCCCCTACCCCAGCGCACCACCAGCTTCGGTTTGCAAAAAGGCTTCGCCACAGGCTTTTGCGAGCGCCCGTACTCGCAAAATGTAGCTCTGGCGTTCGGTTACTGAGATCACGCCGCGCGCATCCAGCAGATTGAAGGCGTGGGAGGCTTTGATGCACTGATCATAGGCAGGGTGCGCCATGGTGATTTCCCTGCCCTTTTTGGGATCGATTGCATCCTGGGCCAGAGTTGCACGGCACTCGGCTTCTGCATCCTCGAAATGTTGAAGCAGGGTCTCGGTGTCCGCCACGTCAAAGTTCCAGCGGGAGTATTCCCGCTCGGTCTGCTGAAACACGTCGCCATAGGTGACCTTGGCATTGTCGCTGCCGCCGTTGAAATTGAGATCGTAGACGCTGTCGACATTCTGGACATACATGGCGAGCCGCTCGAGACCGTAGGTTAGTTCACCGGCCACTGGCGCGCATTCAATACCGCATACCTGCTGGAAATAGGTGAACTGGGAAACCTCCATCCCGTCGCACCAGACCTCCCAGCCAAGGCCCCAGGCGCCGAGGGTCGGGCTTTCCCAATCATCCTCGACAAAACGGATATCATGCAATTGGTCATCGATGCCGATGGCTCGAAGCGAACCCAGGTAAAGCTCCTGCAGATCTGGAGGAGAAGGCTTCAGCAACACTTGATATTGGTAGTAGTGCTGCAGCCGGTTCGGGTTTTCACCATAGCGCCCATCCGTGGGGCGACGAGAGGGCTGCACATAGGCAGCATTCCACGGTTTCGGCCCCAATGCCCGCAAGGTGGTGGCCGGATGAAATGTACCCGCACCCACTTCCATGTCGTAAGGTTGGAGGATCACACAGCCATACTCCGCCCAGTAGTTGTGGAGCGTCAGAATGAGCCCCTGAAACGAATTTGTGGGGTCGAGATGGGCGGGTCGGTCAGCCATCTTAGTTGCCGAAGAAGTGGTCATTGCCGGTTCACGAATATTCGGGCGGGAGAAATGCGGCCCAATAATCACTTGTGCCGCGGCGGGTCAAGAATCGGGATTGGCGGCGCGCGCAATCCGGTCTAAAAGACTGCCGCTTCAATTGAAGCAAAACTGTTCTCAGGGCGGGGTGAAATTCCCCACCGGCGGTAAGCGGAGAATTGCTCCATAAGCCCGCGAGCGCTTTTGGAATCGCTTTTTGAGCCGCAGGCTCAAAAAGATTCTGGAAGGTCAGCAGATCTGGTGAAACTCCAGAGCCGACGGTTAAAGTCCGGATGGAAGAGAACGACTGGTGCTTGGCGCTGCGGTTTTCCGTGGTGCTTTTTCCGGTTGACGCCCTGATTCACGTCAAACGGAGAAAAGACATGAATCAGCAATCCAAAATTTCCAAGATCGCGTTTGTGAAGGCCGGCTGGCACGCCAATATTGTGAACAAGTGCCTCGAGGGCTTCAACGAGGAGCTGGAACAATCGGGGCAATCCACATCGGTTCAGGTGTTTGATGTTCCGGGCGCCTATGACATCCCGCTTCTCGACAAAAAGCTTGGTCAATCAGGCCGGTTCGACGCGATTGTTGCCAGTGCATTCGTGGTGGATGTCGGTATCTATCGGCACGATTTTGTGTCAGCCACCGTGGTTCAGGCAATGATGGACACCCAGCTTGAGACTGGCGTTCCAATCCTTTCCGCGGTGCTGACACCGCACAATTTTCAGGAAACGGACGCCCATATTACGTTTTTCAAGGAGCATTTTGTCATCAAGGGTCACGAGGCGGCCCGCGCCTGCCTGCAGGTGATTGGCACGCTGGAAATGGCGGCTTGATTGTGGCTTGATGGGTGAAGAGCTTGGGGACATTGGCGGCTCACCGGTCGACGAGCAACCGGACCACGGGCTCATTGTCTTTGGTTCAACTGATGGCCTTGAAATCGACTGAGGCAATTCCGCTGGTTCCATTTCGCTCTTCACTCTCTCCCCACTCCGTCATCCTGACGAAGGTCAGGATCCAGGTGGGGTAGCTACGAATGAGAATTCGGTGAGTGTTGGTGACGTCGCGACAGCGAGACTTAGCTGTGTGTGTGAAACAAGAACCAGCGCAATCGGAGCAATCGCACTTAGATTCTAACCTTCGTCAGAATGACGGATGGAGGGACCGGCGGGAGTTTTTCAAGTACCGTTCTTGCCACAACAGCGGACTGAGAAAATATCCCTATCAATCTTTCGGCTTGTAAACGCCGGTGTCGGGATCTTTTTCCAGATCGCCGATTTCCTTCATGCCTCCCTGGGCTGTTGTCTTTTCGGCTTCACGCACCTGCGCCCCAACGCGCGCCATTTCCTTCTTGATCGCCTTGTAACCAAACCAGACGGCAACGCCTGCGGCGGCGAGAAAAATCAGTTGTGGCATTTACTTGTCCCCCTTCTCACCCGCCAAATTCACAGGCCGTAGCGTGCCCAAAGCGCCCGTTCCTCGACCGCAGACAGCGCGCCATCAGCAATCTGATGCCCCAATTGCGCACCCAATGTCTCGACCGCCACGCCTTGCGCGCGTCGACCCAAAAGGCCGCGTTTTGGCTCAACCAGGCTGAGTTTTGTTTTCGCACCATATTTCGCCTTCAGTGTGGCGCGGATATCGCCAATCGCATCCACCAGCCCCATTTCAAGCGCTGTCGTTCCGGTCCAGAACTGACCGGTGAAGAGATCGGGATGATCGACCAGCTTGTCGCCCCTCGCTTCCTTCACCAGATCAATGAAGGTCTGATGAATTTCGCGTTGCAGCGACTTCAAATGCTCAATGTCGCTTTCCTTTTCGGGCGAAAAGGGATCGAGCACCGATTTGTTGCTGCCAGCGGTATAGACGCGGCGCTCAATGCCGAGCTTCTCTATCGCGCCAGTGAAGCCGAACCCCGCTGCAATGACGCCAATTGAGCCCACAATCGAGGATGGATCGACGGTGATATCATCACCGGCAACGGCAATCATGTAACCACCAGAGGCCGCCACATCCTCCACAAAGACGTGAACCTTTTTGTTCTTTTCCTCAGCCAGATCACGGATGCGACGATAGATCAGCCGCGACTGTGCAGGCGAGCCGCCCGGCGAGTTGACGATCAGCGCCACAGCGGGCGCTTCCTTCATCTCAAAGGCGCGGTCCAGCAGTTGGGCGCAGGAGGCGAGCGACAGGTTTTGACGAAACGGGCCGCCGCCGGAGGCAATTGCCCCGCTCAGCCGCACGACAGGAATTGAAATACCGGTTTGCCGGTATTTTTTCGGCAACAGCCGATTGATCAGTTTCTTCAAATTTTGGCCCGCTATTCACAAAGGGACATGCAAATCACATTGGCTTCGAGATGTGACTTTTGCGAACCAATTGCAAGTGGGGAGTGAACTCAAGCCGAGCGTCCGAGATTGAATCAGCGGTCGTTAGCTTTCTTCAGTCAAACCGCCCGGAAATATCGCCTTCACCTTCAAAAACCGCATTGGCTTCGTCGGTGTAGGCGCCATCGGTGCCGTGAATGATCAGTGGCGGGAGCATGGTCAAAGGCGCCTTGAGCCCCTTTTTGCCCGTCACGATGATTTTGCTGGCGGGTTCTTCGGCGCGGGAATGGACAGGCAGGATCTGCGCTGCCCCAAATCGTCCCTGAAAGCCCGCAATGATCTTTCCAAGCGTTTCCGGGCGATTGATGATCGCCACACGACCACCCGGCTTCAGCACAGCCGCTGCGGATCGCAGCCACGGATCCAGCCCTCCGGAGCCGATCATATGGGCAAGCGCTCGCATCGGGTCGGGCGAACGCTGGTTGGCGGGCTCATAAAATGGCGGGTTCATAATGACGTGATCATAGGTCTCATCCTGAAGACCGGCGAACTTGCGGCGCTCGCCGGACAAGGAAATGTCCGCCTCCAACACGTTCACTCGTCCATCAAGGTGACCATTTCCACCCAGCTTCAGGCTTTCCTGCGCCAGGCGACACATGATGGGGTCAACTTCGACCAGATCGACAGTCAGCCCGTTGCACCTTGTGGCGGCGGCCAGACCGGCGGCACCGGCGCCTGATCCAAAATCCGCAAGATGACCGTTTGTTTGATCAGAAAGGGTTGCCGCCAAAAGCAGCGCATCAATCCCTGAACGATGGCCGCCCGATTTTGGTTGCAGGAGATGAAATTGACCGCGAAAAAACGCATCCTTCGTGGTGGGTGGAAGGTCTATCTCGTTCACCTTTTCGGTCACCTTGTCGATGCTCATCCTTGCTTGTGCACTGCTCATCCGGCTGTATCCGTTTCTATCGGCAGTTCATCACCCAGACCGGCGTCGTTTACCAGCTTGCGGGCCACAGCGAGTTGATCACCGTCGACGAGAATGCGACGCGGCAGAATGCCCAGCGATCCGTCAAGCACACTCATATGTTCATCCACGACCCGAAACAGGATGTTCTGCTCCTTCAACAAGACGCTGGCGAAGGAAATCAGCACAGGATCATTGGTTCGAAGAAGCTCTTCCATAGTCGGACCGGTCGCCAACAGCCTTGATTGTTCACATGTGTAGAACTGACCGTCGCATTGTGTCAGCTTGCACTCAACAGCCAATCACGCAGAAAATTTCAATTGTTGGTGACGTGGCCGGGTGATTCTGGCCTACAATCTGACGCTGGCTTCAAGAACTCGTGTTTCAAAGTCGTTATTTGCAGGCGCGCCTGAGCCAAAGTGTCACTTGTGTGACAATGGGGTGGTTTCTATTGTTACTTGACAGAAAACCGTAATTCTCCGTGCGGGGGGCGCGCTGTGGGCGTAGTTGTATCACTGGAAGAAAGCCGTCGGGCCAACACCGGAATCTCGGCGCTGGTCGAGCTTACCCGCGCCGATATGCAAAGGGTCAACAGCCTGATCCTTTCCAAAACCGGCTCCAATGTGGAGCTGATCCCGCAGGTCGCAAAACACCTCATCGATTCCGGTGGTAAGCGCCTGCGCCCGATGCTTACGCTGGCCACCGCCTGCCTGTGTGGTTACGAGGGAGATCAGCACATCACACTGGCGGCCAGTGTGGAGTTCATGCACACCGCGACGCTTCTGCACGATGACGTGGTTGATGAAAGCCATATGCGGCGCGGCCACAAGACGGCGCGTGTGGTCTGGGGCAATCAGGCAAGTGTGCTGGTGGGCGACTTTTTGCTGGGCCAGGCCTTCCGGATGATGGTGGATGCGGGGTCCATGGATTCTCTGGATGTGCTTTCCACCGCAGCGTCGGTGATTGCCGAAGGCGAAGTGATGCAGCTTGCTGCAGCCCAAAGTATGGAAACCACAGAAGACGAATATCTTGCCGTCATTCGTGCCAAGACAGCAGCCCTGTTTTCTGCGGCCGCTGAAGTTGGACCAATCATTTCCGGCAATGACAAGGCGCAACGCGCCGCCTTCCGCTCATACGGGGTGAACCTGGGTCTGGCCTTCCAGCTTGTGGACGACGCGCTGGACTATGGTGGCAACAAGGACGAGCTTGGTAAAAATGTGGGCGATGATTTCCGTGAAGGAAAAATCACCCTCCCCGTTCTGCTGTCATATCGCCGTGGAAGCGACGAGGATCGCATGTTCTGGCGTGCCGCGGTGGAGAAGGGTGAGACCGGCGAGGAAGAACTTCAGCAAGCGCTCGAATTGATGCGCAAATATGGTGCCATTGAAGACACCATTTCCCGCGCCCGACACTATGGTGAAATTGCCAAGGATGCGCTCGCGCCGCTACCGATCAGCGACCACAAGCAGGCCTTGCTGGACGTGGTTGATTTTTGCATTTCGCGCGTCGTGTAAGCCTGTTCCAATCTCAAGTATTTGTTTTGGTCCGGAACTGAATTGATTGTGTCTGATTGCGTCTTGCAAGCAGGTCGCAAAAAAGCCACGCTGGCATGAGTTGAAGTGCAACAGACTCAACCGATCAGACCGAAAACCTCAGGGTCGAAATGAACAGATTGAATTCCCGCCTGGCCGTCCTTCTTGCCGGTTCCTTTCTCACAGTGTCCGGTGCGCAATTTGCTTCGCACGCGAGCACCAATGAAGAAATAACCGACAAGGACGTGGCAAGCGCATCGCTTTCGGGCGCCTATCTTGCCGCCCGTATTGCCACCATCGACAAAAACACTGAAGCTGCGGTGCGCTATTATCGTCGTGCACTGTCGCTGGATCCGGGCAATCCCAACCTGATGCAGAATGCCTTCATGACGTTGCTTGCCAATGGCAATGTTGATGAGGCGATGACCATTGCCGCCGATCTGACCGAGCTGGAGAACGGGCCACAGATTGCCAACATTGCTCTTGCTGTGGATGCCGTTCGCGGCAAGGAACTGGCCAACGCGCGAACCTATCTTACCTATTCAAGCCGCAGTGACCTTGATCGACTGGTTGGAGGCCTGATGAAGGCCTGGATCGCCAGTGACGGCAAGACGCCTGAAAAAGCGCTGGAAATCGTTGACGAGCTTCAAGGCCCGGCCTGGTTCAACCTGTTTATCGAATATCATGGGGGCCTGCTGGCTGCTAAAATTGGCCAGACCGAGGAGGCCTATTCTCGGCTTGGCAAAGCCATCGACCGGCGGTCAGGAGGTTCCGCGGCAAGCGAAACCCATTTGCGCGCCGTGGAAATGCTCGCCCGCATTCAGTTTGCGGCTGGTGCCACCAAAGAGGCGGAAGAAACGGTTACCTCCGGGCGGCGGGTACAATCTGCCAATCCGGCCCTTGCCCGACTCGATGAAGAACTGCGCTCCGGCAAGGGACTTACCCACACGCCGATGAGCGCGCAGCGCGGCACGGCGGAAATCTTCTACACGCTTGGTACGGCGATTGATGATGAGGGCGGGCTGCAGTTTGCGATGATCTATCTCAACCTGTCGCGCGCGCTGGCCATGGACAGCGATATCATCACGCTGGCCTTGGCCGATCTTTTCGACAAGCAAAAACTCTATCGTCGCTCAAACGAACTGTTCTCAGCCGTTTCGGACGCTTCGCCCTATCACCGGATCGCTCAGCTTGAACTGGCACTCAATCTGGATGCGCTTGACCAGTTGGACGAAGCCTCCAAGTCATTGGAAGGCCTGCTGAAAGACGATCCCGACGATCTGATCGCCTATTTGAGCTACGGCGGGATGATGTCGCGGCACGAGAAATATGCTGAAGCCGCTGCCATCTACGAACGGGCTGCGGCACGGGTGCAAACCCCGCGGCGCATTCACTGGAACCTCTACTATCGACGCGGCATTGCCTATGAGCGCACCAAACAGTGGCCCAAGGCAGAAGAGAGCTTCAAGAAAGCGCTTGAACTGTTTCCTGATCAGCCAAGCGTGCTGAACTATTTGGGCTATTCCTGGGTGGATATGAACATCAACCTGGAAGAGGGTTTGGAGATGATCCGCAAGGCGGTCAATCTGCGCCCGAATGATGGCTATATCGTCGACAGTCTGGGATGGGCCTATTACCGGATGGGTCGCTTCGACGATGCGGTGCGCGAACTGGAGCGGGCGGTTGAACTGCGCGCGGCTGATCCAACAATCAACGAACATCTGGGTGATGCCTACTGGCGCGTTGGTCGCAAGCTGGAAGCTACCTTTCAGTGGAACCATGCGATCGACCTGAAACCCACCGAGACCACGGTTGAAGCCATCCAGAAAAAGCTGGAAGAAGGTTTGCCGCCTCTGGAAGAATCAACGGGTGCTGCCGGAGAGGCAACTGAGGAAAAGAAGATTTAGGGACGGTTTTTCTCAAACAAAGAGCGATGGTTTGACTTGGGTTTGCATCGCTTCTTGTCTGTTTAAGGCGAATGTGCCTCTCGCAACCCTCCACTTGTCATCTTCGGGCTTGACCCGAAGACCTATTCCGTACCCTGGCAGCCTCCTACCGAATGGGAACTTCACGGAATGGGTTGCCGGGTCTCATTCTCGCAGTGGCTCGAATTGCCCGACAATGACATCGACAGACACTTCAGAGCTTGAATTTCGCTCGCTGTCGAGCTGATGGTATGGGAACGAAAACCCGACATGAACGAGGATCTCTCCGAATTCGCACCGGCAAAAATCAACCTCTGCCTGCATGTGACGGGGCAGCGTGACGACGGATATCATCTGCTCGATACGCTGGTTGCATTTGTGGATGTGGGTGATCGGCTGTGGGTGGAAGATGGCAACGGTATCTCACTCAAGGTCACTGGCCCACAGGCAGCGGGGCTTGCCGTAGAGCAAGCGGAAGGTCACGACAATCTGGTTCTAAAAGCGGCGCGATTGCTGGCTGAAACAGTAGGCGTCGATACCGCATCGAGAGGCGTGAAAATCACGCTGGAAAAGAACCTGCCGGTCTCCAGCGGCGTCGGTGGCGGTTCGGCTGATGCGGCGGCGGCTCTGCGGCTATTGTCCCGTCAGTGGGGCGTTGCGCCCAGTGTTGCTGCACAGGTCGCGCCGCAGCTGGGCGCGGACGTTCCTATGTGTCTGGTGAGCCAGTCCTTGCGGGCAACCGGCATCGGAGAAACCATTCAGCCGGTGCCTCTCCCCCCCCTGCACATGGTTCTCGTTAATCCCGGTGTCGCAGTTTCAACCCCTGAGATTTTTGGACGGCTCCACCACCGCGACAGCCTTCCATTGACGCTTCCCGACCAGTTTAGTGATACCGATCAAGTGGTCAGCTTCCTGAGTGCCACCACCAATGACCTTGCTCATCCTGCCATTGAGGCCCAACCGGTGATCCAAAACGTGCTTGATGCACTTTCCGCCTGCGATGGTTCGCGACTTGTGCGTATGTCCGGTTCCGGTGCGACCTGTTTCGCCCTATTCTCGGATCGCGGGCAGGCCGTCGCGGCTTCCGCTGAGCTGGCAGACCGTCACCCGGGCTGGTGGGTCGAAGCGGCATCCGCAATTTAAGGGAAACCAACCATGAGCGAGCCCAAATCTGAGCGCCCCTTCATTCCGGTTCGGTTCGCGGTGCTGACCGTCTCCGACACCCGCACATTGGCAGATGATCGCTCGGGCAACACGCTTGAAGAGCGTATTCTCAAGGCCGGCCATACCTGCCCGCAACGCGCCATCGTTAAAGATGATGTTGCTGCGATTGCCACCCAGGTGCGCAACTGGTGTGAGAGCGGCACGGTAGACGCTGTGCTGACCACCGGGGGAACCGGCTTCACCGGGCGCGATGTCACGCCCGATGCGCTGGAGCCGCTTTTCGATAAGCGCATGGATGGATTTTCATTTCTGTTTCATCAGGTGAGCGCTGAAAAGATTGGCACCTCGACCATTCAGTCGCGCGCCACGGCCGGCTTGATTGGAACGACGTTCGTGTTTTGCATTCCGGGTTCACCCGGTGCCTGCAAGGATGCCTGGGACGGCATTCTGGAGCCGCAGTTCGACTATCGCCACATGCCCTGCAATTTTGTGGAGATCATGCCGCGGCTCGACGAGCACCTGCAGCGCACAAAGGGCTGATATTGCCGGACAGTCTCCGCTAACCATCAAAAGAATACTGCAAAGCCTGCAATCAAGTGTTCAAGCATCGTTGCCATGATGACGAGCGTTTACTACGCTGACCGTCGTTGGATTGACGAACTTGTTTGAACACAGGGTTTTACATGGTGCGTTTGACTGTTGTTTCCGCCTCAATATTCTTTGCGTTGCTCGCTGGCGCCTCCGCCCAGACACCTGAAAAGACAGACAAAATCATCGACGCCTGGCGTGGCTGGATGAAGGCCCACAAGGTGAAGAAAAGCGCCATCACCATTGGTCACAATGGCAAGATTTTAAAGTCCGATGGTGTCGGCCAGAACCCCAAAAAAGCCTACGCAATCGCCTCGCTGTCGAAGGCGATTACCGCGGTTTGCTTGCAACAGGTTGCGGCGGAAAAAAACGTTGATCTCAACGCCACGCTTGGGGAACTGCAACCCGAATTTTCCAAGGTGAAAGTCAAGATACCGTCAAAGCTTAAGGACCGGACGCTTGCCAGCGTCATCACCATGACCAGCGGCATGAAGCCGGACAGGAGCCAGGGCCGGTTCAACAAGAGCTTTCGGTTTGGCGACACCCGCAATATCGGTTTTTCCAACCGGGCGCTCAAAAATGCCGGCCTGAAGGGCAAGACGGGCGCGTATTTCTACAACAATGGAAACTATGCCCTGGCCGGCGCGCTGCTGGAGGCGCTGACGGGCACAGACAATGTGACCGCCTGCCGTGACCGGGTGTTTCCAAAAGGCCATCGCAAGACCGTGCGGTTTGACAAAAACTGGATCGCACTTGCCGGATTTGGCGGCTGGCAGGCCTCGACCGTTGACTATACGGCCTTTGTGATGAACGCCTTTGGCCCCAAAAGCCACATCGCCGCCAATCTGACGAAGCTGCCCAACTATCGCGACATCAAGGGTGGCTGGGGCTATGGGCTGGGCACGTTTTTTCGCACGCGCTTTCCGCAAAACATCTATTGGCACAAGGGCGCTTTATGCGGTGTGAAGGGCGGCGATTTCGGCACCTACTTTGCCTACTATGCCAGCGGCTACGCCATCACCGTTACCTACAATGCCTGCGGCCGGGATGCGCTGAGCGACCGGCTGGATTCCATTCTCTTCAAAGCGGCCAACTGAAGCGCCATGACCAAACCCTATGTGAACATCAATCGCGACTATTGGAACGAACAGGCACCACATTGGGTGGAACTGGGTGAGCGGCTTTGGTCGCTCGCAGTTCCGCAGTGGGGCAACTGGAACCTTTCCGAAACCGATCTGAAGCTGCTGCCTGCTCAGATGAGCGGCATGGATGCGATCGAACTCGGCTGTGGAACGGGCTATATTTCGGGCTGGATGGCCCGCCGTGGCGCGAAGGTCACCGCCATCGATGTGTCGGCAGAACAGTTGGCAACGGCCCGCAGGCTCGCAAATGACTATGAGGCGGACATCAGCTTCATCGAGGGCAACGCCGAGACGCTGCCCCTGCCCGACGCCACATTTGACTTTGCGATCTCGGAATATGGCGCGGCAATCTGGTGCGATCCGGATATCTGGCTGCGCGAGGCCTGGCGCGTGCTGCGGCCGGGCGGGCGGCTGGTCTTTTTGGGAAACCACCCCCTCACCCTGGTGTGCAGCAATTGGGATGGCGCACCCGCCGACTTCACCCTGCACCGCCCGTACAAGGCCATGAGCGGGGCGGACTGGACGGAGGTTGAATTCGAGCCTGCGGGCATTGAATTCAACCGCACGTTTGCCGACTGGATTTCGCTCTTCAACGAGATCGGCTTTTCAGTGCTCAACTACAAGGAACTCTACGCACCTGAGGATGCGGAGGGCATTCGCGGCGCCGTCCCCGCCGAATGGAGCAAGGCCTATCCGTGCGAGCAGGTTTGGTTTGTGGGGAAGCGATAGGTTTCGCGGACCTATTGAAAAACCGCAGATTGAAGATTTCGTAGTTTATCTTCAGATTGAGGAGAGCGAACGTTCGCCGTGCTCCCAACAGTCCCGTGTAACCTAGCTAAAGCGGACATCAGGTTTGAATAGACTTGGCTACGCAAAAATCCTGCTGTGAAGACCACTAGGGTTTCCACTATTTCAGAGGCAATGTGGGAAACATGGGAAAGAAACTCTTCTGGCTTTTGAGCCTGAGCGTGTCTCTGGCAGATATTGTCGTCGACTTCTGCCGTTTGCCACCTGCGGGCGTATATACTTCGAGATCGGGGTTTTCACCGATTGCTGTATGGATGTCATCTCGGTGCGCTGGTGTGAGATTGTAGATGCCTTCATAGAAGGCCTCCACACCGATTGCATCTCCATGATCAGTCACAAGACGGGGTATGTCATGCATCAGTTGATCTCTGGCATTTTGTCTGCCGGATGTATCGAACAGATATGCCTGACCTTCATCATCGCGCGGATCGTAGCTCAACATGTTCAGCCCTGATCTACCGAAATGGGCCTGTGCCGACGCATTGTCATGCAGCACCATATTGTACGCCTGCCGAGCGCGGTAGGAATTGGAGAAATGAATCAGCCAGTAACGCCACCCGTCCGGATTATTGATGGAGAACGGACTTACATATCGTGCAAAGCGATGGAAATTCTCGAACACAAGACGTTCCGCGGCGCCCATCCAAATATCATTGCTCTTACCTTCATGCAGTTTCGTCTGCTCACTCTCGCTCACGTCAAGCGCCTTCAGTTGTGAGGCCAAGAGTCTGGGATTGTTCTTGGAGAGGAATGTAAGGAGTGACCTGACCATAAATGTATAGAATATTTCAACCGAAGGACTGACATTCATTATGTCGAGAACGGTTTCGAGGTTGATCTGTGATACGCCGCATTGGTCGAGATTGAACAAAACACTGCGGTACCGACCTTGCTGAATCAAGGCTTTGATCCCAGGGTATGCTCTCTCGAATGGCTCAGACAGGAACACTGGTTGCAAGTGTAGCGTGGGTGATTGTGTCTTGATGGCCGCCAACAGCGGTGCACAGTTTGATTTGAGCAGCTCGACGACGTCGGTATCCCGATCGTTGAAAATCAATAGGCATTCAAGCTCCATCACCCCGAGACCTTGAACCGCCCGATCAATGTTGATCTTGCTGAGTGCTCGTTCCAACCCCTGAATTAGGACAATCGGTGATCCCGCCGAACCGCAGCGATAGCGACCACCGCCCGCAAAACCGTCAACAATCGCCAAACGGAATTTCTGCTGTTGTGGCCGTTGGCATCTGATTGTCAGATAGTCGAATAGATAGTCGTCTAGAATCTTGAGCTTGCGCCTTGTATGATCCAGCAATTCGGCCCCATTCAGCCAGTCATATTCTTTCTTGGCCATCTGAGCCTCAATTCCATCCAGATGTCACGATGCCGCTGTGACCGGCATCTCATCCCAGAACTTCCCACGATATTCTCGGCCATTCGCCTTCTTCGAGCGCTTTTTGTTGTCCTTACCCCACGTGCCCCATTGCTTAAAAAAGAATGCCACCGACTGATCAACGCATTGCTTGTGGATCTCATCAATCCACTCTTCTCGGATCGGCCGCGCGAGGCTGCCGCTCTCTCCACCGACAATCGCCCAATGGACGCCTGCAAGGTCTAAGTGCCCAACTGAGCCAACGAGCGGTTCAAAAGATATGAACCGGATGGCAGCCGGCACCTGCCTTAGGGCGTCGATACGATGGACAACTTGATGGTCTTCTACGCTTGTACCCAGCCAGACATTGGCAAGTGGTGGGCTCGACATCTTTCCAACAATATCGACCATGCGATCAGGCCGCTTTGTAAGAATTTGGTAGTGGTGTTGAGGCGTCCGGCACATCACGCTCCAAACCTTCTCGACAAAGCTCTCCGGCACTTGATCGTGGAAAAGGTCACTCATTGAGTTGACAAAAATTTTCCGCGGTTTCTTCCATCTAAGAGGAACGTCTAGAGATTTCTCATCAAGTCTGACGACACCCGTCCAGACTGTTCGGTTCCCGCTACGGCGTGTCAAACCCTGATACTTCTCCATGCCCATTGCTTCGAGGCGCTTTGCCATTTGCATTGCATAGCAATGGGTGCATCCAGCTGATTGAATTGTGCATCCGGCGACCGGATTCCAAGTCGCATCCGTCCATTCGATTTGAGTTTCTGCCATCTATCGTTCCGAACCAGGCTAGTGACCAATTACTACATTATAGATTGTTTCTCGCCGCCCAAGCAAAAGAACAATACATGAACAAAGTCGCGCTGTCCAACGATACACGCCGACATTCTGGCACAGAATACTCGGCGATGGTTTGAACTGTAGGATCTGGTTCCCCAAAAAAACTGCGACTTGCTCGACAGCAAATCACTGATTGCGGATCCCAAACGGAATATGCACGCATGGCGTGTTCGAAGCCGCAGGTTCTAGATGACCTAACTGATCATCGAAGAAGATGTGCGGTTGCAGAACATCCAGAATGTTTTTCTTTTCGATACCGCCAGCCAAGAATAACTCATCTACGTCGATATCATAATCCTTCATCGTGGTAATCAGACGCTCATGGGCTGGCGCATTTCGAGCTGTCACTATGGCGACACGGATTTTCTTGCTTTTAAGGTTTGCGGTATCAATGCGTTCGATTTCTAGTTTTTGCAAATCTGATATGCGCTTCAACAGAGGAAAGAGGGGACCAGAGTTTAATGGGCGCTTCCTGTTCTCCTGTTCGTAATGATGGAACAAGGGGAGCCCACCATCGGCATAAACACCCTCAGCCTCGTCATCTACTATAACGCCGTCGAAATCGAATGCTATACGAAGAGATGACTGTTCGAGGTCTTCCGTGTCATCAATGGTGCTGGGGAGCACATGTCCGGCAGGATGGCCATTTGTAACGGCTTCCTTCACCTCTTCTTTGTCGGTGCTAAGGTAAAGAACGGCATTCACGGATTTCATGTAGGGATAAGGTGTTTCCCCAGCTAAGAAAAACGCTCGAGTAATATCGAGCTCGTAGTGTGGTAATGCGTCCATGACTCGTAGTCCCGCGTCAGGGTGATTGCGCGAAAGAAGAACAACTTCGACCGGGGCCATGTCAGGAAAGATTCGGTTCAGATGTAGCAGTCTCCTGATGAATGGAAATGCAGCGCCCGGAGATGGTGGTGTTGAACGGTTGGCGAGCTGGTATGATCTGAACGCCTCGACCCCTTCATCTTGGTAGATTTTGTGCTCAACGGTGAAATCAAAAAGTGCAGTTGAGGAGACCGCTACAACAAGCTTTTTTTCAATTGGGTACACCATTGTGTGAACTTACTGCAGTTGGGGACTGACGGGTAGAGGCTCAGGCGTTCTTGCGCAGCCTACTTGTCAATTGCTCGCTCAATGTGTTGAGCCTAAAAACGGATGCGCCAATTAGACAACACTTTCGCCAATGGTCGCATTGGCGAATTCAATCGTCAAAACTCCGTAGGATGCGAACGTCCAATCTCGACTGCTCGCACCAGAATCAGGCTGCTTGATAAGGACAATCTGGCCTCACCCCCCTCACCCCACCGTAAATTGTCCCATCATGCCGCAGTCTTCGTGTTCCAGAATGTGGCAGTGGTACATGTAAGGCGTGTCGGCGGTGGCGGGGTGGTCGAACCGCACCAGAATTTCTGACGCCCCGTCCTGCACGGCGACCATATCCTTCCAGCCCTGTGCATAGGCTGGCGGTTCCTTGCCGCGCTCCTTGAGGATGCGGAACGAGCACCCGTGAACATGAAACGGGTGCTCCATGTCATCGGCGGTGATGCGCCACATCTCGGTCTCCCCCTTGTTCACCGCCACATCGATCCGCTCCATGTTCATGGGCTGTCCGTTAATCCCCATGCCGCCCGTGCCACAAAAATTGCCCCAGGCGGCGGCAAGGGCGGCGAGGTCCTGCTCCTCGCCCATGTTGAGTTCGAAGGTGCGGGTGCGAACGGCCGATTGCGGCGCGGGCTCATCCATGTTTGCCAGTTTTTGCGGCATTGCGCTGTCGACCGCAGCCATGGTCGGATCAGCCACCAAAGTGAGGGCCGTGGCGACCGGCTCGCTTGAAAAAAGCTGCGTGATGGCCTCCAGCACTTCACCTTCCGGAAAGCCAACCTGCAGGCCAACGCTTGCCGCCATTCGCATATCCACAAGCACTTCGTAGCGCTCGCCGGGCGATATTTTGAGGGTCCGCGTCTCAACGGTGGAGGCCAGAAAGCCGCCATCCGACGCAATCACGTTTAAAGGCTCTTCAGAAGTCAGCGAGAGGTCCAGAAACCGGGCGTTGCAGGCGTTGAGAATGCGCAGGCGCACAAGACCCGTAGGCACTCGCTGGTGAACCGGTGCCATCACCCCATTGATGATGACGGTATCGCCCTCAAATCCATCCTCGAAAACCTCGCCGGTCAGCTCGTAGTGTAGCTTGCCGCCGTCCGCGAATTTTTTGTCCTGAAGCACGATGGTGAAATCATCCACGCCATAGGTTTTCGGCAGGTCGGCTGCGACGCTGTCCTCATCCTCAATCAGCATGACACCCGCCAACCCGTGATAGACCTGGCGGGCGGTTTTGCCGTGAGTGTGGGCATGAAACCAGTTGGTGGAGGCGCGCTGGCGAATGGGGACCTGGGGCCGCCAGACATTCCCCGTGGTGATTTCCTGATGCGGGCCGCCATCGACATTTCCGGGAATGTGCAGCCCATGCCAGTGCAGCGCGACGGGTTCCGGCAGCGTGTTTTTGACCGCAAATGGCAGGGTCTGACCGGATTTCACGCGCACCACCGGGCCGAGATGGTTGGCGTTGATGCCCAATGTGGGGCTGAAGGTTCCGCTGCCAAAATCGTGCTGCCCCGCGGCAAGCTGCAGCGCGATTTCAACTGACGGGCTGGCGGCATGATCAATCATGGGCAGGATCGGAAGCTTCTTTTCGCTGGCTTGTGTCCAGCCTGGGCTGAACCCGGCCAACAACAATGCAGCGCTTGATGATTTCAGGAAGGTGCGTCTGTCCACGGGAGCCTCCGTCTGATAGTCAATTTTAGGTGACAATATGCAGCTAGTGCTCAAACCAATTTTTGTCAACCATGGATGACTATAATAAATTTCTTGGCCGCAACGTCAAAGGCCTGATGATGGATGTTCTCGGCCGATGGAACGCCGAGATGGACGAGCGCCAGTCGAAGACGCCGTTTGCGGCGATCCGACCGGCGGACCAGCGCCTGTTCGGCCAGTTGCGCGGGCGGCCTGTGCCCATGATTGCCCTGCACAAGCAGCTCGGCATCACAAGACAGGCGGCGCACAACTCGATTCTGCGGCTCGTGGAGCATGGGGTGGTGGATATTGTTTCTTCACCGGACAACCGGAAGAACAAGATCGTGGTCGTGACGGAGAAAGGGCAGCAGCTTCGCAAGCTGGCGGCGCAATCCATTCAGGAAATCGAAGCTGACTGCGCCAAACGGATCGGACCGGAGCGGCTGGAACTGCTTCGCGACATTCTGGAGGAGCTGAGCGGGGCGTAGCCAAACCCTACGCAGCCCGACAGCTTTGAACGCAATCCGAGCTCAAGACCACTCGAGCGAGCTGGCGCTCAGTCTGAGATGGCGTGCAATCATCGGCTGCCCAGCGGGCTTTCTGATCCGGCCAATTGCATCATCAAGCCGGAGTAGAATTTGTTTTGGCCAAAGATGCATTAGCGCACGGCCACGAGCCGTTCGAGTCTTGTTGGATTTAAATCATGAGTATAAAACTCATGTTTTGTGATCGCTGATCCACATTTCAATCAACATCGATTTATAGAACTCTGATCCACTGACTAGATCGACGTATGATTTGAAAAAAAATTGTCTGATGCTGGAAAACAGAATACGTGCGTAAGACGCGTCCTATCCAAATTGGTCTCATTCGAACGAGTTAACTCTCTCCATACTCTCATAAAATTATCTGGATTTCGGACTCACTGACGGTTGCTTGACCTGTGGCCTCAACCAGACTCATACTATTTCGTTTCGCTCTGATGCGGAAATTCGGTTTTATGAGGAGAGAGGAAATGAGCATGGATGCCAAGATCAATCTGACAGACGATCAAATCGACAATCTCACATTCGATGAAATCGATGAGGTGACAAACCCAAGGCCTGAAGAGAGTGACTTTGACAAAGTCGTCGAACAGGCAATATCGCGCCGCGGTTTTATGGGTGGTGTCCTGTCGATGGGCGGCATTGCCATGCTTGGAGCGTCCACCACGGCGTTAACGCCATTGTCGGCGGAGGCTGCTGACAATCGCTTTGGATTCAAAGCGGTCGCGGCCGGCACAGAAGACACAATAGTCGTGCCTGAAGGGTACAACTGGCACGTAGCTGCAAGTTGGGGTGATCCATTGTTTTCAGATGTTCCGGAATTCGATCATGCAACACGGGGAACAGCGGCTTCGCAAGCTCGCGCCTTTGGAGACAATAATGATGGAATGTCTTTGTTCTCCGACAAGGACGGCCATCAGATACTGGTCGTCAACAATGAGTACACCAATCGTTCTGTGATTTGGGGCAACAATCCGGATGGGAAATACGCCTCCGATGAAGATGTCAACAAAGGCAAAAATGCCCATGGACTAACGGCGGCCGAAATAAAGGAGGTCGATGGGAAATGGCAAATTGTGAAGGATTCGCCATACAACCGTCGCGTCACACCAGACGAACCCATGGATATTACAGGTCCAGCCCGCGGTCACGATTTGATGAAAACCAAAGAAGATCCCGATGGTGTGACGGTGAAAGGCACTTACAACAACTGTGGCAACGGTCGCACACCCTGGGGGACCTATTTGGCGTGTGAGGAAAACTTCAATGGTTATTTTGGCACAACCGACGCTGACGGATTCCAGCCGGACGCTGCGCAAAAACGTTATGGCATCCGGGGTAAAGACTGGGGCTACGGGTGGTGGACCGTCGATGAACGCTTTGATGTCGGGAAGGAATCCAACGAAGCAAATCGACATGGCTTTGTAACGGAAGTTGATCCCTACGATCCCAAATCCAAACCCAAAAAACGTACTGCTTTGGGTCGGTTCAAGCATGAAAATGCTGAGATGGTCATCAACGCCGACGGACGAATTGTGGTCTACATGGGCGACGATGAACGCGGCGAATATTTATATCGCTACGTTTCAGATGGTTTTTACAGCGAGGGCGGCAATACAGATGAACTCATGGAGAATGGAACTCTGTATGCCGCCAGATTTGACGCTGACGGAACCGGCAAATGGATGGCTCTGACTCCCGAAACCACGGGTATGGATAAGGCAATGATTTGCATCCATACGCGGATGGCGGGAACCCAGGTTGGCGCCACCACCATGGATCGCCCGGAATGGGTCGCGTCAAATCCGTTAAAGGCAGAACTATATTGTGCCCTGACAAACAACAAAAACAGAGGCGTCAAGGCCAATGCTGGTGGCGTTTGGTCTGCGGTGGGCGGCCCAAACCCTCGTGAGGCGAACAAATACGGACAGATCGTTCGTTGGTGGCCTGCAGGCGGAGATCACACAGCTGATGGCTTTACATGGGATCTTTTTGTCATGGCTGGCAATCCTACAGTGCATTCTGACGCGAATGCCGGGTCAAAAAATGTAAATGAAGGCAATATGTTCAACTCACCTGACGGGTTGATATTCGACAACAAAGGACTCCTTTGGATCCAGACTGACGGCAATTACTCCAACGAAAAGGACTTTGCTGGCCAGGGAAACAATCAGATGCTTATCGGTGATCCAGCTACCGGTGAAATTCGTCGTTTCCTGGTTGGTCCCAAAGAAGCGGAGATTACAGGTATTGCGTGGTCAGCCGATCGCAGGACCGTCTTTGTCGGCGTACAGCATCCTGGTGAACGAGGTGACTCTCATTGGCCAGATGGCGGCGATAAAACGCCGAGATCCGCCATCGTCGCCGTGCGCCGCGACGATGGTGCCGCTGTTGGATAATACCTGAATGCTGCAAAGACGCGTTTCCGCCGGTTTCGCGTCTTTGCTTTACATCCAAGACAAGCACAAACCGCTCTTACCGTAAGCACCTTGTCAGAACCTCAACAGTGTCCGAGTACAGTCCAGACCATGCGGTTGTAAGAAACCAACTCAAAGCTCGGTTATGACGGCTCCTGGTCGCCATCCGGGCGAGTGATTGTTTCACCGCGATGTCTTAATCCATACACCTTGAAGTATTCAGACAAACTGTTCCCCACAAAAATCGGTCGCGCTTCCGAAGGTTGATCCTCCCGATGCCATAGCACACTCCATCACTTGACCAGAGATCGGTGGCTGAGCGGTTTCTGCGCTCCGCAGAAACACTCCGTATCATTCCAGCGTCTTTCCTTCCTTCACTTGCGGCCCTACACTTACCCCCTGCACACAGTTTTACGTTTTCCTGAAGTGGATGAATTTGATGAGCTTGCTCGCGAGGGCCACGGCGATTGTTGGTGGCACGGTTGCCTTTCTGCGGCGTTTTGGATCTCCGGGCCAGCAGGCGGTTGGCCAGCAACCCGCCATTCCCGACGCCAAGCAACAGGGGATCATGACCCTGAAACTGCCTAGCGCAGAAGGCTGGAAGGGTGGGCGTCTGCCCATCTGCGCGCCGGGACTGAAGGTCAACGCCTTTGCCAGCGGGCTGGACCATCCACGCTGGATTGAAGTGCTACCAAATGGCGATGTGCTGGTGGCGGAATCCAAAGAGCAGGCAAACCCGCCTAAAACCCTCATGGACCATGCCGCGCAGGCGACCATGCGACGAGTCAAAGCGATTGGTGAAAGCGCCAACCGCATTTCGCTGTGGCGCGACGAAGACGGCGACGGGGTCGCTGAATTTCGCTCCGTCTTTGTGGAAAATCAGAACCAGCCCTTCGGCATGGCGCTGGTTGGCGATCAGTTTTACGTCGGTAACACAGATGGAATTGTGGTCTTCGACTATAAGGAGGGTGCAGATGCGCTTTCCGGTGAAGGAGAGAAGCTTGTCGATTTCAAGCCACATGGGCACTGGACGCGCAGCCTGATTGTTTCTCCAGACCAAGGCAAAATCTACGCCGGTGTTGGGTCGCTCTCCAACATTGGCGATCAGGGCATGGAAGCTGAGGAAGGGCGGGCAGCCATCTGGGAACTTGATGTGGCAACCCATGAAGCGCGCGTCTTCGCGACGGGACTACGCAATGCAGTCGGGACCGCGTGGGAACCAACGACAGGAAAGCTCTGGACCGTTGTCAATGAACGAGACGGCCTTGGGGACGAAACCCCGCCGGACTATCTGACTTCCGTTGTCGATGGCGGCTTCTATGGCTGGCCCTACTGCTATTGGGACCGCATTGTCGACGACCGGGTGCCGCAGGATGCCGCCAAGGTGGCTGAAGCCATCAAGCCTGACTATGCGCTTGGCGGGCACACGGCTTCACTTGGGCTTTGCTGGATGCCAGATGGCACGCTGCCGGGCTTTGGCGAAGGCATGGTGATTGGCCAACACGGTTCGTGGAACCGCTCCATTTTGAGTGGCTACCGGCTGATCTTTGTACCCTTCAAAGACGGTCAACCAAATGGCAGCCCGCGCGACATTCTTTCCGGGTTTTTGTCAGACGACGAAAAACATGCCTATGGCCGCCCCGTGGGCGTGACTGTTGGTGCAGACGGCGGGAGCCTTTTAATGGCCGATGATGTGGGTGACATCATCTGGCGGGTAACCGCTGCATGATTTTGTAAGCCGACGCACATTGAAAACCTGAAAAACTAAACAAGCCGGACCGCACGGGTCCGGCAATTTGAGGTTGATCTTGTCTGTTCTTCATTCTCCTTTCTCGTTGCGTGGTGTGACGATTAAAAACCGCATCGCCGTTTCGCCGATGAGCCAGTATCGCGCCATCGATGGCCATGCCAATAACTGGCACACGGTACACCTTGGACGCTTTGCTTTGGGTGGCGCGGGTCTTGTCTATGCTGAAGCCACAGCGGTGGAAAAAGACGGACGCAGAACCCATGGGGATCTCGGGCTGTGGGACGATTCCCAGATTGAAGGCCTGCAACCCATCACCACGTTCCTTTCGAACGAAGGTTCCGTACCGGGAATTCAATTGGGTCACGCGGGCCGCAAGTCATCGGAGCGGCGCCCATGGCATGGGGAAACGCCGGTTGATTCTGACGATGTCTCGCTGCGCGGTGAAGCGCCATGGACGGCAATCGCCCCCTCGCCTCTACCCTATTCAGAAGGCTGGCCAACGCCCAAGGAAATGAGCGAGGCGGACATTGAGCGGGTTGTTGCGTCCTTTGGCGCAGCTGCGCACCGTTCGGCAGAGGCGGGCTTCAAGATCGTGGAAGTTTACGCAGCGCACGGATTTCTGGTGCATCAGTTCCTGTCACCCATCACCAACAAGCGCACGGACAAGTGGGGTGGAAGTGCTGAGAACCGACAACGCTTCGCAGTGGAGGTTGCACGGTCCATTCGTGCCAATTGGCCTGAAGAGTATCCACTGGTCTTTCGCCTTTCCGCGACCGACTGGCTGGATGGCGGATTGGAAGCGGAAGACACGGTGGAGATCGCGCGGGTGTTAAAGGCTGAAGGGGTCGACATGATCGACTGTTCGACCGGCGGCATTGGTGGCAAGGATCGACCACGGCGTATGGTCATCAATCAGGGATTTCAGGTTCCCTATGCTGAGCAGATTCGCAAGGAAGCAGAAATGGCAACCATGGCGGTCGGTTTTCTGTGGGATGCGGAAGCCTGCGAAGAGATCGTTTCTTCCGGTCAGGCCGATATGATCGCGCTGGCGCGGGAGCTGCTTGATGACCCAAATTGGCCAATGCATGCAGCGCGAAAGCTTGGGAAAGACGATGAAAACCATGCGTTTTGGCCGGTGGAATCCGGCTGGTGGCTGATGAAGCGCGAACGGCTGCTCAACAAGCTTGGCCTACGCAGCAAATAGTGGCTCTTTCCGGATCTGCTATTTGTTTGAGTTTCGGCAAATTTAGTTCTTGTTTTGTTCCTTTTTTAATGATAGGAATTTTTTCATCGAAACAGAACGGCGAGACTCACCAATGTCCGGTGCGCTTCAACAGGTTGAACAGACAGACAGGCTGATTTTTGGCGCGGGCGCGGCAACAAAGATTGCCGGGCGGCATCTCGATCAGCCGCATCTGCGGGTGGCTGAAGCACGGCGTCGTGGGCGCGGCAGTGCCGTCAACCCCACGGGCCGCTTTGAAACGCTGAGTCGCCACACGTTTGATGATGGCTGGCAGACGCTTGACGAATTGCCACCGTTCAAGACGGAGGTTCAGACCGAACAGGCGCGCACGATCATTACGCGCAACACCTCGCCCGACCTTTCGTTCGACCGTTCCATCAACCCCTATCGGGGCTGTGAGCATGGCTGCATCTATTGTTTTGCGCGGCCAACGCACGCGCATATGGGGCTGTCGGCCGGCCTTGATTTTGAAACAAAGCTGTTTGCCAAACCAAATGCAGCGGTCCTGTTGGAGCGGGAACTTTCAAAGCCCGGCTACAAGCCGCGTTCAATTGCCATGGGCACCAATACGGATCCCTATCAACCCATTGAAAAGCAATGGATGATCACGCGGCAGATTCTGGAAGTGCTGGAACGGCACAACCATCCTGTTGGCATTGTTACAAAATCCGCGCTGGTAACGCGCGACATCGATATCCTGTCGCGGATGGCAGAAAAGGGTCTGGCGCGGGTTGCCATTTCGGTGACATCGATGGACCGGCGATTTTCGCGGGCGCTGGAGCCGCGTGCGTCCACCCCTGCCTTGCGGCTGAAGGCCATTCGGGAACTTTCGGATGCAGGCATTCCAACGTCGGTTATGGCTGCACCGCTCATTCCGGCACTTAATGACAGTGAGCTTGAGCGCATTCTGGATGCCGCCAAGGCCAATGGCGCGCGGGATGCAGGCTATATCCTACTCCGCCTGCCACTTGAGGTGAGTGGCGTGTTCAAGGAATGGCTTTTGCGCCATTACCCTGATCGGTATCGCCATGTGCTGTCGCTGCTTCGTACCATGCGCGGCGGCAAGGATTATGACGCGGAATTTGGCAGGCGGATGCGAGGTGAAGGCCCCTATGCCTGGCAGATTTCGCGCCGCTTTGAAATCGCAACCCGCAGGCTGGAGCTTGGTTCCATGCGCACGCCATTGCGAACCGATCTGTTTTCACCACCAAAAAAGGAGGAAGCGCAGCTTTCTCTTTTCTGAAATTTAGAGTTTCGATCTCGCTTGAGCTTCCCCCAAGGCTTTGCGTTGCGTGATCGGAAAATGGCCGGGCCTTTTGCCGCCTCAATTTGGACCCGGACCCTTGCGGAGAATTGGATTAGGCGCGACGATTGCCGCTCAATGTCGTCCGCTTTTTCCGATTCTCCGCCCCTTTTTCCCCTCAAAGACGGTCCGGATTTTGATCTGGAAGAGCGGCTCTTCAAGCGCGGGAAAGAAGTGGTTGCTGGCGTCGATGAGGCCGGACGCGGACCGCTAGCCGGGCCGGTCGTTGCGGCGGCCGTCATCCTGGATCCAAAGAACATTCCTACCGGTCTAAACGATTCCAAAAAACTGACAGAAACAAAGCGGGAAACTCTGTTCGATGAAATCCTGTCCGCAGCAGAGGTCGGTATCGCCTCCGTGTCAGCCCGCAGAATTGATGAGATAAACATATTGGCGGCGAGCCTTGAGGCCATGGAGCATGCCGTTGCCGCACTAACAACGACTCTCGACCACTGTCTCATTGATGGCAACAAGGTTCCGGCAGGGCTCATGGAACGAGCCGATGCAATTGTCAAAGGGGATGCCCGCTCGCTCTCGATTGCAGCGGCATCCATCATCGCCAAAGTCACCCGGGATCGTATGATGATCCACGCCGCTTCAGTTTGGCCGGCATACGGATTTGAGGCGCACAAGGGTTATGGCACGAAGGTGCACATGGCCGCGTTGCGCGAACACGGCCCCTGCCCCATTCATCGCATAAGCTTTGCACCCCTGGCTGCGAGCGCTCACCCATAACGAAAAAGCCCCGCACGAAGGCGGGGCTCCTAAACTTCAATGCTCTGGAACCGATCAGTTCAGGCGGGTTTTCACCTCTTCCAGGCTCGACTTGAAAATGTCGCCGGAAACCTTCGCGGTCATCTTGGAAGACATCAACCCTTCCGCGGCAGCCACAGCCACATCCACTGCGGTTGCCTTGACTTCCTGAAGCGCCTGTTCTTCGGCCTGAGCGATCTTCTGTTCCGCCAGAGCCGTGCGACGCTGAAGATAGTCTTCGGTCTTACGCGCGGCTTCTTCGGCCAGAATGTCGGCTTCCTTGCGGGCCGCAACGACGATCTCTTCCGCCTCTTTTTCAGCCTCTTTGCGCTTGCGCTGATATTCGGCCAGCAATTGCTGGGCCTCTTCACGCAGACGACGGGCTTCATCAAGGTCGGTGCGGATATTCTCAGCCCGGTCGTCCAGCGACTTGGTGATCATGCCTGGAACTTTCAGGTAGATCACCAGCGCCAAAAAGCAGAGCAGTGCGAGAAAAGCAAAAAATGTTGCGTCCATCTTTAGCTCCTCGCATCCGAAGCGGCGGTAACCGCCTTCGTGATTTCGGCCTTGGTCAGCTTGCCGCCGATCAATTCCGTCACCAGGGTTTCAACCGTGTCACCGGCAATGGTGCCCACTTCAGCCAGGGCTTCCGACTTGATGGTTGCGATGTGCTTCTCAGCATCCGCCATCTTGCCGGCAAGCTCGTCCTCGACCTTGGTCCGCTTGGCATCGGCTTCAGCCTTTGCCTTGTCGCGCGCTTCCTGCGCGATCGAATGAGCGTTGGATTTGGCTTCTGCCAATTCCTGCTCATAAGCAGCAATCGCTTCGTCGGACTCTTCCTTCAGGCGCTGTGCCACATCAATATCCTGCGCAATGCGGTCACTGCGCATTTCAAGGATGGAGCTGATGCGTGGCAAAGCCACCTTGGCCATCAGGTAGTAGAACGCACCGAAGGTGATCGCCAGCCACAGAAGCTGCGAGGCAAAGTAATCGCCATCAAACGGCGGAAAGGTCGGCTTTCCGCCATTGTCGGCAACACCCGTCTCGGTGTTGGTCTTCTCAGCCATGTTGCCTCCTCAAATCAATTGGGGGTCAAATGGAGGCCATCGGACAGGCACGCCCGTCCGAAGGTCTTCCTTACACGGCGAAGATGAGAAGCAGAGCGATCAGCAGCGAGAAAATGCCGAGAGCTTCTGTCACGGCGAAGCCGAAGATCAGGCGACCGAACTGGCCGTCTGCAGCAGATGGGTTGCGCAAGGCACCGGACAGGAAGTTACCAAACAGGGTACCCACGCCAACACCGGCGCCGCCCATGCCCAGGCAGGCCATACCGGCACCGATGTATTTACCGGCATTCATGATTGCGTCTTCCATGGTCTTTCTCCTTATGGAATTTGGATGTGTTCGAGAATTAGTGTGAAGGATGGATCGCGTCGTTGAGATACATGCAGGTCAGGATCGCAAAAACGTAGGCCTGCAGGAAAGCGACGAGAAATTCGAGAGCGGTCAGCGCAATGGCGAAGACGAAGGGCAGGATCGCGGCAATGTAGCCGAACACGCCAAGCACTTCAGCGCCGGCAAGGCTGATCACAAAACCGGTGAAAACCTTCAGCGTGATGTGACCGGCCAGCATGTTGGCGAACAAACGAACCGAAAGGCTCAACGGACGTGAGAGGAACGACAGAACCTCAATCAGGACAATGAGAGGAACGAGTACGCCTGGCACCCCGGAAGGCACAAACAGCTTCAAAAAGCCAAGGCCGTTGCGCCAGAAGCCGTAGATCACAACGGTCGATATCACCAGCATCGCCAGCGCGAATGTGATGATTATGTGGGCCGTTACGGTGAAGAAATAGGGCATCATGCCAAAGAAGTTGGCGACAAGAATGAACACGAACAGCGAGAACACCAGAGGGAAGAACTTCATTCCCTCGTTCCCCGCACTCTCGCGCAACAGATTGGCGATGAACTCGTATGCCATCTCTGAAATGGACTGAAGACGACCCGGGATCAGGCCGCGGCCGGAGGTTGTGAAGATGAGGTAGCCCGCGGACAGTGCCACAGTCAGGGTCATGAAGAGAGCGGAGTTGGTGAAGGAAACGTCATAGCCACCAACTTCCATCGGGAGAAGTCTGTTGACGTTAAACTGGCTGATCGGATCGTTTGCCACCGAGTGCCTCTTTCTCTCTTTGCGCTTCGGGAAAAACGAGCGCGCTTACTTATCTTTTTCCGGTGGTTTGGATGCAGGCGATTGCTCCACATCGTCGCGCACCAGACGCATATTCGATTCCGCGACCAACCCGGCTGATCGCATCACATTCAAAACAGCGGCTGCGAAACCAAGGAGCAGAAACAAAATCATGCCCCACGGTGCCGTCCCCGCCAGCCAGTCGATGCCGTAGCCTATTCCACCGCCAACGACAACACCCGCCACAAACTCCGTCGACAGGCGAAAAGCCTGCGCCAGACCCTGTGGCGGCGGCGCCTCTTCTTTCCGCTTTTTCTCAACCCGTACCTTGCGCTCAGCGCCAAGTTTCGCGTCAAGTTTGTTCAGTCTGCGGGAAAGTTCGACATCGCTGATTTCGGATTGGTCTTCAGGTTTTTTGTCCGCATCTGTCACAGCTTGTTTCCAGCTTTGGTCCTGTTGGCTCCGCGGATGAACCGCTAGTTGGCCAAGAAACGAAAATTGGCAGATAAAGCCCCGTGAAAGATGCTGAAATCCGAACCTGAAACCCCCGATTTCGCGCGGCACAATAGTTTTGCGCCCGCCCCCTGTCAAGAACACAGAATGCGAAGTTAAACTATTGTATTATATAGAAAAACACGGAATTTTCCGGCGTGCGACAAACCGCCCAAGCTCAAATTGGTGGCCGTGGACCAGAATCTCGACCCGGTAGCGGGTAAAGCGGGGTTTGCCCCGCCGACCAGCCCCGCGATCAGCTCCAGCCGCCACCATAGGTGCGGTAGAAAATGTGGCGCCCGATTTTCTTCATGCGTTTCAGCCGCTTGGCCCAGCGTGGGCGTACATAGGTCGCGTGATAATGGGTCGAGGAACCGACTTCCTTGATCCAGACTTTGCCCGCAGTCACGTCGGCCGCCACCTTTTGAGACTGTTTCCACAGTTTGGTTGAGCGGACACGATCGCGGATTCCGTCGCAGGCGAAGGAGAACTGGCAGCGGTTGCGCCAGTTTTTGTTCTGATAGACCACGCCGCAGATGGAATTCGGGTACTTCGGGTTTTTGACCCGGTTGAGAATCACCTGCGCCACGGCTGCTTGGCCACGAATGGGTTCGCCTCGGGCTTCAAAGTAGATGCCAACCGCAAGGCAACGCTGTTGTTTTGGCGTGAAGGCGTAGCGGGTCAGCGGCTTGGAAGCCCATTTGTGATCGCCCTTGAGCAGACGCTTTTCAATCGGTGCGGTGCGTTCGCCCTTCAGCACGGCGGCAAATACCGATTCCGTGTCATTTTCCGGCGCTGCATAGGCCGTTACGGTGGTGGTGGCTGACTTTTGGCTTCCGGATGTGCTTTCCGTAGGGTTCAGGCTCGCCAGCATGACCGTGGCGCCACCCTGGTCGATGGCCGGCTGCGCAGGATACTGAAATGCCAAAGCCACCTGAACGGGAGAATGATGGCTGTTTTCGATCGGGTTGAACGCTGTGCGCATGACGGGTTCTGAAGCCGGCGCTTCCAGAGATGAACGCAGTTCCAGAACCGATCCAGCGGTGAAGTTTTCTGGTGGCCGAACCTTGGACCCAGAAACGACCCGGTCTCCCTTGAGTGAGCGATTGATGCGCTGCGGACCATTGTCATCGATATCAGGCAGTGGCTGACCGTTTGGCATCAGCAAGCGGGTGGTTCGTTCAGATTTCACAGCAAGCGACTTCGTCACGGAACCGGTGATCACCTGATCAATCGCACCCGCATTGGCTTCCACAACCGAACCTGTGGGCACTTCAACAAGATGGGTGAGCCAGCGTGGGGTGCCGTCGACGCCAGCGCGCGACAGGTGTGTGATGTCCTGAAAGGCGGTGTCTGATGGCGAGATGGCCGCAAAGCCGAGACCTAGGGCACCGGCACAAGTTGATTTCAGGCAAAGAGAAAGAAGGGAAATCCGAGACACAAACCCGAAACGCACAACACTACTCCACGCAACAATACAACACGGTGCCAACAACAGCGGCTGAAGACCGCCACAAGGCGTTGGACGCAGAGAATGATTGGTTAACCTTGATATTGGGTTAACTGGGTAAGAGGCTGAATTTTCAGGATATTTTTCGAGGAACGCAGGTACAAACGCCACAAATACTGCACACAGAGATGGTTTCGTCGCCCGACAAGCCGGTTCAACTGCCCCATTGTGGCGATGATAAGGTGCAGTTTTTGGCTTGGTTTATTTTTTCTTACGATTTGCGTACGGGTTCTTGCCCTTTCGCATGTACATGCGCAGCGGAATGCCGGGCAGATCAAAATCCTGACGCAAGGTGTTCAGCAGGTAGCGTGTATAAGACGTGGGTAGCGCGTCAGGCCGCGAACAATGTACGGAAAATGTTGGCGGGCGGGTCTTGGCCTGGGTCATGAACTTCAGCCGGATACGACGACCAGCCACAGCCGGTGGCGGATGAGCCGACGTTACGCGCTCCAGCCACTGATTGAGACGAGCCGTTGAAATTCGGCGGTTCCACACCCGGTGGGAGTCCACAATTGCCTGCATCAGGCGGTCGATGCCCCTGCCCTGCAATCCTGACATGGTGATGGTTTTGATGCCGCGCACCTGTGGCAACAGGCGTTCCGTCTTTTCCTTCAGATCGGCCAGCATAGCCTGAGGGTCGTCCACCAGATCCCATTTGTTGAAGGCAAGCACCGGCACGCGCCCTTCACGAATGATGAGATCGGCGATCTGAAGATCCTGCTTTTCAAATGAGATTGTAGCATCGAACAGGATCACCACCACCTCAGCGAACTGAATGGCCCGCAAGCCATCGGCCACGGCGAGCTTTTCAAGCTTCTCCTGCACCCTGGCTTTCTTGCGCATACCGGCAGTGTCGAAAATTTTCAGATGCCGCCCCTGCCATTCCCAATCAACGGAAATGGAATCACGCGTAATACCCGCTTCAGGGCCGGTCAGCAGCCGGTCCTCGCCAACCATATTGTTGATGAGCGTGGATTTGCCCGCATTGGGACGCCCGACGACAGCAATGCGAAGTGGCTTGCTCTCATCATAGTATGCGTCGACGGCGTCATTGTCGTCGATGTCATCATCGTCAAGATCGATGGAGAAATCCGTCAGTTCGGGTTCAGCCGCTTCATCTTCGTCCTGCGGGACCTCGCCGCCCAACGCGTCAACAACCGCATCTCGCAGATCGGCAAGACCCTCACCATGTTCTGCCGATAAGGGCACCGGCTGGCCAAAGCCGAGGGAGAAGGCATCGTAATACCCATGTTCACCAGCGCGGCCCTCGGTTTTGTTGGCGACCAGCACCACCGGCTTTCCGGCCTTGCGAAGCATGTCGGCAAAAGACTTGTCATCGGGAACAATGCCGGCGCGCGCATCGACCATGAACATGGTCAGATCCGCTTCCATGATCGCGGCTTCCGTCTGACGGCGCATGCGGCCTTCGAGCGTGGTCTCATCGCCCGTTTCGAGACCTGCGGTATCGATGATTTCAAGGCGCAGATCGTGGAGCCGCGCATCAGCCACCCGCCGGTCGCGCGTGACGCCCGGCTGATCGTCAACAAGCGCCAGTCGGCGCCCGGCCAACCTGTTGAACAGGGTGGACTTGCCCACATTGGGCCGACCGATAATGGCAGCTTTGAAGCTCATGGCAGTTTTCGGCCTGACCGCGGGACGTCACCTTGCGACGGGCAATCAGCTTTCTTTTTTCGGTCCGCCCACGGAGGCTATCACCGACAGCATCAAATCCGCCCGTCCGCGCATGGTGGTTGGAGCGGACGCATCATTGGCGATGGCGGTGAACCATTTTGCGGCATCTTCGAGCTTTTTCGCTTTATAGCTTGCAAGGCCCAATGCTTCCTGCGCCGAGAACCGGAAAATGCCGGACGGCGAGGCCAGCGGTTCCGCGCGCTTGATCACATCTTCCAGCGATCCATGATCCACTAAAATGATGGCGGCCCGAAGGTTCGCCATATCACGATAGGATTTTTCCAGAACCGAGTTGGCAGCAACCGCATCATAGGCGGCAATCGCCGCCTGATGGTCTCCCGCGACGGCTTTTTCGGCTGCAAGGCGAAGCTGGGCCAGTCCCTGATAAGCGGGTGTGCTGTTGGCAATGATTTCTGAAAGCGCTTTTTCCGCTTCTTCCGTCTTGCCCGCTTCCGCGAGTTCAACCGCATTCAAAAATGCATCGCCTGCTTCCGCGGCTTCCCCTGCGCGGTAAGAGAGATAAAACTGATACCCGACGGTAACGAGCACGATGGCCACAGCAACGCCAATGATGATCCGGCCATACTGGGTCCAGATCTGCCGCATGCGATCGCTGCGCAGTTCTTCGTCTACTTCTCTAATGAAACTGTCGTCGGACATTTTGTACTTCGCACTGTGACGGGAATTGAAAACACCTGTTGGGCGCGCCTTTTATCCGATTTTCGCGCAAGAGAAAGGAAAAGTTTTTGGAAGGCTCTGCAGGCGCGGCGCAATCACACAATCACCGGCACGCCGATTAGCCATTCATGCAGTTTCCAGACGAACAGCGTGTAGAGCACGAAACCACCGACTATTGCCATGATGTCCCCGCGAACGGACACCTTCTCAGGCGGAATTTCTGTTGCCGGGCGGTACTGGATCGAAACGATCATGGCGATGATCCAGACCAGAAATGCAGCAGCTAGCGATACGGTGAACTGGTCGCCATTTGCCGCCAGATGCACAATTGCCCACAGGCCGATTGCGACGACCATTGGGTGTTTCAGCACCTTCTTGATGTAGCCAACCGGTCCATTGCCTGCGGCAAGGAGAATGAACACCGGCAGCATGATCATTAGCGCCAGAGACCTACCCCAATCTGGCGGCACGTAGACAATGTCTGCATCGGCGCGCCCGAGATAAAAGCCCAACACAATGAGCCCGAACCCCGCGAGCGAAACAATGGTGTACGGCCCCTTCCAGGCGTTCTCACCCCGGTTTTCGATGATTGCGTCCCGCCAGGACGGCGCGAAAATTCGCACCGAGTGAATGCCCAGAAACAGGATCAGTCCCAATATCAACCAGATCATGCGGGCCTCCCACCTTGTTGCAGCATTGATCTCTACTCGTGATATAGTTTTCCAGTGGCTGTCTTCAATCAACCTGCTAGTGCAATCCCGTGACCATTGATCCCGATCTGGCCAAACAGCGACTGGAAGCAAAGCGCGCCGAGCTCAGCGACCTCTCGGATTTGGCCGCCGATTCACGAGCGCCAGTGACCCTTGATCAGCAGTCGGTCGGTCGGCTGTCCCGCATGGATGCGATGCAGCAACAAGCCATGAATGAAGCCACTGAACGCACCCGCAAGCGGGATCTCGTGCGTATTGAACAGGCGTTCTCGCGACTGGCTGACGACGAGTATGGCTATTGCGTCGAATGCGGCGAGGTGATCCCAGACGGACGCCTTGCCATCGACCCCATGGCCGAAAAATGCGTAGGGTGCGCGTCCTAGACCTCTTCCGACAATGTTGGAAAAGGTTTGTTTTTTTCGCTCACGGCAACTCGAATACAATTCGAGTGCCTGAAAATTGTAGTCTAGGGGTGCGGCGCATAAGCGCCGGTCGACTCTTCGCCTCCTTTGATGGGTTCAAACTTTTCTCATAGCAGACAAATTGAGCATCCCTACTTCAGGTTCGTGTGGCGACTCAGCTTGACAGAGCAACCACCCAATTTTAATTAACACTTCTGCTAATTATGTGAGAACGCATGCCCAACAATCTTCACGCCGTATTTGGCGCTTTGTCTGATCCCACCCGCATGGCCATTGTTGAGCGCCTGATCCGCGAAGGCGAAACCTCCGCTGGCGACCTCGCCCAACCGTTCGCCATGTCGAAGCCGGCGATTTCCCGTCACCTGCGTGTTCTTGAAGACAGCGGGCTGGTCGCCAAGCGCATCAATCGTCAGTTCAGGATGTTCAGCATCCAGCGGGCAGCTGTGAACGAAATCGGCGATTGGATCGAAGAGCAGCGCAAATTCTGGAACGCCTCCTTTGATCGACTTGAAGCAGTGCTTGAACAGTCGGAAACAAAACAAAAGTGATTCATTTCAATGACCAATGACAGAACGCTCACCCTGGAGCGGCAGTTGGGCGCGACCCCACAAGCCGTTTATGATGCCTGGACCAAACCGGAATTGCTGGTGCAGTGGTGGGGCCCGGAAGGGCTGACCACCCCGATCCATGATATGGACGTGCGCCCCAACGGCGCGTGGAGCACCACAATGGTCAATCCCGACGGCGGCAAGCACACTTGCAGCGGTGTGTACAGAGTTCTTGAACCGCCACACCGACTGGTTTTCACCTGGGCGTGGGAACAGGATGACGGCAATCGAGGGCCAGAGACCCAGGTGGAAATTTCACTCATGGCGAACGAAAGCGGCACGCTGATGCGGCTGGTTCAGGGCGAATTTGACACTGCCGAGACCGCAAATCAGCATGGATTCGGCTGGAATTCGTCATTCAACAAGTTGGAAACTTTTGTGGGATGATGCGGACGTTCCGACAATGCCGCTTAAAGACGACATAATGAAACCCGTAAAATTCGGCCAAGCCGATTCTGCAGTCATTAACTGACGTAACGGAATTCAACCGCAGATTAATCTACCTTAAGTTCAAGCTTTGTAGCTTCCACCCCAACCGCAATCCCGGTTTCGATTTGCGAGGGGGTAATATGCACATTCGTTCGATGCTCGTGCTGGCATTCATGATCACCACGCTGATTCCGACCGCAATTTTTGGCTGGTTGTCCTATGCTCAATCCGTGGACCGCGAATTTGCAGACGTCAAAGACAGGCACCTTATAATCGCGCAGAACCTTGGCCGCGCGCTGGAACGCTATCACACCGATCTTGTTGGAACGTTTGAATCGATTTCCCTGTCTCTGATCGGTGGCCAGCAGACACCCAACATTGAAAGACTTATGTCAGGCATTAACATGCTGTGCGTGTTGATCGTCAATCCAATGACGGGTGAAGTGGTTGCCCGCGCCGAATTGGAAGGCACCGAACCATCCGCCAAACTGCCGCCAAGCATTCTTGCGGCGGCCAAAAAGATTGCAGAAACCAGTCGCACCAACTTTTCTGAAGTGATGGGCTCCCGCCATGGTGGCAACATCATGCTTGGCGTTCGACGCTACGGTGACAAGCTCGCTATTGCTGTTGTCACCACCAAATATTTCGTCAATCTCGGCAAATCGATTTCGTTCGGCAAGAAAGGCCATGCCGCGATTGTCGATTCCGCCGGAAATGTTCTGGCCCATCCCCTTCCCTCGTGGATCGAAGCGCGCAAGAACATTGCCAAAGTTTCTGCTGTTCAGCGCATGATGAACGGCGAGACCGGCATTGAGCAGTTTTATTCACCCGCCCTGAAAGGCGACATGATCGCCGGGCTGACTTCCGTTCCCGGACCTGGATGGGGTGTCATGATCCCCCAACCGGTTTCAGAACTTTATGAAAAGGCCTATTCCAACATTCAATCGATGCTGATCAAGATCAGCGTGAGCCTCGTGCTTTGCATCATCTGTATTTTTCTCCTGGCCCGCGCGATTGCCAGCCCGGTCGACGAATTGCTGAGTTCCATGAGGGCAAATGCGCGCGACAAGAGACTGACAAAGTCAACTGGTGTGCGTGGTGTGTTTTCGCTGTCGGAGTTTGAACAGTTTCAGCTTCACTACAATCACATGGTGGATCGTGTAACGGCCGCAAACGCCCGCATTCGTTCCATTGCTTATAGTGACAGCATCACGGGGTTGCCCAACCGAGAGAAGCTCGTCGAACTCGCCGATTCCTACCTGAACTGCGACACGCGCAGCAATGATGGTTGCGCATTGGTGTTCGTGGACCTTGATGATTTCAAGCAGGTGAACGACGTGCATGGGCATCTGGTTGGTGATCAGTTCCTGCGTGATTGCGCCCGCAAGCTGCAAAGGGTGGTAACACTTGAAACGGAGCGTCTTAATCGCACCAAACCTGATCTGGATGAACCAACCGTTGCCCGCGTTGGCGGAGACGAATTTGCCATCTTTTTCCCCGGTCTGATTGAACAGGAAGAGACAGATGCCTTCCTGAAAGCGCTCAGGATTGAAATGTCATCGCCGTCATCGGAGATGAGCTTCATTGCAAAACGCGGTGCCAGCATTGGCTGCGCGCTGCACCCCCAGCACGGCAAGACGCTGGAAGATCTGATGAAATTTGCCGATATCGCAATGTATCATGCGAAGAAGGTCGGCAAGAACAACTACCAGATCTATCACACTGGTATTGGCACGATGACCGCGTCTGAACTGCGGCTTCAGGTGGAGAACGCCATTCAGAATGATGAGCTTGTGCTGGAATATCAGCCAAAGGTGAGCGCTAAACGGATTGAGGTTACTGGCGTGGAAGCGCTGGTTCGCTGGGATCACCCCAAACGGGGGCGCATATCACCCGGTGAGTGGATTCCCGCGATCTCTAATTCTCCGGTCATGAACCGGCTTGGAGAATGGGTTGTTGCGAAGGCGATGGACGATCAATTGAAATGGCAACGCGCTGGGATTGACATCCATGTCGCGGTAAACGTCGGGTCCGAGCATTTTTCATCGCCCAATTTCGTGAAAACACTCATGGAAACAGCCAGGTGCAAGAGTTTTGATCCGCGCAATATGGAAATCGAGGTGACTGAGGACGCGCTCTTCCTCAGTAATTCCGGCGTTGAAGACCGGATTGTGGAACTTCATGCACAAGGGTTCCGCATCGCGATTGACGACTTCGGGATCGGCTATTCGAACATTGCCCGCCTGTGCCAATTGCCGGTGGATTGTCTGAAGATCGACCGCTCGGTGATCTCAAACGCCGAAACCGACACACGCGCAGAAGCCATGCTGGAGTGCATCGTCTCCATGGCTCAACTGCTCGATTGTAAAACTGTGGCTGAAGGTGTGGAAACGCAGAGCGATGTCAATCGCTCCACCACCTGTGGCATCGATACGCTGCAAGGCTTTCACTACGCAGCCAGCATGCCGCCCGATCAGATCGTCGATTGGGTGTCTCACTATCTGGATGCGAACGACGACAATGCCGCTCCGCGCGAGATGTCAGAAAAGGCCGCGTGAGGAAAAAGTCAGATCTTCCCCCTTGCTCGTTTCAGCGCCTTGTCGAGGATCTTGTCCCGGCCGTAAATATCGTTGCGATAATAAACCGATCCATCCTTGTTCACCCATGAAGTGAGGTAGGTGATGTGCACGGGGATCTTTTTCTTCAACCGCACAACCCGGCGCTTTTTTGTTCCAATGGCACCGTTGATCTGACCGCGGCTCCAGCCCTGATCACCCAAGATCACTTCGGCCAACTTGAGCGGGTCCTGCACGCGCACGCAACCATGGCTGAAGAAGCGTGATGCCCGGCTGAACCCGCGCTTTGACGGCGTGTCGTGGATGTAAACATTGAACTTGTTGGGGAACATGAACTTGATGCGGCCCAGCGCATTTCTCGCCCAACTGTCTTGACGCAGGCGCACCGGGAAATTGCCGCGTGAATAGCTGTTCCATGGCACAGCGCCTGGATCAACGATTCTGCCGCCACGAATGACCCGAATGCGCTGGCTTTGCAACGCATAGGGATTGCGCTTGAGTTTTGGCAGATATTCCTTGGTCGCGATGGAATAGGGAACATTCCAATACGGGTTCATCTCCACATATTCCATCTCGTCAGAAAAGACAGGCGTGCGGTGATATGGTTTTCCAACCTGAACAATCGCCGCGTGAACAGTCTTCTCGTTCTTCACGACCTTCAAAACCTGATCGGCCAGATTCACGAACACATAGTGATCGCCGTAATAGTCCTGAAGCCAGCGACGGCGTTCCATATTGAGTTCCACCTGCCGGATGCGCTGATCGACGGTCACGTTAAGCGCCTTCAGGGTTGCCGGCCCAATGACACCGTCCGGTTCCAGTCCGAGGCGGGTCTGAAACTTCTTCACCGCTTCCAGAATAGCACCGTTGTAGGTGTCGCCTATATGCGCTCCATCTGCGAGTTCACCCGACTGTATGAGGCGTTTGCGAAGGACAGGCACGCGATCACTCACCATATCAGGTTTCATCACGTCGCCCTCGGGCACCGAAACCCAACCGCCACCGGCCTCAATCAGGCGCAGGTGCGTGAGATGCAGTCGCATACGGTGGTAGCGCGGCGTTTTTGGCGCGAAGGATTTGATGGCGTTGCGTGTGTCTTTCGTCCCAGCAAGCGAATCCATGATGACTGCTGGCTGAACCGCTTTGGGGAAAATTACGATTTCGCGGTTTATTTTGGAAGGCTGCACGCGCCCCGCGTTGAGATGCTGTCCAAAGGCCACCAAAGCGCGGCTGAGGTCAACGTCGAATTTCGCTGCCGTTTCCGGCGTGACACTGGACAGACGTTGGAACAGTTCCCGTGCGCCATAGTCATCCGCATCGAGCGCCTCGTCGTGTGCGGTTAGCAGCACGAAGACCGCCTCTTCAGCGCGGCTGCCGACAGTGCCATCCTCCAGCCAGACTGGCGCATAGCCCTTGCTTTCGTACCAGGCGCGGACAGCCTTGAGTCTCGCATTGGCCGCACCACCGCTGGCCGTTGAAGCGTCCAACGCAGTCTTTACGGCCTCTCCCAAGGGATGTAGGGGAATTTGCGGTTCGCTGGTTTCGCTTGATTCCGAATTTTCCGATGCTTCAGCGGCCGGTTGTGTGGCCTGCGTGGTCGTGGATTGCGCAAAAACCGGCGCGGTGATGGCCAGAGACGCAGCCAGCGCACCCGGCACCAACAACCTCACTCCCCAAATCTCATTTTTCATTGTCGGTGATTCCCTGCTGAAGGCCCCTGCTCGGGAGGTTATCAGCATTCGCGCCGATTTGAAGAATCAGATGTGCGTGAGGGGCGAGATTTGATTGGGGGTCGATTAGTCATTGATCATCGTCATTCTGCCCCATGCGAGCGGAATCCATGGCAACAGCATAATAGTGAATCCCGTCCGTCCTTCTGCAAGCTCCGGACTGGGCGGAAAGACCGAGAATAAAGCGTGCCTCAGATCAAATCAGGTAGGCGCTCGGGTGTTCGAAGCTCGGTCCAACCCTCGCACCGGTAGGCGCTCGGGTGTTCGTCGCTCAAATCAGCTTCGCTGATTTGTCCAGCGGACCGCTCCTCACTCCCATTCAATCGTGCCCGGTGGTTTGGAGGTGATGTCGTAGACAACGCGATTGACGCCCTTGACCTGATTGATGATCCGGGTGGCGGCGCGGCCAAGGAAATCCATCTCATAAGGATAAAAATCCGCTGTCATGCCATCAACAGATGTCACCGCGCGCAAGGCGCAAACATATTCATAGGTTCGTCCGTCACCCATCACACCCACGGTGCGCACGGGAAGGAGCACGGCAAAAGCCTGCCAGATCTCATCGTAGAGCCCAGCCTTGCGGATTTCATCGAGATAGATCGCATCAGCAGCTCTTAGAATGTCCAGCTTCTCGCGCGTCACGCCACCGGGACATCGAATAGCAAGACCCGGACCGGGGAACGGATGGCGCCCCACAAAATGTTCCGGCAGACCAAGCTCACGCCCAAGCGCCCTCACCTCGTCCTTGAAGAGTTCCCTCAGCGGCTCGACCAGCTTCATGTTCATACGTTCGGGCAATCCGCCCACATTGTGGTGCGATTTGATGGTCACCGACGGTCCGCCAGTGAAGGAAACGCTCTCAATCACGTCCGGATAGAGGGTCCCCTGAGCCAGGAACTCGGCACCACCCAGCTTCTTGGCCTCGTCTTCGAAGGTCTCGATGAACAAACGGCCAATGATCTTGCGCTTTTCTTCCGGATCATCTTTGCCTTCCAGCTCGCCGATGAACCGGCCGGACGCATCCACATGCACAAGGGGGATGTTGTAGTGATCGCGGAACATTGCGACCACTTCCTTGCCTTCATCCAGACGCATCAGGCCATGGTCCACGAAAATGCAGGTGAGTTGTTCGCCAATCGCTTCGTGAATGAGGACGGCAGCCACGGACGAGTCCACGCCACCGGACAGGCCGCAAATCACCCTGCCCCTGCCCACCTGTTTGCGAATACGCTCAATCGCGTGCTGGCGATAGGCGGCCATGGTCCAGTCGCCGGTCAGTCCCGCAACGTTCTTGACGAAATTCTCCAGCAGACGCGCGCCATCGACGGTGTGAACCACCTCGGGATGAAACATGGTGCCGTAATATTTGCGTGCCTCGTTGCCAAACACGGCAAATGGTGCGCCATCGCTTGAGGCAAAGACTTCAAATCCATCCGGCAGGCTTGTGACCCGGTCACCGTGGGACATCCACACCGTCGGCGTGTCGCCAACCTGCCAGACCCCATCAAACAGGACGCAGGACGCGTTGACATTGATCTCGGCTCGCCCGAATTCGCGATGATCAGAACTTTCCGCTTCGCCGCCATTTTGAACACAAAGGGTCATCTGGCCGTAGCAGATGCCCAACACCGGAATACCGGCCTCAAAGACCTTCTGCGGAGCACGTGGGCTTCCAGTATCTGCGGTGGAGGCGGGCCCACCCGACAGGATCACGGCTTTGGGGTTTAGCTGATCAAATGCTTCTTCGCTCGCCTGAAATGGAGCGATTTCGCAGTAAACACCTATCTCGCGCACGCGCCGTGCGATGAGCTGTGTCACCTGTGAACCAAAATCAATAATGAGAACCGTGTCGGTCATGGGAGCCAAACCGTATTAAAGATCGTCTGCGCGCAATCCAGCCTCGTTGGACTTCGACAGCTTTTCAGCCAGATTGCGATTGAAGCTTGCCTCGATGGCATGGCGGACTTCCTTGTCGCGGTCCAGTGCCGCCTGCAACGTGTTGCGTTCAAAAGAGAGGTAACGCACAGAATTTGCCACCACAGCGGTCGCGTTGGCGGGTTTGCCACTCATGAAGCTCATTTCACCCAGAAAATCTTCGTGGCCGCAAACCGCGATGATGCGGCTGTCTTTTTCAATACTGACCGCGCCTTCGGTCAGGAAAATCAGGTGGCTGGAAATGTCGCCTTCCTTGATGAGAACGGTGCCGGATTCTGCGGTCTGCCATTTGCCGCGGCGCAACAGTCGCCTTGCATGTGCCTTCTCCACGTCCTTCAACGCCACATCAACAAAGCGCTGCTCCTCCTTGTTGAAGGATGCCCGCTTGTTCTCCCAGGCCAGGATCATCAACTGCACGAGATTTGTGGTCACGAACACCGTTTCCCAAAAGACGGTGACCAGGTCTTTCAGCCAGAACCAGCCATAGATTGCAGAGACCACGCCGGCGCTGATCGCCACAATGCGCAACCGCGTCATGGTGCGCATAAGCATCGACAGAACAAGCAACATATAGGAGAGATGACCGACCAGTTTCCCCGGGGTCAGATTCTCCAAAAGAATAGCGGTAAATTCTTCCATGTTTGCGGTGATATCCGCTTCGCGAACCGCTCACAAGCGGGGAGTAGGAATGGAGCAATCGCGAGCCATTCAACTCATTTGGAGTGGTAAATTTTGAGACTTTTTAGGGATGTGGCCAAGCATTCACCCGCGCCGCTCCATGACAGAGAAGAAGAAACCATCCGTATTCGTTGAGGCTGGGGTGAGCGTGATGGTCTTCATGTCGGATGACCAGGGCTGTGCCTTTTCGAACCCGAAGAGGTCCTGCCAGACTTCACCGGCGGAGACCAATTCAAACTCCGGGCTATCCTCGCAGAGCGCATAGACCTGCGCTTCGTTTTCTTCAGGAAACACCGAGCATGTGATGTAGATGAGAAACCCACCGGGGCGCACAAAGGGAGCTGCCTCGCTCAGGGCCTCCTCCTGCTCGCGCACCCGCTCAGCAAGGTTTTCTGCGGTCAGTTTCCATTTGGCATCGGGTCGTCGCCGCCAGGTGCCACTGCCTGTACACGGCGCATCGACCACCACCTTGTGCATGGACCCTGCAAGGGCTGACAAATCATCGTCCGGGCTGTGCACCTGAACGTTGCGCAAGCCTGCCCGCTTGATGCGCTCGTAAATCGGTTTCAGGCGGCTTCGATCCCGGTCATAGGCATGGATTTGCCCCTTATTCTGCATCGCGGCGCCGAGGGCCAGCGTCTTGCCGCCCGCCCCTGCACAATAGTCGAGCACCTGTTCTCCGGGTTGCGGAAAGACCAGATCGGCAACGATCTGGCTACCTTCATCCTGAACCTCAAACCAACCTTTTTGGTATCCTGCTTCCGCCTCCACATTGGGTGTGCGGGATGGACCTGATCCTGGCGGAATGCGGATTCCGTAGCGCGCGATTTCTGCTGACTTGGCACCAGCTTTTTTTAACGCTTTCAGAACCTTGGCCTGATCGGCTTTGAGCGTGTTGGCACGCAGGTCGAGTGAAGGTCGTCGGGTGAATGCCCTGGCTTCCGCCACCCAATCGTCGGCGAAGTTCTCTTCAAATGAGGCCACGCACCATTGCGGGATGTCGGCCTGAATGTGTGGCTCAGCCGCGGCAAGCCGGTCAGGATCAAACTTCGCAAAGCTCTCTTCAGTAAGATGCTCCGGCGCAAACCGGTCACCTACAAATGCCTTCAATAGGGTATCCGGCTTATATCCCCACTGGCGCAACAGGGTGCCCAGCACAATCGAGCGGGGTTTGTCCGAGCCCATCACATGAACCGTTGAAGCGCGCTGGCGCAGGGCATCATAGACCAGATTGCCTATGGCCGCCCGGTCGCCCGATCCCGCGAAGCGATGCGACACGCCCCAGTCTTTCAGCGCCAGTGAGACCGGCCGCTTGTTTTTCTGAAGGTCGGTTAAAACCTCAATTGCCGCCTGTGTGCGGCCACCAAGACGCATGGTTACAACGCCCGATCAGATTGATGTGGCGAGGTTGATGGCCAGCCAAAGCCACATCAGAATGAGTGCAAACCACGGGATCATAAACACGGGCCGTCTCAGGCGCAGATTGTTGGACGTGATGAACACCAGAATGTGGATCAGTTTTCCCAACGCAAATACCCAGGCCAGTCCGACCATGATGAAATCGGCGGCTCCCGCGACAATTGCCATCACGCAGGCGGCGTAGAACAGAACCGGCATTTCGTACTGATTGGCGATGGCTTTTACGAACTGCGCGCTTTCATCAGGCTCCTTGCCGGTGATCTTGAAATCAGAGGCTTTTGCGTTCCCCGCTTTCACCGCAGAAGCGCGGCGCTGTGCCATCGGCACATAGAGAATGAGGGTGATCAACGCCATGATGATGGCGGGCCACAGGATTGCTGTTTCGTTCATCTTGCTACTCTCACATACGACCCGAATAGTTAGGGCTTTCGCGGGTGATGTTCACCGTGTGCGGATGGCTTTCGGTGAGGCCTGCGTTTGAAATGCGAACGAATTGCGCTTTTTCGTAGAGTTCTGCAAGGGATGCAGCACCCACGTATCCCATTGCGGCTTTCAGACCGCCCGCCAACTGGTGCAGAACCGCGCCAACCGGGCCCTTGTAGGGCACCTGTCCTTCAATGCCTTCGGGAACGAGTTTCAGCGTGTCGCGCACCTCTGCCTGAAAATAGCGGTCCGCCGAACCACGTGCCATAGCGCCCACCGACCCCATGCCGCGATAGGATTTGTAGGAACGGCCTTGGTGCAGATAGACCTCGCCCGGTGATTCATCGGTGCCTGCCAGCAGTGACCCCACCATCGCAACCGATGCACCGGCGGCAAGCGCCTTGGCGATGTCGCCGGAAAACTTTATGCCGCCATCGGCAATCACCGGAACCCCTTGTTTGCCGGCCGCATCCACAGCCGACATGATGGCCGTCAATTGCGGCACACCGACACCAGCAACCACCCGCGTTGTGCAGATCGAACCCGGACCAATGCCGACCTTCACAGCATCCGCACCGGCATCGATCAGCGCTTTCGTCGCATCAGCCGTTGCCACATTGCCCGCTGCAATCTGCGTGGAGTTGGAGAGTTTCTTGACCCGGCCAACGGCATCAAGCACTCGCTGCGAATGGCCATGGGCCGTATCAATGACCAGCAAATCAACACCGGCATTAATGAGCGCCTCAGCGCGTTCAAAACCATCATCTCCCACGGATGTCGCTGCTGCCACACGCAGGCTGCCGGTCGCATCCTTGGCCGCGTTTGGATAAAGCTGCGATTTTTCGATGTCCTTCACCGTAATCAATCCGGTGCAGCGCCCTTCCTTGTCGACGACCAGCAGCTTTTCGATCCGGTTTTGATGCAACAGACGCTTGGCTTCGTCCTGGGAGACACCTTCGCGAACCGTGACAAGGTTTTCCCGGGTCATCAGCTCATAGACTTTTTGGTCTGGATTGGAAGCAAAGCGCACATCGCGGTTTGTGAGAATGCCCACCAGACGGCCAAGCTTGTGGCCGCCTTTGCCGCCATTTTCGACAACCGGGATGCCGGAAATCTTGAACGCGTCCATGAGATCAAGTGCGTCCTGCAACGTGGCGTCGGGTCCGATGGTCACCGGATTGACCACCATGCCGGACTCAAAGCGCTTGACTTGGCGCACCTGATCCGCCTGCTCTTCGGTATCAAGATTGCGATGAATGACCCCCATTCCACCGGCCTGGGCCATGGCAATCGCCATATTGGCTTCCGTCACCGTGTCCATGGCCGACGACAGAATAGGTAGATGAAGTTCGATCTCGCGGGTGAGTTTGGTTGCGATGTTGGTGTCGCCCGGGAGCACTTCGGAATGCCCAGGTTGCAACAACACATCATCGAATGTGAGCGCGAGATCGCCTGTGGGAAGGTGAAGCAATTCAGCCATATCAATCCTCTGACGGTGAAGTGACACCGCTGGTCTTCTGTTCGTCCGCCGCCACAATCCTGTGTTTGATCAGAATAGATGTTACCGGCACGGTCAGCAGAAACCGCGGGAATCGATTTACAAATTCGAGATTGACGAGTGCCGCTAACATGGATCAACCGCCAAGCAAAGCGACCCGACCTGAATATGACAAAAATTATCGCTTCTTCGATTTGGCCAGCAGATAAAGTTCAACAGAACCCGCCCGACTAGCCGGTGGTTTCACATGATGTACGGATGTGAACTCACGCTTCATGCGATCAAGAAGTGATTGCTCCGTGCCTCCCTGAAAGGTCTTCGTCAGGAAGTGACCGCCAGGTTTCAACACATCAAGTGCGAAATCCAGCGCAACCTCGACCAAATGCATGGTGCGAAGATGGTCCGTGCGGCGATGGCCAGTTGTTGGCGCGGCCATATCAGACATAACGATGTCCGGCGGCTCTCCACCCAGTGCCGCAAGCAAGGCATCCGGCGCATCGTCATCAAGAAAATCCTTCTTCAGGATCGTCGCGCCCGGGACCGGGTCCATGTCAAGAAAATCGATGCCCACAACGCGGATATCATCCGCAACTGAACCGGTTTTCGCGACAGCCACCTGACACCAGCCGCCCGGCGCCGCGCCAAGGTCGACCACACGCTGACCCTTTTTCAACAGATTGAATCGGTCATCAATCTCCAAAAGCTTGTATGCCGCGCGGGAGGCAAAGCCTTCCGCCTTTGCCATTTTCACATAAGGGTCATTGAGTTGGCGCTGCAGCCATAGGGTGGAAGACAGCTTTCGCCCACGTGCCGTTTTGACCTTGGTGTGAAGGCCCCGAGCGGCCGCCTTGCTTTTGCCGGTTCCACTCTTCTTGCCAGAAGGCCGCTTTCGATCATTCATAGCGACTGCCTCCCGTTTTCCCGCCAGACGGCGGGCGCTGGCGGTTGTTGCGACGGTTTCTTTGGTTGCGGGACCGCCAAGCGCGTGCATCTCCCATCATTTCCATCAACAGCCCTTCTCTCAAGCCCCGGTCTGCCACTCTCAGGCGCGGCGACGGCCACTCCAGGCGGATCGCTTCAAGGATGGCGCAGCCTGCCAGCACAAGATCGGCCCGGTCCCGTCCAATGCATGGATTGGCCATGCGGGCCTGATAATCCATTGCGAGCAGCTTATCCGTCATTGCCGAGACTTCATGATCGGCCAGCCAGATGCCGTCCACACGGCGACGGTCGTAGCGGCGCAGATCAAGATGCACACCCGCAAGGGTTGTCACCGTACCGGACGTGCCCAGAAGATGCATTTTGCCGCTGCTGGTCAGTTCACCGAAGGAGTGGCCCGCGGAAAATTCTCTCAGATGCTTTTGCACCTCTTCGATCATCGCAGAAAATTGGGCCTGACTTACATCCTGGCCGCCGCCGTGTTTTTCGGCAAGTGTCACCACCCCCAGCGGCAGCGAGGTCCATGCAATGATGTGATCCGACAAGCGCCTGCTCATCCGCTGGCGCATATCCAGAATGGCGAGTTCCGAAGAGCCGCCACCAATATCGAAAAGCACCACCGCGTCCGCATCGCGATCCACCAGCGATCCGCAGCCGGACACGGCAAGTCTCGCTTCTGTTTCCCGGTTCACAATCTCAAGATCAAGTCCGGTTTCTTCGCGCACGCGCTCCAGAAACAGGCTGCCATTTTCAGCCCGCCGACAGGCTTCGGTTGCAATCAGCCTCTGGCGGAACATCGCACGGGATTTGATTTTTTCTGCACACTCTCCAAGCGCGGCTACCGCCCGGTCCATGGCATCATCCCGGAGTCGGCCCGACTGTCCGAGCCCCTCCCCCAGCCGCACAATGCGGGAAAACGCATCGACCACCCGGAAACGACCCGGCGCCTGCGGAATTGCAACCAGCAACCGGCAATTGTTGGTGCCCAAGTCCAGCGCTGCATAAAGTCCATTGGCGGCTTGCTGGCTGGAAGTCTCCGACTTTGGCCGTCGATGGCTTCGTCCATAGCGCCGGGGTTCGCTGGGACTTGATTTGGCAACGCCAGCCTGACCCGCGCCCACGGAGTGGTTTTCGCCAGATTCACCCTTTCGGCCCTTCCCACGGCGGCGGTTCCGGCGACGCGCTGATCCTGCCTGCTGCTCCGGCTGGTTTCGGCTTCGCGGTTCTGCTGGCCCCGATGATGCCTCCGGCGGCAGGGGCGTAGTTTGGTTGTCCGAAACGTTTGCGGGTTTTGAATTGCGGCGTCGCCTGCGCCGCTTGCCACTGCGACCGGAGCCGGCCTTTTCTGCCGAATTCTGTTTGGGCGCACCTGCACCGTTGCCGGGCGCATCTTCACGCGCTGACATCGTTTTCGACCCATCACCCTGGGCCGGGGCATTGCCCGCCGTCGTGGAATTGGCCGAAGCGTCTCCAGACTGGGCCTGCCCACGCTTCTTTCGCCGTCTTCGCCTGCGCCCGCCCCGCCGTTTGGCGTTGCTTTCAATGGCACCAATTCCTGCGACCGGGCTGTTGTCGGGGCTTTCCCCGCCATCCCGGTTGGTCACGTTTGTCTTCCTTGCAGCCGCGCCAGGCGTTCGCCCGTCAAGCTGGCCGCGTTGTTTTACAGTTGAGTGGAGTTTAGCAGCGAAGGGGCGCTTCACAACCCCTTTGTGAAATGGAATTTCACGACAAGGAGCCGGAAAAGACGAGCGTTGAAAAACCGGGCCTCAGGCGATGCAATTCATCTTGCATCCGCACAAAAGCCCCCCTATAGAGACCCGCGCTGCAATGATGTTGTGGCCAGCTCGCGCAAATGCGCATGCCGTTGGGGATTAGTATAACGGTAGTACAGCGGACTCTGACTCCGTCAGTCCTGGTTCGAATCCAGGATCCCCAGCCAGTTAAGTCATTGTATTCATTAGCACACTATAATCGGTCACTTCGGGCCAACCGAACAAAGTGGCATCAGAACGCCGCACAAAAACCGGCACAGTCGATCTTTGTTTCGCACCTGTGCTTTTTCTGACATTGAAAGACGTGTCCTGAAGACCGCAAAAACAATTGCACGCGCTCCTCGAGAATGGGCTTGAAAGATAGAGGGAATAATTCCTATCCTCCGCTCCGAGCGGCAAGAACAGGAGGAACATGTCATCCACCACGATTGCCGACATCATCAAACGAGAGATCTGGCTTCACGTCACCTGTGAACGGTGCAGACGCAGCGCGTGTGTGCCTTGGCGAATGCTGGAACGCCGTGTCCCTGGTCGGCTGCTCGACACCCAAGCCACACAATATTTCCGGTGCGACAAGTGCAAGAAGCTCGCCACATCAACGAAGGTCTACCGGCCACCAGCACCATTTGAAGGGTGATACGCAGAGCGATAGTGCCTCTGCGGCTCTAAACCCAAAGGCAGCAGTGCGGACAAACCAGACATCGAAATTGCTCAAGCTATCGATCTCTCATCAGCGGGCCACCTGGCCCAATATAGATCACTGATTTCCAAACCTCCTCTTCAACTTTGCAGTTGCCAATTCCTCTTTCATCCAAATCGACTTGTCTGATTTCTCTCTTGGCGGGCTTCCTTGAAAAGATTGGCCAAATACTAAAAGAAATGAGTTCCCAAACTGCGTTCATTCTCACCAAATCATCCTGCGGGTTACGAGCAGGAGGAGAATGCGCGCTTAGCTTCGTTGAGAGTGAGCGGCAAAACTGCTAAAAAGAGGGCAGATTTACCACTTCTTGAACATTGCCGATGCCTCTGTCAGTTCAAATCGTTGCCAGTCCGGAAACGAGCGCTTCCAGCGTGTTTGGCTTGTATGACACTTTGGTGGCGGCGGGGCGGGACTGGGAGCTTCTGGTGAGCGGCAATGAACCTGCGCCGGTGTTTGACGTCAGCCTCGTTGGTCCGGAAATCCAAGGGTTTCGTTGCGGAAGTGGCGTGTGGATCGTACCAGACCAGACATTTAATAACGCCGACTACGCAGACATTGTAGTCGTACCGGGACTAACGCTTTCTCCACATGATCGACTTGACCCAGAACAACACCCTTGTTTGGCGTGGCTTGCTAAGAGCGATTTGTCCAAGACGCGACTAGTTTCGGCCTGCACAGGGGCAGTCTATTTAGCGGAAATTGGAATACTGGATGGGGTTGAAGCGACGACGCATTGGGCTTGGGAAAGCCTCTTTCGAAGGTTTTATCCAAATGTGCGGCTGCGGACCGACCGCGGCCTTTGCTTTTCCGATGCATCTCACGGACCCGTTACGTCTGGCGGTACAACTGGATGGCATGAACTTGCAACGTTCTTGATCGCCCACTACGGAGGTACACAGAGGGCTGTCCGGGCTGCAAAGGTTTGGCTAATGGCCAACCGCGGGGAACTTCAGTCACCGTTCACTTCGATGATCACAACTACCCCTCATGCAGATGCGGTTATTGCAAAAGTTCAAGAATGGATTGCATACAACTACGCCATCGATAATCCGGTTGCCGAAATGGCGGAATGTTCCGGATTGCCGCCAACTACTTTTGCACGACGCTTCCGCAAGGCGACGAGCAAGTCACCGCAAGACTATGTTTTGGCACTTCGAATTGAAGAAGCCCGGCAGCTTCTTGAAACGACCGAGTGTTCGGTAGCGGAAGTCGGTGAAGCAGTCGGCTATGTTGATACACCGTCGTTTAGGAGTTTGTTCAAGCGCAAGACTGGACTGACCCCTACCGAACATCGCAATATGTTTGGCCATTCCCGGTTCTCTAGTTATTCCCATTAGTTGGGGGCCGGGATATGCAACTCCACTGACTGCTTTGGGCTCGAAGCGGCCCTACGCCTTATTCAGTTGCCTCAGCCAACCCCGCACCCTTCGCCCGGCTGGAGTTGACCTCACGCCCCACACGATAGCTGACAAGCTCCGATCCGCGATTGTGTTTCAGCACACCTCGTGCGGTTTCAACGTCCGTGTCCTCATCAAGCCA
>JBCCGR010000031.1:0-52869 GCA_039029195.1 Pseudomonadota bacterium
CATTCTGGCTCTGGAAGAGGTGATGGGAGCGGACAAGCAGATCCTGCTCGCCACCCAAAAGAACGCCAGCGACAATGATCCCGCTCCCGGCGCGATCTATGAGATCGGCACCGTTGCAACCGTTCTGCAGCTTCTGAAACTGCCTGATGGCACCGTCAAAGTGCTTGTGGAAGGCCATGAACGTGCCCGAATAGAGCGCTTCACGGAACGAGACGATTTTCATGAAGCCGAAATCAGCGTCATCGCACCAAGCGAAGAGGACGCTGTGGAAGTCGAGGCACTGGCCCGTTCGGTCGTCTCCGAATTCGAAAACTATGTGAAGCTCAACAAAAAGGTCTCGCCTGAAGTGGTGAGCTCCGTCACGCAGATCGACGAATATTCAAAGCTTGCCGATACGGTCGCTTCGCATCTGGCGATCAAGATCCAGGAAAAGCAGGACATTTTGAGCCTGGATTCCGTCAAAGACCGTCTGGAGCGTGTGCTTGGGCTCATGGAAAGCGAAATTTCCGTTCTGCAGGTCGAGAAACGCATTCGCGGCCGCGTGAAGCGGCAGATGGAGAAAACCCAGCGCGAATATTATCTGAATGAGCAGATGAAGGCCATTCAGAAGGAGCTTGGAGACAATGAGGACGGCCAGGACGAAATGGCCGAACTTGAGGAGAAAATCGCCAAAACCAAGCTTTCCAAAGAAGCCCGGGAAAAAGCCGCTGCCGAGTTGAAAAAACTCAAGCAGATGAGCCCGATGTCAGCGGAAGCGACCGTGGTGCGCAACTATCTCGATTGGCTCGTTGGTATTCCCTGGGGCAAGAAAAGCCGCGTGAAGCACGACCTCAACAAAGCCGAAGCGGTACTCGATGAGGACCATTACGGTCTGGAGAAGGTCAAGGAACGCATCATTGAATATCTTGCGGTTCAGGCCCGCTCCAACAAGCTGAAAGGCCCGATCCTGTGCCTTGTTGGTCCTCCAGGCGTTGGTAAAACGTCGCTCGGCAAGTCGGTTGCTCGCGCCACCGGCCGTGAGTTTGTGCGCATGTCGCTTGGTGGCGTTCGGGATGAAGCCGAGATTCGCGGCCATCGCCGCACCTATATCGGCTCGATGCCTGGCAAGGTGATCCAGTCGATGAAAAAGGCGAAGAAGAGCAACCCGCTCTTCCTGCTCGATGAAATCGACAAGATGGGCCAGGATTTCCGTGGCGATCCGTCTTCGGCATTGCTGGAGGTGCTTGATCCGGAACAGAACAACGCGTTTGCCGACCACTATCTTGAAGTCGATTATGATCTTTCAAACGTGATGTTCGTCACCACGGCAAACTCGCTCAACATCCCGGGCCCATTGATGGACCGGATGGAGATCATTCGCATCGCCGGTTACACTGAAGATGAGAAGGTGGAAATTTCACGCCGCCACCTCATTCCCAAGGCGATCAAGAACCATGGGCTTCAGTCGAAAGAGCTGACCATTTCGGAAGATGCGTTGCAGAACGTGATCCGGCTTTACACCCGCGAAGCTGGGGTTCGTAATCTCGAGCGCGAACTGGCCACATTGGCTCGCAAAGCCGTGACGATGATCCTGAAATCGAAGAAGAAGTCGATCAAGGTGACCGCGGAAAATCTGTCGGATTTCCTCGGCGTTCAACGCTTCCGTTTCGGTGAAGCGGAAAGCGATCCACAGGTTGGTGTGGTGACCGGGCTTGCCTGGACCGAAGTGGGTGGTGAACTCCTGACCATCGAAGGTGTCATGATGCCGGGCAAAGGCAAGATGACCGTCACCGGCAATTTGCGCGATGTGATGAAGGAATCCATCTCCGCGGCAACGAGCTACGTTCGTTCAAGGGCGATTGATTTTGGTGTCGAGCCACCACTGTTTGACCGTCGCGACATCCACGTGCACGTGCCGGAGGGTGCTACGCCTAAGGATGGTCCATCTGCGGGTACGGCTATGGCTACGGCTGTGGTTTCGACCATCACCGGCATTCCAGTGCGCCATGATGTGGCCATGACTGGTGAGATCACGCTGCGGGGCAGGGTGCTTCCCATCGGCGGTCTGAAGGAAAAGCTGCTTGCGGCGCTCCGCGGTGGCATCAAGACGGTTCTCATTCCGGAAGAAAACGCCAAGGATCTGGCGGACATTCCTGACAATGTGAAGAACAAGCTTGAGATCATTCCGGTCAGCCATCTGGATGAGGTTTTGCCAAAAGCACTTATCTCCATGCCAGAGGCGATTGAATGGTCAGAAGAAGACGCTAAAGCCGCGGAACTTGCCGCCGCTTCCCGCGCGTCATCCGATGTGGGTGAACACTCCGTCGCGCACTGAATTCTCGGTAGCGATCATGAAATGCGACAGGTGTCAGTGAAATTTGGCACCTGCCATTTCATTTCAAACGATTATATTGGCGGAAAACAAGGGATTTGGGAAAAATCCCGTTTCGTTTTTCCCCGAATCCGCTTTAACTCCGCTCAAGCTTTTTTGAGCACCGAGTGATTCGGCACGCCACTCAGAAAACGCATGAATACCGGGCCTTTTCTGTGGCACCGGTGAACTTCGAAGAGGAAAGAAAATGAACAAGAATGAATTGATTTCCAGCATTGCAGCTGGCGCGGGCCTCACCAAAGAACAGGCCGGTGCGGCTCTGGAAGCAACGCTCGACAGCATCACCACTGCAATGAAATCCGGCGACGAAGTGCGCCTGCTTGGCTTCGGCAACTTCGCTGTCAACGACCGCAAGGCAACCACCGGCCGCAACCCGCGCACCGGTGAGACCATCCAGATCGCAGCCGTGAAGGTTCCCAAGTTCAAGCCAGGCAAAGGCCTGAAGGACGCTGTAAACAGCTAAATCGCTGCTGCTTTAAAAATTTAAAGGGCCCGTTTTCTGATGAAGACGGGCCTTTTTCTATCACTCTTGGGCGGCTTGTGCTTTCACCGCGGAGTACGATCAAAAGAAAATAACCAAGCACCCACCCGAAATTCAATTTCCCGCTTGCGCTCGCAAAGTGAAGCGCTTAGATGATGCCCGTTCACGCGTCGGGCAGACTGATCCCACGCCGTGGGGCGATTAGCTCAGTTGGTAGAGCGCTTCGTTTACACCGAAGATGTCGGGAGTTCGAGTCTCTCATCGCCCACCATTGTTTCCCAGATTGATTGCACTTGGCATTGAGCTTCGTCACCGATTGATTGTTATGATGTTAGGCTATCTGCCCGAATGATTTGGACAAAACGGTGCAGTCAGCGGGTGTTCAAAACAGATTTCGAAGCCCCATTTTTGCGAAAGCGGCGTTTGGACGGTTTGCCAATTTCTCGCGGCGGATAACCACTTACCGGCGGATTGCCCTGCATATATAGACGCGACCAAAAATAACCCTATCACCCCTGATAATCCCGCTTGACTTCAATAATGTGACACCCTATTCAACCGCCGACCTTGAGGCGGAATATTCGTCTCCACCGCGCGGGTGTAGCTCAGTTGGTTAGAGTGCCGGCCTGTCACGCCGGAGGTCGCGGGTTCGAGTCCCGTCACTCGCGCCACTTTGATTTTCTGAAGAAAGATCAAAGTGTTGAAGATTGACTGCCAAATCTCTGAAACTGTAACCGACTGAAACGTGCGTTCATGCGCGCGTGCTTATCGGCGATTGGGGTCGCATTGGCGCAGCCACACCGCCAATTCCCCAACAAAATTTGGAATTAGTCCAATTTGAGCATCTGATGACGCCAAATCGGCTTGCCAGTGAGGATAGTGTGAGTTAACCAACCAAGAGTTCAAAAGCCGATCGAAAACCCCGGCAAAAAGCGGTGCGGCTCAAGGCGAGCTTGAGTTACCCGCGTGTGATCCACGGGATTCCTCGAAAGGCCAGAAACGGATACGTCAATGGAAGAGCTTCTTGCATCCTATCTTCCGGTTCTCGTTTTCATGGGGGTGTCTCTGGTGATTGGTCTGGCGCTCGTGATTGCGCCATTCTTGCTGGCTTACAAAGCACCCGATTCCGAAAAACTCTCGGCCTATGAGTGCGGCTTCAACGCGTTCGACGATGCGCGCATGAAGTTCGATGTGCGGTTCTATCTTGTCGCTCTGCTCTTCATCATTTTTGACCTCGAAGTGGCGTTCCTGTTCCCCTGGGCCGTCAGCTTCGGCACGCTTGGCTGGTTCGGCTTCTGGTCGATGATGATGTTTTTGGGCGTCCTGACCATCGGCTTTATCTACGAATGGAAAAAGGGCGCTCTGGAGTGGGACTAGAGGCGTGGGGGTTTTCGGCAATTGTACTTCGTACTGCATGAAAGTGATGGGCCATGGCAATGAATGACGGTTCCACCACACTTGTCGCGCCGACACCGAAAGGCGTCCTCGATCCCGCAACCGGAAAACCGGTCGGATCAGATGATGCATTTTTCGGTGAGATCAATAATGAACTTGCCGACAAAGGGTTTCTGGTCACGTCCACCGATGAACTGATCACCTGGGCACGCACTGGGTCTTTGATGTGGATGACCTTTGGTCTGGCTTGCTGTGCCGTGGAAATGATGCAGGCCTCAATGCCGCGATACGACGTGGAACGGTTTGGCTTTGCGCCGCGTGCGTCGCCTCGCCAGTCAGATGTCATGATTGTGGCCGGCACGCTTACCAATAAAATGGCGCCGGCCCTGCGCAAGGTCTACGATCAGATGCCGGAGCCACGCTACGTGATCTCCATGGGGTCCTGCGCAAACGGTGGCGGTTACTACCACTATTCATATTCCGTGGTGCGCGGCTGCGACCGCATTGTGCCCGTGGATATCTACGTGCCCGGTTGTCCTCCAACTGCTGAAGCACTGCTTTACGGCATTCTCTTGTTGCAGAAGAAAATCCGCCGCACAGGGACAATCGAGCGATGAGTGAAACGATTGCTGACGATTCACTGGCTGAGCTCGCCGACCATCTGCCGGTTTTGCTGGCTGACTATGATGTGGTTCAGACCGAAGCGTTCGGTGAGCTAACCATTGTCGTTGCGGCCTCGGATATCGTCGCCATATTGCGCTTGCTCAGGGATGATGTGCATTCCGGCTTTGTGTCCTTTATCGACATTTGTGGGGTCGACTATCCCAATCGGGCCCGCCGTTTTGAGGTGGTGTACCACCTTCTGTCTCCGACCCAGAACGTGCGCATTCGAGTCAAAGTCGTGACCGATGAGAATGTGGCCATTCCCAGTGTCACAGGCGTATTTCCTGGAGCCGACTGGTTTGAGCGCGAAGCATACGACATGTATGGCATATTGTTCACCGGCCATCCTGATCTGCGCCGTTTGCTCACCGATTATGGCTTTGATGGTTATCCGCTTCGCAAGGACTTTCCGCTCACCGGCCACGTTGAAGTTCGCTACGACGATGAGCTGAAGCGCGTGGTCAACGAACCGGTTGAACTGCGTCAGGAGTTCCGCAACTTCGATTTTCTCTCGCCCTGGGAAGGCACCGATTATGTGCTGCCGGGCGATGAAAAGGCGCAGCAATGAGCGAAGTCGACGTCAGAAATTTCAATATCAACTTTGGGCCGCAACACCCGGCCGCCCATGGCGTGTTGCGTCTGGTTCTGGAGCTTGACGGTGAGGTTGTTGAGCGAGTCGATCCGCATATCGGATTGTTGCATCGCGGCACCGAGAAGCTGATTGAGCACAAGACCTATCTGCAGGCTGTACCGTATTTCGACCGCCTCGACTATGTGGCGCCGATGAATCAGGAGCACGCTTTTGCCCTGGCCGTTGAGCGCATGCTCAACATTGAGGTGCCTCGACGTGGTTCGCTTATCCGGGTGCTCTATTCCGAGATTGGGCGCATCCTTTCGCACATGCTCAACGTGACAACACAGGCCATGGATGTTGGCGCGCTGACCCCACCGCTTTGGGGTTTTGAAGAGCGCGAAAAACTGATGGTGTTTTATGAACGCGCCTCAGGGTCGCGCATGCATGCTGCCTATGTGCGACCGGGTGGTGTGCATCAGGATTTGCCCGACCAACTGGTGGAAGATATCGGTGAATGGTGCGATCCGTTTCTGAAAACGGTCGCTGACCTTGATGCTCTTTTGACCGACAACCGCATTTTCAAGCAGCGTAATGTGGATATTGGCGTTGTCGATATTGATGATGCCTGGGCGTGGGGATTTTCCGGCGTCATGGTGCGCGGTTCAGGCGCGGCTTGGGATCTGCGCAAATCGCAGCCATATGAATGTTATCCGGAAATGGATTTCGACATTCCGATCGGCAAGAACGGCGATTGCTATGATCGCTATCTCATTCGCATGGAAGAAATGCGCCAGTCGATCAGAATCATTCGCCAGTGCGTGGATGCGCTGATGCGGGCTGACGGTCGTGGCCCGATTTCCGCCACCGACGGCAAGATTGTGCCGCCGAAGCGGGGTGAGATGAAACAGTCGATGGAAGCACTCATCCACCACTTCAAGCTCTACACAGAGGGCTACCACGTTCCAGAGGGCGAGGTTTATGCCGCGGTTGAGGCACCCAAGGGTGAATTCGGCGTTTATCTGGTCTCCGACGGTTCCAACAAACCCTATCGTTGCAAATTGCGCGCACCGGGTTTTGCGCACCTTCAGGCCATGGATTTCTTGAGTAAGGGTCACATGCTGGCCGACGTTTCTGCTATTCTTGGCTCCCTTGATATTGTGTTCGGGGAGGTGGATCGCTGATGTCCGTTCGCCGTCTTGCAGATGATCACCTTCAACCCGAAGGCTTCGCCTTTTCGGCAGAAAATGCCAGTTGGGCTGAGGACAAGATCAAAGACTATCCCGAGGGGCGTGAAGCATCAGCCGTCATCCCGCTTTTGATGCGGGCGCAGGATCAGGATGGCTGGGTCACAAAGGCAGCAATCGAGCATATTGCCAAAATGCTGAACATGCCGCTGATCCGGGTTCTGGAAGTGGCAACCTTCTACACCCAGTTTCAGCTTAAGCCGGTTGGCACCAAAGCACATATTCAGGTTTGCGGCACCACGCCTTGCCTGCTGCGCGGATCTGAAGATTTGATGGCTGTGTGCCGCAAAAAGATCAATCAGGCGCAGTTCGAAACCAACGATGCCGGGACGCTGTCCTGGGAAGAGGTCGAGTGCCTCGGTGCATGTGTCAATGCACCTATGATCATGGTGTTCAAGGACACCTATGAAGATCTGACCCCAGAACGGCTGGAAGAAATCATCGATCAGTTTGAGGCGGGCAAAGGTGATGAAATCCCGGTTGGTCCTCAGATTGATCGAATTCGATCCGCGCCGGAAGGCGGTTTGACCTGTCTAACAGGATCGCCAGAAGTGAAGCCTGCTTCCGGCAAATCGCGTAGTTCGAGAACAAAGAAGGCTGCTACCATATCGACGCCAGCGAAAAAGCCGTCGGCGGCCTCCAAAACAGACAGTTCCACAGTCGCCCTGGCAAAAACTGCCAAGGAAAGTGGTGCAAGGAAAGCGCCTGCAAAAAAGACCGCTTCCAAGAAGGAAGACGTCAATCCGACCCTATCCATTGCAGAATCTGCGAAAGGCACTGAGAAGCCGAAAGCGTCAAAAGGCGCAAAGGCCGATGCCACCAAAAAACAAGCGAAAAAGCCAGCGCCCGCAGCCGCCACTGATGTTTCTGCGGACGACAAGAACCGCCCACCTCAGATCGAAAAGCCGGATCAGCCGGACGATTTGAAACTGATCTCCGGCGTAGGCCCCAAACTGGAGGGCGTGCTGAACGGATTGGGCATCTACACGTTCGAACAGATATCCAAATGGAAAAAGGCGGAACGGGAATGGGTCGATGGTTACCTCAAGTTCAAGGGCCGGATCGACCGCGATGATTGGGTCAAACAGGCCAAGGCGCTCGCCAAGGGCGGCGTGGACGAATATCTCCGCGTTTTCGGCAAGAAGCCGAGATAAGGACGCCACATGCTTGACGACAAAGACCGCATCTTCACCAACATTTACGGCATCCACGACACCTCTCTCAAAGGCGTTATGGCACGCGGACATTGGGATGGAACCAAGGGGTTCATCGATCAGGGCCGCGATTGGGTCATCGACCAGATCAAGGCGTCGGGTTTGCGTGGTCGCGGTGGCGCTGGTTTCCCGACCGGTCTCAAATGGTCGTTCATGCCGAAGGAGTCGGATAGCAGACCAGCCTACTTGGTCATCAACGCCGATGAATCTGAGCCCGGCACCTGTAAGGACCGGGACATTATGCGCCACGATCCGCACACGCTGATTGAGGGTTGCCTGATCGCATCGTTCGCGATGAATGCAAACGCTTGCTACATCTATGTGCGTGGCGAATATGTGCGTGAGCGCGAGGCGCTGGAAGCCGCCATTGCCGAGTGTTATGAAGCCAACCTCATTGGCAAGGACAATGTTCATGGCTGGCCGTTTGATCTTTACGTTCACCACGGGGCAGGGGCATATATTTGTGGTGAGGAAACCGCACTGCTGGAAAGTCTCGAAGGCAAAAAAGGCCAGCCCCGTCTGAAACCGCCATTCCCGGCCAATGTTGGCCTTTATGGCTGCCCCACCACCGTCAACAATGTGGAATCGATTGCCGTTGTGCCGACAATCTTGCGGCGTGGTGCGTCCTGGTTTGCAGGGTTCGGACGCGAAAACAATCGCGGTACAAAGCTCTTTTGTGTGTCGGGCCATGTGAACCGGCCCTGCACCGTGGAAGAAGAAATGTCGATTTCCTTTCGCGATCTCATCGACACCCATTGCGGTGGCATTCGCGGCGGTTGGGACAACCTTCTGGCCGTGATCCCTGGGGGGTCTTCGGTGCGGTGCGTGAAGGCGGACGATATTTGCGACTGCCCAATGGATTTTGACAGCCTGATGGCACTTAAATCCGGTCTTGGCACTGCCGCGGTCATCGTGATGGACCGATCCACCGACATTGTGCGGGCAATTGCCCGACTTTCCTATTTCTACAAGCATGAAAGCTGCGGTCAGTGCACGCCATGCCGGGAAGGAACCGGCTGGATGTGGCGCGTCATGGAGCGCATGGTCGAAGGCCGCGCACAGAAGAAAGAAATCGACATGTTGATGGACGTGTCGAAACAGATTGAAGGTCACACAATCTGTGCACTGGGGGATGCAGCGGCCTGGCCCATTCAGGGTCTGATCAACAATTTCCGCGATGTGATTGAAGAGCGCATCGACAGCTATTCCTATCGTTCCGACAAGGATGGCGCCGTTTCCATGCAGGCGGCGGAGTAGTTTTTCATGCAGCCCGCGAACCACCACCTTGCTGAATTCAACTTTGGAACGCTCAAATATGATTGGGATGATCCAAGGGTGGCGGAGTTTGCGGACAATTTGGATCGGGTCAATGCGATAGCGGAAGCCGCTGACGGCTTCGTTCGGCGCATGGGTGATGAGGAAATGGAGGCTGGCCAAACGGCGCTGACGGGTGTGTTTAACGGCAATCCCAGAACCGCATCAACATTGTCGGTTTGGGAAACCGTTGAATCACTGGAGCATTTTGTCTGGAATACTGTCCACAAGCAGTTTTATGCCAAGCGACGCAATTGGTTTAAAGCGGATGGGAATTCTAACTTCGTCATGTGGTGGGTTCCTCATGGACACACACCCGATCTTCAGGAGGCCATGCAGCGGTTTGAACATTGGAAAGACCATGGCAACAGCGATCATGCGTTCGATTGGTCTCACCTGCCGCACGTCAAAATGTGGCAGGAACAGCGTTGTGGGTAGGAAACTCTAAGATGGCCAACATCATCGTTGACGGCAAAGAGATCGAAGTTCCCGATCACTACACGCTGCTTCAGGCCGCGGAAGAAGCGGGAGCTGAGGTGCCGCGGTTTTGTTTCCACGAGCGCCTGTCGATTGCCGGCAATTGCCGCATGTGTCTCGTTGAAGTGAAAGGCGGTCCTCCAAAGCCCGCCGCGTCCTGCGCGATGGGCGTCCGCGACCTGCGACCTGGACCAAACGGCGAGCCGCCGGAAATCTTCACCAACACACCCATGGTGAAAAAGGCCCGCGAAGGGGTGATGGAATTTCTCCTCATCAACCACCCACTCGATTGCCCAATCTGTGATCAGGGCGGAGAGTGTGATCTTCAGGATCAGGCGATGGCGTTTGGCGTCGATGCCTCCCGCTACCAGGAAAACAAGCGCGCGGTTGAAGACAAATATATCGGACCACTGGTCAAAACGATCATGACGCGGTGCATTCACTGCACCCGCTGCGTGCGGTTCACCACCGAGGTGGCAGGCATTTCTGAGCTCGGCCTCATCGGTCGCGGCGAAGATGCGGAAATTACCACCTATCTCGAAAATGCAATGTCGTCCGAGTTGCAGGGCAATGTGATCGATCTCTGCCCGGTAGGCGCGCTCACCTCAAAGCCCTACGCCTTTCAGGCGCGTCCTTGGGAACTCAACAAAACCGAAACCATTGATGTGATGGACGCTGTTGGGTCCGCCATTCGCGCTGACACGCGCGGGCGCGAGGTCATGCGCATCATGCCGCGTGTCAATGAGTCGGTGAACGAAGAGTGGATTTCAGACAAAACCCGTTTCATTTGGGATGGTCTGCGCAGCCAGCGTCTGGATCGCCCCTATGTGCGAAAAGACGGTAGGCTGACCCCGGCAAGCTGGTCGGATGCTTTTGCGGCGATTGCAGAAAAAGTCAGCGCCGCAGGTGGAGACAGGGTTGGAAGCATTGCCGGCGATCTGGCGAGTACGGAAGAAGTGTTTGCCATGAAGAACCTGCTTGAGACGCTTGGTTCGCCAAATATGGATTGCCGGCCTGAAGGCTCTCATCTTGACCCCGCACTGGGCCGAGCGAGTTACCTCTTCAACTCCACGATTGATGGAATTGAAGACGCCACTTCGCTGCTTTTGATCGGGGTCAATCCTCGCAATGAGGCAGCAGTGCTCAACAGCCGCATTCGCAAGCGCTGGCGCAAAGGCAATTTCCCGATTGGACTGATCGGCGAGGCCGTCGATCTCACCTATGATTACAATCATTTAGGCGCGGGTCCAGATTCAATTTCTGAACTGGCAAAGGGTGAAGCACCTGCTGGCGACCGGCCAATGATCATCGTCGGCGAAGGGGTCACCACCCGGTCTGACGGCGCTGCGGTCCTGAAACAGATTGCCGCCTGGGCCCTATCCCACGGTGTGGTCACCGACGATTGGAACGGGTTTAACATCCTGCACAATGCCGCCAGCCGAGTCGGCGCGCTTGATGTGGGCTTTGTTCCAGCCGAAGATGGTAAATCAACCGCCGAAATGCTTGCCGACCTGCCGGTGCTTTTCCTGCTTGGCGCGGATGAACTCGATCTCACTAAGCGTACAAGCGGTTTCACCATCTATATCGGCAGCCACGGCGATGTGGGCGCACACCATGCGGATGTTATTCTACCCGGTGCCGCATACACAGAAAAATCGGGCACGTGGGTCAATCTGGAAGGTCGCCCCCAAATGAGCAACCGTGCCGGGTTTGCGCCAGGAGAGGCCCGTGAAGATTGGGCAATCCTGCGGGCACTTTCCGCCGTTCTTGGCAAGACTTTGCCATTTGATTCATTGTCTGACTTGCGTTCGGCAATGACGGAAGCGCATCCACATCTTAAAGCACTTGATGAAATCGAGGCGCCAGACACATCGGGAATTCAGGGGCTCTCAAAGCGTGCCGGTGGCCGTGTGACGAAAGCCGCGTTCACCAATCCAATTGATGATTTTTACCTCACCAATCCGATCGCGCGGGCCTCAGCCATCATGGCCGAATGTTCGGCATTGCGGCGAGGTGAGATGCGAGAAGCGGCGGAATAGCACGTATGGAGCACTCGTTTCTCGACACCTATGTAATTCCCGGCCTGATTATGCTGGGCCAGAGCGTGCTGTTGCTCGTCTGCCTGTTGCTGGTGACGGCCTACATTCTCTACGCTGACCGCAAAATTTTTGCGGCCATTCAGTTGCGGCGCGGACCCAATGTTGTGGGTCCCTGGGGTCTGCTTCAATCATTTGCGGATCTTCTCAAATTTGTTCTCAAAGAACCGATCATTCCAGCGGGTGCAAACAAGGGCGTTTTCATTCTGGCGCCGCTCGTTTCGGCCGTCCTGGCGCTGTCCGCATGGGCGGTTATCCCGGTTGCTGAAGGCTGGTCTGTCGCAAGCGTAAACCTCGGAATTCTTTATATTTTCGCGATTTCATCGCTTGAGGTCTACGGCATCATCATGGGTGGCTGGGCATCGAACTCGAAATATCCGTTCCTCGCAGCCCTGCGTTCGGCAGCGCAGATGGTCTCCTACGAGGTCTCAATTGGCTTTGTGATTATTACCGTGCTCCTGTGCGTCGGCTCCCTGAACCTCACGGATATTGTCCTGTCACAGCAAGATGGTCTTGGTACCATGCTCGGCCTGCCTGCCACTCTGCTCGACTGGCATTGGCTGCCACTGTTCCCGATGTTTATCATCTTCTACATTTCGGCGATTGCGGAAACCAATCGTCCACCATTCGACCTGCCTGAAGCGGAATCGGAACTGGTTGCCGGTCACATGGTTGAATATTCCTCAACCCTGTTCCTGCTCTTCTTCCTGGGCGAGTTCGTCGCGATCCTTTTGATGTGCTCGCTGGTGACGCTGTTGTTTCTGGGCGGATGGCTCCCACCTGTCGATATCGCACCGTTCAACTGGTTGCCCGGCATTTTCTGGTTCTCATTGAAGGCATTTCTGGTTTTCGCCTCGATGGCGACCGTGCGCGCCTTTGTACCACGCTATCGTTATGACCAGTTGATGCGCTTGGGCTGGAAAGTGTTCCTGCCGATATCTCTGGCGATGGTTTTCATTGTTGCGCTTGTGCTTCAAATCACCGGCTGGGCGGCATAGGAGGGCGATATGGCTGGATTGGACAGAGCCGCTAAATCTCTTTTCCTGAAGGAGTTTTTCGCCGCTTTCGCGCTTGCCGCCCGGTACTTCTTTGCGCCGAAGGTAACGCTAAATTATCCGCACGAAAAAGGGCCTGTTTCCCCGCGCTTTCGCGGTGAACATGCTTTGCGTCGCTACCCCAATGGCGAAGAGCGCTGCATTGCCTGCAAATTGTGCGAAGCCATTTGCCCGGCTCAGGCCATCACAATTGAAGCCGGACCGCGCCAGAACGACGGCACGCGTCGAACGGTACGATACGACATCGACATGGTGAAGTGCATCTATTGCGGCTTTTGCCAGGAAGCCTGTCCGGTGGATGCAATTGTTGAGGGTCCGAATTTCGAGTTCGCCACGGAAACACGCGAAGAACTCTACTACGACAAGGATAAACTGCTGGAAAACGGCGCGCGGTGGGAGCGGGAACTGGCTCGCAACATCGCGTTGGACGCGCCGTACCGGTGAGGGTGGTTTATTGCATGAGGCCAAACACAGACATTGTGGCGCAGCCGATGAAATCGGCAGGTGAGGGGGCAATATGAGCCTGAGTCTGGCGTTTTTCTACCTGTTCTCTACGGTCACGATTGCGTCTGCTTTCATGGTGATTGCTGCCCGCAATCCCGTGCATTCCGTGCTCTATCTCATTCTCGCCTTCTTCAATTCGGCTGGCCTTTTCATGCTGGCAGGTGCGGAGTTTCTGGCGCTCATTCTCATCGTTGTTTATGTCGGCGCGGTCGCGGTTCTTTTCCTCTTCGTTGTCATGATGCTCGACGTGGATTTTGCAGAACTACGCGAAGGGGTTTTGCAATATCTGCCGGTTGGTGGCGTCGTGGGGCTCATTCTGGCGATTGAACTCATCTTCGTGCTCGGTGCGACCGCCGTGAGCGGGCCGGAGGTTGGTACGGCGGTGCAGCCAATTCCTGATATGGCAGAGCGTTCCAACATCGAGGCCATCGGTGATCTGCTTTACACACGCTACGTCTTTTTCTTCCAGCTTGCCGGCCTTGTGCTGCTGGTGGCGATGATCGGTGCGATTGTGCTGACATTGCACCACAAGAAGGGGGTCAAACGGCAGAACATCGCCGATCAGGTGGCGCGGACGCCCGCAACAGCAATTGAAATCAAGAAGGTGGACTCCGGCAAAGGTCTCTAGACCCGCCGACAGATGGGTACGGTATGGATATCGGAATTGGACATTATCTGACGGTCGGAGCCATCCTGTTCACGCTTGGCGTGTTCGGCATCTTTTTGAACCGGAAAAACGTCATCGTCATCCTGATGTCGGTGGAACTCATCCTGCTTGCCGTCAACCTGAACTTTGTCGCTTTCTCCCAGCATCTGGGGGATCTGATCGGGCAGATATTTGCCTTGTTCGTGCTGACAGTGGCTGCGGCGGAAGCGGCAATCGGCCTCGCCATTCTGGTGGTGTTTTACAGAAATCGTGGCTCCATCGCGGTTGAAGACGTGAACATGATGAAGGGCTGACGAAACACTCATGTATCAACTGATTGTCTTCCTGCCGCTCATTGGCTTTCTGATTGCTGGTCTGTTTGGCCGCACAATCGGAGCCAAGGCTTCAGAGTACATCACCAGCGGGCTGCTGGTCGTTTCAGCAATTCTGTCGTGGTTCGCCTTCTTCGATGTGGCCTTGAGCGAAGGCGGCTCGTTCACGGTGCCCGTCATGTCCTGGATCGTATCTGGCGATCTGACCGCCGGTTGGGCGCTCCGCATCGACACGCTAACTGTTGTGATGCTCGTGGTGGTCAACACGGTTTCGTCGCTCGTGCATATCTATTCCATTGGATACATGCACCACGATCCGCACCGTCCGCGCTTCTTTGCCTATCTGTCGCTGTTTACCTTTGCCATGCTGATGCTGGTGACCTCCGGTAATCTGCTGCAAATGTTCTTCGGCTGGGAAGGTGTGGGCCTTGCCTCATATCTTCTAATCGGATTCTGGTTCAAAAAACCATCAGCCAATGCCGCCGCCATCAAAGCCTTCGTGGTCAACCGCGTCGGAGACTTCGGGTTCGCGCTGGGCATTTTCGGCGTTTATGTGCTTTTCGATTCCATCACGTTCGACACGATTTTCGCGAACGCGCCGGGATTTGCATCATCAGCGGATGCTGCGCCGGTCATGGAGTTTCTGGGTTACCAGCTTGGTCGTGCAGATGCGCTGAACATCGTCTGCCTGCTCTTGTTCATGGGAGCGATGGGGAAATCGGCGCAGTTCCTGCTGCACACTTGGCTGCCGGACGCCATGGAAGGCCCGACGCCAGTTTCCGCGCTCATTCACGCAGCAACCATGGTCACGGCTGGCGTGTTCCTTGTTGCGCGCATGTCGCCGCTCTTTGAATTTGCGCCGACGGCTTTGCTGGTGGTGACCTTTGTTGGTGCTACAACGGCCTTTTTCGCAGCCACGGTTGGGCTGGTTCAAAACGACATCAAACGCGTCATTGCCTATTCGACCTGCTCTCAGCTTGGCTACATGTTCGCAGCACTCGGCGTTGGAGCCTACGGAGCGGCAATCTTTCACCTCTTCACCCACGCCTTCTTCAAAGCTCTCCTGTTCCTTGGTGCGGGCTCGGTCATTCATGCCGTGTCCGATGAACAGGATATGCGCAAGATGGGCGGGCTGCGCAGCCACATTCCAAAGACTTACTGGATGATGATGATCGGCACCGTCGCGCTGACCGGGCTTGGGATTCCGGGAACCATAATCGGAACGGCCGGTTTCTTCTCGAAGGATGCCATCATCGAGAGCCTTTATGTGGGGCAGAACGCCGCCGCCGGCTACGCGTTTTGGATGACAGTGGTGGCCGCACTGTTCACCTCTTTCTATTCCTGGCGCCTGATCTTCATGACCTTCCACGGCAAGCCACGAGCACCTGCGGATGTTATGAGCCATGTGCATGAAAGCCCGCCGGTCATGCTCGTACCACTTTATGTGCTCGCAGCAGGCGCTTTGCTCGCCGGAATCCTGTTCTACTCAAGTTTCATCGGTGCCCATCACGAGCCGGGCCATCTGGATGAGCAATATACCCACTTCTGGCAGCAGGCTCTGTTCCTGGGCGCGGACAACAAGATCCTTGAGCAGTTCCACAATGTGCCGACGCTGGTGAAATGGTCGCCGTTCATCATGATGGCTCTTGGGTTTGTCACCGCTTGGGTCTTTTACATCCGCTCACCAAAAACCCCGGTCGAACTGGCTCGCCAGCATCCGGCTCTGTATCAGTTCCTGCTGAACAAGTGGTACTTCGACGAGCTCTATGACTGGATATTCGTCCGTCCAGCCAATTGGCTTGGCAACTTCCTCTGGAAACGCGGCGATGGCTGGCTGATTGACGGGTTTGGACCCGATGGTGTCGCGGCAAGGGTTCAGGATTTGACGGCCCGCATCGTCAAGCTACAGACCGGATATCTCTATCACTACGCATTTGCGATGCTGATTGGTGCGGCGGCGCTTGCAACTTGGGCAATGGTCGGAGGGGCATCCTGATGACCGATTGGCCGATCCTCTCCATTGTCACGTTCCTGCCACTGGTCGGAGCGCTGATCATTCTGCTGATCTGGGAAGATTCAGAAGTCGCCCGGCGCAATATCCGCAATGTGGCGCTGCTCACCACCACCACCACATTCATCCTGTCGCTGTTCATCTGGATCGGTTTCGACGATTCGACATCGTCGTTCCAGATGGTCGAAAAGCGCGAATGGATGGGAGGCATATCCTATCACATGGGTGTCGACGGCATCTCGATGCTGTTCGTCATTCTGACCACGTTCCTGATGCCGTTCTGTATTCTGGCGAGCTGGGAAACAATCAACACGCGCGTGCGTGAATACATGATTGCCTTCCTGCTGCTGGAAACACTGATGATCGGCGTATTCTGCGCACTCGACATCGTGCTGTTCTACGTCTTCTTCGAAGGCGGTCTGATCCCGATGTTCATCATCATCGGTGTCTGGGGTGGCAAACGCAGGGTCTACGCCAGCTTCAAATTGTTCCTCTACACGCTGTTGGGTTCGGTGCTGATGCTGATCGCGATGATGACGATGTACTGGAACGTGGGCACCACCGACATCACCAAGATGTTGGAGCATGATTTCCCGGCGTCCATGCAGACCTGGTTATGGCTGGCCTTCTTCGCGTCCTTTGCCGTGAAAATGCCCATGTGGCCAGTGCACACCTGGTTGCCGGATGCGCACGTCGAAGCCCCAACCGCTGGTTCGGTTATTCTTGCCGGAATTCTGCTGAAAATCGGTGGCTACGGGTTCTTGCGCTTCTCGCTGCCCATGTTCCCGCTGGCATCTGCCGAGTTTGCCAATCTTGTGTTCGCCCTGTCCATCATTGCAATTGTGTACACGTCCCTGGTGGCGCTGGCGCAGGAGGACATGAAAAAGCTGATTGCCTACTCGTCCGTGGCGCACATGGGATATGTGACCATGGGCATGTTCGCCATGAACATGCAGGGTGTTCAGGGCGGCATCTTCCAGATGCTATCGCATGGACTGGTGTCCGGCGCGCTCTTCCTGTGTGTGGGAGTGGTTTACGACCGGCTCCACACGCGGGAAATTGATGCCTATGGCGGGCTCGTGAACCGCATGCCAAACTATGCGGTGGCGTTTTTGATATTCACCATGGCGAATGTCGGGCTGCCTGGCACGTCAGGTTTCGTGGGCGAATTCCTCACATTGATCGGTATCTTCAAAGTCAACACCTGGGTTGCGTTGGCCGCAACCAGCGGGGTGATCCTGTCGGCCTGTTATGCGTTGTGGCTCTATCGCCGGGTCGTGTTCGGTGCGCTCGACAAGGAAACGCTGCGATCCATGCTGGACTTGTCGCCCCGCGAAAAGGTGCTCTTGTTCCCGCTCATTGCACTGGTGATTTTCTTCGGGGTCTATCCGTTGCCTATATTCGAGGTAACGGAGGCCTCGGTGCAAAATCTGATAAACAATTACGAAGCCGCCCTCGACGCGGCTTCCCGGACCGCTCAGGCGAACTAGATCAGGGTTTTTGAATTCTCATGCAATACGCCTTTGAAAGTGCTGAGCTCGCCGTACTGGCACCGGAAATCTGGCTCGCCGTAGGGGCCATGGTCCTGCTGATGATTGGTGTCTATGCAGGCGAAGCATCGGAACGTCTGGTCACCGGCTTTTCCGTTGCACTGATCGTGCTTGCCGGTGCCTGGCTTCTTTTCTTCTACAAGCCCGGAACCGCCTTCCACGAAGCCTTTGTGCTTGATGATTTCTCGCGGCTCATGAAATTCCTCGTGCTCCTTGGGTCCGGAGTGGCGATTGCCATGTCTGTGGGTTTCGCCCGGGAAGAGAACTTTTCAAAATTTGAATATCCGATCCTGATCCTGCTTTCGACCGTCGGCATGATGCTCATGATCTCGTCCAACGACATGATCACGCTGTATCTGGGTCTGGAGCTGCAATCGCTGGCGCTCTACGTGGTCGCCGCAATCAACCGGGAATCGCTCAAAGCCACAGAGGCCGGGCTGAAATATTTCGTTCTCGGCGCACTGTCGTCCGGCATGCTGCTCTACGGAATTTCCCTGATTTATGGTTTCACCGGGCACACCGGATTTTCCGGCATCGCGGAAGGTTTTGCCGGATCCAAGGGCAATCTCGGTCTGGTCTTCGGCATCGTTTTCGTGATGGCGGGCCTTGCCTTCAAAATATCCGCCGTTCCATTCCATATGTGGACGCCAGATGTTTATGAAGGTGCGCCAACGCCGGTGACGGCCTTTTTTGCAGCCGCGCCAAAGATCGCGGCAATGGCATTGATGATCCGCGTGGTAATGACGGCGTTTGAGCCGGCGCTTCTCGATTGGCAGCAGATTGTTGTCTTCATCTCCATTGCGTCCATGGGACTTGGTGCTTTTGCTGCCATTGGTCAGACGAACATCAAGCGACTGATGGCCTATTCCTCCATTGGCCATATGGGGTTCGCTCTGGTCGGGCTATCTGCAGGAAGCGAAGCCGGGGTGAGCGGTGTCATTCTCTATATGCTGATCTATCTGGTGATGACCCTTGGGACCTTCGCCTGCATTCTCGCCATGCGTCGCAAGGATGGCATGGTTGAGGACATCAGCGATCTTGCGGGACTGTCCACCAGCAATCCGGTCATGGCCGTTCTGTTGACGGCGCTCATGTTTTCGCTGGCCGGCATTCCGCCGCTAGCCGGATTCTGGGGAAAGTACTTCGTGTTCGTCGCTGCTGTTCAGGCGGAGCTCTATGCGCTTGCAATCATTGGTGTGCTCGCCAGTGTTGTCGGGGCTTACTATTATCTCCGCATCGTCAAGATTATCTGGTTTGACGCCTCAGAAGACACATTCGTTCCCATGGCGGGCGAGCTTCGACTGGTCCTTGGCGTCTCGGGCGTGTTTGTGATTTTCTATGTGGTGATCGGTGGTCCGATGCTAGAAATCGCGACCACCGCCGCGCGCAGCTTCTTTTGATGCCTGCCATTGCCGGACTGCCAGGCTGGCGTCACGAGCACTTCCAGACGATCGGATCAACAAACATCGAATGCCTTTCCCGTGCTGAAGCGGGTGATGAGGGCAGATTGTGGATTACCGCCGCTGAACAGGTGGCTGGCAAGGGTCGACGGGGAAATCACTGGGTCTCCGAGACCGGTAACCTCTACGCATCGGTCCTGTTGATTGATCGGATCTGGAAACAGCGTGTGACCACGCTGCCCTTTGTGGCGGCACTTGCCGCGCACGATGCAATCGGGCGAGCAGCCGAAGTTGGGCATCCAGATCTTTCTATCAAATGGCCCAACGACATTTTGTGGCAGCGCAGGAAGCTCGCGGGCATTCTGCTGGAGCGCACCCCGTTTGGTGATCAACAGGCGGCAATCGTTGTTGGGTTTGGCATCAATTGCACACATTCCCCTTCAGGCACGCCCTATCCAACCACTTCGATCCGTGAGATGGGGCGGGATGTGTCGGCAGATGATCTGCTTCCACATCTTGCGAAAGCTTTCGCGGAAACACTGGCGGTCTGGGAGCAGCCGAACGGTTTTGAAGTGGTCCGTTCCGACTGGCTGAACCGGGCGAGTGGACTGGGAGAAAAGATATCAGTAAGACTGCCCGCCGAAACGCTGACCGGAATCTTTCACACCATCGATAGCGAAGGTCAACTCCAGCTTTTCATGGACAATAAAACGAGATCGATCAGCGCGGGTGAAGTGTTTTTCCCGCGCATGATGGAAGAAGGCGCAGGCTGAATTTGACCACTTCCGACAATGAATTCGTCTTCCTGCCGCTCGGCGGCGTTGGCGAAATCGGCATGAATCTTGGCCTCTACGGATTCGGACCAGCAAAGAAACGAAAATGGATTGCCATCGATATCGGGGTCACGTTTCCGGATGCCTACTGGCCTGGGGTGGATTTGGTCCTGCCCGATATTCGATTTCTGGAATCAGAAGTCGACAACCTAGAAGCAATTGTCATCACCCATGCCCATGAAGACCACTATGGTGCACTGCTGGCGCTGTGGGATCGGCTGCAGGTGCCTGTCTACTGCACACTTTTCACTGCGGGCATGATCGAAGCCAAACGGCTTTCAGAACGTGATGCGCCGGAAATACCGGTCACTGTGTTTCAGGCCGGTGAGACTTTCTCCGTCGGGCCGTTCAGCATCGAAGCGGTGCACGTCACGCATTCGATCCCAGAACCTGTGTCCCTTGCGATCACATCACCGCTTGGCACAGCACTGCACACCGCTGACTGGAAAATCGACCCGGCACCAGCCATCGGCAATCCTATTGACGAAAACAGCTTTCGCCGGATTGGAGATACGGGCGTGCTGGCGCTGGTGTGTGATTCCACCAATGCCATTCGTGTGGGCGAGAGTCCCAGCGAGATGGAAGTCTCTCAGGGCCTGCAGGAAGTGATTGAGGCCTCGCCAGGACGAGTGTTTGTCACCACATTTTCTTCCAATGTCGGAAGGATCAAATCCATCGCCCTTGCGGCCGAGGCCGCAGGTCGGCGGGTCCTCATTCTGGGACGCAGCCTGAAGCGGGTGATAGACGTTTCCCGCGAACTGAACTATCTCGACGGCGTGGCACCATTTCTTGATGAGGCCGAGTTCGCTTCGGTGCCTCGCGAGGAAATCGTGGTCATATTGACCGGTAGTCAGGGTGAAACCCGCGCGGCCCTCGCAAAGCTCTCAAGGGATGAGATGCGCAACGTGCATTTCACGCCCGGAGACCGGGTCGTCTATTCCTCCCGCACAATCCCCGGCAATGAAAAACTCATTCTGGACACCCAGAACCGACTGATCGACATGGGCGTAGAGATTGTGACAGACAATGATGCGCTGGTTCATGTATCGGGACATCCGCGCCGTTCGGAACTGAAGAAAATGTATGATTGGGTGAAGCCAACCATCGCCGTGCCAGTGCATGGTGAGGCAGCACATTTGAGCGCACACGCCTCACTAGCCGCCGACTTGGGCGTTCCCGATGTCGCCCCAATTCGCAACGGAAACATGCTCAGACTCGCGCCTGGTTCAGCCGAGATCATTGCCGATGTGCCCGTTGGCCGCATCTACAAGGATGGCAATTTCATCGGAGACGAAGATGAGATGGGCATCCCGCGCCGTCGTTCGCTTTCCTATGTGGGTCATGTGGCGATGGCGCTCGTTGTTGATCGCAAGGGCGAACTGGTCAGCGAGCCGGATATGGAATGCAATGGCTTACCGGAAACCTTTGACGATGAGGACTTCGAAGATTTCCTTTTCGACGCGGCGATTGGTGCGTTTGAGAGCATTCCCCACAAACGGCGCAAGGACCCCGAGCTCATCCGCGACGCTGTAACCCGCGCAATACGCGCGACGGCACGCAATCTTTGGGGTAAAAAACCGGTCACAACCGTTTTCGTTAGCATGGTCTGAGTTGAAATGATTGGCCGACTGAACCACGTGGCAATTGCTGTTACTGATCTCGGTGCAGCCGTCAAAACCTACGAACAGACATTGGGAGCAACCGTCTCCGAACCACAGGATTTGCCCGAACACGGAGTGAGGGTGGTGTTTGTGGAACTTCCCAACACAAAGGTCGAGTTGCTCGAAGCACTCGGAGAAAAGTCACCAATTGCGAAGTTTCTGGAAACCAACGGCGCAGGCGGCATCCATCACATGTGCTACGAAGTTCACGATATCATTGCGGCCCGTGATCGCCTCACGGGTGAGGGTGCCCGGGTTCTTGGCGACGGCGAACCCAAGATCGGTGCCCACGGCAATCCGGTTCTGTTTTTGCATCCCAAGGATTTTTGTGGAACGCTGGTCGAGCTTGAAGAGGTGCCAGCCTCGTGAGTTGGCTCACTGCAATCGCGCTCTATTTCCTGTTCTGGTGGCTGACCCTCTTTATCAGCCTGCCGTTTCGCATGCGCACCCAGCAGGATGAAGGAGACATCGCGCCAGGCACCGAACCCAGCGCGCCTGCCAATCCCCAGATTGGCAAGCGCCTCTTGGCGAACACGGTGATCGCGGCAGTGCTATTCGGCCTATACTGGTTTGTGACCGTTTATCTGGGTTTTGGCATTGAGGATTTCCCCGATTTCATTTCGGTGGATTGAACAAGTTCCAGGATCCGCGTTCAGTTTTTCCGCATAGAGCCGGTGATCCGGAATATCCCACGATCCACGATGACCTTCATAAAGTGCCTCATTGCGGCGCACACCGATGTCCTTCAACTCGGCTTCCGTAAGCTGTAGCAGTTGATCCCGCTCGTTCTGAACCTGTCTGGCAAGAGCAAGGCGCTTCAGCAATTTGCGACCCATTTCACGTCCGCGAACGCCGAGCTGGGCAAAGGGAGGAAAGGCAAACTCGATAAGCATTGTTTGTTCAATTCATAAACAGTGTGAATGTTGACGCCTTTCAACATAATGATGCTTGATTAATAAGAAAAACGAATGTTATTTATATGTCTCACAAAAATTCGTTATGATTGAAGGTGGATCATGCCAACCAACCGAGACATTGATATCGGTCTCCTGCGCACATTCCTGACAGTTGCCGAATGTGGCAGCATGACCATTGCAGCGCATATTCTGAACCTTACGCAGGCGGCGGTTAGCCAGCAGATCAAGAGGCTGGAAACACTCTTGCAAAAACCGGTTTTTGATCGCACCACCAAACAGATCAGTCTATCCGACGAGGGCGAACGTCTGCTTGGACACGCAAGACGCATGGTCAAACTCAATGACGAGGTTTGGACGACCATGACGGCGCCGGGTTTTGAAGGCGAGGTGCGTTTGGGCGTGCCAAACGATATCATCCATGTTTTCATGCCGGAAATACTGCGCAGTTTCCACCATCGTTGGCCCGGCATTCAGGTGACGTTCTTCTGCGATGCCACAGTGAAACTTCTGGCACTGCTTCGGAAGGGTGAAATTGATCTCACCCTCACCACCGAGTGCACTCGTGGTGATGACCTATTGCTGGTGGATCAGCTTGTCTGGATTCAGCGCATTGGTGGCCAGGCGGCGCGCTCAACGCCATTGCCGGTTTCCATGGGCGCGCCGGAATGTTCGTTCCGTGCTGCTGCGGCCCAGGCTTTGTCTGAATCCGGCCACGACTGGAAACTCATTTGCCATTCCGGCCATCTGGAACCTGTATACACCACCCTGGAAGCTGACTTGGCGGTGGCGATTTTCCTGTCGCAATGCATGCCGCCAAATACGGAAATTGTCCCGGCATCGGCAGGGCTACCGATGCTTCCACCCTTCTACGTCAATCTTCACACGCAGGCGGTGGCCAAGAATCCCCTCGTAGATGAACTCGCCAACCATATTCGCAGGGGTTTCATGAACCGGTATCAGCGCGCGGCATAAAAAGCTTGTTTCGCGATTCAATTGGCACAAGCGGAAGCAAAATCCACCTCATGGTGAGCCCATCGAAACACGAGGTGGCCCGGAACTTGTCTGATTGGTTTCCACTTGCGGCCATGTGGGCCACATCCGATCCTTCGACATGCTCAGGATGAGGATGTGGAATGAAATTTCCGGCATATCCAAAAAACAGCAATCATTCCTGCCGTTGTTCATCGCAATCAACAATCGGCCCGGTTGCTGACGAAGACCAAAAAAAAAGCAAGGCGTGCGCCTTGCTGATTGAGTTCGCGTCCCGACCTCTATCCTGACTTTTGGTCAGGCGGCTGCGTTTAACCCGCGCCCGAGATCACATCCTCCCAAGACTTAAGACTGCGTATAAGAACTGTTTGACACAATTTCTGTTATTGTGACCAACCTTTAGCCTGCAATGTTCGGCTTGTCACCCGGAATGCCGCCAAAAAACCCTTTTCCGACGAAGAATTCCGGCAAAAACGGTGCTTTTTTTGCTTTTTCTCTCAACTGCTTAACAAGTATATTTTTTGCGCCTCCTTGCGAAACGATTTAGAACCTGAAACTCGCACGTCGGACGGCTTAACGCGCCAGGCAGTTCGCGATGCAAAGCTTGTTTCCATCGGCAATTTGCGGTTTGAGTGGGCCAGCAAAAGCGCAAGCTGATTCCCGGATTTTTCTCGACAGGTAAACCATGCGTCTATCCCGCTATTTCATTCCAGTTCTGAAGGAGAACCCAAAGGAAGCCGAGATCGTTTCTCATCGGCTGATGTTGCGGGCTGGCATGATTCGCCAGCAGGCAGCGGGCATCTATTCTTGGCTTCCGCTCGGGCTGAAAGTCTTGAAAAAGATCGAAGAGATCGTCCGGGAAGAGCAGAACCGTGCCGGAGCGGTGGAGATCTTAATGCCGACCATCCAGTCCGCCGACTTGTGGCGTGAGAGCGGTCGATATGACGACTATGGCCTTGAAATGTTGCGCATCACAGATCGTCATGAGCGCGACATGCTGTTTGGCCCGACTAATGAGGAAATGGTCACCGAGATTTTCCGCTCCTATGTGAAATCCTACAAGGATCTGCCGCTCAACCTTTACCACATCCAGTGGAAGTTTAGGGACGAAGTGCGCCCGCGATTTGGTGTCATGCGCGGCCGCGAATTCCTCATGAAGGACGCCTATTCCTTCGATCTTGATGAGGCCGGCGCCCGCACAGCCTATCATCGCATGTTTGTCGCCTATCTCCGCACATTCGACCGGCTCGGCATGAAGGCAATTCCCATGCGGGCAGATACCGGACCGATTGGCGGCGATCTAAGCCACGAATTCCTCATGCTCGCCGACACCGGCGAAAGTGAAGTCTTCTGCCACAAGGGCTATCTGGACTTTGATGCGCCCGCAGACGATGTAGACTTTGATGATGCGGAAGGCCTTGCAGCCACAGTAGATAAATGGACGAGCCTCTACGCGGCAACAGATGAAATCCACGAAGAAAGCGCATGGTCAGATGTTGCCGCAAGTGACCGACTTTCTGCACGCGGAATTGAGGTCGGCCATATTTTCAACTTTGGAACCAAATATTCCGATCCCATGAATGCAAAAGTCGCGGGCCCAGACGGAGCAGAACATGCCGTCCACATGGGCTCTTACGGGATTGGACCAAGCCGTTTGGTGGCAGCCATCATCGAGGCGAGCCACGATGATGACGGGATCATCTGGCCGCAACAGGTCGCCCCGTTCGATGTCGGGCTGGTTAATCTGAAGTCCGGAGATGACGCGACTGACGCGGCCTGTGCCGACCTCTACACCAAACTCACCAATGCTGGTCTTGATGTGCTTTATGATGACACTGACCAACGCGCTGGTGGCAAATTTGCCCGCATGGATCTGATTGGCTTGCCCTACCAACTGGTTATCGGACCACGCGGCTTAAAAGACGGTGAAGCGGAAATCAAGGTTCGCAGCTCTGGTGAGCGTTCGTCCCTGCCAATTGATGCCGCCGTGGCCCGCCTCATCGAGGCTGCAGGGTGGTGATCCTTGATGGTTGAGACGTCCGCGCCTACTGCCGTTCCGGTGGCCGCCACACCAGCCAAGGGCACAAAGCCGTTTGCCGCCTTTGAGTGGATGATTGCGCGTCGCTATATGGGCACCCGGCGCAAGGAAACCTTTATCTCCGTTATTTCTGCCTTTTCCTTCACCGGCATCATGCTTGGGGTGGCGACACTGATCATCGTGATGGCGGTCATGAACGGATTTCGCACAGAACTTCTTGGCCGCATTCTGGGCATCAACGGTCATATCATTGTTCAGCCAGTGGAACGTCCGCTGAACGATTTCAATGATGTGGCTGCCCGCATTGAAGGTGTGGATGGGGTGACCCATGCGGTGTCGCTGGTGGAAGGCCAGGTGCTTGCATCAGGTGGTCGCGGCGGTACTGGCGCTCTGGTGCGCGGCATGACGTCAAAGGACATCGCCAAGGTCACTTCGGTGGTCGACAACCTGCTTTCAGGCTCGCTGGATGAATTCAAGGAAGGAAGCGGCGTGCTTGTTGGCAGCCGACTGGCCGAGAATCTCGGATTAGGGGCAGGGGACCGCATCACCCTCATATCACCAGAAGGCAACATCACGCCGCTCGGTGTGACCCCGCGTGTGAAATCCTATCCCATCGCCGCGATCTTCGAGATAGGCATGTCGCAATATGACGAAGCCTTCGTCTTCATGCCAATGGAGGAGGCGCAGCTTTATTTCAATTCCGAAGGCGTGGCCTCGGTTATCGAAGTGTTTTTGGAGGATGCCGACAGCGTGGATGCGTTGAAAGGGACCATTGAGACGGCGGCAGACCGGCCTCACTATCTGGTGGACTGGCGACAGCGCCATACAGGCTTCTTCAACGCGCTTCGCATTGAGCGCAACGTGATGTTCTTGATCCTCACCCTGATTGTTCTGGTGGCTGCCCTCAACATCGTCTCAGGGCTGTTCATGCTGGTGAAAGACAAGGGTAAGGACATAGCAATTTTGCGCACCATGGGCGCGACCCGTGGCACTGTTATGCGCGTGTTCTTCATCACAGGCTCTGCGATCGGCGTTTCTGGCACGATTGCAGGCGTGATCCTCGGCATGATTGTCTATCTCAATCTGCAGAGCATTCAGTCGTTTCTGAGCGGCGCGACTGGCACCAACCTGTGGGACCCAACAGTCCGGTTTCTGTCCGAGATTCCGGCGGAAATGGATGTGAGCGAAACAGTCACAGTTGTTGCAATGGCAATTGGTCTGTCATTTTTGGCAACGCTGTTTCCATCATGGCGGGCCGCGAATCTCGATCCCGTCGAGGCGCTTCGCTATGAGTGACGTGATCGTCGCACCTCAGGCACAGTCTGACGTTCGGGACGTCGCACTCAGCATTGACGGTGTTACGCGCTGGTATGGTGCGGGTGAAAACAAGCTGACGATCTTGGAAGAGGCGAATCTGACAATCCGGCGCGGCGAACTAGTCGCGCTGGTCGCTCCATCCGGCGCGGGAAAGTCGACTCTGTTGCATCTGGCTGGCCTATTGGAGCGCCCGCAGACGGGTGAAGTCGAAGTCATGGGTCGAGCCGTCAATGGGCTAAGTGATGATGAACGCACGCGAATTCGCCGCCACGAGATTGGATTTGTCTACCAGTTCCACCACCTGTTGCCCGAGTTTTCAGCACTGGAAAACATCGCACTGCCGCAAATGATTGCCGGTCTTGGGCGGGAAGAGGCCAACAAACGGGCTTCAGAACTCCTCGCCTACATGCGAATTGCGGAGCGGGAAGATCACCGGCCGTCCGAGCTTTCTGGCGGTGAACAGCAGCGTGTGGCGATCGCCCGTGCGATGGCCAATGCACCAAGTCTGTTGTTGGCGGACGAGCCTACGGGGAACCTTGATCCGGAGACATCGGTCTATGTGTTTGACGCACTGATGACGCTTGTGCGTTCAACCGGTCTTGCGGCGCTGATTGCCACGCACAATCACGATCTTGCCCGGCGGATGGATCGCGCAGTTACACTCGAAAATGCCCGGATCGTGCCGCTCGACCTCTGAGCCCGGATGGTGTTGGAAGACCTGAAACCCACCGGTGCAAATTAACTATATCCTTTTCGAATCGGACCTTGAGGCCGCAATGTTCTCGTTTTGTCTTGCGAAAAAGAAAAGAACATATTATGAACTTAAGCAGAATTTATTGAAAACATAGTAGTGGAGAGCCCGACATGCCGTACAATCTCAATCTCTCAGCCATTGTTCGCGAATTCGCTTCCATGGTCTCAGTCGGGCTGTTCGTCGCAAGCGTGGTTGCCTGGGCCAACATCCTTTCGGCTTGAGGCCACCGTGTCCAAACATAGCTTTGGACAAAGCAGCGAGGTCACTGGACTTGTCACGGATCATCAGGGAACTTTGTTGCAGGAACACCCAAAGAATCTGATGTGAAAAAGCATGGCTGACGTCGGTCAGACTCCACCAAAGGCCTTTGTGCATCTGCATGTTCATTCAGCCTATTCGCTACTGGAAGGTGCACTACCGCTCGCCAAGCTGATTGACCTCGCAGGCGAGTATGCGCAGCCAGCCGTCGCGGTTACGGATCGCAACAATCTCTTTGGTGCTCTTGAGTTTTCCGAAAAAGCAGCGGGCAAAGGCCTGCAACCTATCATCGGCTGTCTGCTGGATGTTGATTTTCAGGACGTGGGCGACGGAGAGGGCGGAGGCCAGTCTCGCGGATCCCCATCCGACAAGCGACATGCCCCATTGGTGCTGCTTGCTTCAAACTCTACCGGTTACGACAATCTGACCATTCTGGTTTCTAAAGCCTATCTGGAAACCGGCGCACCAGACACCGCGCACATCCTCCTGGAAGATCTGATAAGCCACGCCGACGGTCTCATCTGCCTCTCCGGCGGACCGGAAGGGCCAATCAACACAGCACTTGAAACGGGTCAGGCCAATCTGGCTCTTGAACGGTTCTCGGCCCTCAAATCAGCTTTCGATGATCGTTTCTATGTCGAATTGCAGCGGCAGCGCGGCTACGACAAGCAGATTGAACGTCGTTTGATCGATCTCGCTTACACTCACGATGTTCCGCTTGTTGCCACCAACGCGGCGTATTTTCCCGGCGAAGACGACTTCGAAGCCCATGACGCACTGATTTGCATCGCAGAAGGGCGAATGATTGTTGAAGATGATCGCAGGCGACTCACACCCGACCATGCGTTTCGATCTACGGACGATATGCTCGCGCTGTTCGCTGATCTGCCGGAAGCCACGGAAAACACGATCGAAATTGCCCGGCGCTGTGCCTTCAAGGTACCAAAACGCCCACCAATTCTGCCAAGCTTCGCTGGAAGTGATGTGGCCGATGAGGATGAGGCGGTCAAAGCGGAAGCTGATGCGCTTCGCCAACAGGCGATTGACGGCTTAAAGGCTCGGCTCGACTTCCACGGACTGGCAGAGGGCGTGTCTCGGGAGGACTATGAGCAGCGCCTGGAACATGAACTCAACATCATCGAGTCCATGCGCTATCCCGGTTACTTCTTGATCGTTGCCGACTTCATCAAATGGGCCAAGGAACGTGGCATTCCTGTGGGTCCCGGGCGTGGGTCCGGCGCGGGTTCGCTGGTGGCCTGGGCGCTCACCATCACCGATCTCGATCCGCTGCGGTTTTCACTGCTGTTTGAGCGGTTTCTCAACCCAGAACGCGTGTCGATGCCCGACTTCGACATTGACTTCTGTCAGGATCGCCGCGACGAGGTGATCCGCTACGTTCAGGACAAATATGGTCGCGAACAAGTTGCGCAGATCATTACCTTCGGAACTCTGCAAGCACGCGCGGTGATGCGCGATGTGGGGCGGGTATTGCAAATGCCCTATGGCCAGGTGGACCGGCTGTGCAAGCTCGTGCCCAACAATCCGGCCAATCCAACACCACTTCACAAGGCGATTGAAACAGAAGCCGGGCTTCAGGCAGCGCGCGAAGAAGAGCAGATTGTCGACACCATGCTATCGATGGCTGTGCGGCTGGAAGGTCTTTATCGACACGCATCCACCCATGCCGCCGGAATCGTAATTGGCGATCGTCCGCTCGATCAGCTGGTCCCGCTTTATCGCGACCCGCGTTCGGACATGCCGGTCACCCAATACAATATGAAATGGGTGGAGCAGGCCGGTCTCGTAAAGTTCGACTTTCTGGGTCTGAAAACCCTCACCGTCCTGCAAACAGCGGTCGACCTGCTGAAACAACGCGGCATTGAGGTCGATCTGGCGGAAGTGCCGCTGGATGACGTCAATACCTTCGAGATGCTCCAGCGCGGCGAAACCGTCGGCGTGTTCCAACTTGAAAGTCAGGGGATGCGCAAGGCGCTAATCGGCATGAAACCCGACCAGTTTGAGGACATTATTGCGCTGGTGGCGCTCTATCGGCCCGGTCCGATGGACAATATTCCCACCTACAACGCCCGAAAGCATGGCGAGGAAGAACCTGACTTCCTGCACCCCAAGATCGAACGGGTTTTGAAGGAGACCCACGGCGTCATCATCTACCAGGAACAGGTGATGGAGATTGCCCAGATCCTGTCAGGCTATAGCCTCGGCGAGGCGGATCTGCTGCGTCGCGCCATGGGCAAGAAAATCCGTTCCGAAATGGATGCTCAACGGGTGCGGTTTGTGGATGGAGCCGTGGAAGGTGGATTGGACAAATCCCAGGCTAATCTGATCTTCGATCTATTGGCCAAGTTCGCCGACTATGGCTTCAACAAATCCCATGCCGCCGCCTACGCGCTTGTCTCTTATCACACGGCGTGGCTCAAGGCGAACTATCCCATTGAATTCCTTGCAGCTTCCATGACGTTGGACCTTGGGAACACGGACAAGCTGAGCGATTTCTATCGGGAGGCCAAACGCGCAGAAATCGAGCTCGTGCCGCCATCGGTCAACACATCTCATGTGCGTTTCGCGGTGAACGACGGCAAGGTGTTCTATGCGCTGGCGGCGATCAAAGGTGTGGGCGAGCAAGCGGTCTCCCACATTATCGAAGAACGCGAGGCCAACGGCACCTACACCTCACTCACTGACTTCTTCTCCCGCATTGATCCGAAGTTCCTCAATCGTCGTTCGCTGGAAAACCTCATTTGTGCTGGCGCTTTTGATTGTTTTGGCGCACCGCGCGAGCAGGTGTTGGGTGGCCTGGACCGACTGATTGGCCACGCCGCGCGTCTCGCGGATGAAGCTGCCATGGGGCAGGGCGCTCTCTTCGGAGGAGAACCAACAGAATCAAATGTTTCACTGCCGCTCATAGAAGCCTGGATGCCAACCGAGCGGCTTTATCGAGAGTTCCAAGCAATTGGGTTTTACCTGTCGGCCCACCCGCTTGATGAATACGGACAGGTGCTTGAAAAAATGCGCGTTCAGAGCTGGGCGGATTTCCAGCGCTCGGTGAAAGCGGGCAATTCGCACGGCAAACTGGCCGGCACCATATCCACCAAGCAGGAACGCAAAACCCGCACCGGCAATCGCATGGCAATTGTTCAGGCGTCTGATTCCACGGGGCAATTTGAAGCCGTCGCGTTTTCAGAAACCCTGGCGCAAAATCGCGAACGGCTGGAAGCTGGAAAGTCTGTGATCATGCTTGTTTCGGCAGAAGATCGACCGGAAGGGATAAATGTGCGCATTCAGTCCGTGTCGTTGCTCGAGGACGAGGCCGGCAAGGTGCAAAGCGGGCTGCGCATCTATGTGCGTGATCCCGAGCCGGTAAAAAGCATTGCCAACCACCTCAACAGGCGGGGTTCGGGCGCCGTGAGCCTTGTCGTGATTGAGGGGGACGGCGACCGTGAGATTGAAGTCGCGCTCAATGAAGGTCGATATGTGACGCCAGAAATTGCCTCCGCCGTGCGAGCAATTCCCGGCGTTGTGGAAGCGGAGCTGGTTTAGAAACCGAAAACCTTCATATTCTGCCGTTTTCGCCTCAAAATCGGGCTTGCCATAGGGGGCGACCTCCTCTATACGGCGCGCATTCCGCACGCAGACGCGTGACGATCCACAGCCCCCAATCAGCAATGATCCGGCATTGATCGCCACACCGGTGATGCCCATTCGGGTGTCTTTTAAGTCTGCGGAGGCACAACCGGTACTAAGGAGATGCGAGCCATGGCTCTGCCCGATTTCAGCATGCGTGAGCTGCTAGAAGCCGGTGTTCACTTCGGACATCAGGCACACCGCTGGAACCCGAAAATGTCCAACTACATTTTCGGCAAGCGAAACAACATTCATATTCTTGACCTGTCCCAGACTGTGCCATTGCTGCACCGGTCTTTGCAGGCCGTCAGCGACACTGTTGCGCGCGGTGGCCGCGTTCTGTTCGTTGGCACCAAGCGCCAGGCGTCTGAATTGGTTGCCGATGCAGCGCGCCGGTCGGCTCAGTACTATGTCAATGCCCGCTGGCTTGGCGGCATGCTGACCAACTGGAAAACTATTTCCAACTCGATTAAACGCCTGCGCGAGCTTGAAGAGACCCTTTCAGGCGACATGGCCGCTGCGTTCACCAAGAAAGAACTGCTGACGCTTACACGCGAGCGCGACAAGCTTGAGCGCGCGCTTGGCGGCATCAAGGATATGGGCGGCACCCCGGACCTGATTTTCGTGATCGACACCAACCGTGAATCGATTGCCATTCAGGAAGCCAAGAAGCTCAACATTCCTGTTGCAGCAGTGCTCGATTCCAACTCCGACCCCGCTCACATCGACTTTCCGATCCCTGGAAATGACGATGCGGCCCGCGCAATCGCGCTCTATTGCGACCTGATCGCAAAAGCAGCGATTGACGGCATTGCCAAGCAGCAGGCCGGTTCTGGTGTCGATATGGGCGCAATGGAAGTCCCGATCGAGGAAACCATTCTGGAAGATGCCGGTGAGGCACCTGCACCTGAAGCCGCGCCAGCAGAAGAGGCTGCTCCTGCTGATGAGACTGCTCCTGCTGAAGAGGCTGCACCTGCAGCTGAGGAAGCCGCATCTGATGCGCCCATTCAGGCGCTTTTTGATCGTCCTGAAGGGGAACCAGACGATCTCAAGAAGATCTCAGGTGTAGGTCCTGTGCTGGAAGAAAAGCTCCACGCTCTCGGTATCACCAAGTTCGAGCAAGTTGCGAACTTCTCGACAGAAGATATTGCACGCGTTGATGAAAGCCTTTCCTTCAAAGGTCGCATTGAGCGCGATGGCTGGCTGGAACAGGCGGCCAAGCTCGCCGCCGAATAGGCCGCAAAATTCTGTAACAAGCCCGGTTCCTGCGGGCTTTTGAACAAATGCGTAGAGCGCGTCCGGAAACGGACGCGCTTGTGATCATTAAAGACCATATTTGCGGCCAACGGCCGTCCAACCCCCATATTTGCGGCCTCCGGCCGCCCAACCCAACGAGAGGCTGACATGGCTATCACTGCTTCGATGGTGAAGGAACTCCGCGACAAAACTGGCGCGGGCATGATGGATTGTAAAACCGCACTCAACGAAAACGACGGCGACATGGAAGCCGCCATTGACTGGCTGCGCAAGAAGGGCATCGCCAAGGCCGACAAGAAGTCAGGCCGTACCGCCGCTGAAGGTCTTGTGGGCATCGCCACCGATGGCAACCGCGCCGCTGTGGTTGAGGTCAACTCCGAGACCGACTTTGTTGCCCGAAATGAAGGCTTTCAGGCGCTTGTAACCGGCGTAGCGAAGACTTCACTCGGAACCGACGGCTCAACGGACGCCATTCTGGCCGCTGATCTTGATGGCAAGCCAGTGAGCGATGCGATCACGGATGCTATCGCGACAATCGGTGAAAATATGAGCCTGCGCCGTGCGGCTGTCATGGAAGTGGGATCGGGCGTTGTTGCCTCCTACATTCACAATGCAGCGACCGACTCTCTTGGCAAAATCGGCGTTCTCGTGGCGCTCGAATCGGAAGGCGACGCTGGCGCATTGGCTGAAATCGGTCGTCAGGTTGCCATGCATGTTGCTGCGACCAACCCGCTTGCTGCCACAAAGGATGAGGTGGATGCTTCTGTGGTTGAGCGGGAAAAGGCAATTTTTGCTGATTCCGCCCGCCAGTCCGGCAAGCCTGAAAACATCATCGAAAAAATGGTGGAGGGCCGTTTGCGCAAGTTCTTTGAAGAAAATGTGCTGCTCTCTCAGACCTTTGTGATTGATGGTGAAAACACCGTCGAGCAGGCGCTGAAAAACGCCGAAGGCAAAGCCGGTAGCCCAATCGCTCTTAAAGGCTTTGTCCGCTTCCAGCTTGGTGAAGGCATCGAGAAAGAAGAAGATGATTTCGCCGCCGAAGTCGCTGCCATGAACAAGGCTGACTAAACAGGCATAGACGTAGAAATCTGCAAGTTCTGATGAAGGGCGGTGGCGTGACAACGCACCGCCCTTCGTGTATCCGGGCTTTGCTCAATTCCAAGTGATGGATTCGACCGTGGCGCCGCCGATTTTCAAACGCATTTTGTACAAGGTTTCAGGCGAGGCTCTGATGGGCGATCAGGGCTTCGGCATTGATCCTAAAGCTGTTTCCCGCATTGTCGATGACATTGTTGCCGCCCGTCAGCTGGGTGTCTCTATCGCGTTGGTCGTAGGAGGTGGAAACATTTTTCGCGGGGTTTCACTCGCTGCCAAAGGTGCTGACCGGGTCACCGGAGACCACATGGGTATGCTCGCCATCATCATGAATGCCCTGTCTCTGCGCATGGCCTTTGAAGACCGTGATGTGCCGGCGGTAGTGCTTTCCGGCATTGCAGCACCCCAGGTTTGCGAAACCTTCACCCAGCGTGCACTCATTGAGCATCGCGATGCAGGAAAAATCATCATATTTGCAGGTGGAACGGGCAATCCGTTTTTTACCAGCGACACGGCAGCCGCTCTCCGGGCAGCCGAATTCGGCGCTGATGCTATTCTCAAGGGCACGCAGGTGGACGGCATATATTCTGCCGACCCGAAATCCGATCCCAATGCCGAGTGGTTGCCGCAGTTGTCCTACGCGGATTTTCTCAACCGCGGCCTTAAAGTTATGGACGCTGCCGCAGTAAGTCTTGCGCGGGAAAACAATGTGGCCATTATGGTATTTTCAATTCGCGAACCTGGCGAACTATCACGCGTGCTGCAGGGTGAGGGGCACTATTCGACGGTTTCGGGGGACTGAACCCGCCTGAACGGAAAATGAACTTTGTAGCGCGGCGCAAAAATTTGCACGTTGTCGCAGCTAAAAGACTGATGAGGACGAATAATGACAGATTCCAATCTGGATTTTGATGATTTGACCCGCCGGATGGAGGGCGCCGTGTCCGCGTTCCGCAACGATCTTGGCGGTCTGCGCACGGGCAGGGCATCAACCAGCCTGCTCGACCCGGTAATGGTGGACGCGTACGGGCAGTCCATGCCAATCAATCAAGTGGCAACGGTAACAACGCCGGAAGCCCGCATGATTGGTGTTCAGGTCTGGGACAAATCCATGGTTTCGGCTGTGGAGAAGGCCATTCGCGAATCCGATCTGGGCCTTAATCCCGTTGTGGATGGCACAAACCTGCGCATACCCTTGCCGGAACTCAACGAAGAGCGGCGCAAGGATCTGGTGAAAGTTGCACATCAATACGCCGAAAATGCACGGGTTGCGGTTCGCCATGTGCGCAGGGATGGTATGGATCTGTTGAAGAAACTCGAAAAAGACAAGGAAATCGGTCAGGACGATGCCCGTGCCTCTGGCGACAAGGTTCAGAAGGCAACGGATGACACGATTGCTCAGATCGACGATCTACTTGGCCAAAAAGAACAGGAGATCATGCAGGTCTGACGCTTGCTCGCGATGACCTGCGAAACCCGATGACCATGTCCGACCACGCACATCAGACCTTGAACCCTGCCGCTGCGACTGCACCGCGGCATGTGGCCATCATCATGGATGGCAACGGGCGATGGGCGAAGGCGCGTGGACTTGGGCGTACACAAGGGCATCGCAAAGGTGTGGAGGCGGTGCGTGCCGCCGTGCGAAACGCCGGTGAACTCGGCGTCAAATATCTGACCCTGTTTTCGTTTTCGTCTGAAAACTGGAGCCGTCCCGAGCAGGAAGTCAGCGACCTGATGGGGCTTTTGAAGCTCTTCATTCGTCGCGACCTTGCAGAATTGCATCGCGAAGGTGTGCGTGTGCACATCATTGGCGAACGCTCGCACCTGCCAAAAGATATTGGCCCGCTGTTGGAAGAGGCGGAAAACCTAACCGCCAACAACAATGCGCTTCATCTCATCATTGCCTTCAACTATGGCGCTCGCGATGAGATTGCCCGCGCGACAAAGCTTATCGCGCAAAAGGTCGCCAACGGCGAGATCCGCCCCGAAGATGTGGATGATGCCATGGTGGCGCAACATCTCGACACCAATGCCTTTCCCGATCCTGATCTGATCATCCGCACGTCAGGCGAAATGCGACTATCAAATTTCCTGCTCTACCAGGCGGCTTATGCGGAATTCGTTTTTCTCGATTGCCTGTGGCCGGATTTTGATCGCGCCGAAATGGAAAGGGCGTTTGCAATCTTCGCATCACGCGACCGGCGCCGGGGAGGGTTGTCCTCCACTGTTGCGTCGTGATTTTTCCGCCTGCCTACGGAATCTGGCTCTGAAATGAGCGACGAACTGCGCCTCCGAATTATTTCCGGTGTTTTGCTCGCAGCGCTTGCAATCTTCATTGATTGGGTCGGCGGGATTCTCTTCACAACGTTCCTGTGCCTCGTGGCCGGTATTCTGCTGTTCGAGTGGCTCAGAATGTTGGAGACCTCATCCGACATTCTCGGAAAATGTTTCTATTGGCTGTTCCTGCTCGCCGGAATTGGCGCTCTGGAACTTGATGCTGTGAATGAGGCGTACGCCGCCGCCGCGTTTGGAACCATTTGTCTATTTCTGTGGTCGCTGGTTTACGGAAACTCTAAACTGGCCTGCTTTGGCATCGCCTATGCCTTGCTGCCGGTGATCGCACTTTATGCATTGCGCAATCACTCGTCTGGCGATGGCGGCATGCTCGTCTTCGGCCTGTTCATGCTGGTGTGGGCAACAGATTCAGCGGCCTATTTTGTTGGGCGTTCTGTTGGAGGGCCAAAGCTCTGGCCGGCGGTTTCTCCCAACAAGACCTGGTCAGGTTTCTTTGGCGGACTGTTTGGTGGCGCGGTTGCTGCCGTGATTGCCGCATTTTTTGTCAACTGGATCGGGGTGTTGGCGGCATTTTTTGGTGGAGCGCTGGTCTCTGTCACATCGCAGCTTGGTGATCTGTTTGAATCTTTGCTCAAAAGGCGGAGTGGCGTGAAGGATTCAGGTTCGATCATTCCCGGCCACGGCGGCGTCATGGATCGCGTGGATGGGCTGATCTTTGCGGCAGTTGCAGCCCAACTTCTGATCTATCTTTCCGCCTGAGGTCCGGCTCGGCTGTTCGCCGTCTGGCCAGCACCACAACATCACAAAAAATGGAGAACATTCGAGATGCCGAAGTGTGTCTTGATCACCGGTTGTTCAGGCGGTGGAAAATCGACCCTGCTATCGGCTCTTGCAGCACAGGGTTACACGACAGTTCCCGAACCTGGACGTCGTATCGTCCAGTCAGAATTCGCATCAGGCGGTCAGGCCCTGCCATGGCAGGATCCAGTCTCATTTTCTCGCAAGGCCGTAGAATTGGCACTTTCAGATCTGGAATCCGTTCCTGATAATGCGGGAACCGTGTTCTTTGATCGAGGATTGATTGACGCTTTGACCGCGCTGGAACACCATTCTGGCACCAGCGTGCAGCACCTTTGGCAAGCGACCAGATCCTACGAGCGCATTGTGTTTGTTGCCCCACCATGGAGCGAAATATTCTTGCAGGATGAAGAACGCCGTCACACATTTGAACAGGCCAGCGACGAGTACCAGCGAATTCTGGTGAAGCTCCTGGATCACGGGTTTTCCGCAATCGAATTGCCCAAGGTTCCCGTTCCCGAACGTGTTCGGTTTGTGATCCATGAATTGAACCAAACTTGAAGGTTGGCAGCGCTCAATCTGGTTTGAACACCCATCACGATATGTTAACCATAGAATTCGGATTCTGGCCGCAATTCAGACAATTTGCGGCTCATAAAGCTTCTTGAAAATCCCCTGTGCCTTATCTGGAGCAGGACGCAATAAACTGGGAACACCAAAGCATGGGTGACTTGTTTCAATCGACCGGCGGATTTTTGTTCGGAACCGTCGTGCCGTTTTTGTTCGTGCTCACAATTGTCGTGTTCTTTCATGAACTTGGCCACTATCTGGTCGCGCGCTGGAACAAGGTGAAAATCGAAGCATTTGCTGTCGGTTTTGGACCGGAGCTTTTCGGCTTCACGGACAAGCACAAAACCCGGTGGAAGGTCTGCGCCATTCCGCTTGGCGGATATGTGAAATTTTTGGGCGATGATGGGGTTGCAAGCACGCCGGATCGCGAAAAGCTTTCCCATCTATCTCAAGAAGAGTTTGCCGGAACATTTGAATCAAAATCCGTTGGCCAAAGAGCCGCGATTGCCGTTGCCGGCCCGATTGCAAACTTCATCCTGGCAATTGCGATCTTCACGGCCACCTTCATGATTTACGAGCAGGTGGTGCGCGAAGCCGTCGTCGGCGAGGTGGTTGAAGGCATGCCGGCGGAAGCAGCAGGCTTCCAGAAAGGGGACCGCATCACAGCGATCAACGGCACTCCGGTCAAAAGTTTTGAAGACCTGCAACGAATTGTGAGCGTTCGTTACGATCAGGGGCTCACAATTGACATCATCCGGGGCAATCAAAAGAAAAGCCTCTCTGTCACACCCAAAATGACCGAGCACAAAGACCGTTTCGGAAACGAGTTCAATCAGGGCATGCTCGGCATCCGTAGTTCTTCCGACAAGAACGATTATCAGCTCATTTCGCTCGGACCCTGGGATGCATTTGTTGCAGCTGTGGATCGCACATTCTACGTCGCTCAACGCACACTCTATTTCATTTACGAGATCATCACGGGTCATCAGGAAGCTAAACAGCTTCGCGGCCCAGCCGGAATTGCCGAGGTTTCTTCGCAGGTTGCGACCCTCGGCATCGCACCGCTGATCTCTTTGGCGGCATTGCTTTCAATCAGCATCGGGCTGTTGAACCTGTTCCCGATACCCATGCTCGATGGCGGTCATCTTCTTTACTACGCAGTGGAAGCCATCCGGGGTAAGGCGCTTAGTCCAAAGATGCAGGATCTTGGTTTCCGCATCGGCATTGCCTGCGTGTTCGGACTGCTGATATTCGCCACATTCAACGATATCACACGTATTCTGTCGTAACGGCGCAACGGGATTTGGGGATTAACAGATTGTTAAGTGTGTGTTGCGGTTGCGCCGCGTTGTTAAAAAATTGCAAATTTCTTCCTTCAACAGTGGTTGCACGGCTGGGAAAACGCTGTAGAAACAAACGGCATGGGTGGGATTCTGTGGGGTCGCCGAGTCGCGTGATTTGGGTTCGAACATTCCCATCAAATGAGAATAAGAAGGTATCAGCCCTGATGAAGGCTATCTTGAATTTCGCCAGAACTGCGATTGCGGCTCTGGCCTTGTATTCAGCCTCCGGACTGGTGGCAGGGCAGAACCTGCCTGGTTTGAGTTCAATTGCGCAGGCGGCAGTTGTCCGCAGCATCACCGTTCAGGGCAACCAGCGCGTGGATGCGGATACGGTGCGCTCTTACGTAACTATTGTTCCTGGTCGTTCGTTCTCAAACTTCGATATTGATGAATCCGTCAAGCAGCTATTCGCAACAGGACTGTTTGGCGATGTGGAGATTTTCCAGCGCCGCCGGATTCTGGTTGTTGTCGTTACGGAAAACCCGACCGTCAATCAGGTCATCTTCAAAGGCAATAAGCGGCTGAAGGACGGAAAGCTGAAAGAAGCCATTCAGCTTGATGGCCGTTCAATCCTTTCGGAAGGTGCGCTTGAAAGTGATGTCAATCGCATTCGTGAAGCTTATCGCCTGACGGGTCGCACCAATGCCAATGTGAGCGGACGCACCGTTGAGTTGCCCAACAACCGCGTCAACGTGGTCTTCGACATCAATGAAGGCGGCAAGACAAAGATCAAGAAAATCACATTTATCGGCAACAGCGCCTACCGCGATGGTCGATTGAAAGAAGTGATCACCATCAAGCAGAGCAATCTGCTGAGCTGGCTGAAAAACGACGACATCTATGATGAGGATCGGCTGCGCGCTGACGAAGAACGTCTTCGCCGGTTTTACTTCAACCACGGCTATGCTGACTTCCGTGTCATCTCGTCCATTGCCGAGCTGGATGCGGAAAACAATCACTACATCATCACAATTACTGTGGATGAGGGAGACCTCTACCGCTTTGGCGACGTTTCGGTCGATAATGCCATCCAAGAGGTGGACACGGACCGCCTTGAGCGTCTGGTTAAAACCCGCACGGGTGACAAATACAGCGCCGACAAGGTTGAAAAGACGCTGGTTGCTCTTACGAACGAAATTGCCGGTTCCGGTTACGCCTTCGCTCAGGTGACACCGCGCGGTAGCCGCGACTTCGACAGTCAGACGATCTCCGTAATCTATCTGGTTGATGAAGGTCCCCGCGTTTACATCGAGCGCATCGACATTCGGGGCAACACCAGAACCCGCGACCACGTTATCCGCCGGGAGTTCGACGTTTCAGAAGGTGATGCTTACAACCGTGTTCTGGTGAACCGGGCAAAACGGCGTCTTGATGCACTTGGTTACTTCAAGACTGTGTCAATCGGCACCGAGCAGGGCTCTTCGCCAGACCGCGTCGTTCTTGTGGTGCGTGTTGAAGATCAGCCAACCGGCGAATTCTCGATCGGTGGTGGCTATTCGACAGCAAGTGGCGCGCTGGCCGAAATTTCATTCTCCGAAAAGAACTTCCTTGGGCGTGGTCAGCACATCCGTATCGCTGCGGGCCTCGGCCTCGATGATGACAGCAAGTACGAGTTCTCGTTCACTGAGCCATACTTCTTGGGTCGCCGCATTGCCGCTGGTTTTGACATCGTTCAGTCTACCACCACTGCGGACGATTCCATTCTTTACGAGAATGTCACAACGCTTGGCCGCCTTCGCGCGAAATTCCCACTCAATGACGATTTGAGTGTTGAATTGAACTACACCTTCAAGAACGAAGACATCTCGGTTTCCAATCCTGCAGCGGTTTCCGCCGCCACGCGGCAGGCGATCGGAACCTGGGTGACATCTTCGGTTGGTTACACGGTTGTCTACAGCACTATTGATAACTTCCAGGTCCCGCGGGAAGGCATCTACGTCAAGTTCAGCCAGGACTTTGCCGGTGTTGGTGGTGACGCCAGCTATATCAAGACCACTGGTCGTGCCACCGCTTACCACACGGTTTCGGAAGAATTCGATCTGGTTGTTATGGGTGCTGTGGGAGCAGGTCACATTGTTGGACTGGGCCAGAATCTGCGCATTGTGGACAACTTCTTCCAGGGCGGTGAAACCATTCGCGGCTTTGCCCGCTATGGTATTGGTCCCCGGGACATCGGCACAAACGAAGCGCTTGGTGGCACGACATACATCAATGCAACGGCTGAGCTTCAGTTCCCATTGCCTGCAGTACCTACATCCTTCGGATTGCGTGGTGCCGTGTTTGCTGAAGCTGGAACGCTTTATGGCAACGAGTTCAGCGGTGCCGGTCTCGCAGCTTCCACACTGTCGACGTTCAACGATGACACAATTCGCGCCTCTATCGGTGCCTCCATCATCTGGAATTCGCCGTTTGGCCCCTTGCGTGCCGACTTTGCCCATGCGCTTAACAAGGCAGCATTCGACCGCACGGAACTGTTCAGATTTGGCGTGAGCACGAAGTTCTAAGTCCACGCAGCTTGACATTCAGACCGCCGCAATGCGGCGGTCTTTTTTTTGACGGAAAGAACCATGCAAAATGCAGAATGATTTCTTCAAATCACCTGCACCCTTGTCTCTATCGGAAATTGCTTCCGAAGCCTCATTCGAGGTTCCGGAGGGAAAAGAAAGCGAGACGATCAGTCTGGTTGGCCCGATTGAAGCCGCAACCAAAGGTTTTCTGACGTTTCTCGACAACACCCAATATCTACCAGCATTGGCAGAAACGAAGGCTAAGGCTGTCATCTGCAAGGCCCAGTTTGCGAGCAAAGTTCCGCAAGGCGTGATCTGTCTTGTTTCCAAGGATCCATACCGCTCGTTCGCCGCTGCAATGGCGATGCTGTTTCCACAGGCCATGCGTCCTTTGCCTGTACTGTCAGAAGACGGCGTCTCGTCCCGCGCAATCATCGATCCCGGTGCTGCTGTTGAAGATGGCGCACATATCGAGGCAGGAGCGGTGATTGGCGCCGGTGCTCAAATTGGATCAGGTGCCCATATCGCGCCCGGAGCGGTGATAGGCGCGAACGTCAGCATTGGACGCCGCACGAGCATTGCCTCAAACGCAACCATTCTCCACGCTCATGTTGGTGATGATGTGATCATCCACGCCGGCGCACGCATTGGCAGCGATGGATATGGCTTCGCGATGGGACCGGGTGGGCACTTGAAAGTTCCGCAAATCGGTCGCGTGATTGTACAGGACAAGGTGGAGATTGGCGCAGGAACCTGCATTGACCGCGGGGCCAATCGCGACACGGTCATTGGTGAGGGCACCAAAATCGACGATCAAGTGATGATCGGCCACAATGTGGAAGTGGGCCGCCATTGCATTCTGGTGGCTCAGGTTGGTATTGCGGGATCAGCAAAGTTGGGTGACTTTGTGGCGCTTGGGGGCAAGGTTGCCGTTGTTGGCCACGTCACAATTGGTCCCGGTGCGCAAATTGCAGGCGGCAGTGGCGTTGGAGAGAATGTCCCGCCCGGAGCTGTCTGGGGAGGAACGCCGGCGCGACCGGTTCAGCATTGGCTTGAAGAAATGGCTGCTATCAGAAAGGCGGCGCGGCGCAAGTCATCCCGCAAATCTGGAGGGGGTCGATGACCGATACCGAAACAACAACCATGGAAACGGTTGAAATCCAGGAAATCATGCAGCTCCTGCCGCACAGATATCCGTTTCTCATGATTGATCGCATCATTGGCATTCGTTCTGATGAATATGCGATAGGCATCAAAAACGTCACCATAAATGAGCCGCATTTTCTGGGGCATTTCCCGGAAAATCCAATCATGCCGGGTGTGCTCTTGATCGAAGGCATGGCGCAGACCGCCGGAGCAATCTGTTCCAAGGAACACTATGACGGTGAACCAAAGTCTGTGTTTTTCATGACCATTGACCAGGCCAAGTTCAGAGCGCCAGTGCGGCCCGGTGACGTGGTGGAGTTTCACCTGACAAAACAAAAGCGACGGCGCGACATATTCAAGTATCTTGGCGTTGCCATGGTGGGCGAAACAAAGGTCGCCGAGGCTGTGGTTGGCGCAATGATGGTCGCCAGATAAGGATAGGGGCAAACGTGTCCAACATTCACTCAACCGCTATTGTCGAGGATGGCGCAACCCTTGGTGCCGACGTCAAGATCGGACCCTATTGCCATGTGGGACCACAGGTAACACTCGGTGATGGCGTACAACTCGTGTCTCATGTGGTTGTGGCAGGTAACACCACAGTTGGCACCTCCACTCGCATCTTTCCATTTGCGTCCATCGGCCATGAGCCACAGGACCTGAAATATGGCGGCGAAGATGTTTCTCTAGTCATCGGTTCGGGCTGTATCATCCGCGAAGGTGTGACGATGAACCCGGGAACTGCTGGTGGAGGCTCAATCACCAGCGTTGGCAACAACTGCGCATTTTTGGCAAACACCCATGTGGCGCACGACTGCCGCGTGGGCAACAACGTCATCATGTCAAACAATGCGGGCCTTTCGGGACACACCATTGTCGGTGATTTTGCGATCTTCGGTGGCGGCTCGGGCTCACATCAGTTCTGCCGCGTTGGACATCACGCCTTTGTTGGCGGATTGTCGGGAATTGAAGGCGATCTCATCCCCTTTGGCATGGCCGTGGGTAACCGTGCAGATCTTGGGGGCATCAATATTATCGGCATGAAGCGCACGGGCGTTTCGCGTGAGAGCATCCATGCCGTTCGAGCAGCCTATAAGGATCTGTTCTCGAAAGATGCGCCGATCCTTGAGAACGCCCAGCGCCTGAAGGAAAGCCACACCGACAAGATGGTGCTAGATATGGTGGAATTTGTTCTTGAAGGGGGCGACAGGCCGTTGTGCACGCCCAAAAATTCAAAAAAATGACACCGAAATGGCCGCCACACGCCCGCAACTAGAATTGTCGGAAAAGCCAGTCGCGATCATCGCGGGCAATGGCGATCTGCCCTTCGAAATTGCCGACATCTTAAAGCAGCGTGGCCAGAAGTTCACTGTGGTAGGCATTCGCAGCGAAGTCGATCCCAGGATTTCCGATTATCAGGGCAGGGTGTTGGATTGGGGCGAGCTGGGTAGCCTCCTGACAATTTTAGGCGAATTCAACGCACGAGACATCGTGTTTGCAGGCGGTGTTTCGCGTCGACCATCCCTCACGAAGTTTCTGTTCGACTGGGATGTGATGAAGGCACTGCCCGAAGTGCTCATTTTCATGGCTGGAGGTGACAACTCCGTACTCAACGGAACCATTCAGTTGTTCGCCAAACGTGGCTTCATCATTCGTGGAATACACGAAGTTGCGCCGGAATTGCTTGCGCGAGACGGGCTAAATGCCGGTCCAAAACCTTCCCGTGCAGATCATACGGCCATGGATGTGGGGTTTTCCGTCACCGCTGAGCTCGGTCGGTTTGATGTGGGGCAGGGAGCTGTTGTCGTTGGCACCCGTGCAGTGGCACTTGAAGGCGCAGAAGGCACTGACGAAATGCTGAGACGGATTGCCGATCTTAAGATCAGCAATCGCCTGCCATCCAAAAAGTCGGGTGTATTGGTCAAGCGAAGCAAACCTGGTCAGGATTTGCGGGCGGACTTACCGACAATCGGTCCGCGCACCATCAAACTCGCCGCCACAGCGGGATTGCGTGGCATCGGTGTGGAAGCTGACCGCACATTGATTGTATATCGCGAAAGCACCTTCAGCCTTTGCAAGCAGCATGACGTGTTCATCTATGCACGCCCCGCCACACCGGAAGCGGCATTGGCCGAAGAGCGGTCGTGACGTCTCCCGCTCACAAAAGGGTCTATTTCGTCATTGGCGAGGAATCCGGTGATCGCCTAGGAGCCGATCTTGTGGCCTCTCTGAAAGCCAGGGAACAAGATACGGACTTTCGGTTTGACTTCATGGGGTTGGCCGGTCCCAAGATGCAGCAACTAGGCGTAAAAAGCCTGTTCGATATTGATGATGTGGCGGTGATGGGTCTTTCCGCTGTTCTGGCGCGGCTCCCGCTGATCATCCGCCGCATCCGGCAGACGGTGCGGGATGTCCTGGAACAGGCGCCCGATATGCTGGTCATCATTGACAGTCCGGAGTTCACTCATGCGGTGGCGCGTCGCGTTCGCAAGGCACGGCCGGATATCGCAATCATCAACTATGTCTGTCCCAGCGTCTGGGCATGGCGCAGCGGTCGCGCCAAAAAGATGTCGGCCTATATTGACCACGTCCTAACCTTATTGCCGTTTGAACCACAGGCGCTTCAGGATCTTGACGGTCCCGCCGCAACTTATGTGGGCCACCCGCTGGCCAACCAGATTGTGCCCCCGGCGCAACCAGCCCAAATACCCGAATCGCCTACTCTTGTCGTGCTGCCAGGCTCCCGTGGTGGTGAAATCAATCGGCACATGCCAATTTTCGGTGAAACGCTCTCCATGCTGCGGGCCCGTGGGATGCAGTTCGAACCCGTGATTATCTCGCTTCCGCATCGCCTGGAGCAGATCGAAGCCGCAATGGTGGACTGGTCGCATCCGGCGGCAATCGTGTCATCGGATGATGAAAAGGCGGAAGTCTTGAAACGGGCAACCGCATCGCTGGCGGCATCCGGTACCGTGACGTTGGAGATCGCGCTGCACCACATTCCCATGGTCGTGGGCTACAAGCTCGATTTCCTGGCGCGCCTGGCGCTGCCCTTCATCAAGGTCTGGACGTCGGTGTTGCCCAATCTTGTGGTCGATTACGCTCTGTTGCCTGAGTATCACAACCAGTATTTGCGCCCCAACGTGCTACTGCGCCATCTGGAGCGGCTGCTCTCCGACACACCGCAGCGGGCTGCGCAACTTGAAGGTTTTGGGCAGTTAACGCGCCTTATGAAAACAGAACAGCCCGCTGGTGAGCGGGCTGCTGAAGTCGTGATTAATCACTTGAGCTGACGGGCGCTGATGATAGCACCGCAGCGAAGCAGACCGGCTTACCGGTCTCCCATATCGACATAGCCGCGTTCGGTTTCGCCGGTATACAGCTGGCGCGGACGGCCAATGCGCTGTTTGGGATCTTCGATCATTTCCTTCCACTGGGCAATCCAGCCGACCGTGCGAGCCAGTGAAAAGAGAACGGTGAACATGCTGGTTGGGAAACCAAGCGCCTTCAGCGTGATGCCGGAATAGAAGTCCACATTCGGGTAGAGTTTCTTTTCAACGAAATACTCATCCGTCAACGCGATGCGTTCCAGTTCCATGGCCACATCGAGGATTGGATCATCTTTGATGCCCAGCTCAGCAAGCACCTCATGAGTGGTTTCCTGCATAATGCGCGCGCGAGGATCGTAGTTTTTGTAAACCCGGTGCCCGAAACCCATCAGGCGGAACGGGTCGTCGCGATCTTTGGCGCGTTCGATAAACTCAGGAATGCGGTCTGGTGTGCCGATTTCGTTCAGCATATTAAGCGCTGCCTCGTTCGCCCCACCATGGGCTGGGCCCCAAAGGCAGGCAATGCCCGCAGCAATACAGGCAAACGGGTTGGCGCCAGAAGAACCTGCAAGGCGCACTGTCGAAGTGGATGCGTTCTGCTCATGGTCCGCATGCAGGATGAAAATGCGATCCATGGCCTTCGCCATGGTCTTGCTCACCTTGTACTCTTCACACGGCACCGCAAAGCACATGTGCAGGAAGTTAGACGCATAATCGAGATCATTGCGCGGATAAACGAACGGCTGCCCCACATGGTATTTGTAGGCCATGGCGGCAATCGTCGGCATTTTCGCAATCATGCGCAGCGATGCCACCATGCGCTGATGCGGATCGGTGATGTCGGTTGAATCGTGGTAGAAGGCCGAAAGCGCGCCAACCACACCCACCATGATCGCCATCGGGTGCGCATCACGACGAAATCCGAGGAACAGGCGCTGCATTTGATCGTGAATCATCGTGTGATAGGTCACGCGATGCACAAAATCATCATGCTGCTCCTTGTTTGGCAGTTCGCCATAAAGCAGCAGGTAGCAAGTCTCCAGAAAATCGCCGTGTTCGGCCAGATCGGTGATATTGTAACCGCGGTGCAACAACACGCCATCAGCACCATCAATGTAGGTGATCTTGCTTTCGCAGGATGCTGTTGATGTGAAGCCTGGATCAAATGTAAAGCGGTCTGTCGTTCCGTAAAGTGGACCAATATCAACCACTTCAGGCCCAAGGCTGGCCTTGTGGATATTCAGGTCCCATGACTCATCACCAATCGTCAGCGTCGCTTTGTCATTCGCCATTCTGCACCTCAAAGTTCTTGGGTTGTTTCTGTCTGGTGTGCTGCAGGGGGAGGGGTAGCAGCACTGCGCCAGAGCGACCGACGCGACCGGACAGTGGAATTTGATGGGCGTTTGTTACCCGATTTACCCACCCACCTCAAGGTCGCTAAAGGGCGCATTGACAAGCAACACGAGGGATGCTTGGGCGCCATCACCAGCCGAACTACACCGAATCCTGCAATACAGCGCAGACCAATCATGTCGCGTGGACTTGCGAAGACGGCTCAGGCGGCCTGATCGGCAATGCGGGCCAGGCTTTCGTCTTTGCCAAGCACATAAAGCACGTCGAACACACCTGGAGAAACGCCTCGACCTGTGAGGGAAGCTCGCAAGGGTTGCGCAACCTGACCAAGTTTCAGCTCTTTATCCGCTGTGAATTTGCGAACCGTGTCTTCGACCGTCTGCATGTCCCAGTTTGCACACTCTGCAAGAACCGGCGCGATCTCCGTCAAGATGCTTCTGCCGCGGCCGTCGTCCTTGTCGAGAATACCTGCTGCCTTGTCATCAAGTGGGAGCGGACGTTTTGCCGTGATGAATTGCGCGCCCGTAAGCAGTTCCACGAGCGATTTTGCACGTTCTTTCAAGCCAGGCATGGCAAGCAGCAACTGTGCCTCGACCGCATCATCAACATGCTCGGCAAACGCACGACCATCTTCGCTGTGTGGAAGAAAGGCGAGAAAAGCATCAAGCAGTGGTTTGTCGTCCATGTTGCGGATGTAGTGGCCACACATGTTTTCAAGCTTGGTGAAATCGAAGCGCGACGGCGACTTGCCAACGCCTTTCAAGCTGAACAGGGTTTCAAGCTCTTCAAGCGTGAAATATTCCTGATCACCGTGGGCCCAGCCCAGCCGCAGCAGATAGTTGCGCAGGGCTTCTGGCAGATATCCCATTTCACGATAGGCTTCCACGCCGAGCGCCCCATGGCGTTTGGAGAGCTTTGCACCATCTGAACCGTGGATCAGCGGAATGTGCGCCATGGTCGGAAAATCCCAACTCATGGCATCAAAAATGATCTTCTGACGGGCAGCGTTGGTGAGATGATCATCCCCACGAATGACATTGGTAACGCCCATATCATAGTCGTCCACCACCACGGCGAGCATGTAGGTTGGTGTGCCATCGGCGCGCAGGATGACAAAATCATCCAGATCCTTGTTAGGGAACGTCACGGTGCCCTGCACAAGGTCTTCAATGACGGTCTCGCCATCCTCAGGTGATTTGATCCGGATAACCGGCGCTACGCCATCTGGCGCTTCACTGGCGGGCCGATCGCGCCAGCGCCCGTCATAGCGGGGAGGCCGCTTCTCGGCCCTTGCCTTTTCCCGCATTTCGGCGAGTTCTTCTGGGCTTGCATAGCAGCGATAGGCGAGCCCTTTTACCAGCAGTGCTTTGGCGACTTCGGCGTGACGTTCAACGCGGTCGAACTGCGAAATTGCCTCACCGCTCCAGTCGAGGCCCAGCCATTTCATGCCGTCAATGATTGCATCGATGGCGGCATCGGACGAGCGTTCCCTGTCCGTGTCTTCGATGCGCAGCAGCATTTTTCCGCCATTGGCGAAGGCGAACAGCCAGTTGAACAGGGCGGTTCTGGCACCACCAATGTGCAGAAACCCGGTGGGAGAGGGCGCAAAGCGGGTGATCACAGGTTTTGTGTCGGATGAAGTCATGAGTGGTCCGGATGTCATGGTTGCAACGCAGCGTTGCATTGAAGTTGCAGCCCCCATAGGCTGCGCCAATGAGCGGTCCGTTTATCACACACATGCGCCATGGCAATGGCTGGCGGGGTGATTCCTGATGGCGGATCGCGATGACGACGAGATCATGCCGGAAACACGGACACGAGGGTTGCGGACTGGCTTTGCTGGCGGACCATCCTCAGCAGGCCAACCCACTACCGGTTTTTCAACAAGCACCAGCCTGCTGGCTCGGCTGACCAGCCGAGCATCAACATTCCGCTTCGCTGTCCAGCAGGCACTCAATGTTGAAGACGAACACCAAAGCTGGTTCAACTTCTATCCCGTAGCGTTGGGAGTGGGCATCGCCGCTTATTTTGCCCTGCCGCACGAACCGATGCTTTGGGCGCCGGCCGTGCTGGTCGTTGTTCTGGCGGCAGTAGCGGTCAGGCTGGATATAGCGCGCGCTCGGGGGCGGTGGTTTCTCATTTTCTGCCTGATCTTTGCAGGGTTGTCGGTTGCAAAGGTCAGGACCGAATTTGCGGCCACCCCAATGCTCGCATCAGAGATTGCGACAGGTGTGTCTGGGATAATCGTGGCGCGCGATGTCAGATCAAATGGTTCGGTTCGCTACACCATTGCACCAAAAAAGATCGATCGGTGGGAGGGACGCCTGCCACCATTCGTCAGAATTTCCCAACGAAAACCCAATGAGTTGCTGGAGGTTGGAGCGACGATGTCCGCCTTCGCCCGGCTGAGCCCGGTTGGTGGGCCATTGGTTCCGAGAGGCTTTGATTTTGCCTTTCATGCCTATTTCTCCGGCATTGGCGCAAACGGATTTATGCTAGGTAGCCCGAAGCGGGCGGGCCCATCGCCAAGCAGCATGTCATTACACACACGCTCATCTGTGGCGATCAATCAGCTGAGAAGTGCAGTTCGTGGTCGGATCGAAGCCGCCATACCTGGCCACACCGGAGCATTGGCTGCTGCACTGATCGTAGGGGATCGAAGCGGAATTCCATCCGAGGTCAACGACCATCTGAGGCGTGCGGGTCTTGCGCATATTCTGGCAATTTCTGGTCTGCACATGGTTCTTGTCACCGGAACTGTGCTCTACGTGATCCGCTTCGGTTTCGCCTTGTTTCCCGGTCTGATCCTGCGGTTTCCCGCAAAGAAACTCGCTGCTGCGGGCGCTCTCATTGTAGCAACAATCTATCTGCTGTTGTCGGGGATGGGCATCGCGACCCAGCGCGCCTTCATCATGCTGTCCGTCATGCTGATTGCTGTGCTTGCCGACCGTCGGGCGATCACAATGCGAAATGTGGCAATTGCCGCGCTGATTGTCTTGATCATTGCACCACAAAGCCTTGTCAGCCCAAGTTTTCAAATGTCATTTGCCGCTGTCGCTGCACTGGTCGCGGCCTATGAGGTTTGGCGATCGCGGGAGCACCGGGAAAAAAGCACTTTTGGCTGGTTAAACGCTGCCAGAAACGCCTCTGGCTGGGTGGGCGGCCTCACAATGACCTCACTGGTGGCAGGGACCGCCACATCGGTGTACGCCGCCTATCATTTTTATCGCATTGCTCCGCTTGGGTTGATCGCCAATGTACTCGCCATGCCGATTGTGACCCTTGCAATTATGCCATTGGCACTGGCTTCAGTGTTCTTGATGCCTTTCGGACTGGAATCACTGGCCCTTTATCCCATGGCGTTGGCGATTGATGCGGTGATCGAGATCGCACATGCGGCGGAAATCTACAGTCCCAGCGGATCTGTGGGGCAATTGCCGGTATCGGCATTACTTGTTGGCACAACAATCTGTGCCTGCCTTTTTCTATTGCGGTCTTGGTTCCGATTTGCAGGGCTGGCGCTTGTGCCGGTTTTTGCTGGCATTACCATGGTTCAACAAACACCCGACATTATCATATCGGAAAATGGCAAACGGGTTGGCGTGCTTGATGTGCAGCACAACACCGATACGATCTCTGTTTCCGGTTCACGGCGTGCCGGTTTTGCTATCGAGAACTGGCAGAATGCCTATCAGGTCAAAGCAGAGAAAGGTCAGTTTCGTTGTGACCGAAGCGGATGTGCGATACGGCTGTCAAACGGACTACTGATGGCGCACAGCCGCACGCCGCAGGGCCTTTCGGAAGACTGTGAGATTGCAGATATCGTTGTGACGTCGCTGAATGCCGCCAAACTCTGCTCAAGTCGGGAAAATATCATTGTTGTCGACAGCACCGACCTCGCACGATCTGGGGCTCAGTCGCTCCGATTTGCGAATGACCGAATGCCGCAATCCGGCACTCCTGACCCGCAAACCTCGCACCCATTGCTGAACCGCCCCGATGCAGCTCAGCGCCGCGCACTGTTAAAATCAATGATCCGCGAAAGTGCTTACACGCGCCATCCGCGACCCTGGACACAACACAGGCATCAGTGAACTTCAGTTCAGTTAATGGTAGCGGCGCACTAGCCCAACCAGCTTACCCTGAATATCGACCCTGTCCGGGCCAAAAATCTGCGTCTCATAGGCCGGATTTGCCGGTTCCAACGCGATGGACCCACCTTTGCGGCGAAACCGTTTCAGCGTGGCTTCCTCGTCATCGACCAGAGCAACAACAATTTCGCCCGGCGTGGCCGAATTGGTCTTCTTGATGAGCACCGTATCTCCATCGAGAATACCCGCTTCGATCATGGAATCGCCTTTTACTTCCAGGGCATAGTGCTCACCGCCGCCAATCATGTCCGGCGGCATGCTCACTGTATGACTTTGCTGCTGGATCGCAGAAATTGGTGTGCCAGCCGCGATGCGCCCCATGACGGGAATAACCACAGTCCCGGGATCATCGTTCGCACTCGAGATCGGTGTCACATTGTCCGGCTTACGGCCAAGATTGCCTTCGATCACCGTGGGTGAGAAGGCTTTGCGACCAGCCGGGCTTGGCACATAGGATTCAGGCAGCTTGATCACTTCCAGTGCGCGTGCCCGGTTTGGCAGTCGCCGGATGAAGCCACGTTCCACCAAAGCGGTGATCAAACGATGGATCCCGCTTTTGGATTTCAGATCCAGTGCGTCTTTCATCTCGTCGAAAGAGGGCGGAATACCTGCTTCCGTCAGCCGCTCATGAATGAACATCAACAGTTCGTGCTGTTTGCGTGTCAGCATTGGCCCTCGCTTTCCGCAATCGGACAATTCACGCCGCCCCAGAGGATCAGCCCAATCGCCCGCTCTGCGCCTGATCAATGGAATCAGGTGAAACAAATCAGGAACATCTCTATATGTTCTAGTTGTGTTCTGCAAGGGTTAATATTTCATTGATTGCAACCAGACATTGGAAAGTCCTCTAGTCGAGCAGCAAAATCCGACATGGATCGCCAGATTTGGCGGCAGGCGCATGAGATGGCCGGATAAGCAGAGCATCCGAATAGGCGGCAAGTTTCAGCATCGAACTGTCCTGCCGATCAAATGCGGTCACATTCATGGTTCCGTCCGGCAGGCGCTCAAGGGTCGCGCGCAGATAGTCCTCTCGACGATCGTTTTCCGGCAAGTCTGTCGCGGTTACAGCATCTGCGATGCGTTCTTCTTGCGGGGTTCCGAGCAAAGCGCAAATAAGAATTTCCAGAAAGACCTTGGACCCCACGAGGCTAGAAACCGGATTTCCCGGAAGGCCCAAAAAGCGAACCGTTCTGCCATCGGTCTGCCGTTGACCATACATCAGCGGCTTCCCCGGGCGCATAGCGATCTTCCAGAACCCCATGGTCACGCCGAGCTGCTCAAGCGC
>JBCCGR010000032.1:0-51472 GCA_039029195.1 Pseudomonadota bacterium
AGGATCTGTCCCTAGTACGAGAGGACCGGGATGGACGTACCTCTGGTGGACCTGTTGTGGCGCCAGCCGCATAGCAGGGTAGCTATATGTGGACGGGATAACCGCTGAAGGCATCTAAGCGGGAAACCCACCTGGAAACGAGTTTTCCCTGAGAGTCGTCGAAGACTACGACGTTGATAGGCCGGGTGTGGAAGCGCAGCAATGTGTGAAGCTTACCGGTACTAATAGCTCGATTGGCTTGATCGTTCTCATTATCAATGGTCATGAGATCGGTTGACCAAATCCAAATTTCTCGAATTCATGTGTTTTGCCGACCTGGTGGTTATTGCGGAGTGCCTGCACCCGATCCCATCCCGAACTCGGTCGTGAAACGCTCCAGCGCCGATGGTACTTTGTCTTAAGGCACGGGAGAGTAGGTCGCTGCCAGGTCTGCTGAACACATGAGAAATTCTCTTTTCGAACCCTATTAAAAACCCGCTTCGGCAATTGCTGAGGCGGGTTTTTTCGTTGTTGCACCATTATTCTTTGAACTTTCAAATTTCAGCCCTGCGATTGTCGGTTTCACAGTCGTTCTCGGTATTTCAATTTTGTGCCATAGTCCTTTTATTTTCATCCAATCAGTTTGAAGGAGATTTTAGTGTCGATACGCAAGATTATTGAAGAATGTTATGCGGCTTATGAGACGCGTGACCTAGAACAGACAATGAAGCCGTTCTCCAAGAACATTCGCTTTGATTGGGTTGCCGATCCAAATCACACCAGCTTTTCCGGTTGTTGCAATGGTCGGGACGCCATGATTGAGCGGCTCGGAATGCTTGCTTAGAAGTTTGAATTCTTGGCGGTGGAACTTGTTGATCTGATAGTGGAAGAAAACAAGGCGGCTGCACGGGTGGAAATGAAACTCAAGAGCAATGCCACCGGGGAAGTTTTCACCGCGAAATCAGGCCATTTTTGGCGGTTCGAGAAAGATGAATGTGTTGAGTTGATTGAATATCACGATTCAGCTTTGGTCGAGGCGCAGTCCGCCTGACCCTGCCGTTCCTTACGATTGGTCAATGTTTGTCGTGTCTTTGTCCGGGAAGCTCCGACCCATTTGCCGCAAACACAAATCAAACTAGAACAGAATATCTCCGCATTGATTGACCAAATTTGCCTTTTGATGCCGACAATGGTGTAATTTCCGCCTCGGCAGGGAGGTAGCTCAGACTATGACCGCGCGCTCTGAATTTCATCTCGTGATGGTAAAACCATCACACTATGACGACGATGGCTATGTCATCCAGTGGCGCACTTCGGCCATACCGTCGAACACGCTTGCAGCACTGAATGGGCTAGCACTTGATTGTCGCCGCCGAAAGGTCCTCGGCGAAGAGGTGGATCTGGTTCTTTCCACCTATGACGAGACCAATGCGCGGGTCGATCCTGAGCAGATATCGAATCAATTGCCTCGTGATCCCAAAAAGTCGATGATTGCGTTGGTGGGCGTTCAGACCAACCAGTTTCCGCGAGCTGTGGATCTTTCCAAGAGATTTCTCGCGCTGGGCCATCAGGTTGCGATTGGTGGATTTCACGCATCCGGTTGCATATCCATGTTGAAGGACGTGCCGGACGATGTGCAAGAGGCGCTTGATCTCGGAATTTCGATATTTGCCGGAGAGGCGGAAGAGCAGCGGCTCGATGAAGTATTGCAGGATGCACAGAGCGGCTCTTTGAAACCGCTATACAATTTCATGTCCGCCCTGCCGGATATGACTGGGCAACCCACCCCATTGCTGCCGCAGCAGCATATCCAGCGCACAGCGGGAAGTCATTCGTCTTTCGATCTGGGTCGTGGATGCCCGTTTCAATGTTCATTTTGCACCATCATCAATGTGCAGGGTCGAAAATCGCGATTTCGCACGGCGGATGATCTGGAAAAAATCATTCGGGAGAATGTTGAGCAGGGCATCAACCGGTTCTTCATCACCGATGACAATTTTGCCCGCAACCGGGATTGGGAGAGCTTTTTCGACCGGTTGATCCATCTTCGACAAGTGGAGAAGATGAACATCAAGTTCGTCATTCAGGTCGATACGCTGTGCCATCGCATCAAGAACTTCATCGAGAAAGCGGGTGCTGCCGGTGTCACGCGCGTCTTCATTGGTCTGGAGAATATCAATCCGGACAATCTGGCGGCGGCAAAGAAAAAACAGAACCGCATTGTTGAGTATCGCGAGATGCTCCAGGCTTGGAAGGCCGTCGGTGCCACGACATATGCCGGGTACATTCTTGGCTTCCCGGGAGACACCTACGAATCGATCATTCGCGACATTGATATCGTAAAGCGGGAACTACCGCTCGACCTGCTTGAGTTCTTCTATCTCACCCCGCTGCCGGGTTCAGAGGACCATAAAACTCTGCTTGAGAAGGGCGAGTGGATGGATCCTGATATGAACAAGTATGATCTTAATCATCGGGTTAGCAAGCACCCGACGATGAGCAACAAGGAGTGGGAACGCGCCTATCGTGACGCGTGGGACCACTACTACTCACCGGATCACATGGAAACGGTGATGAAGCGGATGGCATCAATTGGCCGGTCACCAACCAATATCATGTTCCTGATGCTTATGTTTGCCGGATCGGTGAAAATTGAGGGCGTTCATCCACTCGAATCCGGGTTCCTGCGTCGCAAACATCGTCGGGACCGGCGTCCCGGACTGCCCATTCTACCCGCGTGGAAATTCTACCCCATGTATGCCGCCGAAACGGTGGCCAAACAGTATAAATGGCTGCGCATGCTTGCGAAGGTCTACCCGAAATATCGCCGCATCAAGCGCGATCCCAATCGTAAAAACTATACCGATGTTGCCATGGAGCCCGTTGGCGATAACCGCCTTGCTGATCTGGAAATGATCTCCCAGACGCGTGGAGGCGAGGAGGCGCTGGAGAAAATGCGCCGCGAGACGACTGAGAGGGAAAAGATCAAGGCCAAAGTGGCCGCTGAAATGTCCTGATCAGCGGGAAATCACCCCAAATGTGAGCGGTTCTAGAGCGCATCACCGTTTCATGGAAACGCTTCTGCGCTCCAAGTGTTTGTTTTGGCGCGGTTCCTTGTCCTTTTGAAGATTCCATCAAAAGGGGAACGGCTCTAAAGCCCGAGCTCAAACTCCTCATTGAGCTGTTGCGTATGCTCGCCCAAGGCTGGCACTGGCCCCATCTGCGGCTCCCAACTTCCGGAACCGGGCGGCAGAAAAGCGGGAACACTGCCGACTTCTGATTCGATGTTCCGCCAGCGGTTTCGGCTCTTTAGCTGCGGGTGTTTCCATACATCTTGGATATCGTTGACCCGGGCTGTCCCAATGCCGGCTTTGGCCATGCGGGAAAGCACCTCTTCGGTCGTCAGCCTGGCGAGCACACTACCAATTAATTCATCGACCTCTGCACGGCGTGCGCTGCGATTGTGATTGCCAAGATAGTCTGGCGCATTCGCAAACTCAGCGCGTTCAAGCACATGATTTGCGAATGCCGCCCATTCCCGGTCATTTTGAAGGCCGAACAGCACAGAGCCATCTGCAGTTTCATAGATGCCATAGGGGACGATGGTGGCGTGGCCTGCACCGCTGCGCTTTGGTTGTGGATGGCCATCAATGGCGTAATACATTGGAAATCCCATCCACTCGGTCATGGCTTCCAGCATGGAAACTTCAAGATGGTCGCCCGTTCCGCTGACACCACGTTGAACGAGTGCTGCAAGAATATTGTGTGACGCGGTGGTTCCGGCTGCAATATCAGCGATAGAGATGCCAGCCTTTGCAGGCGCTTGAGCCGTGCCGGTGACCGAAAGAAATCCAGCTTCCGCCTGAATGAGCAAATCGTACGCCTTGCGATTTTCCCAGTCTCCGCCGGGCCCGTATCCTGAAATTGAACATGTGATCAGTTTGGGGTTTTGAGCACGCTCAGCGCTCAAATCAATACCCATTCGATCAATTGCGCCGGGAGCGAGATTTTGCACAAAAACATCTGCCCTTCTGATGAGTTTCTGCAGTGCGTTCACATCTGTTGAGCGTTTCAGATCGAGCGTTAGGCTTTCTTTCGACCGGTTGGTCCATACGAAATGGCTGCACAGTCCGCGTACTCTGGTGTCGTAATCGCGGGCAAAGTCGCCGACCTCAGGGCGCTCGACCTTGATCACCCGCGCGCCAAGGTCCGCCAACTGCCTGGTGCAATATGGGGCCGCGATGGCCTGCTCAATTGATATAACCAAAATTCCTTCCAATGGCCGTTTGGGCATCTTCGCTCCACAGGTTGGCAATAAGTCCGTCCTTTGATCTGCCATGGCAAGCGCCGGTTGAACAGCTGTTCTCGGGATGCCCCCCGTAATCAGGGTTCCAAACCTATATCGATCGCCAATTGAGGTTTTGAACAAACGGGCTTGCACAGATGCGTCGAACCTGTTGCCTTAGGGATCGACTATTCAGATGCCCGCAGGGAACTTTAGCGATGGAAGCAACGTCCAGTCATCGAACCAGCCTGTGCGCTGTTCTTCACGAAAGCCCAATGGCGCGACCCTATGCGGAAACAAAGCCCCTTCGGCTTGAACGGGTTTCGCTCGATGCGCCGGGTGATGGCGAAGTTCTGGTGCGCATTGCTGCCGCTGGCCTTTGCCATTCGGACCTTTCGGTCATCAATGGTGACAGGCCACGCCAGATTCCCATGGCGTTGGGACATGAGGCCTCAGGCATCGTTGAGGAATGCGGACCCGGCGTGAAAAATCTAGAACCCGGGGATCATGTGATCATGGTCTTTGTGCCATCCTGCGGACATTGTGCGCCGTGTGCTGAAGGTCGCGCGGCGTTGTGTGAACCTGGCGCTGCCGCCAACAATGCGGGCACACTGCTCGGTGGCGCAGTCCGCATGGCGTTGGACGATCAGCCGGTTTATCACCATGTTGGTGTGTCGGCTTTTGGCGAATACACGGTTCTTTCCGAGCGGTCGCTGGTGAAGATCGACAAGGATTTGCCGCTGGACAAGGCGGCTCTGTTCGGGTGTGCGGTTCTGACCGGAATGGGGGCTGTTGTAAACACTGCTGCCGTTCGACCTGGAGAATCCGTCGCAGTAATAGGTCTCGGCGGTGTTGGACTTTCAGCGGTGCTGGGGGCTTTGGCGGCGGGTGCGTCTGATGTTATCGCTGTCGACGTGAACGAGGAAAAACTAGACTTTGCACGCGATCTAGGCGCCACAGCAACGTTCAACTCGAGAGATGATAACGCCGTTGATCAAATCAAAACTCTGACGGGTGGCGGGGTTCACGCCGCAGTGGAGACGGCAGGTGTCGCACCAGCTTTTGACTTCGCCTATGCCGTAACCCGACGCGGGGGCCAGACGGTAACGGCTAGTCTTGCAAATCCGGCTGTGAACGTTTCCATTCAACAGGTGCGGCTTGTTGGTGAAGAGCGAACTGTGCGAGGCAGCTATCTGGGGGGCGGTGTCCCGTCGCGGGATATCGCCCGTTATATTGCTCTCTTTAAACAAGGGCGCTTGCCGGTCGATCGGTTGATGACGTCCAGCGGTCCGCTTCAAGAAATCAATGAAGCTTTTGATGCGTTGGCTGAAGGATCAACCATCCGACATGTCATCCAGATGATGTAGCAACCTCTGTGCCCTGAGCGATGATCTGACCGATCTCCCTGGCGCTCATAGTGTTGAGACGGTTGAAGTTGTCCCATATCTCCCGGCCTTCACCACCCAATAGAGCGACTGCTTTTGCCCGAAGTTTTTGTTTGAGTTTGGCACTGGGAAGTTTTGCTGCAAGATCATGTTCAACCGGAACGTGATCGCCGGTTTTCAGAGTTGCGGCACCTGCAACCTGAAGGTCGCTCAGGTTTTCGTCACCAATGACGCGCACCCGCTCAGCGAACTCCGTCAATTGTGGATCACGAGCCAGCTCGTCGGAATAGAGGCGATCATCACCTGTCGTATCGCCGCGAAGGGTCATACCGGCCAACCAGAGATAGCTGAACTTTGTCTCAAGCGCCGTCTTTGGTGATTTGTTGTCACACACTTTGAGCCAACGCGGATTGGTTCGGATTTCCAGGTGCTCGACGTTGGAGATTTCGGCTCCCAATGTGCGGATTTTGAGCAAGGCCTCGATCATCGCATGTAACCCGTGACAGCAAGCGTGAAACTTGTACTTGTTGTCTTCAAACAGAAACGCATCACGGGTGGGGATAGGCCATTCGGTTGTATCGATGTCGGCTATGTTGTGTGTCGGCACAAAACCCTGCGGACCCATCACCGCATCGTCCGCCGATGTGAAGTCAAGTTTGGCAAGCTTGGCGCACTCAACACCGTTGGAAGCGGCAATACCGGCGTTGTACGGTTTGCCCATGGTGCCGAACTGGGATTTCAGTCCTGAAGCGCGGGTGGCGCAGAGGCCAAGTGCATGACGTATTTGCACCTTGGTCAATCCGAGCAACCGACCAGCCGCAATTGTGGCACCGAATGCACCGGCCGTCGCCGTTTGATGGAAGCCATGATTGTAGTGATTGGAGCCCAGCACCATACCTAGCCGAATTGCAGCCTCCGCTCCAATCAGGAAGGCTTCAACAAGTGCGTTGGCGCTGAGGTCCAATTCTTCCGCCATTGCCAGAGCCGCCGGGTATATTCCCACAGAAAGATGGCCGATATGAGCGAAATGGGTGTCATCAAAATCGAGTGCGTGGCTGATTGAGCCGTTGACCAAGGCCGCGAGCCGGGCAGAGGTCGGCGAACCGTCAACAATTGAAGCGAACGGCTTACCGCCTTCGGCGGCCGCAAATGCTCTAAACTTTTTTGACAGGGGCTCGTTTCGACCAGCACGGGCGCACACCATCCAGTCGAAAAGGGAAAAACGCGCCATCTCCAGTGCGGATGCCGGCAGCGCATCCACCGCCAGGCCGGACAGTTCGACAAGTTGGTCGGTCACGCCCATGTTCGGCCCGCCCATGTTGCTCACACTCATTTCAGGCCCGTCCCGGACCATAGGATTTCGGCAATCCCAGCACCTGCTCCGCAATGTAGCAAAGGATCAGATTGGTTGAGATGGGTGCGGTTTGATAGAGGCGTGCCTCACGGAACTTGCGCTCAACGTCATATTCTTCTGCGAAACCAAACCCGCCATGGGTTTGCAGGCACGCATCGGCGGCCTCCCAACTCGCATCGGCTGCGAGCAGTTTTGCGGTGTTCGCTTCAACGCCGGGATTAAGACCAGAATCATACATAGCGGCAGCCCGATAGACGATTGCCTCCGCGGCCATCAGATGCGCCTGAGACCGGGCGAGCGGGAACTGTATGCCCTGATTTGCGCCAATGGGTGATCCGAAGACCACTCTCTCACGGGCGTAGTCGGCTCCTTTTTCAATGAACCACTTTGCGTCTCCGATGCATTCTGCGGCGATCAGAATACGCTCTGAATTCATGCCCGACAGAATATATCGAAATCCCTTCCCTTCCTCACCGATTAGGCTGGAGGCGGGTATGCGGGCATTGTCGAAAAATATTTCAGTGGTGGCGTGATTGATCATGGTCCGGATTGGACGAATTTCCACTCCGTTCCCACGCAGTTCGCGCAGATCAATCAGAAACACAGACAGTCCGTCCGTGCGCGACTGGACCTTATCGCGCGGTGCGGTGCGGGCCAGCAAAACCATGAGATCGGAATGTTCCGCGCGGGAGATCCAGATCTTCTGGCCATTGACCAGATAGTCATCTCCATCGCGTGTCGCCGTTGTCCGCAACGACAAAGTGTCTGTTCCGCTTGTGGGTTCCGTAACGCCAAACGCCTGTAAGCGCAGACTTCCATCAGCAACACCAGGTAGGTACTTTTGCTTTTGCGCATCGCTCCCGTGCCGCAGCACAGTACCCATCGTGTACATCTGCGCATGACAGGCGGCGGCATTGCAGCCATTGCGGTGAATTTCTTCAAGAATGACCGCGGAAGCCGTCAGATTCAGCCCTGATCCACCATAGGCATCCGGTATCATGGCGCTTAGATATCCGGCACCTATCAGTGCGTTGACAAAGTCTTTGGGATATGCGCGTCGTTGATCCAGATCGCGCCAATACTCACCGGGAAACTTTGCACAAACATGGGCCACACCCTCACGAATGTCAGAATATTCCGCTGTTGGATCAAAACTGTCCATTCATCCTCCCTATCCGGCCTCTTGTGAGCCCAATTTTCCGTTCCAGTACCAAGATTGTCTTGGGCATCTTTGAATGCTGGCGTAGGACTCATCAGCAACCACTTCCGCGAATGCGACGGCACGATACACCATGGCCAATCTGCTGATCTACTATGCCCATCCCGGGGCGCACAAATCCCACGTGAACAAGGTGATGGCACGAATGGCCAGAACCATTGATGGCATCAGCATTGTTGATCTTTATCAGGAGTACCCTCGGTTTGACATTGATGTGGACCGCGAGCAGGCGCGACTTCTCGAACATGATGTGATCCTGTTTCAGTCTCCGCTTTTTTGGTATTCGACCCCGTCGATCATCAAAGAGTGGATCGATCTCGTGCTAGAGCACGGGTTTGCTTATGGATCACACGGGGACAAGCTTTCAGGAAAGACCATGATGATGGCACTATCAGCGGCCGGGCCTGAAGAAGCTTATTCTTCGGGAGGCTATCAGCATTTTCCATTGCGTACGTTTTTGACACCATTCGAGCAAACAGCGCGGCTGTGCAATATGCGTTTTGCAGCACCATATGTTTTGTATTCTTCGTTGAGAGCGCCTGGCCAGAACCTGGTCGAACCACATGTCGCAGGGTATTGCGCGCTGATCGAAGCCATCAGAGATGATCGCTTTGACTTTGAAGCAACAACCGAAATGGATGTGTTGCAGGCGGAGACCTTGCCCATGAGCAAGGGGGAATGACATGAGCGATATCCTTCTCATTACCTTTGTATTCCTAGCCGCCGGTGTTTTGTCTGTGCCGATAGCCTCGAAGCTCGGTCTTGGATCGGTGCTTGGCTATTTGATTGCCGGGATCATCATCAGCCCGATCCTTGCTGTGTTTGGCGTGGACGTGGTCAGCATTCAGCACTTCGCCGAGTTTGGCGTGGTGATGATGCTGTTTCTTGTCGGGCTGGAGCTTGAACCGCGATTGCTGTGGTCCATGCGTATGCGGCTGCTGGGCCTGGGCGGCCTTCAGGTTGGCCTCACGGTTCTTATCGTTATGGGCGTGGCTATGGTGTTGGGACAGACTTGGAGCATCGCTCTTGCTGTTGGGCTTGTGCTGGCGCTGTCGTCGACCGCGATTGTTCTTCAAACCTACAATGAAAAAGGCCTGATGAAGAGTGACGGTGGGCAGGGCGGTTTCTCCGTGCTGCTGTTTCAGGACATTGCCGTTATTCCGATGCTGGCCCTGATTCCTCTTTTGGCCTTGCCAGAACTTGCTGAATCCATCAGCCACGGCGCCGCTGGCGACGGGCACGGTGGAGGCACCCATGGTGGAGACTCCCATGGTGGAGACGGCGGGCACGGTTCCGGTCTCAGCCTTGTTGATGGTCTAGAGGGTTGGCAACAGGCTCTGGTGACGCTTGGCGCAATCGGTGCGGTTGTTCTCGGTGGGGTTGTTCTCACGCGCCCGATGTTTCGGTTTGTTGCCATCGCTCGAATGCGGGAAATTTTTGTAGCAACGGCGCTGGTCATGGTTGTCGGGATCGCGCTTCTCATGACGCTGGTCGGGCTTTCCCCGGCGCTGGGAACTTTCCTTGCCGGTGTTGTTCTTGCCAACAGTGAATATCGTCACGAACTGGAAAGCGACATTGAGCCGTTTAAGGGATTGCTCCTTGGCTTGTTCTTCATCACCGTCGGTGCCGGCATCAACTTTGAACTATTGTCCGCAAACTTGTGGGTCACGCTGGCGTTGACCCTTGGGCTGATGGCGATCAAATGCGGTGTACTCCTGATCCTGTCGTTTCTGTTCGGCATCAACGGCTCAGATCGCTGGTTGTTCAGCCTCAGCCTTGCACAGGCGGGCGAGTTTGGCTTTGTGTTGCTGTCATTCACCGTCGCCAATTCCGTGTTGCCAGCTGCGATCGCTGACCAGCTTTTGCTGGTGGTCGCGCTCTCTATGCTGCTCACCCCGGCGCTCTTCATCATTTACGACAAATTGATCGCTCCCCGTTTTGTCGAGGAAGAAGGCCGCGAGGCAGACGAAATCTCTGAAAAAGGGCCGATTATCATTGCCGGCCACGGACGATTTGGCGGTATTGTAAATCGCATGCTTCGCGAAAACGGTCACAAAACGACCGTGCTGGACTATTCCTCATCTCAGCTGGAAATGTTGAGGCAATTTGGACTGACGGTGTTTTATGGCGATGCCACACGACCGGATCTGTTGCACGCGGCGGGTATTGAAGCAGCATCCGTCCTGATCGTTGCGATAGATGGCAAAGAGCCAACAACCGAAATGGTTCGGCAGGTGGCAAAGCACCATCCGCATGTTCACATTGTCGCTCGCGCTACCGACCGGACTCACGTTTATGAGCTGTATGCTGCCGGGGCAAAGGATATCATCCGCGAGACGTTTGATAGTTCCGTTCGTGCGGGGCGCTCTGCACTTGAAGCGCTGGGTGATCATCCTTACGATGCAGAACGCAAAGCGCGTGAGTTTGTTAGAGGGGATCGGGCCCGACTCGTTTCGGTGGCTCACCTTTATGACCCCGACATTCCACCATTGGAAAATACCGCCTACATTGAAAAGCTGAAGGAATACGCTGCCGAAAGTCAGGCGGCGCTGACCGGACGGAACAATTCGTTCACAATGCGTGTGGACCGGGGATGGTCTCCGCCAACACCTGAAGATGTGGCGGAGATCGAGGCTCAATCAAAAAGCTAATGTGTTTGCGGCCTGTAGGCGTCACCTAAGCCGTTGAAATGGCTCTTTCTGCCGATTGTTTGCGATGCTAACAACGCATCAAAACACAGGATGAATCAGGAAATGAATGGCACTCACATTTGGCTTCGTGCTGAGCAGCGTCCTCATGAAGCACGGGTTGGATTAAGCTATGAAGGCGCTAGTGCGCTGGTCGAGGCTGGTTTTCAACTGAGTGTCGAAGAAAGCAGCACGCGCGCCATTGGTATTGAAGGCTATGCTGAGGCAGGTGCCACTATTGTGGCAGAAAACAGCTGGCCGAGCGCCCCACAAGACGCGATCATATTTGGCCTAAAGGAACTGCCCGAAGACAGTACACCGTTGCCGCATCGCCACATTATGTTTGGCCACGCCTATAAGGGACAGTTTACCGGCAAGCGGCTGCTTGAACGGTTCAGAGTTGGCGGTGGCGCGCTTTACGATCTGGAATATTTGACAGATGAGACCGAACGAAGGGTTGCAGCCTTCGGTTACTGGGCGGGTTTTGCAGGGGCTGCGGTTTCGCTGATGGCTTGGGCAGCACAGCAACAAGGTGATATTTGTGGTTCGGTTGACGCTTATTCGGACAAGGATGCATTGCTGGCAGATTTGAAGAAACGTCTTGATGCAACCGGCAACGCCCGTCCGAGTGCGTTGGTGATCGGCGCTCTAGGACGAGTGGGAACAGGTGCAAGCGATCTCTGTGCAGCCCTGGGAGTGAATGTGACCAAATGGGACATGGCCGAGACGGTCCATGGCGGGCCTTTCCCCGAGGTTTTTGATCACGCGCTCTTTTTCAACTGCATTTTGGCTCACGAGGGCGTGCCGCAGTTTGTGCCACGGTCCAGCCTTACCGTAACACGAGCATTGCGAGTGATTGGAGATATCGCCTGCGATCCTGATAGCAGCTACAACCCTGTGCCGGTCTATGACCGCGCAACCGATTGGCAAGCGCCAGTGGTGCGGGTCCATGATGATCCGGTGCTCGACGTGATGGCGATCGACAATCTGCCATCGCTTTTGCCGGTGGAAAGTTCTATCGATTTCGCATCGCAGCTTTTGCCATCGCTGTTGCAATTAGCTGACACGCAGGCTCCGGTGTGGACACGAGCGCTTGCGGTGTTTGAAAAACATGTGGGTGAGGTGTGACATGACGATTCACTGGTGCGGAACAGGCCTTTCAGCCATCCCCGGTCTTCGGCGGCTGATCGAAGCGGGCAGGGATGTGGTGATCTGGAACCGCACTTTGGCCAAGGCTGAAGCGGCTGTGGGGGACATAGCCAATGACATTCGTGCCTTTGAATTGGAGGCGCTGACCGAGGCAACAGCCAGCGGTGACATCGTGGTTTCCATGTTGCCCGGTGACTGGCACGTGCCTTTGGCTGAGATATGCATCGGCAAACGAGCGAATTTTGTCTCCTCAAGTTACATCGCACCGGAAATGCGGGCATTGGAGGGTGCTGCGAAAGAAGCCGGTGTCGTGCTGGTCAACGAGGTTGGGCTTGATCCCGGCATCGATCATCTCATGGCTCATGTTCTGGTGAACGACTATCGCAAGTCCGTCGCCTATCACGCCGACAACCAACTCTCATTTATCTCCTATTGCGGCGGTGTTCCAAAGCTCCCCAATCCGTTTCGTTACAAATTCAGCTGGTCACCCCTGGGTGTGTTGAAAGCACTGCGCTCTCCTTCCAAATCCATTCGAGATTTCAAGGAATTCGACGTTACGCGACCTTGGGACGCGATCAGCAGCTACACCGCACCCCTGCCCACGCCGGAAGCCTTTGAAGTCTATCCGAACCGCGACAGCCTGCCATTCATCCAGGACTATGATCTTCAGAAAGAGCGCAACATCAAAGAGTTTGTTCGGGGCACATTGCGCCTGAACGGCTGGAAAGACGCCTGGGCAAACGTATTTGCCGAGATTGAGACGCTCAGCGGACCGGAGGGCGGAGCGCGACTGGCGGAGCTGTCCGAAGAGTTCTGGGCTGAAAATGCTTATGACGAAGGCGAGCCTGATCGCGTGGTTTTGTGTGTGGCTTTGAAGGCGGAGCGCGACCGGGCAATCCAGTATCACAAGACCTATGTGATGGATGCGTGGGGAACGGATGCTGGCACCGCAATGGCCCGGTTGGTCTCGGTTCCGGTATCATTGGCTGTTGAGGCGGTTTCCGAAAGCCGAATTGCACCCGGTGTTCATGCAGCGCCAAATGATCTGGCGTTGGTGCAGGCCTGGTTGAACGAGATTGATGGTCTCGCTCAGCACCTTGATTTTGTTGATCATTTAGCGAGTTAAAATTCACGTAGAATGCGATCGCAATACGACAAGCTTCAGGGGTCTGCACCGTCGCAGGCGTTGAGCAAAGCGGTATTACCGTGAAACTAGAAATGGCGCACCCGAGAAGATTCGAACTCCTGACCCCTAGATTCGTAGTCTAGTGCTCTATCCAGCTGAGCTACGGGTGCGCGGTTGATGCAGGGCATCGGTTCAGCGTGGATACCAAGCGGTCACATTGCGTGAGACGCAGGACACTGAACCAGCGCTTCCTAAAGTCTGAGGCCATGTTTTGCAAGCTTGGTTTTGTAAAAAATGCCGGCGATAAGCTTCAATCAAACCATGCTTTGCGTTGGCTTTGCGAAGGGTCGAGCAAATCCAGAGGCCTGCGATGCGTCACCCAATTCCAACTTTGTGAGTGCCGGTCTGGCTTGTTCGCTCACGGAAACCGAAACTGGGTTCAGGTGTTTGCGCAGGCAATGACTTTGTGATGGAGGTTAAGCGCCAGTCTGCTCGTGGTTCCCCAAAAGAAATCTCAAATGATGAGAATTTTCCTAATAAAACCCGCACACTGAGATGCCGAGTGAATCCTTCCAGTTCGTCAGTTCGACCGATGACCTCTTAAAACGCACGGCCTTGTCGTTGACCTTGCCGCGCCCGCTCAGCATGTTGAGATCGCAATTGCCGATATCGTCATTGTTGAGTGTGTCATAGTAGCTGTGCGTAAAGCCTGCCACGACAAAGCGATTGTCGCGAAACGCAATTGTGAGCTGTTGTTGCCACCTGTTGCGTCCGATGGCGGCATTTTCACTGGTCACAGCAATCGAGCCATTTTTCAACGCCACAACTTTCGGCACTTGTCCCGCTGTGACAACATTGCCCCATATCTTGGACGGAGCGAAGGAATGCATGACCTGGCGACCCGTGTAGCGTTCCCCCAACAGGAACATGACGCCCATATCGTCCCCATCTTGCGGAGGGGCAACCAGCATTGCGGTGTCGGGCTCGCCGTCCTTGTTCCAGTCGCCGGTTGCCACAGATACAATGCGGTCGACGGCAATCGACTGGCCGACGGCGTTTTGAGGGCCAGCCAGGTTAGCGGTAAGTGAAAGTAGAACCGCAATGCTCAGGTGTATTTTCACTGTCCGTCTCCGCAAGATTCTGTTGGGTTGGACGAGAATGTGCGATAGGTGCCAGAAGACGTCAACGAGGTGCACGGCTGGTTTATCGGCTTGCCCGGGAACGGAAGAACGTGTTTTTCATCATTTCGAAAACCGTCGGACTGCTTGTTCAGCCGGCAAATCTGCTCGCGATCATTTCCATCACAGCATTGCTGATTCAATTTTCAAGCCACCACAAAACCCGAAAACTATTTGCGTTCCTGGCTCTGCTGAGCTGGATTGCCGTCGGCTATCATGCCGTTCCGGAGATGCTCTACCACAAACTGGAAACCGCTCATCCTGCGTATCAGGGTGATGGATCCCAACTGAAAGGGGTTATCGTTCTGGGTGGATCGTTTGATGATGGAAAGATCGCCGACGAGCAGGGCCAGGCGCAACTCAACGCGTCAGCGGAACGATTGACCGTGGCCATTTCACTTGCGCGTCAAAACACTGATCTGAAGCTGGTGTTTGCAGGGTTTGGTGGGAGCCTTTCCTCCCGTGGCTGGAGCGAATCTGAGATGGCGGCGGAGTTTTTCAATCGCCAGGGGATCGATCCTGACCGCCTTATTTTTGAGAACCGGTCGCGCAACACCTATGAGAACATCGTCAACGTGAAAACGATACTGGATGGCAACGAGGGGCAGTTCGGACTGATTACCAGCGCTGGCCACATGCCGCGCGCCATGGCCATCGCTGAGAAGGCTGGCATCGCAGACCGACTGTCGCCCATTCCCGTCGACTTCCGCACCCGTGCCAATCCGAACTGGGTGTCATTTGATGTCAGGCATGGTTTGCAATTGTGGGATGTATGGCTGCATGAGGCTGTGGGAACACTGCTCTATCGCATGACGGGGAGGCTTTAGGCTGGAACACTGTTTCTTGCCGTTGGCCAATATTGATCGTCGGCGAAATCCACATCATCCGGTATGTTGTTGGACGCTGAACGAATGGCTTCCAGCATCCGGTCGACAGACTTCAATTGCTCCACCCTTTGATGCTCGCTTTGTGTTAGTTCCGGGCGATTGGTTGGGTCGGCAAGATGTTCGATCTTGATCTCCTGAAGGCGGGTTGCTTCGCGGTGACCATTGATGATGATCTGAGAAAGGTGTTCCTTGTCTCGCGCCTGCAAGAAATGGCGCATTCGGCGCGACGCCTCTTCTCGAATTGCCTCAATGCGTTCTACTCGCTCCTGCTCAGCCAGTTTTTTGACAACAGTGCGCCAATCCGGGCGATCGCCTTCATGGATGGTGACTCGTTCGAGATAGTCCGCTTCGGTGATCGGGGCAGGCCCTGAGACCGAGGCCTGAATTCCAAGATCTGCCAATGCATCAAGAACACTCATGCCAATATCTCCTTCGCGACAATCTGACTTGCAGTAACCGCGCCGTATCCGCTGTCGTTGCGTTTCAGGGAGCCCTGGTTGATGTAAGCCGGATGGCTGGTGCTGCCGACCCGCCACTGCAGCTTGTAGGTGAGCGGCGCTGAGGTTGCGGGCTCATCAACACCGCCGCTGCTCCACAGCATGGGTGCATAGGCTATGGAACTGTAACAATGCAGGAAACACCCGCCATTCCCGTTGCCACTCATTCCAGAATTACCGATGCCGGACAGAATCTCTGTGCCGTTCCGCAGCAAACGAACATAGCTGCCCCAACTGCTGCTCCCACCAGTGCTCAGCCAAACTGTAAGTTCTATTTTTGAAGCTATGTCTGAAGGTGTGAGGTCAACAGTTGCGCCGGGAATGTCCACCCACGAAGTTGAATTGGTCTCATGTTGATCAGTGAAGCGCGCGCCAACAATCTGATTGATTTTCCCGTTGCCACCGGACGGCCCACCACTTACGCCGGAGGGAAAACTGACTGTTCCATTGGAGCGATCAATGGCGATGGCATCGTAAAACTGTGATCCATCCGGAGAGACCTTGAAACTGAAGTCGTCACTTCCTGCAAGACCCATCTCGGCGCGCCCGGAAAACCCTGTCTGAAACAAAAGGCTCGCCGTGTCGGTAGGCGTATTCTTGTTGACCTTGAACTGATGGCCATCGCCTTCATGATTGAAAAGCGTGGCGGGCGAGGAGACCGTCAGGCGATTGGTGAGGTCGGCCGAACCGTTGATACCCAGCGTTGAAAAGGAAGACTGCGTGCTGGCGGATACCCAGGCGGAGCCATCAAACACCAGTGTTGTATTTTCGTTGATGGCCCGGGCAAGCCAACCGGATTGGGGTGTAAAGTATGCCCATGCGCCATCCTGCCAGGCTGCCAACTGATTCTCTCGGCCAAGCCAGTCGCCCGTCGCTGGCGAAGCGATAATGTAGCGGCCACCATCTGTGGGTGACGCCGGTGGCGCGGTGAGAGTGCGATCCACAACAGCAAGCTGAACCAACGCATCCAGCTTTCGGATCGCTTCATTGTGCGTCACATGCTTTTGCGCCTGCGAAGGCATGATATAGGGAAGAACGAGGTTTGGCGTTGATTCCATTTTCAAGCCTGTATTGTCGTAACAAGATACAACAACAGTAAAAGGCCAACCGCTTGCGGGGATTATTGTTTCCAGGTTTTTTTCAGCGCGCATTGCTTGGGGCGTTCGTTTTCCTCCACGCTTTTGGCGCCGCGTCCGCCGATGCACAGCGCATCGATATTCCCAATTTCTGGAACAATCAGGACCGGTTCATCAAGCCAGACACTTCATCGGTTGTCAGACTACGCTTCCTGACAACGACGGATTTTCCACCGTTCAACTTCATTGATGATCAGCGGCGTCTGGTCGGTTTTCATGTGGATCTTGCGCGGGCGATCTGTGCCGAACTTGAACTGTCAGCGATCTGTCAGATTCAGGCGCTGCCTTTCTCCGATCTCGAAAAGACACTTAAGGACGGCAAGGGAGAAGCCATACTTGCCGGCCTTGCCATCACCTCAAAGTCACGGGAACGACTGGCTTTTTCGCGAGCCTATTTTCGCCTGCCGGCAAAGTTCATTGCGCGTCAGGATTCAGATCTAAAGGAACCGATGGCGGAGTTCCTGCGTGACAAAAAACTCGGTGTGGTGACCGGCACGGCGCATGCCGCCTACGCCCAGAAGTTCTTTCCTGGTGCCGACGTCAAACTCTTCGCAGACGAAGGAAAAGCAATCGCATCCTTGGAAAAATCGGAAATCGAGGCGGTGTTTTCGTCAGGTCTTTCGCTTTCCAATGCACTTCATCGTGGAGCGGCCGCAAAGTGCTGTAAATTTGTGGGCGGTCCCTATTTATCCCCGTTCTATTTCGGGCACGGCATGGCAATCGCGCTTCGTCTGGAAGATGAGGTGTTGCGCGATGCGATCAATTTTGCGCTTCATGCCATCAATGAAAAAGGCACGTTTGCCGAACTCTATCTCAGATATTTTCCGGTCGGCATCTTTTGATCCGTCAGCAAAACTGGCGGGCTATTTTCTGAATGGCACGAGAAGCGTCCAACCCAATCGCGTGGGGTTGTTGTTTTGCCAATTTGGCAATCCGATGGACATGCCATCGTGCCCGTCCTGAGGCTGGGGAATGTAGGTCTTGAACATCCGGTCCCAGATCGACAGATTAAATCCATAATTTGAATCGGTTTCGTGGCGCTCCACCGAATGGTGCACCCGGTGCATATCCGGTGTCACGACGACTAACCGCAGCAACCGATCGGCCCAAAGCGGCAGTTTGAAATTGGCGTGGTTGAACATGGCCATGCCGTTCAGCACGATTTCAAAAAGGATGACTGCGACGGCTGGTGCGCCAAGTGCGACGACCCAAGCCACCTTATAGACCATCGACAGCACGATCTCGATTGGATGGAAGCGGATGGCGGTTGAAACATCAATGTCCACATCTGAGTGGTGCATACGATGCACGCGCCAGAAGATTGGAATTTTATGGGACAGAAGATGGGAAAGCCAGACCGCAAAATCGAGCGCCAAGAAAGATAGAAGTGCTGCAATCCAAAAGGGCACCGACAGCATGTTGAATAGGCCAATGCCATTGCTGGCGCACCATAGTGCCACACCCACCGCGGCGGCAGGGAAAATGAGGCGCACAATCAATGAATCCAGAATGACGATCGACCAATTGGTGAACCAACGGTGCTGTTTCGACGCGTTCAGCTTTCGACGTGGCCTGAAATACTCGCTGAGTGCCATGATGGAAAACAAACCCACAAACACGGCAAGCCGGATCGTGCCCTCATTGTCGGAGACAAGATTGGTAAGTCCGTCCATCGTGCATCACACCAAAACTTGCCCGCGTCTCGCAGGCACAACTGTCAGAGTGTCTGATGCCGTGCCTTTGCGCCGCGCTCAATGGCGGCGATGGTCAATTTATCGAGACCAAGATTGTCGCGCAGCATTTGCAGATATCGGATTTCTTCCTTTTCAACCCGCAGATCGGCAGCGGCCACGTCGACCGCAAGAGCGTATGCGGTTTCGTGCAGATGCTCCGGCAGGCTGCCAATGATTCCAAGAACCTGTTGCAGTCCGTCTTCTTCTTGCAGAATGCGAGTGCAGGACTGGGAAGCGAGGATGAGAGCATCGCCAGTGAACTCTGCGAAAACAGGCAATGTCTTGATGATGTCGCCAATTTTGGACAGTTCATCGTCATTCATGCGCCGGTCGACGGCCGACATGGTCACCATGACATAGACAAGGGCGTCCTGATGGGAAACTTCAGACATGGATGGATCTCCGAAAACAGGGCATTTGCATTGCTCTTATGCGCTTGGGTGATGATCTGCAACAGCATGACGAACGTCTCAATGCAAGAACAGGAAATTCGCTAGGCCGCTTGACCGAGTATAGCGTCGGCAATAGGGTCCGCCCGCCTGTTCCATGGCGGAACAGTGCCTTTCAGATCACGACAATCAGGACTACTTGCGATGACCGTTTCTGCTACGGCGCCACTCGACTGGCCGCCGCTTGCGTGCACCCCGGAAGATCTTTCATTGGCCGCTGACTCCAAAGCATGGCCACTTGAAGAAGCACGCAAACTGGTCAAACGCTATGAAAAGTCGGGCTATCCTGATGAGGTGCTGCTGGAAACGGGCTATGGCCCTTCAGGTCTCCCCCACATTGGAACCTTCGGTGAAGTGAGTCGGACGTCGATGGTGGCCCATGCTTTCCGGGTTCTGACGAACGATCAGGTTCCTGTTCGGTTGTTGTGTTTCTCAGACGATATGGACGGGTTTCGGAAAGTTCCGGACAATGTGCCGAACAAGGAGATGCTGGCTGCCTATCTGGGCAAGCCGCTGACGAAGGTGCCGGACCCATTTTCAAATGAGTATGAGAGTTTCGCGCACCACAACAATGCCCGGCTGCGGGCCTTTCTGGATCAGTTCGGCTTTGTCTATGAGTTTGCAAGCTCTACCGAATATTACACATCCGGACGGTTCGACGACATGTTGCGCACTATGCTGGACGTGCATGAGGATGTGCTGAAGATCATCCTTCCCACATTGGGGCCGGAGCGTCGGGCGACCTATTCGCCATTTCTGCCGGTTTGCCAGCGTACCGGCAATGTGTTGCAGGTTCCCATGAGGGAACTGCACCCAGAATCGGGCAGCGTGGTTTACGAGGATCCCGAGACGGGGGACCTCGTTGAAACTCCGGTGACCGGCGGTCGTGTGAAGTGCCAGTGGAAGGCGGATTGGGCGCTTCGATGGGCAGCACTTGGTGTAGATTACGAGATGGCCGGAAAGGATTTGATTGATTCCGTTAATCTGTCCTCGAAAATTTGCCGTGCGTTGGGCAAGCGCCCGCCCGAGGGCTTCAACTATGAGCTCTTTCTCGACGAGCAGGGTCAGAAGATTTCAAAGTCGAAAGGCAACGGCCTAACGATTGATGAGTGGCTGAGCTACGCTTCGCCGGAGAGCCTTTCGTTGTTTATGTTTCAAAAGCCAAAGGCGGCAAAGCGGCTCTACTTTGATGTGATTCCGCGCAATGTGGATGATTATTTCACCCACCTGAAAAACTTTGAGACGCAGGAAAGCCAGCAGAAACTGCAAAACCCGGTCTGGCACATTCACTCGGCCAATCCGCCATCTGATATTCCCCCGGTTTCGTTTTCAATGCTGCTTAATCTGGTGAGCGCCTCGAACGCATCGGATCCGGAAATCCTTTGGGGTTTCATTTCACGTTACGCCCCTGGCACGAGCGCGGAAACTGCGCCAGAGCTCAATCGTATGGTGGGCTATGCAATCCGGTACTTTGAGGATTTTGTGAAGCCGGGAAAATCATTCCGCACGCCAAACAACCAGGAAGAAGCTGCATTGCGCAACCTCCTGGAGAAACTTGGCGAATTTGACGATGGTGCAGACGGTTCTGCCATTCAGGACGCCGTATATGCGATTGGCAAGGAGCACGGTTTTGAAAGTCTGAGAGACTGGTTCAAAGCGCTCTATCAGGTGTTGCTGGGTCAGGATCAGGGGCCGCGGTTTGGGTCATTTGTGGCGCTTTATGGCGTGACCGAAACTCAAACCCTCATTAATCAGGCGTTGAAGGGGGAATTGGGGTAATCCGGCTCAGTCTCGCCACATGCCGCGCTTTTTCTCCTTCGCCTCTTCCAGCGCCTTCAGATAAGACGTTCCGGCAACAGGCTTTGCCCATCCCTGTTTGACCAGCCACTCGGCAATGTCACGCTTGCCGAGTGCGCAATCTGCCAGTTGACCTGAGCCTGAAGTTTGTTCTTCGGTTTTGTTTGCCTCATCATCGTTGGGAACAATGCGGCAGGCGAGGGTGCGTCCTCGCAAGAGCGAACGCAGCGCCGTGCGAGCCATGCGACCGCAGGGAAACTGGTTTCCATCGGGACCGCAGGTTTCATCGGGATCTGGTGCAATCACACCGGCGATCCTGAAGTCCTTGCCCATGGCACGAAAGTGGCCCGCAGAAACAACGATCGGTCTCGGCAGACGGACATCGCGCTTGACCTTATTCTTTGGCAGAGCAACCGGGTCGGGTTTTTGGTCGGGCAGGCGGGCAATGGTTTCCTCATTGAGGTTCGGCGCAGCAAAACGTTCTTTTTCAATCGGGCGCACGTCTTTTTTAACCGGCTCAACGGCGATGACGGTGGTGAGAGGGCTTTTGGCAGGCCCGGTATTTGCGGTGTCAGGCACCGATGTTACTGTCCCATGCTTATTTTGCTCCGCCCAGAACATGTAGCCGGTCGCGGCGGACAGCAGCACAATCAATATGACCAGTATCCGTGTGCCCATTGGGAGACTTGTGAACGTGGTTTCAGAACATTCGCTGGGCTGAGTATAACCTTCCACGCCGAGAAACCGACAGGGGAATCATCTGTTGTTGATCTGATGCGAGAACCGGCTAATCTTGCGGTACCAACTTTTTGCAACCCTGCAAACTCAATGCGTCTCCGATCTGCTTATATTCCCGGCCTGCTTCTGGTCTCTATGTTGATCTCAAACTCGGCTGTTGCGGCATCCAAAGCCGTTCAATATCTGGCAAATCAAGAGATTACGGAGGCTTGCGATGGTGCTGATGGAAAGTTTGAAGCCGGCGGTTTGATTGAGCGCGATCTCGATGGCGATGGTCGTGCGGACCTTGTGTTAAGCCATGAGGGTATTTCCTGTCGTCGCAACTTTTCCCGCAGCGGATTCTGCGGTGCACAGGTTTGTACCGTGAAAATTTATCTCAGAAGAGGCAATCTGTTGAAACTCGTCGACGAGTTTCTGGGCGCAGGCGTCAAGGTTGGCGGCGGAAAGCGACCGAAGATTACGGCCTTCGGGCATGGTGGGGGAAAAACAGTGGTGCGACGGAATGGTTCTTCGTTTGCCGATGCGAAATAAGGCAAACGATTTGAAATGGTTGCTTCTCTGATGGTCCAGGACCGCCCTGAAAACCCGCGCATCCGCACCAAGATCAACCGCTGGAACGACCACGATGATTCCATGGTATTTGGCATCCTGGAACGATTGCGCGCGGACGACATTTCGCCAGATCAAACGCTGTGCGAATTGCTTGATGCCTTTCAGGAGATGGACCTGCTTTCATCTCTAAGTGAAGAAATTGCCGAGGCGGAGGGAAGTGACGACCAGCTTTGGCTTATCCGTCGGCATGTGGATCACCGGCGCTACACCGTCCTTTTGTGTCCCGTAAAGGAAGGCGAAGTTCATCCGCCGCACGGACATCACAATCTGATCTCTCTGCAGATTGTACTCAAGGGCCAGATCCACCTTCGCGAATATGATCGTGTTTCGCGGAATGAAAATGGGACTTTAGTTCTCATCGGCAGGCGCGATGCCGTTCTTGGCCCGGGGGATGTTTTTGTTGCATCAGACGAAAAGAACAATGTGCACTGGTTCTGCGGACATGACGGTCCGACGATGATCTTCAACATCAATGTGCGTGGCTATGCGCCAACGGTTTTTGAAGAGGATGAAGACGGGTTTGGGCGGCGCTATCTGGATCCCACCAGAGTTCGCGCTGACAATCTCATTGAAGCGGATGAGTTCGACAAGGATGAAGCCGAAAGACGGTTTCAGGGAAAGCCTGTCAGCGGTTTCGATTTTCCGGCGGATGCGAGACCTGTGTCCGAGCCACTGCGCATTTCATTGTAGATTGCGCGCTACTGGCTCGCCCAGAGAATGCGGGCCATCCATTCAATCTGTGCAGGTTCAAAACTGCGGTTTTCATGTTCGGGATTGAGCGATTGCAGATCAACCCGCTTCGAAGACTGGCGCTCCAAAACCTTGGCAAGCACTTCACCTTCACGGGTTTTCAGAACCACGCGATCGCCTTTTCGAATGGAAGCTGATGGCGATACGATGATCGTGTCGCCATTCCGGTAAAGCGGCAGCATGGAATCACCGGAGATTTCCAGCGCATAAACATCCTCAGTGGTCGCAGCCGGAATATCCACCTCGTCCCAGCCCTGGCCGATGGGGAAACCGGCATCATCAAAAAAGCCTCCCGAACCAGCCTGCGCGAAGCCAATCAGTGGAACGGTGCTGTGTGCAGACAATCTGGCTTCACCGGTGCGGGTTGGATTTTCCACCAGGGCCAGCAGGGTCTGAAGGTCAGATCCCGTCGCATCGAGGATCTTGGCAAGCGATTCTGTTGATGGCCACCGTTCCCGACCATCTTTCGCAACCCGCTTTGACTTGTTGAAGCTGGTGGGATCAAGACCTGCGCGCTTTGCTAGACCGGATGCCGAAAAGCCATTGACAGAAGCCAAAGCGTCAATGGCATTCCAGATTCGCTCGTGAGACAGGCCGATCATTTTGAACATTTCTTCCCGCGAAAGGGAAGAAATTCTCCGCAATAGGGATATACTCTTACATCCCTATTGTGTTTGTTGAAACAAGTCCAGATGCTTGCTGCGGGTCAGAAAACGGCGCTCTCTACAATGCGCGAAACGGTTCGCGCCCGGATGCCAGCGCTGCATCGATGAATTCGATGCGATCCTGCCCCCAGAACACTTCGCCATTCAGCACATAGGCTGGCACGCCCACAGCATCAGCGGCGGTCGCGTCCCGGGTGTTTTGCTCCCGCACAGCGGCAACTTCACCACTTTCGGCTCTGGCGATTATCTCGTCCGCATCGTGGCCAGTCTCAGTGAGTCGTTTTGCGACCTCGTCGCGATCGGCGAGATTGGCTTCATCTTCCCAGACGCCGGCGAAAACCCGGCCCATATAGGGAAGTGGATCACCACCACCCAACAGGATGGCGATTGTGGCGCTGTCGGCCAGGGTCATGTCTGCGGGAAAGAAAGCGGGCTTGTAGTTGATTGCTTTACCGCGCTGTTCCGCAATGCGCTGAAGTTCCAAAAAGCGATAGCGTTGGCGAACAGGTGGGCGCTGAGCCGGTGGTTGAGCGCCCGATTCTGCCCAAACCCCCATCAGGTTTACCGGTTTCACGTTGAGTGAGGCGCCGTGCTTTTGGGCCACCTCCTGAATGGCATCATGGCCGAAATAGGTGAATGGCGATGCGCCGAAATAGTAATAATCGATAACCGCTGACATGATTGGTGCTCCGATTGAAAATCGTGCGCACCCTATCTGTGCCCTTCAGGAATACAAGTCCGCATCGGTGAACGATGTTTTTCGCTTCGAAACGTAAATTTGATCTGCCGTAAACGTCGATGGCTGATTGTTATGCAACCTGCTTCAGTTTTTCCTCGAAACTGTTGAGGAATGCCAGAACATCCTCAGCCTTCAATGGCTTGGCGTAGAGATAGCCCTGACCAATGGAACATCCAAGTTCCTGCAGCAGTTCCCGATTCTGCTCCAGCTCGATGCCTTCGGCGGTTGTCGGCAGACCAAGGCTCTGACCAAGCGCTATGATGGTCTGAACGATTTTCCGACTTTCGGAGTTTGTCGCCATATCGCGAATAAAGCTCTGATCGATCTTGATCTTGTCGAACGGCAAGACCCTCAGATGATGCAAGCTGGAGAAGCCGGTGCCGAAGTCATCGATTGAAATGGTGACGCCCATCTCTTTCAACTGAGAAATGGCATTGGAGATATCACCTGCTTCTTCAATGAATGCGTTCTCGGTAATCTCCACTTCGATGCGACGGGATTCCATTCCCGTCCGGCGAAGCACGTCAAGGAACCCGCTGAGCAGCGCTTCACTGCGTAGATCTGTGGGCGAAATATTGATCGCGAGCGAAATATCCCGAGGCCAGTTTTGCGCAGCTATACAAGCCTGCTCGAGCACAGACAGCGTGAGGGAAGGTAGGATGCCGGATTCTTCCGCGCTTGGAATGAACGCTGCTGGCATGATGATGCCAGCGTGTGGGTGCTCCCACCTGGCCAGAACCTCGAACCCGGTGACCTTGTTTGCTTTCAGGTCAATAAACGGTTGGAAATACGGTATGATGTTCTTGTTTGCGATTGCCTGTGGCAAGTCGCCTTCCACCATCGCACGTTTTGTGATGGCGGCATCCAGATGCTCATCAAATATTGAGAAGGCATAGCGGCCACGGCTACGCGCATGATGGGTCGCGTAGTCCACTCGCTGCAAGACCTTTTCAGCGGTTGGTGGTGGTGAGATCTTATCAAGCGACGGGCTGCCAAAGATGCCAAAATTCACATGCAGTGGTATCGTGCTCGTTTCGGTGGGAACACCGGATTTGGCCAACGCAACAACAGATTCCACAATCTGATCGACCCGGAACTGAACATCATCTTCATCGTTTCCACTGACGAAGAGATAGAACATTGAAAAGTCGCCATGGGCCACAAAGTCATCTGGCGCGGCCAATGACACCAGATAGTTGGCAATTTCCATTTCCAGCTGCTGGCTGACTTCGAGGCCGCGAATGCTGCGCAGTGTGTCCAGGTTGCGAAGGTGAACGGCAAGAATTGCGAAGTGGGTGTCTTCATCGCGGACGCGAGCAGCTTCGAGCAACTCATCGAACACCAACTGGAAGCCCAGTCGGTTCGGAAGACCGGTTGCCTGATCCGCCACTTGAAACTGTTTGAAGTTTTCTTCCACATCTCGCCGCGCTGTTGCTTCGCTGCGCGCGCGCAGCCGTTGCGTCATTGAGAAGACAGCCAGACCCACAAACATCGCGCCAAATATGGCAATCGAGTAGGTTTTTAGACCTGGATTGGAGGAAAACAGGGTTCCTGTGAGAAGGTCGACCAGTCCGAACTGGAGTTCAAAGAACAGAAAGCCGGATGCCAATCCCCCGACACCCAGAATCTCCAGCAACTGCCGGTCGACTTTTGCAGCCCCTAGCTTCATCGCGCGTACACTTCCACCCTCAAATCTGCACCATTTCACCGATGCAGGATGCTTATTTGCAATGTCCCGCTGCCCCAGAAGAATGGTTTACGATAAAGACCCTATTTTTCCATTAATAAGAGAGTTTGATGGCGTCGAAACAAAAACGGGCCGTCTTAGCGGCCCGTTTGGTTTCATAATGCTGCCTTAGAAAAAGTGCCGAATCAGGCTGCCTGTGCTTCCTGTGGCCGATAGCGCTGATAGAAGCTCTCATCCTTAGAACCCAAATCAACCAACAGCGGCGTGGGTTCAAAATGACTGCCAAACTGTTCGGCAAGTTCCTTGGCGCGCGCTACGAATTCCGGCAATCCGATGCCATCAATCATGGAGATTGGGCCACCGGTGTAGGGTGCAAATCCGAACCCGATGATCGCTCCCACATCCGCCTCGCGAATGTCGGTCACCACGCCTTCCTCAACCGTGCGGGCAGCTTCGATTGCCATTGTGTAGAGGAACCGGTCTTTCAGATCCTGAACATCAAACTCGTCTGCCGGTTTTTGCGGGAAGTGCTCGCCAAGGTCTGGCCAAAGGTGCTTTTTGGCTGGCTTTGCCGGATATTCGTAGAAACCCTTGCCATTCTTGCGCCCAAGTCGACCCTGCTTCTCCACCATCGTCTCGGTGAGTTCCAGATAACGTGGATCGACGGCTTGCTCGCCGAGGTCCTTCGCCGTCTGGCGCATGACCTTGAGACTAAGGTCAATTGCGACCTCATCGTTGAGCGCCAGCGGCCCGACCGGCATGCCGGCCATGCGGGCGGCATTTTCGATCATTGCCGGAGGAACACCTTCCAGAAGCATGTTGTAAGCTTCGTTCATGTAGCGGAACACGCACCGGTTGGCGAAGAAGCCGCGGCTGTCGTTCACGACAATCGGTGTCTTTTTGATCTTCAGCACGTAGTCGACCGCCATGGCGAGTGCCTTGTCGCCCGTTTCTTCACCCATGATGATCTCAACGAGCAGCATCTTGTCGACAGGCGAGAAGAAGTGAATGCCGATGAACTGCTCAGGCCGTTTTGAAGCCTTGGCGAGCGAGGTGATCGGGATCGTCGATGTGTTGGAAGCGTAGATTGATGCTTCCGGCATTGCGGCTTCCGCCTGTGCGGTGACCTTGGCCTTGACATCCGCATCCTCAAACACGGCTTCCACGATCAGGTCGGCATCCGAAAGGGTGTCATAGTCTGTTGTCGCGGTAATCTTGGAAAGCAGAGCTTCTTTGTCTTCTGCCGTTGCCCGGCGACGAGAGATCGCCTTGTCCATAAGATCGGCAGAGTAGGATTTGCCCTTGTCGGCAGCTTCCTGTGACTGATCGATAAGGACAACCTCAATGCCTGCTTTCGCAGTCACATACGCAATGCCGGCTCCCATGAAGCCAGCGCCCAAAACACCGACCTTTTTGATTTCGTTGGCCGGAACGTCAGCCGGTCGGCGCGCACCCTTGTTAAGTTCCTGCATGGACATGAAGAGCGAGCGGATCATGCTTGCCGCTTCGGTGGTCTGTAGAACATGGGCGAAGTAACGGGATTCGATCTTTAGTGCGGTATCGAATGGAACGATCAGGCCCTCGTAGACGCACTTCATGATCGCACGGGCGCCGGGATAGTTGTCGAAGGTTTCCTTGCGATAGTGGGCATTGGCCGCGGGGAAAAGCTGCGCACCGGCGGCGGAGTAGACAGGACCACCAGGCAATTTGAAGCCTTTCACGTCCCAGGGCTGCTGCGGTTTCAAACCGTCCTTTATGAGGCCTTTGGCTTTTTCAATAAGTTCGGCAGCAGGCACGACGTCATTCACAAGGCCAAGCTGTTTTGCTTTCGCGCCTGGGTGGGCCTTGCCCTGCAGCAACATCTGCAGGGCATCCTGTGTGTTGACGAGACGTGGAACGCGTTGCGTACCACCGCCACCGGGCAGGAGCCCGACCTTCACTTCCGGCAAGCCAACCCGCAGTTTCGGATTGTCGCTGGCGACGCGTGCATGACAGGCGAGTGCAATCTCGAAACAACCGCCGAGCGCTACACCATTGAGTGCTGCAACCCATGGCTTGGAGCCGGTTTCCATTCGCCGCAGTGACGTATTGAGGCGAAATGCGCCATCAAACAGGGCCTGAATGGCAGCCTCTTTGTTTTCTGCTTCCTGCGCCTTGAACTGGCCAAGCATGGTCTGCAGCATCGTCAAATCGGCACCGGCGCCAAATGCATCCTTGCCGGACGTCAGGACGGCGCCTTTGATCGCCTCGTCGTCTTCCACCGCAGTGAAAAGAGCGTCCAATTCGTCCATCACCGATGCGTTGATGACGTTCATCGATTTGCCGGGGGAATCCCAGGTGATGAGGGCGATGCCATCGGCATCGGTTTCAATTGTGAAGTTTTTGTAGGTCATACTGTTTGTCCGGTGTTTTCGCTTACACGCGTTCAATAATTGTCGCGGTGCCCATGCCTGCACCAATGCAGAGTGTTACGAGTGCGGTGTTGAGATCGCGGCGTTCCAGCTCATCAAGAACTGTTCCCAGGATCATCGCACCGGTCGCGCCCAATGGATGACCCATGGCAATAGCGCCGCCATTCACGTTGATGCGGTCGTGCGGAATGTCGAAGGCCTGCATGTAGCGAAGCACAACGGAAGCAAAGGCCTCGTTGAGCTCGAAGAGGTCAATATCGCCCAGTTCCATGCCAGCACGATCAAGCAGTTTTCTGGTCACATCCACCGGACCGGTGAGCATGATGCCGGGCAGGGAGCCGATATTGGCAAATGCGCGGATTTTGGCACGCGGCTTCACGCCGAGTGACTTGCCGCCTGCTTCCGATCCCATCAACACGGCTGCCGCTCCATCAACGATACCGGACGAGTTGCCGGCATGGTGAACGTGTTTCACAGCCTCCACATCAGGATGCTCCTGGATGGCGACGTAGTTGAAGCCACCCATTTCTCCCATCATCTCGAACGAGGCGTTGAGCGAGGCGAGAGACTGCATGTCGGTTTCCGGCCGCATGTGCTCATCATGGTCGAGAATGGTCAGGCCGTTGATGTCTTTCACCGGCACAACGGAGTTCTCAAAGCGGTTGTCGTCCCAGGATTCCTTGGCACGCTTCTGGCTTTCGATCGCATAGGCGTCCACATCGTCGCGGGAGAAGCCGTACTTGGTGGCGATCAGGTCCGCGGAAACGCCTTGCGGGATGAAATAGCCTGGTACAGCCACCGATGGGTCCATGGGCCAGGCGCCGCCTGACATGCCAATCCCCACTCGGCTCATCGATTCTACGCCGCCCGCGATCACAATATCATCTGCACCGGCTGCGATCTTGCCGTGAGCCATGTTGATCGCATCAAGGCCCGAGGCGCAGAATCGGTTGATCTGCATGCCTGGAACCACATTGTCATAATCGGCCTCAAAAACGGCAGCGCGAGCAATGTCGGAACCGGCCTCACCCACCGGGTCAACGCAACCGAGGATGATGTCATCGACAATTTTACTATCGTACTCGCTACGATCCCTCAGGGATGACAGAGTATGAGCGGCCAAACGGACGGCGGGCACTTCGTGAAGTGATCCGTCTTTCTTGCCACGTCCGCGCGGTGTGCGCACATGATCATAAATATAGGTCTCAGACATAATGTTGCTCCTGAGCGGTCGGGGTTATTCGGTTGGGGTGGCAGGCAGGATATCTTCCGGCCTTTTCCAGCCCTCAAGTGACTGAATGTTGGAAAGCCAGCGCTTAATGTTGGGATAGTCGTCCCACGAAACGTTGATCTGGTCGGGCCAGAACAGGTAGCCGCACAGCGACAGGTCCGCGATAGTTGGTCGGTCGGCCGCCGCCCAATCGCGGCCATTCATGTGCTGATCAAACACTTTATATGCGCCGAGAGCTCTTGCATGCAGAAATTGCGTTTCCGGCGCATCGGGTTTCTTCATGAACAGGCTCATGAAACGGGCCGTAGCGGTGTTGGCCGTCAGTTTGTGATTGTCAAACAGGATCCAGCGCAGGATTTCATACTCTTCCTGATCGTTCTCGGGGCCAAATTCTCCGAAATGACGTGACAGATAAGTGAGAATCACGCCGGTCTGAGTGAGAACCAGATCATCCTGACCATCGCGATGATGGATGAGAACGGGAACCTCACCCATGGTGTTTTCAGCTCGAAACCCATCTGAGCGGGTTTCACCATTGAAGAAGTCCACCCAGACCGGAGTCCAGTCTGCGCCGCAAAGTTCCAGCATCAACGCTGTTTTGTAGGCGTTGCCGGATTCGACAAAACACTTCAGTGTAAATTCACTCATTGCCATATTTCCTATGAAGACTTGCCGGCTCCGGCAAAAGGGATCAGCCGTGCACTTGTGGTGGAGCGGGCAGCCAGACGATCTTCCATATCGAACAGCTTGCTTTCCATAAACGCAACCGATTTTCCCGTCCTCGTCACCCAGGAGTGAACGGTGATGAGTCCAAGCGGCACCGGTCGCATGAAATGGGTGTGCAAGTCGATGGAAGCCAGGCCGGATTTCATGCCCATATGAACGAAGGCGTGAAAGCCCATCGTATCGTCCATCATGGCAGCAAGAAACCCGCCCTGGATCACGCCGTTGAAATTGATCAATTCGCGGCGCGGATTGAACGCGACTTTGGCGAACCCTGCCTCAAGATCAATTTCCTTGGGCTCCATGCCGAGGAATTGCGCACTCGGCGGTGCCATATCGGGGGTGAATTGGGTGATGTCGATCATAAGCCCTCAGCTCCAACTACCATTGGTGAGTGATCTCACAAGCTCCGTGCGATCAGCACTTTCATGATCTCATTGGTGCCGCCATAGATGCGCTGCACGCGGGCATCGCGGAACATGCGGGCAATCGGATATTCATTCATGAAACCGTAGCCGCCGTGAAGCTGCACGCATTCGTCCATCACCTTGCACTGCAAATCGGTCAGCCAGAGCTTCGCCATTGAAGCCGTTGTCGGATCGAGCCCGCCTTCAAGGTGCTTTGCGACACAATCGTTGATGAACACCCGGCCCACCGTGGCGTCCGTTTTCAGTTCGGCCAATTTGAATTGGGTGTTCTGGAAGTCGATGACCGCCTTCTTGAACGCCTTGCGCTCTTTCACATAATCGATGGTGATCGCCAGTGCTTTCTCGATAGCGCAGATCGCCTGATTGGCAATCAGCAAGCGCTCCTGAGGGAGTTGTTCCATCAACTGAATGAAGCCCTGGCCTTCTTCCGGCCCAAGCAGGTTCGACGTTGGAATACGCACATTGTCGAAGAAAAGCTCCGACGTGTCGTTTGATTTCAGGCCGACCTTGTCGAGGTTGCGGCCGCGTTTGAAGCCCTCAACTTCATCGGTTTCAATCACCATTAGCGACGTGCCTCTGGCGCCCTGTGATGGATCGGTTTTGGTCACCAAAACGATGATGTTGGCGTGTTGGCCATTGGTGATGAAGGTTTTTGATCCGTTGATCAGATAGTGGTTGCCATCTTTAACGGCCGAGGTTTTTACACCCTGAAGATCAGAACCAGCGCCCGGTTCAGTCATGGCTATGGCACCGATCAGTTCGCCGGTAGCCATTTTGGGCAGCCACTTTTGTTTTTGTTCTTCTGAACCGTAATGAAGGATATAGGGCGCAACGATGGAGTTGTGGAGCGCCAGACCAAAGCCATCAACACCCTGGTGGCCTATGGCATCGGTGATGACTGACTCGTGGGCGTAGGTTCCGCCGCCGCCGCCAAATTCCTCCGGCATGGAGGCGCACAATAGTCCCGCTTCACCGGCTTTTTCCCAGATCTCGCGGTCGACCATCTCCTGTTTTTCAAACCGCCCATAATGCGGCGCAACTTCTGCCTCGAAAAACCGGTTGGCCATATCTTCGAGCATGGAGACGTCTTCGGTCTTCCACTCCGGTTCAGCGACCTGCAATGCATCGGCTGCTTGCAATTTAGAGCCCTCCTCTGGCCCCCTCACTCAGGGCGACTATACTCATCGATAAAGTCGGTAAAGGTCTGATCCAGCTTCTTCGGATCGGCATAATTGTCCAGGTTTTCCAGCAAAACCGTCAGAATGTAGTTGTTCGACAGGCCGGTCTTTGCTGAAATTTGACGCAGTCGCGCATAGGCTTCCTCCGTCATGGCGGCATTAAACCGCTTGGGCAGGGGAAGCCGTTTTGCCACGGTTAAAACGCGTCCGCAGAAAGTTCCATCATGCTGTCGCACCCTGCTGAGATGCGTGCCAGATGGGCGGCGCATTCCGGCATGACCCGTTGCATGAAGTAACGCCCGGTGACGAGCTTTTCTTGATAAAAAGCGGCCTTGCCGTTCGGGCCGGCAGCAAGCTGCTCGTTCGAGGCTTTCGCCATGCGCGCCCACATATAGCCAAGTGAAACCAGTCCGAACAAATGCATGTAGTCGGTGGATGCTGCACCAGCATTGTCGGGTTTCTGCATAGCATTCTGCATCAGCCACATTGTAGCCTCCTGCAGTTGGGAAAGCGCGTCTGAAAGCGGCTTCACAAACTCAGTTAGCTTTTCATCTTCTTTGTTCGCAGAAAGGAAGGAGCCGATTTCTTTGAACCATGCCTGAACTGCTCGCCCACCGTTTGCCGGTAGCTTGCGGCCCACGAGGTCAAGTGCCTGAATGCCATTGGCCCCCTCGTAAATCTGGGTGATGCGGGCATCACGTACAAACTGCTCCATGCCCCATTCGCCGATATAGCCGTGGCCGCCGAAAACCTGCTGAGCCGCAACCGTGTTATCGAACCCTTTGTCGGTGAGAACGCCCTTCACCACTGGCGTGATCAACTCCATAAAGTCGTCCGCGGTCTGACGATCTTCATCGTCCGTGGATTTGTGCGTGATGTCGGCATTGATTGCGGTGAGCAAGATTAGGGCACGGGCTGCTTCGTTGAAGCTCTTGATGTTCATCAATGCGCGACGGATGTCGGGATGCACGATAATCGGATCCGCCTTGGCGTCCGGGTCCTTCACGCCGGAAATTGAGCGTCCCTGACGACGTTCACGCGCATAGTCGACTGCATTCTGATAGGCGACTTCGGAAATCGAAAGACCCTGAACGCCCACGCCAAGTCGCGCTTCGTTCATCATGACGAACATGGCGTTCAGGCCCTTGTTTTCGGTACCTACCAGCCAGCCGCGTGCATTGTCATAGTTCAGAACGCAGGTCGAATTGCCGTGAATTCCCATCTTTTCTTCGATGGAACCGCATGAAACGCCGTTGGCATCACCCACATTGTTGTCAGCGTCCACCTCGTTGCGTGGAACCAGAAACAGTGAGATTCCCTTGGTGCCTTCAGGCGCACCTTCGATGCGGGCAAGTACGAGATGGATGATGTTTTCGGTCAGATCGTGCTCACCTGCGGAAATGAAAATCTTCTGACCCGAGATGCGATAGGTGCCGTCATCTTGCGGTACGGCTTTGGTGCGCAGAAGGCCAAGGTCAGTGCCGCAATGGGGTTCGGTCAGATTCATGGTTCCGGTCCATTTGCCGGAAATCATGTTTGGCAGGTATTTCTGCTTCAGCTCGTCACTACCGTGGGTGTAGAGCGCAGCCGCTGCACCTCCGGTGAGGCCTGGATACATGCCAAAGGCCATGTTTGCGCTCGACATATATTCCGCCACGATCATTGCCAATGTTGCTGGCAATCCCTGTCCGCCATATTCGGGATCGAACATCAGTGAGCCCCAGCCCGCTTCGGCATAGGCGTCATAGGCATCCTTGAAGCCCGTGGGCGTGGTCACCGATCCATCATCGTGGCGGGTGCAACCCTCTTTGTCACCAACGGCATTGAGGGGTTGAAGCACTTCCTGAGAGAACTTTGCAGCTTCGTTGAGGATTGCCTCAACGAGGTCAGGTGTTGCTTCTTCAAATCCTGGAAGATTGTTGAAGCGGTCAAAGCCGAATACGTCGTTGAGTACGAACAGGCTGTCTTCTACGGGGGCGGTATAGGTGGGCATCGGACGAGGCTCTCCTGCGGTCCTGCGAACCGGTGACGCCACAACTATCGTCACGCCAGCGGTTCTGAATGTCGTCACTATCAGTAATGGGTTTCGTTTGCGGCGAGTCAATTCAATCAACGTCAAAGTCAACGACATTGATTGATGACTTCTGGCAAGCGGGCGAGAAGCCTCTAACAAACTTTGACGTTTCCGTAAACGTCAAAATTCACATTCAGTTCGGATCTTTTTGAAGATTGGTCAATTTGATGGATGGTGAGTGAGGAAGCTGGCGAGATTTGATGCCAATCCCACCGCAACAAGCGTACAGCTTGGACTGACCACAAAGAGAATCCTTGCCGATCTGGCTGGCCAGTCTGTCCTTAATCGTTCCGCTCGTTGCAATCTCGAATCTTCAGACGGCTTTGAGCTTGCCCGTCAGCAATTCAATTGCTTCGCCAAGCTCACTTATCTGATCATTCAGACTGCAAATCTGACCTTTATACAATTCGTTCAAACGGCAGTGTGTTTGCTCACTGCCTTGATCCGACTCGTGAAGCCTCAGTAGCTCTTTGATTTGGTTTAAGGAGAACCCAACTTTCTTGCCAAACAGCACCACTTTCAGCCGCTCTCGCTGCTCATTAGAGTATAGCCGTGTGGTTCCATCACGTGTTGGAGTGATTAACCCGCGATCTTCATAAAATCGGAGCGTTCTCAGCGTGACATTAAATTCACGCGCCAGATCACCTATCTTATAGACGGTGACGCCCAAGCTTTTCCCCCCAGCACCCGCGTTGAGCGCCTCTCCAAACCTGTCCAATCGATTGTCGTTCATGGTGTAACGTATTTGCCCCCGTTGCCCAGCTACAACCACCGCTCAGATGTCGATGTACATCTGGCGGCTTACTTTTGTTTTCCTCCAGCTTTGTGGTCGAGATTTGTGTACAATAGGGGGCAGCTGTTCACAACGCCAAAATGTTAGGCATACTTGTTGGCTGTGCTTGTGATTGCTCGATATCCACCACTATTTGCCGAGCAGCTCATGCGTCGCTTCCACAAAATGATGAACGCGCTTTTGTCATCGATTTCTTAATCTGCAAGCCCCCCGGTTAACGACCTGTTTACCATGTTCGGAGAATTATGAGTTCACCGGTCGACGGTGGTGGTGACGATTCTCAATTTTTGAATTCACCCGCATTCCTGAAGTCGGTGGGGAGAAATCCGTCAGGAAGCAATCTGTTGAACAAGCCAGCACAATCAAACCCGGTCCAAAGCTCCTTCAAGAAGGTCGAGCTCGACGGGAATGTCGATGAGGTCGTTCGACAGTCAATAGAGGGTTGTTCGCATTCCCGCAAACCAGCCTCTCGAACTTCCCCGGAAGTTCAAAAAAAAAATTTCAAAAAGGGCGTCGACGATGAGATCTAATCAGCACCAGGTTGCAGCTGGCAGGGTCGGATATGGACAGGGCGTGCAGCCCGGTGCCGGCCATCCGCAGGGCGACAGGTTTTCATCCATCAGCCAGACACTCGATTCGCTTGAGGCGAGACTGTCTTCAATGAACGCGCCACAGCAACAACCATTGCAGACCGCCGAACGTGGATCATCTTCCGATCTGGATCGGACGCTTGAAAGGCTGAGCGCGCAGATCGACCGCTCTCGTCCTCAGCAACCCGCTCCCCCAATACCGAGCAGAGCGTATGCTCCGCAAAGTGTTCAACCCGAACCCCAAAGCGGCCATCCTTTTTCCAATGCGGCTGCCGAAATCAGCCGCCGCAAGCAGGCCTTGTCCAGTGGAACCGCATTGCCAGCGTGGGAGCAGACGGCTGTTCCAATGGCGCGGACTGTCCATGCGCCGCCGCCTGGGCACGTTATGCCTGCTCCTCCGCCAACGCCCGCGATTTCAGCCCAGCAATCGGCCATTGCCGAACAGAAGCTGATGTCACAGTTCGCCCAACTGACCAGCAAAATTGATGTGCTCAAATCGGAAATGTCCGATCTGCGAAATGTAGTTTCTCAGCCCGCCGAACCCACACCATCTGAAGATCTCGAACGCATCGCTGCTGGAATTCGCTCCCTTCAGGAAGCTCCGCGTTTTGATGCCAGTGCATTTGACGCTCTACACTCTGAGCTTGACGATGTTCGTGGTCGTCTTGGAACCCCTGCTCAGCAGGATTCCTGGGAAGGCGGCTATTCCGATCTTGCTCACCGGATTGACTATCTTTCGCAAACCAATCGCGCTGAACAGATCGACGAAATCGGTCAGAAGCTTGATGATGTGCGTTCTACCATCAACACGCTGCCCCAGTCCCTCGAGTCCCTCGCTGGATTGGCCGATGGTTCCGATCGTGAGGTGCTGGAACAACTTGCCCAGCGTCTGGAAGGTCTTCAGTCAACCATCGACGCGCTGCCTCAGTCCATAACCAGCCAGTATCCTGAACCGGCTGAGTTTCCGATTGAAGAACTTGGTGCCCGGCTCGAAGCGCTTCAGTCCACAATTGAAACGCTTCCCGACACCATAACGGCTCGTGTGCCCAGTGCACCTGAAGTGCCAGTGGATGAGTTCGCACAACGCCTGGAAGCTCTGCATGCATCAATTGAGCAATTGCCAACCCATCTGGCAGCTCAGACACCTCAGGCTGAAGCCTCAGAGGTCGATCAGCGTTTTGAAGCGCTTCATGCGGCGATTGCCGAACTTGGTCAGAAGCTTGCTCAGCCACAGGTCGAGGCAGCGCAACCGGACTACAATGTTGATGAACAGTTTTCTGCGCTTCAGCGGTCCATTGAGCATCTGAGCCAGCAGATCGGTCAGTCTGAACCCGCCACCGCCGTCGCGGAAGGTGCTGACTACACCAATCACTTCAGCTCGATTCAATCCTCCATTGAGCAGCTGCCCGGTGCGCAGGCGATAGAGCGCCTCGAAAATCGGCTGCTTGGCTTAGCGGAAGTGGTCGAGATGCTTGCACAGTCGACACAACAGGCCGCGCAACCATCGAGCAATGCTGAGCCGGTCGTTTCTCCAGTTGACCTCAGTGCCGTTGAAGCCCGACTTGACGAAATTACCCGGGCAATCGTTGCCATTTCTGGTCCAGTAGAACCAGCTGATGTTGATCTTTCAGGTCTGGAAAGGCTTGAGGGCCGTATGACCGAGCTGGCCCAAATGGTCGAACTTCTGGCTGAGCGGCAGGTCAGCGCACAGGCGTCGCCGGAAATTGATGATCTGGCAAGACGAATGGAAGGTCTGAGCCATCAACTCGTTGAAGTTGAGCGACTGGCCAGCGTACCAGCCCCGGCGCCTGAAGTCGTTGTGCCCGCCCCGGATTTTACCGTCATTGAGCAGCACCTGCATGCGCTGTCGAACCGTATCGACGAAGCCGCATCAAACGATTCCACGCAGCACCAGATCAACAACCTCGAGCAGCAGTTGCTGCATATCTCAGGTCAGCTTGGCAATGCGCAACCGGCTTCGGTTGACTTTGCGCCGGTTGAAGCGCGGTTGGGCCAGATCGAACAACAGCTCGCGAGTGATCAGGGATCCACTCAGCAGGCGATTGAACAGGCCGTGCAGGCGACAATTGAACTGGTCAACAAGCAGCCGCAAAATGACCCGCAGGTTTCAGCGCTTTCCGGCGATCTGCAAAAACTGCAGCAGGTTGTGAGTGAGAGCGAATATCGCACCACAGAGACCTTTGGTGCGGTGAGCGAGACACTTGAGAAAATCGTTTCCCGCCTGTCCGGCATTGAATCGAACCTGGTGAACGCACAGCAGAATCCGGCAATGGCTGCGCCCGTTGCTCAACCAGTGGATATGGCGGCAGCCATGGCGACGCCGGTTCCCGCTGACCCGATGGGTGATACAACACCTGCCATGCAGACAGCTCAGTTCGCTGATCTGGTATCGATGCCTGAACCTGCTCCGGTTGATCCCGTCACTGCAGACGAAGCTCAGGTGACCGAACCTCATCATCCGCAACCGGTTCTGGTCGATGATGTGCCGCCGCTCGATCTGGCTGATCATCTTGAACAGGAAGCTGTGCTTGAGGCGGCTCCGGTGGATGAACCGATCGTGGACGAAGACACCCGTCCGCTGGAACCCGGCACCAATGCACCGGACATTGCGGAGCTAGTCAAAAAGGCGACACAGCGTCTCGACAATGCTGGCGCTCCAACACCTTCGATTGACGGCGGCAAGACAGATTATGTGGCAGCCGCGCGCCGGGCTGCTCAGGCCGCTGCCGCCGGTGTCCAGAACATCGAGATGGAGAAGCCTGAGGACGGTGAAGCTGACGAAGTGGCCGAAGGGAAGGCCGCGTCGTCATCTAAATTCTCACTTGCCAAAAAACCAGTGATCGTAGCTGCTGCTGCGGTATTGATGGCCGTGCTGGCGCTCACCGGCTCCAGAATGTTCCTTGGTGGGTCAAATCCTCAGGTTGCCGTGAGCCCGGTCAAGACCATCGAGCGGGTCGACAATGGTGGTGCCGTTGCACCGTCGGGTCAGGTTCAGCCATTGATGGCTGAAAAAACTACGGTTCGAAATGTGGACCCGGCGGCTTCCCAACCACAAGGCAATCTCGCCTCCACAGCGCCTGCAGGGTCACAGCCGACCGCAAATGTTTCCGGGTTTGATGGCAATTCGAAACCTGCCGACAGTGACAAATTCATTGCAGCAACTCCACCGGCATCCGGGGACGGTTCTGCCAATCCGGCACCGTCCGCTCCAACTGCAGCGAATCCGAAACCAGCCGCAACCGAGGCGCCGAAACTTGCAGGCGGAGTTGGTCCGCAGGCGCTTCAGCTTGCTGCCGCAAAGGGTAACGCGACCGCGCAGTTTGAAATCGGCCTTCGCTATACCGAAGCACGTGGCGCGGCACGCAATATGAAAAAGGCCGCAAACTGGTATCAGAAATCAGCCGCCAACGGATTTGCACCTGCTCAGTACCGTCTCGGAAGCCTCTATGAGAAGGGCGTGGGTGTTCAGCGCGATATTGCCAAGGCTTCGATGTGGTACACAAAGGCTGCTGAGCAGGGGAATGCTCGTGCCATGCACAATCTGGCCGTCATCTCCGCCATGGGTGCCAATGGGAAGACCGACATGGCAACGGCCACTCGGTGGTTCCATTCCGCCGCCAACCTTGGCGTGAAGGACAGCCAGTTCAATCTGGGCATTCTGTACGGACAGGGTATGGGCCTGCCACAAAATCTCACCAACTCGTACAAATGGTTCGCTCTGGCCGCCAAGACGGGCGACAGCGATGCTGCCAAGAAGCGGGACGAAGTTGCGAACATCATGGAACCAGCTGAGCTGGAAAAGGCCCGAGCGCTGGTGACAAGCTGGAAACCGGCTGAGATTAACAATGCGGCAAACCGTGTGGTCGTGCCTGAAGAATGGCGTGCCAAGTCTGCGACCCGCAGTGCAACGGCAACAACTTCCGAACGGGCCATGGTGCAAAAGGCGCAGGCTTTGCTGAACAAACAGGGGTTCAATGTGGGATCTCCGGATGGGGTTGCCGGGCCGAAGACACGAAGGGCAATTTTGGAGTTCCAGAAGAAATCCGGATTGCCGGAAACCGGTACGGTTGACCAGAACCTGCTGAAGGCGCTTCAGGCCCAGAACATCTGATCCGGCCGTTGATTTTGAACCGGAACGAGCCGTGACGAGTGCATCTGACGTTTCAGGCGGACCAAACGGCATTGAAGCCGACTATCTGCGTGGAGAAAGCGCAAAGCGGGCGCAATCGCTGGCCTGGTGGGCCGCGATTGCAGGCTTCCTACCGTTCGGCGTTCTGGCGCTTCTGCTGCTGGTAACTGGCAAGGAAAGCGCTTTCTACTCCACTGCCGCAGATGCGCTCAAAACCTATGCGGCGATCATTCTGTCATTCCTCGGCGGTATTCGTTGGGGAAGCGCCCTGCGCCTCACCAATTCTGATCGTGCAGCACAGATCTATATCCTGTCGGTCATCGGACCGCTGATTGGATGGGTTGCACTCTTTATCTCGGAACCGGTGTCATTTGGTCTGATGGCCTTGGCATTCGCTGTTCACGGGGCCTGGGACTCATTCTCCGGTACACGTGCTGAACTTCCGTCCTGGTTCGTGCGGTTGCGGATGATCCTGACGGCGCTGGTGGTCTCAGCCCTGTCCCTGGCGTTTATTGCAACGGCCTGATTCAGAGTATGTGACGCAAGCGGTCAGCAAACCGACTTGAGTTCGGTTGCCGTGTCCACAATCACCTGATAGGCCGGACTGCCCGCGCTTTGCATTCTCCATCCAAATCCACTCATGGACGCCGAACAAAGCCCCAGACCGTTCAACGTGACCAACGCGATGGTGTTCAACATCGCCTGGCCGATGACGCTTGCGTTTCTGACAACGCCCCTGCTTGGCATCGTGGATACCGCGGTGGTGGGCCAGCTCGGTGATGCGGCGCTGATGGGTGGTCTGGCGGTTGGCGCAATACTCTTCGATATCATTTTTACAACGTTCAACTTTCTTCGTGCCGGCACTACGGGGCTGGTGGCACAGGCGTTTGGCAAGGGATCTCGTCTCGAAGAACAAGCGGTGCTTTTGCGCTCTGCGCTGGTGTCGATTGCCGGTGGATTGCTTGTCATACTTCTGGCTGGGCCGATGCTGGAATTTGGCCTCTATGCCATGTCGCCCACTCAGGCGGTTGCCGATGCCACACGGACTTACTTCACGATCCGAATTCTTGCCGCCCCGTTGACGCTCGCAAACTACACCGTTCTTGGTTGGCTGCTTGGGCTTGGACAGGCGGGGCGGGGACTAGCGGTTCAAACCGTGCTGAACGGCGTGAACATAGCGCTTTCCGTCTATTTTGGGCTCATCCTGGGATGGGGAATTGAGGGTGTCGCCTGGGCCACCGTATGCGGGGAGGCTGCAGGCCTTGCCATGGGAGCCGCTTTCCTTTGGGCGGGTCTTGATCGCAAACAGGTACCGGATCGGCCCACGCTCTTTCAGAAGAAAGAATGGGTGAGGTTGTTTGCAGTCAATCGTGACATCCTCATCCGCTCTTTCTGTCTGGTTTTTGCCTTTGCATTCTTCACAGCGCAGGGTGCACAGTTTGGTGAGGCGACACTGGCGGCCAATGCAGTCTTGTTCAATTTTTTCATTGTCGCCGGCTATTTTCTGGATGGATTTGCCACGGCGGCGGAGCAGCTCGCGGGGCGCGCCGTTGGAGCCCAATACCGCCCTGCCTTTGATCGCGCGGTGAAGCTCACCCTCTTTTGGGGATCGGTTCTGGCGATATTGTGTAGTGTGGTCAGCTTCCTGTTTGGTCCGTTGCTGATTGATGCCATGACGACCAATACAGAAGTGCGTGAGATTGCGCGGCTCTATCTGCCCTGGGCAGCGTTTGCAGCCATCGCCGGGGTCGTGGCCTTCCAAATGGACGGCGTGTTTATCGGGGCCACCTGGTCGCGTGACATGCGCGATATGATGCTGATCTCGCTAGTGGCTTATCTTGCTGTTTTCTATGCGCTGGTGCCGGTCTTTGAAAATCACGCATTATGGTTTGCGATTGAAATCTTCCTGGGCTTGCGCGGGATCACGCTGTTCTATCGTATGAACATCCGACTGCGTGAAACATTTGGATAGACCATCGCGTTATTCTTCGGCTGCCCAGGATTTAACATCCCTGCCAGACAGTTCCGTAATCGACTTTAGTCCTTCGACCTTGAGTTTTTGGCTGAGCCCCTGATTGATCAGGTTCGGCAGTTTTGGGCCTTTGTAGACAAGACCGGTGTAAAGCTGAACAAGGTTCGCACCCGCCGAAATTTTTTGCCAGGCGGTGTCTGGCCCGTCCACTCCACCGACACCAATGATTGGAAAGTCCGGCCTAAGGCGGATGCGCATTCGGGCGAGAACGCGTGTGGACAAATCAAACAATGGCGCTCCGGAAAGCCCACCGGTTTCTGTTCGGTTGCGGCTTTTGAGATTGTCCCGGTTTAAAGTGGTGTTTGAAACAATCACCCCGTCAACGCCCGACGCGAGTATGGTCTCAGCAACATCATCAAGTTCCCGCTGATCAAGATCCGGTGCGATCTTCAGGAAGATGGGCTTGGAGGCAGAGCCATTTGTTTGCAATTCTTCGCGCGCGTTGAGAACTTCCTTCAGCAACAGTTCGAGCGCGTCTCGTGCCTGAAGGTTTCGCAGGCCCGGTGTGTTGGGTGAGGAGATGTTGACCGTCAGATAGTCTGCAACATGGAGAAACCGCCGTACGCCAGCCACATAGTCGGAGACGAAGTTTTCAGAATCCTTGTTGGCTCCGATGTTTACGCCGACAATTGCGCCGGATGCGCGTTTTGAGACGCGAGCGTTGACCCGGTCGTGGCCGTGATTGTTGAACCCCAGCCGGTTGATGACGGCATAATCTTGTTTCAGGCGAAAAATCCGCGGTTTTGGGTTTCCTGGCTGTGGTCGCGGTGTGACGGTTCCTGCTTCCACAAAGCCAAATCCGAGTTGCCCTAGTCCGGTTAGCGCTTCTGCGTTCTTGTCATAGCCGGCAGCAATCCCCACCGGGTTCGGAAACTTCAGGCCAGCAATCTCCACCTGCAAGGCTGGATCGGAAAAAGCAGGCTGCGCAACCAATCCGCTCTTCAATCCAATGACTGACATTCGATGAGCGCGCTCCGCGTCCAGCGCAAAAAGCACTGGTCGGAACAAGCGTTCGAAAATCTCAGTCACCGGCCGGACCCGAACCGTCAAGGGCTGGAATTTTGTGCATTCCATCATCGCCAAGCGGCATGGGGTTTACCCGCTCCACATGGCTCATTTTCAGCGGCTCGTAGAGGTGAGGGAAGAGGGCGCCACCGCGCGCTTCTTCATAGACGAGTTTGTCACCAAGCGCTTTTGTGTCCACGCTGACCAGCAACAAATTGCCAATGTTCGCAAAATGGCGCTGCGCTGTGTCGGCAACTTGCGCGGCAGTCGAAAAATGGATGTATCCGTCCGTCAGGTCGATGGATGCGCCGTGAAAAACCCCGGCGGCTTCCGCCTTCGACCAGGCATCGGCATCGATAATTTTGTAGATCAACTCCGGTGAACCGTGAGCGCTTTCATCTTGTTCGACCATGTTTACCCCTCATGATTGTTCTTGTTTTTTGGCCGTCCACTCTCCTTCCGATGACGCTACCAGAAGGAAACGGATCAAGAGTAATCGCGTGACCAGGCGGCCTCAAGGCGAATGCCAGCTTTTCAAGAACATTCTGCCGAACCCTACGCAGGTTGTTTTATATTCGATCCACGATCAGACGTTCGCCTAGAGGTTTTCGCAGTTCGCTCAAAAACCGCCGACGATCTTCTGAAGGAGCGGGCGTAACAACGCTAACAAGTGTGATCGTAATCAGAGAAACGAAAAAGCCCGCCATGGCAGCCAGCTCAATTGGTTGCGATGATAGCTTGACCAGCAACGCCATTTGCTCGGGTTGCAAACCCTCAAGCAAGTTCCGAGCGTTTATGTAGGTGATGGCTGCCGGGGAAAGATAAGTTACCATTCCAGCCAGGATCGCGGTGTTGACACCCCACTTTGTGCAACGTGACCACCAGATTGAAGCAACGAACGGCACAAAAAGCGTGGATGCCGCCAGACCGAGCGCCCACAGCACCAGATCAAACGGCAGCAGTTCAATGCGATCTCCATAGTACAGCATGCCGTAGGCGAAGACGATCATCAGAAAGCGTGCCAGAAACATGCGGCGGCCCTTGGAGGTTTTCCGCGCAATTATTCGGCGAAAAACGTCGTGGGCCATGCTGTTGGCCGCTGCGAGCAGGGCGCATGACCCGCCAATAAAGCACAAAGCGACAAGTCCCAGCTCTGGCAGAATCGTCAAAATGGCGGGAAGGCTGTCAGCCGTGTCAGGACGAATGAGCAATGGAAGCGTTGTCAACACAAGTGCCATCAGCACGGCACCAATCAACAGTGACCAGGTGCCGGAATCGCGCACTGTGCTGACCGTTCGGGCGCTGTTCGATTTTCCAAAGCACACTGCGAGCACGGCACCTCCGGCAATCATGATGCCCACACGCCCGGCGTCGATCCACATCTTTTTGGTGAGCGCGGTGGCTTCATCCAGTCGTTGGGGATCCTGCAGTGCGGAAGGAGGCGCAATGAGACTTGATACGGGTGATGGGCCATCCACCACCGCCAGATAGATGGCTGGTGTGAGTAAAAGCGTGATCGCCGCAGTGGTCAGGGCCAGGCCGAGCCAGAGAGAACCTTTCACGCCGCCGATCACCATGCAAATGACCATTGAGACCATGAGCATGGTTGCCGAGGTCTGGGTTGCGAGGCCGAGCAGTGATGAAATGAGATCCGCACCCAATCGCAGGTTGGCGTTGAGCAATGCGGCAGCGACCATGAGCAGAATCACAAAGGAAAGAAGGCGTATCAGGCTGGATCGAAACCGGTGCGCAAAGTAGTCGGGCACACTCAATGGTGTGGATCGGCGATAGTAGGGGGCGATGAACTGGCTCGACAGAAACCATGCCAATGCGATTGCCGGGGCAAGGTAGACGGTCGTATCGCGTTCTGAAAACGCCAGCGAAACCAGCATGATCCCGCCAATCCACGAGGCGCTGTCGGCGACGGCGATGACGACCGCCGGTGCCAGCCGGTTGGCAGAGAAAAATGTCGAGGATTCCAGCGTGCGGCCCATCACGGAAAATGCAACCGCGATGATCGCCAGAATAAGAAACAATGCCCACGAGATGACAGACGGTGGGACGCCAAGCTGTTCCAGGAGAAACATCATCGAGGATGCAACAGCAAATCCGCCGATTGCCAGGCTCAGGCGCGACGGAGCGTGCTGGAAGGGGGCGTCTTCAACGATCATCGGCCACGTCGAACTGTTCATCAACCGAACGGCGTACGGCAATTGACGCGTTGCAAATGGCAGCGAGGATCAATGGTATCAGCACGATGAGCGCCAGATCACCAAATGCGATGCCGGAAAACAAGCTGTTCAACAGCGGGCGAAAATAGATCAGGAGTCCAACAGCAACAATGGCGGCAAGCAAGGCTTGCAATTCAACAAAACGCGCATTGCGCCACCAGTTCGCCTCCGACTGATCGACATGTCGCCCCATGATTCCGGAAACCTGCAGTTCGCTCACTCGCGATGACTATCGCAACATGGAGCTTCGTTTAAACCAGTTTAAACCGGGATAGAAGGATCAAACGCACAGCGCAAAAGGATTTGCGCGGAAGCCATGCCTTGAACTCTGCCTGACCTAGGATCAGCGGGTGCTTGCAACAGAATTGGCGAAGTTTAATAATGACCAATATTTTCCGGTGCGAAGAGGAGCCATCGCCCTGGGAAGGTGGTCGGGAGGATTGTCCAATGCAGGCAAGGGATGCGCTGGCTGGTTCAGCCACAATTGTGGTGGTTGATGATCATCCCCTGTTTCGAGGGGCATTGCGTCTGGCGCTGGAAGAGCATTTTTCCGGTGGTGAGAGACCGGACATTGTGGAAGCCGCAAACCTCGATGACGCTCAGGAGCGATTGAGCGAAACTGAAGACGTCGATCTGGTGTTACTTGATCTTACAATGCCGGGCGTTTCGGGGTTTTCCGGACTGGTGGGCCTGAGGGCCAAATATCCGACAGTTCCTGTTATCGTGGTTTCCGCCAGAGAGGACTCGGCGACGATCCGGCGCTCGCTTGAACTCGGTGCATCGGGTTTTGTTCCAAAATCTTCCGATATGAACACCATTCGCGAAGCGGTGGATCAGGTTCTTCAGGGCATGATCTGGTCGCCGAATGATGTTGAACTTGGGTCGGAAAATGATCCTGACGTCGCTGATCTTTTAGCCCGCATGCGCTCACTGACACCACAACAGACCCGGGTCCTCACCATGCTTGGTGAAGGATTGCTGAACAAGCAAATCGCCTATGATCTCAGCGTTTCGGAAGCAACGGTAAAAGCGCACGTTTCGGCCATCCTGCATAAGCTGAACGTCGACAGTCGAACGCAGGCAGCCATTCGGTTATCCAGGATCGGACCCGAAATTCTTGAACCGATTGATTGATCGGGATCGTCCGAAAGTTTGAAAGCCACAACCTTTCCGAAGACTGTAGCTGCTACTCCGCTGCCGTTTGATGGGCCATGTGCTGGTTGAGAACCGCGCGCAGGGCAGCAGGTTTGACCGGTTTGTTGATCAACGTGATGTTGGCCTCGTCCGTCGCATTGCGCAGATCGGATGAACGATCGGCACTGACGATAGCCGCGGGGAGATTTTCTCCGCACACAGCTCGAATTTCCCCAATCAACTGCAACCCGGTTTCATCCTCGAGATGAAAGTCAGCAAGCACGATATCAGGTGCGCGGTCCCTCACCAGTTCGAGCGCATCGCGACCGTTTTCGGCCGTTCGCACATAACAGCCCCAATTTGATAGAAGCGATCGCATTCCATCCAGAATCGCCGGCTCATTGTCGATGCAAAGCACATCTGTTCCGCCAACTGTATGCGCCGCGCTGTCAGTTGCTTCCACGGGCTGTGACATGGGAATTTCGCTGACATTGCCAAGCGGGATGTGAACAGAGAATACGGATCCTCTGCCGGGAACCGATTCCACACTGACCGGCATGTCCAGCGCCTTAGAGATGCGCTCAACAATAGACAGACCGAGACCAAGGCCCTGCGCTTGTTGTTTGCCGGACTTCAAACGATGAAACTCGTTGTAGATGAACGCCAGATTTTTCGGTTCAATTCCTATCCCGGTATCGTGCACATCAATCGTCAAAAGGCCGTCCTGTTTTTTGCACAGCAATGTGACTTTACCGTCTCGAGTGTATTTGATCGCGTTGGAAACAAGGTTCTGCACCAGGCGACGCAGCAGATTCCGGTCTGAGCGGACAACGGCTCCAGATTCCCGGATTTCGAGCTTCAGCCCTTTTTCTTCTGCAAACGGCTGGAATTCGACACGGATTTGTTGAAGCAGTTTGTCGAGTTTGAAATCTGTGATCTCAGGCTTCAAGGCTCCTGTATCAAGCCTGGAAATGGCGAGAACGGCCCCCAGTATTTCATCAACCGACGCCAAAGATTCATCAATGTTTTCTGCCAGGCGTTGATTTTCGTTGGAATCCAAACGCTCCTTCAACGACGAGGAATAGAGCCGCGCCGCATTGAGTGGTTGCAGGATATCGTGGCCGACAGCGGCCAGAAATCGGGTTTTGCCGATATTGGCGCGATCGGCGGCATCGGTGGCCTCGGCCAATTGTCTGTTGGATTCAGTGAGTGCCTGTGTTCGTTCCTCAACCCGTTTTTCAAGGGTTTCATTGGCAAGCTTCAGGGCAGCGGCAGCGTTCACGCGCTCGGTCATGTCGCTCCACGAAACCACGAGACCGCCGCCTGGCATGGGGCTGGTCATCACCTCCAGAATACGGCCCTGTTTTCGGTTTCTGAGTTGCCAGGGAGACCGTTCTCCAATCAGTTTTGAAGCAAGCGCCGCGCCATCCGGGTCGGATGCGAGATTGATCGACAGGCTTGCAATGGAGCGGGCAATGGTGGTCAGCGGTGTCCCCGCCTGCCCGATGTCGGGTGGCAGGTCGAGCAGCTTGCGAAATTGTCGGTTCCAGCTCGATAGGTGAAAATTGCTGTCGAACACGCAGATGCCCTGATCAACCTGATCGATCGCGGTCTGAAGCAAATCACGATTGTAACGAAGAGCTTCCGAAGCGTCGTCAAGCAGCTTCAGGGTCGAGTGGGGCGAGGCTTCGTGTTTTTGAAGCAACAATGAAAGCACAAGACGGGCAGAAGCTGCTCCAATCGCACTTGCAAGCAATTGTTCGGAGAACCGGAAAAAGGATGAATCTGCTGTCTTTTCAGGCTCGAGCGTTGACCCGGATTCTGACGCATAGGCCTGAAAGGCGCGCTGTGCGCGCTCGTTTCCAAGATAGCGGGCCGCCGTCTCCATCATTGCCCCTTGAGTCACAACGGGCGCCAGTGCTCCCATGACGGGCGCAGGCAGTCTGTCGCGGGGGACAAAGATTGCTGCCTGAAGCCGCTCCAGCGCGTGCAATGGCCGGGAGTAACTCGCCAGCACAAAGCAAAGTGCGTTGACGCTGAGGCTCCACAACACTCCATGAGTGAGTGGTGCGAGTTCCGTGCCAAACAGACTCTGGGGTCGTAGAAAGTCCAGTCCGAACGGGCCCGAGACCAGTAAAGCATCGGAAGCATCCAGCACTGTCGGCAAAAACAGCGTGTAGACCCAAGTCAAAAATCCGGCACCCATACCAAACAGCGCGCCGCGCGCGCTGGCCCGTCGCCAGACCAACCCGCCAAAGAAGGCCGGGGCGAATTGTGCCACGGCGGCAAAGGACAACAGCCCGATTGACGCCAATGCGGCGGTTTCATCGGCCACCTGAAAATAGGCATAGGCCATCATCATGACGACGAAAATTGCCGTGCGCCGGATATAGAGAAGCAGCTTGCCCATATCGCGTTCGAACGGGTTGTTTTCTCCGGCACGGAAGCGCAGCAAAATGGGCAAAACAATCGTGTTCGATATCATGATCGCGAGCGCCACACAGGCGACGATCACCATGGCTGTTGCCGCAGACAGTCCACCTAAAAATGTGAGCATCGAGACAAATGGCGCTTGTGCGTCAATTGGCAGTGCCAGCACAAAATTGTCGGCATCGATGCTTGAACCAAACTTCAAAAGGCCGGCCAACGCGACGGGAACCACAAAGAGATTGATGAGCACCAGATAGAGCGGAAACAGCCAGGCGGCCTTGCGGAGCTCAGATTGTGACCGGTTTTCCACCACGCCCACGTGAAACTGCCGGGGCAGCAAAATGGCCGCAAAGAAGCTCAGCAATGTGAGAATGGCAAAGTTGCCGGGATTGACCCCGAACTGAAACTGATCAAGCACAAATGCAGAGTTTTGCGCCTGCATTATCAGATCACCAAACCCGTCGAATATGATGAAGGTGACGAACAGACCGGCCACCAGAAAAGCACCCAGCTTGACGACCGATTCCATGGCGACAGCCAAAATCAGACCGTCCTGGTGTTCTGTCGCATCCGCGTGGCGGGTGCCGAACAGGATTGCGAAGATGGCAAGGAGAACTGCAATCGCAAATGGCGTGTCAAACAGTCCGGAATTGTCCGGACCGAACGGTTGAAATTCGCTCACCATGATGTCGACGGAGAACGAAACGGCCTTCAATTGCAGGGCGATATACGGCACCGCTCCGACCACCGCGATCAAGGTGGCGAATGAAGCAACCGCAACGCTTTTGCCGTAGCGGGCGGAAATGAAGTCGGCGATTGAAGTGATGCGTTCAGATTTTGCAAGGCGGACAATCCGGGACATAATCGGATAGCCGACCGTGACCATCAGAACCGGTCCAAGATAGATTGCAAGAAAATCAAGACCGCTCGTTGCTGCCAACCCGACAGACCCGAAGAATGTCCACGATGTACAGTAGACCGCCAATGACAGGGCGTAGATCACAGGGCGGGATCGGTGGGCGGTGGTTTTCGATTTTCTGCGGTCGCCGAAGCTCGCGACCACGAACAATAGCACCACGTAGATCAAAGCTGCCGCAACGACTGTCCAGCCTTGAATCATTTGAGTTCACCCTCCGCGAGAGTCTGCCCAACTGACGGTCTGCCTCCACTCCCAGGGGCAAACTGACCATATGCGCCATGCGAAGTCCATATTTGGCGGATATCTGCCTTTACGACCCGTCAAGCCGAGTTAAGGTGCTATGAGCGGAACGTGGCGATTTCACCCACAAATTGCAACGCCAAGCGGTTCGCGGGCCAGGCAGCTTTCCGTTTGAGAACTGTCGGTCAGGGATATTGTGGGAAAAATGAAGGGGACAGAATGTTCAAGGAATTTCAGGAGTTTATCGCCAAGGGCAATGTTATGGACCTTGCCGTTGGTGTTATCATTGGTGGTGCATTTGGCTTGATCGTTTCATCACTGGTGGGCGACATCATCATGCCAGTTGTAGGTTGGATTTTCGGCGGTTTCGATTTCTCCAACTATTTTATTGCTTTGTCTGACAAGGTGACCGCGGCTGATCTCAAGGGTGCGAAAGAGCAAGGTGCGGTATTCGCCTACGGCAATTTCATCACCGTGATCATCAACTTCCTCATTCTTGCCTGGATCATTTTCCTGATGGTTCGCGCCGTGAACAATATGAAGCGCAAGGAAGAAGAAAAGCCAAAGGCACCGCCTGCGCCGTCAAAGGAAGAGGTTTTGCTGACGGAAATTCGCGACGCGCTGGTTGCGCAAAACAAGTCGTAGCAAACGCCTAGCGATCCAAAGAGTGCTCACGATCCTCACCCGGCCAGATCGGGTGGGGACTGTGACTTTTTTGTTTTTTAGTCTCTGAAGTCGGAGCCGAGTCCGTTCTGTTCATTTCGCTCACCGGGGCGTAAGGTCGGTGCCTACTTTCTCCCCATATCTGAATTGCAATGTCGTTTACACCACATCTGAGCACGGCCGCGCGGGACCTTCCCGAAAGCGGTGTAGTCGCTGTCATGAATTTCGGCCGAACCAAAGAAAATGTGGTTCCGCTTTGGGTCGGGGAGGGTGATCTTCCGACCCCCGACTTTATATCCCAAGCGGCGAACAAGGGGCTCGCAGACGGAGAAACATTTTACACTTGGCAGCGTGGCATCCCCGAACTGCGGCAGGCCCTCGCAAACTACCACCAGCGGCTTTACAAAAAACCCATGCAGCCGGACCGTTTCTTTGTCACAGGTTCGGGCATGCAGGCCATCATGCTCGCAGTTCAGGCTGTTGCAGGTCCGGGCGACGAGGTGATTGTGCCCGCGCCGTACTGGCCCAACATTCATGCAGCCGTGTCGATCAATCGTTCCACTCCGGTCGTGGTGGAGATGGATTTTGATCCTGTTGCAGGCTGGTCTCTTGATTTGGAGAAAATTGAGCGATCAATCACGCCGAACACCAAGGCAATGTTTCTCAATACGCCGTCAAACCCGACCGGATGGGTTGCCGACCGCGAAACGCTTCAGGCATTGCTCGAACTTGCGCGCAAGAACGGTCTCTGGATTCTTGCCGATGAGGTCTATGCCCGCTTTGTCTATGATCGCGATGCTGCTCCATCCTTTTATGATGTCATCGAACCTGACGACCGACTGATTTTCGTCAATACGTTTTCCAAGAACTGGGCCATGACCGGGTGGCGTGTGGGATGGATTTCCGCGCCGCCGGAGTTGGGTCAGGTGTTCGAAAATCTGGTGCAATACAATACGTCAGGGGTGGCGGCCTTTCTGCAACGCGGTGCGGTGACCGCGCTGGCTGAGGGCGAGGGTTTTTTTCAGATGCAACTTGATCGGGCGCGAAAGGGTCGCGACATTCTGAGCGACGCCCTGTCCCAGTCCGGTTGTGCGTCCTTTGCTAAACCGGATGGCACGTTCTACCTGTTCTTCCATATTGATGGCGAGGATGACGCGACCGATCTTGCCTATCGGCTTGTCGATGAGG
>JBCCGR010000033.1:0-49212 GCA_039029195.1 Pseudomonadota bacterium
CCCGCCTGACCATTGAGGGCAGGGCCATCAAACTCACCTCCCATGAATTTCGCCTGATTTCCTATCTCATGCACCATCAAAGCGAGATCGTATCGCGAACCGAATTGATAGAACATCTGTACGATCAAGATTTCGACAGGGATTCCAACACGATTGAAGTGTTCGTCGGTCGACTTCGCAAAAAGATGGGTGTCGATCTGATCGAAACCGTGCGCGGCCTGGGCTACAGAGTGCAAGCCCCAAACAATGGCGACTAGCTCTCTTTCAAGTCGACTGATCCTATTTTCTCTGGCCTGGGTGGTGTTCGCGCTGGCGGCAGCGGCGCTCGTATTGGGCACCGTCTATCGCCAGAACGCAAAAGCCAACTTCGAGGAACTGTTGGTCGCTCACCTCTACAATCTGGTGAGCGCGGTCGAACTCGATGATAATGGCAATCCGTCAGCGACACCTCAGCTGGGGTCGCCTTCGTTCGTGCAAAGCTATTCCGGCTGGTACTGGGCTGTAACTTCAACGAAAGATACGTCCAAGTTCCTGCTTTCTTCGCAGTCTTTAGCAGGAGAAGTGCTGACAATCCCCACCACCAACAAGATTGCTTTCAACGACCAGTTTCAGCGATTCTACGATTTGCAGGGCCCGTCGAACGAGGCCATCCGAGTGGTTGAAGCCCAGATTTTTCTGGGGGAGGGCGATGATCTCTATCATTTCGTTGTCTCGGGAAACCGAAACTGGCTCGACGATCAGGTCGGCAACGTTCTCAACAGCCTCTATATTTTTCTCGGCGTGTTTGGCGCAGGTACAATTCTCTCAATCTGGCTTTCCATACGGGTGGGCTTAAAACCGCTTTCCGCTGCCCGAGCAAAACTGAATGAGGTGCGGGAAGGGCGGGCCAAATCACTTGATGGAGAATACCCCAAAGAAATCAAACCTCTGATTGAGGAGGTCAATGCGCTGATTGCATCCAACGCGACCATTGTCGATCGCGCGCGGGTCCAGGTTGGCAACCTGGCGCATGCGCTAAAGACACCATTGGCGGTGATGATCAACGATGCCAGAGCCCGGAAAAACACATTACCTGAACTTGTCGAGGAACAAGTCGGGACCATGCAAGATCAGGTTCAGCGATATCTGGATCGAGCAAGAATTGCGGCTCGGGTGGGCACGGCCACGTCGAGTTGTGAGGTGTCACCGGTGACAGACCGTTTGCTGCGCGTCATGAAGCGCCTTCATCCTCATCTCGACTTTCAGTCAGAATTGGCGGGCAGCAAGAAACTTCTCTTCGCGGGTGAAACCCAGGACCTTGAAGAACTGCTTGGAAACCTGATTGAGAATGCGTCGAAATTCGCTCAGTCTGCGATCACTATTAGCTGTGCCACACAGATCCTCAATGGTGCACCCAAACTCCATTTTACAGTTGAAGACGATGGTCCGGGCTTGTCCGAGGCTGAATTCGTAAAGGTTCTGAAGCGCGGCGAGCGCATCGATGAGCAAAAACCCGGCTCAGGCCTCGGACTCTCTATCGTCCGTGACATCGTGAAGGACTATCAAGGAACGATATCCCAGTGCGAAAGTCGGCACGGTGGACTTGGCGTCAACGTCGAGTTGCCTGCGGCCACCTGATTGGCAAACTTTGCGTTCGCTGTGACGGTAAGCGGTTATGTCGCAGACCGCGAAATGGCTATGAGTTGATCTGCTTGTGAACCAACATAGATTGTGTTTCGGGTACCGCGATCTATGAATGACATATGATTTTTTGGCTGTTCATATCATTTTTGTGCGCGTCCGTGCTTGTCGGAACGCTCTACGCACTGAGGGGCAATCGCGTCTCTTCACGGGCAGAACTGCACACGCTGGAAGTCTACAAGTCTCAACTCACCGAACTTGCGCGTGACCAGAAGCGAGGACTTATCAGCGACGAAGAGTTCGAAAACGCCAAAAACGAAGTCAATCGTCGTCTGCTTGCTGTGTCGGAAGCTTCTGAGGGGAGTTCAATCTCTCTGCGGCAGTCTGCTGGTGCCTCCTATGTGGTGGCGATGATCGCAACATTTGCGGTGCCACTTGGTGCGATATTACTTTATTTGTCCCTCGGTTCACCGGATCGCCCCGACCTTCCATTGTCAGCAAGGAGCGTTCCTGTAGAGAGCGAGCCAGCCCTGCCTGAATTGATTGCCCGGGCGGAAAAGGTGCTCGAAGGACGACCGGACGATCTCAATGGTTGGACCTTGTTGGCACCGATATACATGAAGCTCGGCAGGTCCAATGATGCGGTCAAAGCTTATCGAAACATCGTTCGGCTTTCCCCCCCTTCACCTCAGTTAGATGCGACCCTTGCGGAGGCAATCGTGATTGCGGGAAACAACCAAGTGACTGATGAAGCGAAATCTCTGTTTCAAGCCGTATTGGAGAAACAGCCGGGAAGTCCTCGAGCCCGATATTATCTGGCGCTGTGGGAAACTCAGTCGGGAGATCCAAAGCGAGCCGCTTCTCAATGGAGCGATTTGATCGCGGCCAGTCCTCCAAACGCGCCTTGGCTGAAAGATGCTCAAGGTTTTCGCGCAAGATCCGCTGAAGCGGCGGGAATAGAGTTGGCAGCATTGCCGGGTAACCCGACTGCCGAGCAGATCAAAGATGCTGACACCATGTCTGCGGAAGACCGGCAAGAAATGATCTCCGGTATGGTGGCCTCTCTGGCAGACCGCTTGAAGGACGATCCCGACAATATCGAAGGCTGGCTGCGCCTTATTCGAAGTTATCAGGTGTTGAACCGGACAGACAACGCTGCAAAGGCATTGGAAACAGCAATCAAACAATTCAAAGATCGGCCCGATGAGACAGGACGCCTTCTCGCACTTGCTGGAGAACTGGGTTTGAACAAGGGTGCGGATCAATGAGCCGGAAGCAAATCAGATTGGTCTGGATCGGCACAATTGGTGCGGTGCTGGCTTTGGCGGTTGGCCTGACACTCTTTGCCCTCAGATCAGAAATCTCGTTTGCTTTGAACCCAACAGAGATCAAGCAGCGACAGATCAAACCGGGTGAGCGAGTCCGTTTGTTCGGTTTGGTTGAAGAGGGTTCTGTGGTTCGCGGTGAAGGCTTGAACGTTTCGTTTTCGCTCACCGATGGCGAAACAAACATGAAGGTAAGGTTCAACAACATTCTGCCCGATCTGTTTCGGGAAGGGCAGGGCATCATCACAGAAGGTGAAGTCTCACCTGGTGGCGAGTTTTTGGCAGACACAGTTTTGGCCAAACATGATGAGAATTACGTGCCCAAGGAACTTGCGGAGACTTTAAAGAAGCAGGGTGTTTGGCAGGGTGAAGAAGAAGGTGTGAAGCAATGAGCGTCGAAATCGGCCATTTCGCCCTCATTCTTTGCTTCACTGTGTCGTGCTTCCAGGCCATCGTTCCGATGTGGGGCGCTCGAATTGGAGATGACCGGTTGATGGAAACGGCGCGGTACACGTCCGTGCTATCCCTCTTTCTGCTGTTGCTTTCCGGTGCTGTTCTCACGTCCGCCTATCTGAATTCAGATTTCTCGGTTCTGAACGTCTGGCAAAACTCACATTCGCAGATGCCGACATTGTTCAAGTTCACAGGAACCTGGGGCAACCACGAAGGTTCCATGCTGTTGTGGTTGATCATTCTCGCCGTTTTCGCAGCAGCGGTCGCCGTGGGTGGTCGCAACCTGCCCGCGACGCTGCGAGCGAATGTGCTCGCCGTTCAGGCATGGATTTTGGCCTCCTTCCTGGCGTTTGTTATTCTGACGTCGAACCCGTTCACCCGTCTCGATCGTGTGCCGTTTGAGGGCAAAGACCTCAATCCCATCCTCCAGGACATCGGATTGGCGATCCACCCACCGATGCTCTATCTGGGATATGTGGGTTTCTCTATTACGTTTGCGTTCGCTGTTGCTGCGCTCATTGAGGGCCGCATTGATGCTGCCTGGGCTCGCTGGGTACGCCCTTGGACACTGATTGCCTGGGTGTTTCTGACTGCTGGCATCGCCATGGGATCTTACTGGGCTTACTACGAGCTCGGCTGGGGCGGCTGGTGGTTCTGGGATCCAGTGGAAAACTCATCCTTCATGCCATGGCTTGCGGGAACCGCGCTTCTCCATTCCGCACTCGTGATGGAAAAACGTGAGGCGCTCAGGGTCTGGACTGTGCTTCTTGCAATCCTGACCTTTTCTCTGTCCTTGCTTGGCACGTTCCTAGTCCGCTCCGGGGTCCTGACATCGGTGCACGCATTCGCGACGGACCCCCAGCGCGGACTGTTCATCCTTCTCATTCTCTGTTTTTTCATCGGCGGCTCGCTGTTTTTATTCGCACTTCGAGCAGGTACGTTGCGTCAGGGAGGCATTTTTGCGCCTATTTCGCGCGAAGGTGCGCTGGTATTGAACAATCTGCTGCTCACTACCGCCACAGCAACCGTGTTGGTCGGAACACTTTACCCGTTGTTGTTGGAAGCCGTGACGGGAGACAAGATTTCGGTCGGAGCACCTTTCTTCAATCTCACCTTCGGACCGCTGATGATCCCAATCATTTTGGCAATGCCCTTCGGTCCGCTGCTCGCCTGGAAACGGGGTGATCTTTATGCCGCCGCCCAACGATTGCAGTTGGTGGCGATTGTTTCGGTTCTGGCTGCACTTGCAATGATATGGTTTGTAGATGGCGGCCCCGTGCTTGCGGCACTCGGCGTGGGTATCGCTGTTTGGCTGATGATCGGCTCGTTTGCTGAGTTATTCGTGCGGTCAGGATTGCCGAAGGTTTCATTTGCAACCGCATTCCGACGATTGATCGGACTTCAGCGTACTCAGTGGGGAACGGCAATCGCCCACTTTGGAATGGGCGTCACAGTTCTAGGCATTGTCTTTGTCACCGCTTTTGAGACGGAGAAAGTGGTCATCCTGAAGGCTGGTGAGACGGTTGTCGATCACGGGTACACGCTCGAATATTCTGAATTGCGGACGGGTAAGTTTGGCAACTATTCAGAGCAACTGGCACGTTTGAAACTGAGCCGCGATGGTAAAGCGCTGGGAGAGATGCACCCTTCCAAGCGCTTGTATGAAGCGCGACAGATGCCAACATCTGAAGCGTCAATCCGATCCTTTGGCTTCTCGCAGCTCTATGTGGCGCTGGGGGACATTCGTAGCGACGGCTCTGTGGTCTTTCGAGTTTGGTGGAAACCGCTGGTGCTGTTGATCTGGCTTGGTTCGATCCTCATGTCTTTGGGTGGTTTAGTCTCCCTGACAGATCGAAGGCTGCGCATTGGAGCGCCTCAACCATCGAAGAAGCGCGCGGCAATGGCCAATGAAGCAGCTTAGCCTATTCACTGCCGTGCTGGTGCTATTCGCGCAAATGGCGGTTGCAGGACCTGCCTGGGCCGTCGATCCGGAAGAAGTGCTTTCTGATCCAGCGCTTGAAAAACGGGCACGAAATCTCTCCGCCGGCCTTCGCTGTCTTGTTTGTCAAAATCAGTCGATTGATGATTCCGATGCCGATCTTGCAAAGGACCTGCGGCTTCGTGTGCGAGAGCGTTTGGTGGCCGGTGACACAGATGAACAGGTCATTGATTATCTGATTGATCGTTACGGAGAATTTGTGCTGCTACGCCCCAGGTTTGGTACGCATACATTACTGCTTTGGAGTGTGCCCATTATCGGGTTGCTGATTGCGGGAGTGGTCGTCTTTCGTTCAACGCGAAAGACAGCGGCCGTTGCCCAGCCGGGAAGTACCGCGCCGCTCACTGAGGAAGAGCAAAAGAAGCTTGATCAGCTATTGGGCGAACATTCCCGCGACGATACCTGAATAGTCCCGTTTGATTTGTGGCGAACAGGGCAGTTCATTACCGATATTTAATGCCGCCGCAATTTTACCGTAAGGTTGCGAAACCCATATTGGCGTCATCGTCCTCCCAGATGACACAAGAACACAATAAGGGTTTCGAAAATGACACAAACCTCTGCTGTAGCCAAAAGGTCCGGCAAGCTGAAGTCTGCCGTCAGCGCAGTAATTCTCCTCGGCCTCGGTGGCGCAATTGCAGGCGGCGGCATGATGGCAAGTTCACCACCTGTTTTTGCTGATGCCGTTCGCGTTCCAGCTCCTCAAGCGCCAAGCTTTGCCGATGTGGTAGAAGCCGTTTCGCCAGCAGTTGTCAGTGTGCGCGTTGAAGCACGTGTTCAGCCGGCGCTTGATGGCGAACTCTCCCCACCACGCAATCTCCCCCGCAATCCATTCCGTCGTTTCTTTGATGAGCGTGACCCGTTTGGAGACCGCTTTTTCCGACCCAACCGCCCGAGACGTGGTGAGCGTGGCCCGCGTTCCCGTCGATTTGGCATGTCGCAGGGATCCGGTTTCTTCGTATCGGAAGATGGCTACATCGTTACAAACAATCACGTTGTACGAAGCAGTTCAAAGCTCACCGTCGTCCTCAATGATGGTGAAGAACTCGAGGCAGAACTGATTGGCACGGACCGACGAACCGACCTTGCCGTTCTGAAGGTGAAGGCGGATCGCAAGTTCACCTATGTGGACTTTGCCAAAAACAAAGCTCGTGTTGGTGACTGGGTGGTTGCCGTTGGCAATCCGTTTGGTCTGGGCGGAACCGTAACCTCAGGCATCGTTTCTGCGCACAGCCGCGACATCGGTGCCGGTCCATACGACAACTTCATCCAAATCGATGCCGCCGTGAACAAAGGCAATTCCGGAGGACCGGCGTTTAATCTCACGGGTGAAGTGATCGGTGTGAACACCGCAATCTTCTCACCATCTGGTGGCAATGTAGGCATTGCGTTTGCAATTCCTGCCGCGACCGCCCGCAATGTGGTGAAAGCGCTCATCGAAGATGGAGCGGTTACCCGCGGCTGGCTTGGCGTTCGCATTCAGCCGGTGACGAAGGACATCGCTGAATCTGTTGGTTTGGACAAGGATCAGGGAGCAATTGTCTCCGATCCACAACCTGGTGGCCCTGCATCCAAGGCCGGCATCCGTTCCGGTGACATCATCACCGCTGTTGATGGCAAAAACATCAAGAATCCCAAGCAGCTTGCTCGCGTGATCGCAGCTTATTCGCCATCCGACAAGGCCGCCATCAGCGTATGGCGCAATGGTGAGACGCGCGAGATTGAGGTGGAACTTGGCAAGCTTCCCAGCAACCTGACGGCATCACGTTCCAGATCTGATCAAGGTAACCAGCGGTCAGAGCCATCTTCGTTGGAAGGTTTTGGGCTGGCGCTGGAAGGCTCCCGCGACGGCGTTGAAGTGGTTGACGTGGAGCCTGGCAGCGAAGCCGCAAAAAAAGGCATCCGAGTCGGAGATGTTGTGGTTTCAGTGAACGGTCGGGAAACCCCGACCCCGACAGAGGTCGAGCGTGAGATCAGCGAAGCCTTGGATGCAGACCGTAAGGCAATTCTTCTGCAAATCCGATCCGGGCAGAACAGCCGATTTGTCGCCCTGCCGGTTTCCAAGGGCTAGCGCCTTAGAACGCGGATAAATGCGGATGATGTAACCGGTCGCCCCCGACATCCCGCATTTTTCCGTGGCAGCGGGTCCCATCAACTCGCTGCCATTTTTCTGTTTTCACGGGTATTAAGCAGTGGAACGTGGCATCTGGGGGAATCATGAAAATCCTGATTGTTGAAGACGACCTTGAGGCCGCCGGCTATCTCGTCAACGCGTTGAACGAAGCTGGCCACACGGCCGATCACGCGGCTGATGGTGAATCTGGCGAACACTTCGGAACCACCCAGCAATATGATGTGTTCATCATTGATCGGATGCTGCCGAAACTTGATGGACTTGACCTGATTGCCCGGCTACGCGCGCATGGTGTGAAGAGCCCAATGCTCATTCTGTCGGCGCTTGGTCAGGTCGATGATCGCGTGACGGGGTTGCGGGCAGGGGGGGATGATTACCTTTCAAAGCCTTACGCGTTTTCGGAACTGCTTGCTCGGATTGAAGTGCTTGCACGTCGCTCCAGCGGTGGTGAAAACGAGACCTCCTATCAGGTGGGCGATCTGAAGCTTGATCGACTGTCACACAATGTGGAGCGTGATGGTCAATCGATCCTGCTGCAACCCAGAGAGTTCCGCTTGCTGGAATATCTGATGCGCAATGCCGGACAGGTGGTCACCAGAACCATGCTGCTTGAACATGTCTGGGATTATCACTTTGACCCTCAGACGAACGTGATCGATGTGCACATATCGCGCCTGCGTTCCAAAATCGACAAAGAGTTTGAACAACCCTTGCTTCATACGATCCGCGGTGCCGGATATATGATGAAGGCATAACCGTGCCACGATTGTGATGTTGCAAGTTCGTCGCCTGCTTCGGGTTACCGCGGTCCGCCTGTCGCTGATATACACGCTGATATTTGGCCTGTTTGCGGTTGGCCTGATATACTATGTGAGCGAGAGCACCGTGGGTGCCTTGTACCGACAGACAATCGACCACATTCGTGACGAAGTGTCTGAATTGCAGCTCATCTATCGCCGCGGCAATATTGGCAGGTTGGTGCGGGCGATGGAACTGAGGTCCCGGGCACCGGGCAGCGGCGTTTATCTCATCACAGATCCGCTGGGACGGGTGATTGCCGGCAACATTCAGGAACTCGACGTGCGATTGCTGCAGACCGCCGGATGGCGGGATCGTCCGTTTGCCTACCGTCGGCTTGGATCCGCTCTCAGCGATGAGGATGACTTTGCCATTGCGCAGGTGTTCATCCTTCCTGGTGGAATGCGCATGTTGGTCGGGCGTGACACCGGTGAACCCGCCCGTTTCCAATCGATCATCTCCTCATCTGTGATGGTTGCCATCGGCGCCATGGTGGCCTTTGGCCTTCTTGCCTGGCTGCTGATCGGTCGGCGCGCGTTGGTGCGCATTGATACGGTTTCGCAGTCGGTTTCCCGAATTCTGGATGGTGATCTGAAAGAGCGTTTGCCGCTTTCTGGCACCGGCGATGAGTTTGACCGCCTGTCAGAGCGCATGAACGCGCTGCTCCAAAAGATCAGTCTGTTGAACGAGGGGCTGAAGCAGGTCTCCGACAACATCGCCCACGATCTAAAAACGCCACTGACGCGACTACAGAACCGCGCCGAGGCCGCACTGAGAACAGACGCAACGAAGGAAGAGATGCGGGATGCAATGGCGCAGATGCTGGATGAATCCAATGCACTGATCAGAACATTCAATGCACTTTTGATGATCTCAAGAGTTGAAGCCGGGTCCGTTCCCCTCGAATTCAGTGAATTGGACCTGAAACAGGTCATCGAAGATGTTGTTGAGCTCTATGAGCCACTTGCAGAAGAAGCGGGCGTGTCGCTGCAGGTTGAACCTCAAGCCGAATGCCACATCACTGCCAATCGTGAACTGATCGGACAGGCTGTTGCCAATCTGATCGACAACGCACTGAAATACGGTTCCTCAACCACCAGCGAAGGCGCAATGATCACAATTTCAGTGTCTGAGATTGAATCGGGCGCCGTGATCTCAGTTGCCGACAATGGAACTGGCATTCCTGACGGTGACAGGGAAAGGGTCAAGGAGCGGTTCGTGCGGCTCGACAAAAGCCGGACGAGACCCGGATCCGGCCTTGGGCTCAGCCTCGTCAGCGCAGTCGCTAAGCTGCATAAGGGTGAACTGTTGCTGGAAGGCAACGCGCCCGGTCTGCGCGCAATCTTGAAACTGCCGGTTCAGCGGACGTAAGGGCGCATTTCGATTTTCATTCTTCGCAGTGGTGGCGTTGTGCGGTGAACTGAAATAGCTTTCCAGCATGCTGGATTTTTCAATCACTCTTCGACCGATTGATGAAGATGAGGCTCAGTCTCGATTAAGTGAATTTCGGGAAAGAGTTGATTCTCAAGATTTGACTCAACTCAGCAGTCAACTCTCGGAACCCACTGATTTTTCCAACAATTTGGCGGCTATCTTTTCCCTGTCTCCCTATCTTTTCGATTGCGCTTGCCGACATCCTCACGTGATCCATGAGGTCGCAACGCTGGGATTTGACGGTGCCTTTGAAGCAGTGAGCCAACGTTTGCGGTCCCAGCCACTGGAAGCGGAAAACGAGGTTGCTGCCGGATTGCGCCGGGCAAAAGCAGAGGTTGCGCTTCTGTGTGGTCTTGCTGATCTGACAGGCGGTTGGCCCACCCTGAAAGTGACTGCGGCGCTGTCCGAATTTGCGGCAGATGCCTGCCAGACAAGCCTGCGGTTCCTCTTCACCGACGCGGCACGAAATGGTCAGATCAAGGCCAGTTGGGATCATGACTTGAACGGCTGCGGCTACTTCCTGCTTGCAATGGGAAAGCTGGGTGCGAACGAACTCAACTACTCCAGCGATATTGATCTGATCGCGCTGTTTGATCTTTCTGCCCCGATTGTGCGGGAGTTGGACGACCCCGGTACGTTTTTCATGCGGTTGACCAAGCGATTGGTAAAACTGCTCCAGGAACGCACCGCGGACGGCTATGTGTTCCGTACGGACCTGCGCCTGCGGCCCGATCCCGGCTCCACACCATTGGCGGTCTCAACCGATGGCGCTCTGACCTATTACGAAAGCCGCGGTCAGAATTGGGAACGCGCGGCAATGATCAAAGCCCGCCCGATAGCAGGAGATTGCGCGGCGGGCGCACAATTTCTTTTCGAACTCTCACCCTTCATCTGGCGCAAATACCTCGATTATGCCGCCATTGATGATGTTCATTCCATCAAGCGTCAGATTCACGCCCACAAGGGGCATGGCGAGGTGCGATTGGCTGGGCACAATGTCAAACTTGGCCGCGGCGGCATTCGTGAGATCGAGTTCTTCGTCCAGACCCAGCAATTGATTGCTGGTGGCCGGATTGAGGCCTTGCGGGGTCGGTCAACGCTAGAAACGCTTGCAACCCTTGCCGAACTCGATTGGATCACCTCAGAAACCGCTCAGGAACTCACCGAATCCTATCTGTTTCTGCGCGACGTGGAGCACCGTCTGCAGATGGTGCGCGACGAACAAGTCCATTCGCTACCTTCGAATGACGACGGTTTGTTGCGCATCGCCCGCATGTGTGGCATGCCGGATGTCGAGGCATTTTCAGAGCGGTTGCTCACTCATCTTCGCAGGGTGGAACTTCGTTATAGCGAATTGTTCGAAGATGCCCGTGAACTGGCCCACGATGCTGGAAATCTGGTCTTTACCGGTGATGTGGATGATCCCGGCACGCTCGAAAACCTCTATGATATGGGATTTGAGCGGCCCAGCGTCACGATTTCGATCATTCGCGGTTGGCACTATGGACGTTACAAAGCCATTCAGACGGCAGCCGCACGCGAGCGTCTGACCGAACTGACACCAGCACTTCTGGACGCCTTCCGGGCCTCAGGGAAACCGGATGAAACGCTGGCGGCGTTTGATCGGTTTGCAGCGGGTTTGCCTGCTGGCGTACAACTTTTCGCGCTGATGCGCTCCAATCCCAAAATCCTTGAACTCCTGGTGCTCGTCCTTTCTGCTGCACCGAGACTTTCAACGATCATCACCCGCAAACCGCACATCTTTGACGGTCTGCTGGAACCTGGGTTTTTCACGCAGGTGCCGGATGCCGATTGGTTGCGTGAACGGCTTTTGAGTAGCCTTTCATTTTCAACCACTTACGAAGAAAAACTGAATCGTGCTCGCATCTTTGCAGCCGAGCAGAAGTTTCTGATCGGGGTTCGGGTTCTCACTGGTTCCATGGCGGGGCGAGAGGCGGGCAGGGCCTTCACCGCCCTTGCGGATGTTTTGTGCCAGGCACTTCTTGATGTGGTCGTTGAGGAATTTTCAAACATCCATGGGCATGTGCCGCAGGCTCAGATCGCCTTGCTCGGCATGGGACGGTTGGGCTCTCGCGAACTCACCGCAGGGTCTGATCTCGATATCATTCTTCTCTACGATCACCCTGAAGATGCGAGCCAGTCGGATGGTCAAAAACCACTCGCCACGTCCCAATATTTTATGCGGCTCACCCAGCGGCTGATTGCGGCAATGTCTGCGCCCACAGAGGAAGGGACGATTTACGAGTTGGATTTCCGCTTACGACCCTCAGGCAATGCAGGGCCTTTGGCGACCCACATTGCCGCGTTCGAATCCTACCAAACCAGTCAGGCCTGGACCTGGGAACATATGGCGCTGACTCGCGCCCGAGCCATTGGCGGACACATTGAACTGTGTGAGCGAGTAAACGGGATCATTTGTGAGATTGTACAAAAGCCCCGCATTGAAGGGGCGCTGAAGACAGATATTCGCGATATGCGAAAGCGCATTGAGCGCGATAAACCACCCCAAAGCAGATGGGATCTCAAACTGGCACCCGGCGGTTTGATAGATCTGGAGTTCATTGCACAATGGCTGATGCTGTCGGGCCGCGTTGCGGGCGAGCCGGGTGCGGATGTTGAAGAAATCATTAACGAAATCACTGATTCAACATTACAAAATGATAAGATGAAATTGCTCTCCTTCGTTCGTACATTGGGGGAGATCACGCAACTGATCCGCGTTTGTCTCGACGAGGGTTTTGATCCGGCCACCGCGCCACCTGGGCTTGTTGAGCGCCTGCTGGCACGGCTTGATCTTCCTGATGTCAAATCGGCAGAAGCGGAATTGATGGATCTGCAAAGCGAGGGCCGCGCCGTTTTCGAACGACTGCTTAGCTAGGCATTCTGTCACCATTTGTTTGATCGACCCGTAAACCGGGGGCGAAAAACCGAATGGAGAGCAAAGATGAAATCACTTCTGATTTTCGCCTCTGCGGCAATGATTGCCGTGACCACTGGAAATGCCTTCGCCAACGACGGAAAACGCAAAAGCCGGGGAGAGGCGCGCTTCGAACGCCTCGACACAGACAAAAGCGGTGCCCTTTCGCTGGAGGAATTCGTGGCAAACACCACCGCCCGTTTTTCGAAGGCCGATCTTAATGGCGACGGAGAACTGTCCGCCGACGAAATGGTTCAAAGGATGCAGCGCAAACGCCTCGAACGGCGTGCGAAACGAATGCTGAAGCGTTTGGACTTCAATGGCGATGGCAAAGTCACTCAGGATGAGCTGACTGACCGGGCGCAGAAGCGATTTGCGCTTTTGGATCGAAACAATGACGGCAAGGTTGAAAAGGCGGAAATGCGCCGCTCGAAAGCCCATCGTCGCGGCGAGGGAAAACGCGGTCGTCACTATCGCAAACACCGTCGCAATCAAGGCGGAGACAATCTCTAGTGCATACCACTGAAAAGTGGAAACCGGTTTTCGAAAAATGGTTTGCACAATCAAATAGATAGCGCAACGTTTTGAATCTATCAAAACGTGGTAGGCGCTAGTTCAGTTTGGCTTAAGCATTTGGGCCTAGATTGAACCCAACAAATCAGAACGGCGGCGTGTTTCAACAAACATGCAACGTTCTTTTCCTGTGACGTGTGCTGTCCAGGAAAGGCCTCGGACGAAAGTCCGGGGCCTTTTTCATGCGTCTGATTTGTTCTGGCTGATCGGCAGGCGAACGGAAACGATTGTGCCTTTGCCTTCAGTTGAGCGGATTTTCATTGCGCCACAATGCAAGTCGGTCAACGAACGGGCAATCGCCAAGCCGAGGCCGGACCCTTTATGATCTTTCGTGAATTGGGTCTGCACCTGTTCGAATGGGCGACCCAGTGTCTTGATTTTCGACTTCGGGATGCCAACACCGGTATCTTCAATTGAAATCGTGATGGAATCGAGCACCTTGCGGGCGCGTACCTGGATGCGGCCGCCCGATTTGGTGAATTTCACGGCGTTGGACAGAAGGTTGAGTAACACCTGCTTCATTGCGCGGCGGTCAGCGTCAAGCTCCAGCTTGGGCGAGATTTTGTCGATGACCTCAATGCCGGACTTGTCTGCCTGGACGCAGATGATCCGCAGGGTCTCTTCCAGAATATCGTGAAGCTTCACCCGTTCTGGCGAAATCTGGAAACGGCCAGCTTCGATCTTGGACATATCAAGAATGTCGTCGATCACACCGAGAAGAAAGTTGCCGCTTTCATTGATGTCGCCGCAATATTCTTCATATTTTTCGGAACCCAGCGGCCCAAACATCCCGCTCTTCATTATGTCGGAAAAACCGATGATCGCGTTGAGCGGGGTGCGTAATTCGTGAGACATGTTGGCCAGAAACTCAGACTTTGAGTTGTTGGCTGCCTCCGCCCTATATTTTTCTTCTGAATATTTGTCGGCGAGTTCGACAAGCTTTTGTGCCTGTCTTTCCAGCGTTTGCTGTTTCTTTTTGGAATCGGCGACGGTCGCCTTCATCTGGCGCTCGGATTCCTGAAGTTTCGTGGCATCCCGCTTCAGTTGGGTAATGTCTGTTCCCACGGAAACAAAACCGCCATCACTGGTGCGTCGTTCATTGATCTGGAGCCAGCTTCCGTCATCTCCCTGCGCTTCAAGCAAGCGCGCGTCGCTGTCGCCGGAAAGATCGGGTGATATCAGAGACCGCATCACTGGTGGGCGACCAATCTTCAGCACGTCGTCATAGTGCGCACCGGCAACCACGGCGCTGGCTGGCAGGCTGTAGAATTGCTGAAACTTTGTATTGCACAGCACCAGCCGCCGGGAATTGTCCCACAATGCGAAGGATTCTGAGAGATTTTCGATAGCGTCACGCAGGCGAATATCAGCGGTGAGCGATTGCTGCTTCAGCGTTTCCTGTTCTGTGACGTCAACGGCGATGCCGATGAGGTGAGGTTCGATGTTGTGGTAGTAGACGAGTTCTGCCCGTGCTCTCAGCCAGATCCAGCTTCCATCGGTATGCCGCATGCGGAACCGATGGTCGATGCTGGTCATCTGTTCACTGATGGCGGCCTGCGCAATGTCGTATAAATCGCCGTCTTCTGGGTGAGTAAGGTCGGTCACCTCTAGAAAGCCGATCAGCCCGTTGCGCGGCGGCATGCCCAGAAGCTGGTACATGGACTGCGACCAGAAAATGCGGCCTCGTGAAAGGTCCCAGTCCCACAGACCGCAACGCCCCCGGCAAAGGGCAGCTTCAAAGCGGGTGCTCGCCTCCAGAAATGCCTTGTCAGACTCTTCGCTGCGATTTGTGTGAGCGTAGTAGGCGTAGACCACGATCAACAGAATTGAACTCACACCAACAAACAGGCTGGCATTGAGCGAAACCATACGCTGCCAGTTTGCATAGATAGCGCTTTCCCGCTGCAGAATGGTCAATCCGCCAAGCGGGGCGGGCAGGAAACGATGCGACGCCAAGGCAGTTTCGCCGCCACGAATGGTGACCGAACGAACCGCCGCGCGTTCTCCGAATGTGGTCAGCAGATATTCATCATCCAACAGGTCTTCCAGATAGTGTGGCTGATCTTCTGGAAGAGCGGGCAAGGCAGCGATGATTTCTCCGGTTCTATTGGTGAGCAACGCCTGTCGTTTCTGATTCAGTGCACTTGCCGGAAGCAGCTTTTCCAGAAGCTGTGCGCCCGCACGCTCAAACTGAGCCTTTTCGATGTCTTTCAGGCCGTTGTTGATTTTAAGTGCGGCGAGGCTTGCAATGTGTGCCAATTGCTCGCTTGCCATTTGTTTGTCGCGTTCCGCTTGCTGGGAAAGCGCAACAAATCGTGCCGTTGCCACTGTGATCAGCAGCAGGACGATGAGATAGGGTATGGCCTTTCGAAAATAGGGTTCCGCCAATTGCAATCGATGATACGCCGGTTGCATGAACAACCGGGCATGGCCGGCCAGTCCACTGGATGTCAGTTCAATATGCGCTTCCTGACGGTTTGAAATGGAATCACTTATCCGCCCGGGCGCACCTGATGTGCCCGTTGCCCCCAAGGTTCGGCCCCCTCTAAAATTGTTTTTGGTACTCTTCGGTCAATTATGCCCGCGACCGAATCACCTTCATTTGAATCGACGTGAATCCGCTTGTCCAGAGGGCTGGAGAAAAAAGTTTACAAAACGTAAATTGCGCTGAAAGGGTTGGTGAACGCAACACTTGGCGCATCTACCTAGGCCAGCATGCGCTCGGCGATTTCGCTGACATCGCGAGACAAGCCCTCTGACGACAAAATGCGGCCCAGTGCGGCTTCAGCCTTGGTGCGGCGCCCGGATTCCATCATTCGCCATGAGCGAAAGGCGGTGAGAAGACGCGAAGCGACTTGTGGATTGAACTTGTCGATTTCCAGGACCTGGTCGGCCAGAAAATTGTAGCCAGCACCGTCGGCCCGGTTGAATCCAGTCGGATTGCTGAGACCAAACATGCCCACCAGTGAGCGAATGCGGTTTGGATTTCTGGCGTCATAGGCAGGGTGCTTCAGCAGCGATTGCACCCGGTCGAGAGTATCTGCACCGCCCTGCATCGACTGGATGGAGAACCATTTGTCGATCACCAGCGGGTCATCGTCGCAGTCAGCGAAGAAGCGATCAAGCACGGCCTGGGACGCAGACCCATGCCCGTGGGTCTTCAGCACTGCACCCACAATTGCCAGCCGTTCTGTGAGGTTCGCGCAGGAAGCGTACTTTTCCTCCAAATCATCTATTGCACCACTTCGAATTGCGAAGGAGTCCAGGGCGAGGCGTAAAGCCCGTTTTCCCGCACTGGTGGCGCCAGGTGAGTATTGGGTTTCAGGTGCGAGTTCAGCTTGAAGTTCTTCACCCAGAGGAGCGATGCGCTTCGCAATTGCCGCGTCAAGCGCGGTTCGGACCGCGTGGATGCGATCCGGGTCAATGTCTTTGCCAATCGCCCGGGCCACATCGCTCTCACCCGGAGGCGTCAAGGCAAATGCCCGGAAGGCAGGCTCAAGGTCGGTATCGATGGCGAGGTTCTCCAGAGTCGAAAGATATCGCTCATCAATCCAGTCGGAGGCGCCGTCGCGCACCGCCTCTGTCATCAATGTGAGCCCAAACGAGTTGAGTGCCTGCCAACGGTTGAAGAGATCATTGTCCTTGGCCGCAAGGAACGCCATCTCGTCGCGGGACTGTTCATATTCAAGGACCACAGGAGCCGAAAAACCGCGCAGCAGCGAAGCCACCGGCCGCTCACCAATTCCATCAAACACAATCCGTGTCTGGCGCTTGGTCAGGATAATGAGATCACCCTTGACCTCATCTGACATGACCGTGGAAACTTTCATGTCGCGACCTTCGTCATCCAAAAGCCCAAACCGGATGGGGATCACCATCGGCTTCTTGTTGGACTGGCCAGGCGTCGCTGGGAGAGACTGTTCCAGATCAATCGAGAATGTCTTTTTGGCGGCATCGTAATGAGTTGAGACAAGCAGCCGCGGCGTGCCGGATTGCTGGTACCAGAGCTTGAACTGACCAAGATCATAACCGGTCGCCGTCTCAAACGAGGCTAGGAAATCTTCAACCGTGGCGGCGTTTCCATCCTGACTGGAAAGATAGTGATCCATACCGGCGCGAAATCCTTCTTCGCCCAGCAGGGTTGCGATCATGCGGACCAGTTCTGCACCCTTTTCGTACACAGTTGGCGTATAGAAGTTGTTGATCTCTTTGTAGGTTTCCGGCCTCACCGGGTGGGCGAGCGGCCCGCCGTCTTCCGGAAACTGGCTCATACGCAGCCGCACCACATCGGCGATGCGCTTCACCGCGCGTGAGCGTTCGTCGGATGAAAACTCCTGATCGCGAAATACCGTCAGGCCTTCCTTCAGGCAAAGCTGAAACCAGTCACGACAGGTGATGCGATTGCCGGTCCAGTTGTGAAAATATTCATGCGCAATTATGGCTTCCACATTGGCGTAGTCCGTGTCCGTCGCAGTGTCGGGATTCGCTAAAACATATTTGTCGTTGAAGATGTTGAGACCCTTGTTCTCCATCGCGCCCATATTGAAATCCGACACGGCAACAATGTTGAAAATGTCGAGATCATATTCGCAACCGAAACGCTCCTCATCCCATTTCATCGAGCGTCTCAGCGAATCCATTGCCCAGTGAGCGTCCTTCTCCTTGCCCTTCTCCACGTAGATGTTGAGCTCCACATCGCGCCCGCTCATGGTCGTAAAGTCATCGCTCAGGACGCCGAGATCTCCACCAACAAGCGCAAAGAGATAGGAAGGTTTCGGGTGCGGATCGTGCCACGTGGCGTAGTGCAATCCGTCGTCGAGATCGCCGGTCTCAACCAGATTCCCATTGCCCAACAGAATGGGTGAATCTGACTTATTGCCGATGATTTTAGTGGTGTATGTGGCCAGAACGTCCGGGCGATCCGGGAAGAACGTGATCCTGCGAAACCCTTCGGCCTCGCACTGGGTGCAATAGACACCGCTGGAGCGATAAAGACCCATCAGCTTGGTGTTGGTTTCTGGCGCGACCTCGGTTTCGATCTCAACTTCAAATTGATCGGTTGAGGGAAGGCTGGAAATGGCCAGCTCGTCTTCTGAAAGCGTGTAGGCATTCTCCCCCAACGCTGCTCCATCGACAGACAACCCCTTTAGGGTCAGTTCATCCCCATCCAGCACCAAAGGTGCATCCGCAGCGGTGCCTTCAGCCCGCACGATTGTCAGTCGGGACACGATGCGCGTCGCTTTCGGGTCAAGCATGACTTCGAGGTCCACGTTTTCGACGTGATATTGCGGTGGCAGATAATCCTCGAGGCGAATGGCCTGGCCGGTGGCGGTGCGCATTTTGCAAAATTCCTTCGGTGCACAGAGGCTGTGTTTTTGCCTATATGTGATGCGAACCAGCGATTGTCACGCCGCCGACGCTTGTCTGCGCCATAATGTACATTTTCCGGAGGGTTCCCTTGGACACCAACGCAGCATTTGATGCCTTGAAAGCCCATCATCGCGACCTGAAGGGTTGGCGCGTCGCGGATGAATTCCACTCGGGCCCGGACAGGGCGAAGCGATTCTCGGCGTCATTGGGTGATCTTCATTTTGACTATTCAAAAACGGTGATGAAGGACACAACACTGAAACTGCTCTTCGAACTTGCCGATGCAGCTGGTCTTGAAACGAAAAAAAGCGCCTTGTTTTCGGGCGAAAAGGTCAACTTCACCGAAAGTCGTGCGGTGCAGCATATGGCGCTGCGAGCCCCACAAAACGCGCAGGTGATCGTGGACGGGGAAGATATCGTCCCCGAAATCCACGAAACTCTGGACAGAATGCGCGGGTTTTCGCGTGCGGTCCGCGATGGTGCTTGTCAGGTCACCGGTGGCAAGATTACGGATGTCGTGAACATCGGCATTGGCGGATCCGATCTCGGGCCGGCGATGGTTTGTCAGGCACTGACACCTTATCACGACGGACCGAACACCCACTTTGTATCGAATGTCGATGGCGCGCAGCTTCACGGCGTACTGCAGAAGCTTGATCCTGCAACAACGCTGTTCATTGTCGCATCCAAAACCTTCACCACCATTGAAACCATGACCAATGCGCGTTCAGCGAGAGCCTGGATGGTTGATGCGTTGGGCGAGGGGGAAATCGGAAAACACTTTGCAGCCCTTTCCACCAACCTTGAGGCGACACGAGAATTCGGTATCGCTGACGAGAACACGTTCGGGTTCTGGGATTGGGTTGGTGGGCGATACTCGGTCTGGTCTGCCATCGGCCTGTCGGTCATGCTGGCCGTCGGTGACGATGACTTCGATGCGTTTCTTGCCGGTGGTCACATGGTCGATCAGCACTTCCAGTCAGCGCCGATGGGAGAGAATATTCCAGTTCTCATGGCGTTGATCGGCATCTGGCATCGCAACATTTGCGAATATGCCACCCATGCGGTGCTTCCGTATGACCAGCACCTTGCCCGGTTTCCGGCCTACCTTCAGCAGCTCGATATGGAATCGAACGGAAAGTCCGTGAACCGGTCCAGTGAGGCGGTGGACCGGGAGACGGGACCAATTGTCTGGGGTGAACCTGGCACCAACGGTCAGCATGCGTTTTACCAGCTCATTCATCAGGGAACCGACATCATCCCTGCTGATTTTCTGATTGCCGCCAATGCGCACAATGAGCTCGGCGATCATCAGGAAAAACTGATCGCCAATGCAATTGCCCAGACCGAGGCACTGATGGTCGGCAAATCGGAGAAACAGGCGAGGCAGGAACTGATCACCAAAGGCATGTCAGAAGCTGACGCCGCTAAGCTTGCGCCCCACAAAACCTTTCCCGGCAACCGGCCCAGCTGCACCTTTCTCTATCCCAAACTGACGCCGCGGATTCTGGGCATGCTGATCGCACTCTATGAACACAAAGTGTTCGTGCAGGGCGCGATCTGGGACATCAACTCATTTGACCAGTGGGGTGTGGAACTCGGCAAGGTGCTCGCAAATGAAGTTCTTGCGATGATCAAGGATGGTGCGCCAACCGATTCAAAAGATTCATCAACCGCCAGCCTGGTTCAGAAAGTGAATGAACTGCGCAATACCGTCTAATGCGAGTAGCCACTCCCTTCCGGTGAGCGCGCGAGAGCTTGTTTGCGCACCCGCTCGCGCTGCACCGTGTAAATCGAAGCGGCGACAATAATTCCGGCTCCAATCCAAGTCGCCGTGTCGGGAAGGGTGCTGAATATCCAGTAGCCCAATATGGTCGCATAGATGAGGCGGATGTAGTCCAGCGACGCCAAAAACGATGCTTCTCCAAATTTGTAGGCATATATGTTCAACATCTGAGCGCCATATGAAATTAGCCCGATTGCGACAAGCAGTCCCCATTCAAACAATGTCGGCTGAACCCAAAACCACAAGCCTGGTCCGATCATTGCCACACCAACAAAAACTGCTTGATAGGTCAAAATGGTGGTGGCGCTGTCGGTACGCGAGAGCTTTCGCAAAAGCACCATCACCAATCCTGCTGCGGCACTTCCCACCAGCGCATAAATCGAGATCGGGTCAAATGCGCTGGTTCCGGGTTTGACCATGATCAACACCCCAACAAACCCGATTGCGACAGCCACCCAGCGACGCACGCCAACCGTCTCATTCAGAACGAAAATGGCAAGGATGGTAACGAAAAAGCTCTTTGCGAACCCAATTGCGGTGGCGTCTGCCAACGGCATTTCAATAATCGCATAAAATCCGCACAGCATTGCAAGCAGAGCAAACACAACACGCAGGAGGTGGACGTAGGGCTGAGTGGTTTTCAAAGACCCAGGAAAGTGCGCCAAGATGCCTGGCGCGACGATCGCCGTCATGACCACCTGTCTGATCAGGAGAATCTGCGACACGTGCAACCGCTCACCTGCAAGTTTGATGAGCGTGACCATAACCGTGAAGCCGATTGCAGCCACAGACAGGTAAACGGCACCCTTGAGGTTTCCCGGCAAGGATGCAAATCGCACCGCGAGTTGTGAATTGATCATACTAAGATCCGATGGGAGGTGGCCTACATTCGCACCATCATTGGCGAACCGCAAGGTCGCGGTCATCGGGACAGAGCTGCGCATTCGGCATGGCCTTTGAAGCCGCTCACCGCGGCGTGATCCCAATTTTCGGTTTTTTCAGCAAGGCATCTTGCGAAGGGAGAAAATATCAACCAATCTCACCGGATTGGACGGCATTCATGTTCCCATTCTGCCGTCAGATCTGATCTTTAAGGAAATCACCCACATGAATGCGATTGTTCCACCGAAATTCGGGGTCGGGGCGTCTGTTCGCCGTAAAGAAGACGCCACGCTGATCACCGGAACCGGATGTTTCACAGATGATGAGCGTCGAGAAAATGCCTGCCATGCCTATGTGGTGCGCTCGCCTTATGCACATGCCAATTTCAAGATCACCGATCTTTCTGCCGCCAACGAAGCACCTGGTGTGCAGCTTATCCTCACCGCAGAGGACCTGACAGACTATAGCGATCTGCCGTGCCGTACATTGCTGCCACAGGTGGACGGAACACCGCTCACGCCCCGCAATGTGCCACTCCTTTGCCGGGAAACCGTTCGCCATGTGGGTGACGCCGTTGCTTTCGTGGTCGCCGACAGTCTGGAAGACGCGCAGGAAGCGGCTGAACTCATAGAAATCGATTATGAATCTCTCGACGCCACAATCGATACGGTCGGCTGTCTGGATGATGGTGCGCCTCTTGTTCATCCTGAACACGGCTCAAATCTCGCCTTCGAGGTTGCAAAGGGTGACAAGGAAAAAGTCGCTGAAATCTTTGCATCCGCCGATCATGTTGTCGAACTGCCGCTGATCAACAATCGTCTGGTCTGTAACTATATGGAGCCACGCGTTTGTGTGGCCGAGTGGTCCGACGAAGAAGAACGACTGACGCTTGTCACAGGTTCGCAAGGCGTTCATGGGCTCCAGGGCATCATTTGCGCTGTTATGAATCTGGACCCAGAGCAGCTTCGCGTGGTGACGCGCGATGTGGGTGGCGGCTTCGGAACAAAAAACTTCCCTTACCGCGAACATCCGCTGAGCCTTGAAGCCGCACGTCGTCTGAAACGTCCGGTTCGGTGGGTCTGCGAACGCTCCGAGCACTTTGTTGCCGACGCCCATGGCCGCGACAATGTGGTGACCATGAAAATGGCCCTCGACAAGGACGGCCGCTTCCTGGCGATGGATGTGGACCTCTACGCGGCAATGGGCGCGTATCTCAACACGTTCGGTCCGTTCATCCCGACCCTCGGCTACTCCATTGCCACTGGCATTTATGACATTGAGCACGCCTATTTTCACATCCGCGGCACCTACACCAACACCACAATGACGGACGCTTATCGTGGTGCCGGGCGTCCTGAGGCGATCTATGCGCTGGAGCGTCTTGTCGACCGCTGTGCGATGGAACTTGGATTGGAACCGGCAGAGATTCGCCGACGAAATGCGATCAAGCCAGAGCAGATGCCATATCAGACGGTGCTTGGTGGCATGTTCGACACGGGCGAGTTCACCAGCCATTTGGAACAGTGCCTGAAGGCTGCTGATTGGGATGGCTTTGAAGCGCGCAATAATGCTGCCAAGTCAAATGAGCGTATCCGGGGCATTGGACTGTCGACCTATATTGAGGCCTGCGCCTTTGCTGGCTCTGAGCCCGCGAAGATCGAAATGAACCCGAATGGCCGGGTTACGGTGCTCATCGGAACACAGGCGAATGGACAGGGCCACCAGACGGCGTACGCCCAGTTTGCTGCCGACGCGCTTGGGTTGTCGATTGACGACATCGATGTGCATCAGGGCGATACGGATCGCCTGAAATCCGGCGGTGGTACCGGAGGTTCCCGGTCTATTCCGCTCGGTGGTGTTTCTGTGCGACAGGCATCAGAAGATATGGCAGAAAAGATCAAGGCTGCTGCCGCAGATGAACTTGAAGCGGCTCCGGGCGATCTGGAACTCATCGAGGGTTCTGTGCGCATTGTGGGCACCGACCGCTCGATCACATTTGCTGATCTTGCCAAGGCAGTGGACGACCTCACTGCACTCACCGGCAATGGAGAGTTCAAGCAGGCTGAAGCCACCTATCCCAACGGCACGCATGTTTGTGAGGTCGAGATCGATCCCGCAACGGGTGTGACGGAGATCGTCAACTACACGGCGGTGGATGACTTCGGCAACACGGTCAACCCGATCCTGCTCGCCGGTCAGGTCCATGGCGGTATTGTCCAGGCTGCGGGTCAGTGCCTGATGGAAGAAACCATCTACGACGAGGATGGCCAGCTTCTAACAGCGAGCTTCATGGACTACCGCATGCCGCGTGCGGCGGACTTCCCGGATATCGACTTCACCACCCGCAACGTGCCATCGACCACCAATGCGATGGGCATCAAAGGGGCAGGGGAGGCCGGAACCATTGGAGCCGGACCTGCTGTCATGAACGCTGTTGTGGACGCGTTGCGCCGCGAATACGGCATCAAGCACATTGATATGCCCGCGACGCCAAAAGCCGTATGGAACGCCATTCAGGGTGCATAGCCAGTCTGGCGTGCCGGTGTATCTTATAAAGATGCACTGGCTCATGGGCGGACGCGTTTGATGTCTCCAGCCACGGGTCAATTTGGGGTGGACGCCGCGCCACCAACGATCAGTGAATCCATCCGCACCTTTGGTCGCATTGGTCTTTTGTCTTTCGGTGGACCGGCCGCTCAGATCGCACTCATGCACCGCGTTTTGGTGGATGAGAAAAAGTGGCTAACCGAAAAAGAGTATCTGAGTGCGCTCAGCTTTTGCATGCTGTTGCCAGGGCCTGAGGCCATGCAGCTTGCCACCTATTCGGGCTGGCGCATCAGCGGTGTGTTTGGCGGGCTGGTTGCCGGTATTCTTTTCGTTTTGCCTGGCGCGTTTGTTGTTTTGGCGCTGGCTGCAACGTACGCATATTTTGGTGACGCGCCGCTAGTGTCCAACATGTTTGTCGGTGTGCAGGCCGCAGTTTTGATTGTCGTCATTGAAGCGCTGCTCCGGGTTTCGAAAAAGGCCCTTAATGGTACCCGATACTGGATCATTGCAGCGGCCGCCTTTGGCGGCATATTCATTCTTGATCTGCCATTCCCTCTGATCGTGTTTGCGGCTGCTCTTTATGGCTACACGTTCATAGGAAACTTAGGCAGTGCAAGTGAAGCTGCCGTCGGACATGGCGTATCGGCAGGGCAAACTGTAAAAACCATAACCCTCTGGTTGTTTGTCTGGATTGCGCCAATTGCGCTTGTCGCTTCGATAGTGCAGCAGCCTGTCTTGAATGATATCGGCCTGTTTTTCTCAAAGTTGGCGGTGGTGACGTTTGGCGGCGCTTATGCCGTGCTTGCCTATATGGCCCAACAGGTGGTTTCGGACTTTGGCTGGATGACGGCCAACGAGATGATGGATGGTCTTGGTCTGGCGGAAACCACTCCTGGTCCGCTAATTCTTGTTACCGAATTCGTCGGGTTCCTTGCGGCTTTTCGGGAAGGTGGTTTTTGGCTGGGTTTGCTGGGGGCGCTGGTGACGCTTTGGGTCACATTCGTTCCATGCTTTCTGTGGATATTCGCAGGGGCTCCATACATAGAGTGGATTTCATCTCGCCCACGTCTCAACGGAGCGCTTTCCGCCATCACTGCTTCGGTGGTTGGCGTGATAGCTAATCTCTCCGTCTGGTTTGGCCTCCACGTCCTCTTTGCCCAGGTGTTTCGTTGGCACATTGGATTCGCCGGCATTTGGTGGCCGGATGTCACCACCATCAATCTGACTGTTGTAGCCGTTGCTGCGATTTGTGGCGTCTTGTTGTTGCGCTGGCGCTGGGGGATCGCTCCGGTTCTGCTCGCCGCTTGCGCTCTTTCACTCCTGCTTCAGTCATTCTCGTAATATTCCGCGTCAGAACGCGGATCGAGATTGTAGGTCTCCGGCGTCTGCGCACGGGTCATGGGCACGACACGGAAGTCTGATCTGTCGGCTTCCTCTGCCTGATCGCGACGGAACGTGCGGTAAAGCGCATAACCGGCAAACATGAAGTGAGCGATTGTCGTGGTGGTGAACAGGCCTGACGGGCCGAAAATGTCCATCATCACTGCGGCCAACAGTGGTCCGGCCATCGTACCAAATCCGAAGAGGATGAGGAGACCACTGGCCGTCTGAACAAAGTCTTCCGGGTCGGCATGGTCATTGGCGTGGGCAACTGTGAGCGCATAGATCGAAAAGATCACACCACCATAGAGCACAATCGATGTGTAAAAGCCGATTGAATAGTTGGATTGTGCGGCAAATGCGGTCAGCACAAAGCCCAGCACCGCGCCAAGAATTCCGGCAAACCCCATGACATACCGGCGATCCACCATGTCGGAGAGCCGCCCAAGCGGGAACTGAAACGCCACGCTGCCAATCATCGCGAGCGCCATCAAAGTTGCAATTCCTGCTGCTGACATTGCTGCCTGCTGGCCAAATACGGGGGCAAAGTTTGTCCATGCCGAACTGATGATGCCGGAGAGGATCGCGCCAAATGCCGCTGCCGGTGAGTTTCGGTACAGCTTGATCAGATCAAGATTGACTTGCGTCAGGGGGGCAGGGGACTGTGCTTTGGAAAGCGCCGTTGGCAAAAGGGCCATTGAATAGAGAATGGCACCTAGCATAAAGAGCGTGTCAGCGCTGGCGTCGGCAACCACGAGCAAATATTGGCCGCCCATCATCGCAATCTGGGTCACCACCATATAGACCGAAAAGATGAAGCCGCGATTTTCGTTGGAAATGCGTTCGTTGAGCCAGCTTTCCATCACCATGTAACAGCCCGCGAAGCACAGGCCGGAAATGGCGCGCAAAAGCGCCCATGCAGGCGCATTGACCACGATGGCGCTGCCCAGAAAGGCAATGCTCAACAGCGCCGAAAGCGCACCAAAAACCCTGACATGCCCAACCCGCCGCACAATGTGGGGAATGACGATGCAGCCAGCCGTGAAACCAACAGCATAGGCGGTTCCAATCCAGCCGATCTGGAGCGGCGTGAAACCTTCCACCTGTCCGCGCACAGGAAGCAGAATGCCCTGCAGGCCACCGCCTGCAAGCAGAAATGCCGCTCCCATGAGAAGCGAGGCAATGGGGGTGATTTGTCTGAGCATCAACATGATGAGCGCGTCCTGATTTTACGCTCCTTTGGCGCTGAAACTTTCTCGTGGATCAGGAATTTCCGACATATGAGGACCAATTTGAGATGCCCTCAATTTTGTTCATTCAGGTGCTGCCGCAGCGCCTGCAGATCAGCCCAGGCGTAGCGCTTCTGCGCGGGTTGGCGCAGCAGGTAGGCAGGATGCAGCATGGGAAGCGCATCGGTTTCAAAATCATCTGAAGAATACTTGGCCCACTTGCCGCGCAATCGCAAAATACCATCACTGGTCCGAAGCAGGGTTTTGGCAGAGGATCCACCCACCATCACGAGCACCTTTGGCGCAATCAGGGCTATGTGGCGCTCAATGAACGGGCGACAGAGCTCGGTTTCAAGCGGGGTAGGCGTGCGGTTTCCGGGCGGGCGCCAGGGAAGCACGTTGGAAATATAAACGCTGCTTCGATCAAGCCCTATTGCGGCAAGCATCCGGTCAAGCAACTGCCCGGATCGTCCGACAAATGGCAGTCCCTGCATATCCTCATCACGCCCCGGTGCTTCGCCCACCAGCATGATATCTGCTTCCGGATTGCCGTCGCTGAACACGGTGTTGCGGGCGGTTTGTTTCAGATTGCACCCTTCGAAGCGCTCCAGAGCTTCCCTCAGTTCCTCCAGAGATTTCGCGGTCTGCGCTGCTTCGCGTGCATCTGAAATTGCCACATCATCGGGAACCGCGGCTGTGCGTTGCATCGACACCGGAGGTGGTTGGGATGCCTGAGCGGGCATGGTTTGCTGACGCTGAATTGTTGGCCGTGATTGCGGAGGTGCCTGCTTTGCGGCTTCGCGGCGTTCAGCCTCTCGCGCGGTCTCGGCAAAGCGGTCCTGTGGCTCCTCTTCGAGAAGCACATCAACGCCCGCATCCACATAGAAGCGAAGCAGCGCTGCCGCATGCGGGGTCAGTTCAATTTCAGGTTTACGCTCCATCAAAACATGATGCAGGATGTTTGTTCCAAATCAAAGCGTTTGCTCACTGGTCCGCCCTGTGCCGCGCAATCTCAGGCCTGTTTCATGTTGAAATCCACAGACCCGCTCAACCGCGCCCATCATATGATGGATTGGCATCTGGCGGCGCGGGAGAGTGACATCGCACTGGTGGACACCGATGGGACTGCCGTCAGCTACGCACAATGGCGCGATGACATCGGAGCCACCACCGAAGCGCTGCGCGAATCCGGGGTGCGGGCCGGGGACCGGGTGCTGCTGGTTGGTGAGAACTGTTGGGCCTTTGTTTCGCTGGCCATTGCCTGCTGGCATCTGGAAGCCTGGTTTGTGCCGGTGAATGCCCGCATGAGCAAACCCGAAATCGCCGGGTTCGTTGACCACGCCAATCCCCGCTTGATCGTGGCGACGTCGAATGTCTCATCATCCGCGAGCGATCACCTTGATCATATATCCGTCGTCCTCGGCAAACCCGTGACTGAAGGATTTACCCGACGCGGTTTGAAGGCAATTGCGACCGGGATTGACGATGCTGAGGAGGTTTTTGACAGCGCGGAAGAGCAGGTCGCGTTGATGCTTTACACAACGGGCACCACCGGCAAACCCAAGGGGGTGATGCTCACCCATCGCAATCTGCTCTTCGCTGCCGAGCGGTCTCGCAATGCGCGAGCGCTCAACCCTGCTGACCGGCTCTACTGCGTACTGCCCATGACCCACATTTTCGGCTTCGCAAGCGCCTTCATGGGATCGCTGTGCGCAGGTTGTCGATTGGAACTCAGCAATCGGTTTGACGCTGAAACCGCATTCAATGCGATCACCGGTGGCGTAACGGTGTTTCCTGGCGTTCCCGCCATGCACGCGCATCTGATGGAATATGCCGAAAAATCCGGCCGTGGATTGGGGCAGGCGACAGACCTCCGCTACATCTCATCAGGCGGTGCGCCACTTGATCCCGAATGGAAGCGCAAGGTGGAAACCTTCTTCGGTCTCAGCCTGCACAATGGTTATGGCATGACGGAAACCACCGCGGGCATCGCTTCCACATCTGTTGGAGCGGAACGCAGCGACATGAGCTGCGGCATGCCGCTGGATCGGGTCGACATCCAAATTGTGACGGCCCCTGGCAAAGATCAGCTGGAAGATGGTGTTGGTGAGATCATACTGGCTGGCGGCAACATTATGAAGGGCTATTTTCGCGATCCAGTCGAGACCGCCAAGGTGATGGATGAGCAAGGCTATTTCCACACTGGCGATCTGGGGCATTTCGGCGAAGATGGCTGTCTGTTCATCGATGGCCGCTGCAAGGAAATGATCATCCGCTCCGGCTTCAACGTTTATCCGCTGGAAGTGGAAACGGTCATCAACACCCATCCCGACGTCATTCAGTCTGCCGTGGTTGGCCATACAATCGAAGGCGGGAACGAGGATGTTTTGGCATTTGTCGAAACCGCCACGCCTGAACAGCTTACCGAGGAATTGTTGCGCGACTATCTTTCCGAGCGACTGACGGCTTACAAGCGACCGTCCCGGATTGTAGTCTCGAACCGACTTCCAGCCTCGTCCACGGGGAAACTCCTGAAGCACCAGATGATCGGGGCGTTTCAGGAGGAATTGGGTCTGTAGCCCGTCACTGAAACGCAGTTTCAAAAAATGATCGCAGCTTTCTGGAATGCAGCCTTTCCGGTGGCATGGAGCGCAGTTTTTCCATCGCCTTGATGCCGATTTTGAGATGCTGCGAAACCTGCTCTGCATAAAAAGAAGTCGCCATACCCGGCAGCTTCAACTCCCCATGCAGCGGCTTGTCGGAAACACATAGAAGTGTTCCGTAGGGCACGCGAAAACGGAAACCGTTGGCCGCAATGGTTGCCGACTCCATGTCCAGAGCGATGGCACGGGACTGAGACAGACGCTGAACCGGCCCGCGTTGATCGCGGAGCTCCCAGTTGCGATTGTCGATGGTCGCGACCGTACCCGTTCGCATAATGCGTTTGAGATCGTAACCTTCTTTGCCGGTTGTCTCCGCAACAGCCTGTTCAATCGCGATCTGGACTTCAGCCAGCGCGGGCACGGGTATCCACACGGGTAAATCATCATCCAGAACATGGTCTTCGCGCACATAGGCGTGAGCCAGCACATAGTCTCCCAGTTCCTGTGTGTTGCGCAGACCAGCGCAATGGCCAAGCATCAGCCAGGTGTGAGGCCGAAGCACCGCCACATGGTCGGTGATGGTTTTGGCATTCGACGGGCCAACGCCGATATTGACGAGCGTTATCCCGGAATTGTCGGGCCGAGTAAGGTGATAGGCCGGCATTTGGGGCAGGCGACCGACTGCATGCTCATCCGAAGCTTGATCGAGTGTCGTAATCCTGTTGCCGGGTTCCACAAAGCACTCATAAGGGCTTTCCGGGTCCGCAACCTGGGCTTTGGCAAATTCGATGAACTCGTCCACATAGAACTGGTAGTTGGTGAACAGTACGAAATTCTGGAAATACCGTGCGCTTGTCGCGGTGTAGTGCGCCAGCCGGTGCAGCGAATAATCAATCCGTTGTGCGGTGAAAGGTGCAAGCGGATGGACCATCCCGTCCGCTGGTTCAATTTGTCCGTTGACGATCTCATCGTCAGTGGAAGAAATATCCGGCACATCGAACAGATCGCGTAGCGGCCGTTCCAGATTTTCGCTGATTGAACCCTCCACATGGGCGCCTTCCTGAAAGGCGAAGTGGATGGGTATCGGGGTGCTGGAGAGGCCGACTGTCACTGCAATCCCGTGATTGCGAATGAGAAGATCAAGCTGGTGGGTAAGATATTTGCCAAACAGATCCGGCTCGGTGATCGTGGTCGAGTAATCACCCGGTCCGCCGACAAAGCCGAACGACAGGCGTGAATCCACCCGCGTATGGCTGTTGAGGCTCAGCTTGACTTCCGGATAGTAGCCGCGAAACCGTGCCGGTTCCGCTTCGCCTTTGATGACGGCCTCAAAATTGCGGCGCAAAAAGCCGGTTTGCGCCTCGTAGATATCGCAAAGCAGCTTTACCGCTTCCTTGGCGTCCACGCACTCGCTTGCCGCGGGAGATGGGGCCTCCTTGAGAGGCAGATCATTGATGGAATTGGGGAGAATCGATGTTTTCATGCGCCCCAGTATAGAACGCTCTCGCGTCACAGGGATATGAAATTCGCGACCTCTATCCGAGCTGGCTACCATTGATCAGAATCGAGCCGTTCCGAACCAGACCGCAGGTGATCGTACCGCAGGGCCGTTTCTGCCAATCAAGCGTGCGATTGTGGATTTTCAGCCCTGTCTGGCTGGTGCCGCGTTCATAACGCGCGGACTGCACGGCATTTGCAAGCAACACGCCCAGCAGTGTGATTGTGGATACGACAATTGAGAAACGGCGAAAAAGCATAGCGTGACCCCGCAAAGCGCCCAGTTCGTTAGGGCTGAACTTGTTTTGCGGGGACTTGGTGCCAAAACGGCGCTGAACCAACGCTGATAGGCGCGTTCATTTTCAGTTCAGAGTGTTTAACGGCGGGCCAGCAATGCCCGCCAAGTGTGCCAGAGAATGGCTCAGCCCTGCTTGGTCCAGTACTGGGTTCTGCAGAAAATCCTCAGCGCGCAGCCCTTCAGGCGCATCTTCTTCGGGCCCTGCAACAGGAGATGGCCGCGATATTCCTTATCATTGTCATCGGGGTCGATGATCTTGCCGGAATATTTCCCTGACCCACCCGAAATGCGCAAAATCACCTTGCCGTTGAACTTCCCACCCACCAGCTTGCCGCAATAGGTGCCGCAGCCGGGGTAGAACTGCACGGTTGCGCCGGAGGTCGTGGTCCAGTTGCCGTCGAGCTCACCCGCACTCACCGACGAAACGCCAAATGCCAGGCTGGCGGCTCCCATAATCAAAGCCAGTTTGTTCATTGTTTTCTCCTCACCCGAAAACCTGTCTGCTTTGCAGCGATTAAAAGCGATGAGCAGGCCGCACGCAACGCCTGAATATCACCATCTGAAAGGAAGTAGCGTGAGAGGCGAGTTGAGACCAGGGTGAATAGAATCTTGACGCAAAATCTCGAATTTCGAGCGAATTTTCGTCTAACATGTTGAAAATACGTATTTTTGACAATGAATCCGGCGTTAAATTTACCTTCCGTTCGGACTTTGTTTTCCCCCCGTTAATGATGCCACTTAACCTGACCTTCAAACCGGTCGGGCCAACCTTTGCGAGCATTCAGCGCGCTGGTTGGGACAGCAGGGACACGCTGAAATGGCAATGAAATCAAATCAAAAGGCGGCAAAGCCCGCCACCGAAACGGGGAAGAAAAAGATGGCTAGATTTGAAGCAATGGGAAATGCGCTTGTTGAAATGAGCGCGAGTGGCAATCCTGAAATTCTGTTCGAACTAGGAATGCTCTATTCCACAGGTCGCACTGGAAAAATCGATCTGATCGCTGCTCATAAATGGTTCAACATCGCCGCCGCCAAGGGCAACGACACGGCCCGTGCCCGCCGCGAGGAAATCGCGGTTCAAATGAGCAAGTCGGAAATTGCCTCAGCACAGCGCGCCGCTCGTGAGTGGATCACGCTGCACTGAGTTTTCTTGCGCTCAAATCGAGCGCATTCACCCACGCGCGCGGCAATAAGATGCTGCCGTGCTGTCGTGGTGGCGCAGGCGGCTTGGAACACTGCGCAGCCAGCTTTGGCAGGCTGCCGCAGATTGAAAACAGCCGACAAAATGATAGGTGCCGAAACCGCTATTGTTTTCCGCAGCCACATGGCGCCCCGTGGCGATGCCCTGATAGGTGCCCGGACCCTTGATCACCTTGCAATCGCCGCCGCCATGGCCACGATATTGGCCGGCCTCGGCGCTTGCTGTGAAGACGGGCGTCTGTGCTGCCAGCGCGGTGGCGACTGCCAATCCACTCAATGAAATCAACCGTCCGGTTTTCCCGAATCGAGAGGATGTGCGTGTTGTGGTTAGAGCCATGATGCGTCCTTTCATGTGCCGTATTTTGTGTGCGTGGGACACCTTCGAAGAGCGGTCTGTCCTCCGAAGGTGCGTTTGACAATGGGTTGGAGCGGCTTGATTGACTGGAGATCATGACAAGAGTTCCAACGATGCCCATCTGGGTGCGCGACCCTTCAAGCGCCAATCACATGCTGGTGCGAAGTGCGTTAAAGGAGAGGGTGCTGATTTCTCCGCTTTGACAAACGAGCAGGATGTCTGAACCCGCCGCGCCGACTAAGACCTTCGTTTAAATCCATTGAAATCGCCGCTCGATTGCACCACTTTAAGGTGCAAGGGGGTGGAAGATGCTCGACAAGCTCAAATGTCTGCTCGGATTGGGAATTTCGGCGGGTGCCATGTCTGCCGGAGCGCTGGACATCAGCCTTCTGCAGGGGTCCACCCAACTGCTCACCCATGCGGGCAATCTGGCGCTGACGGTCAGCGCCGAAAGCAAGGGTGCGCTGGGGGACATCGAAAGAAGCCTCTTTTCGATCATTGCGCGCGAGCACAAAAACTGGCTCAAGCAATTCGCTGGTGGGCCGATTTCGGATGATGCCGTTGAAACGGGGCAGGCGATTGATGCGTTGCCGGACGCCCTGGCAAAAGCACAATTGAGTTTGCAAGATGTGGTGGACGCAAGGGGCGACGGCGCAACGTTTGCGGATACTCTGATTGAACGGCTGGATAAAGAGAGCCTGTTCCGCACCAGCCAGCACGCCGCCAATGTGCTTCAGGCGCTGTTGAGCGGCTTGTTCCATGAAGCCCGCTCCAGCGCCAGGCTCCAACCGCTGTTCACCAGCCTGCAGTTTGATGCGATGCACAAACGGTTTGACCAGGTGGATGCCGGGCAACGGGCCATTCTTGACGCGCTTCACACCAATTACGGCGTACCGATTGAAAATCTGAGGCCGATTTTTGAGGCCGTGAAGCACGATTTTCCGGAGGGCAATTTCCAATCCGCACTGGATGAGGCTGTTGCCGCGCTGATTGAGCAGGGCAAACAGCCGGTCGATGTGGGAAATTCCGGTGCGGACATTGTACGCATTCTGGAACTGGTGCGTGAGAAACTGAAAAAAGCCGATGTGGACGGCGCGGTGGGTCTGCTGCGCGAGGAGCGCCAATCCCGCGCCCTTGATTCAGCGCGCTTGGCGCGAGAAGAGGCCAAAATCCTGAAAACGGCCTATCGTTGGCAAGAAGCGCTGGATGCCTATCAGGATGCCGCTCGGCTTGATCCAACCCGACCTGGGGATCATTACGAATGCGGCGATATTCACACTCATCGCGGCGACCTTGAAGGTGCGAAAGCCGCTCTTGAGGCGGGTAAAAGTTGCGCGGAAAACAATGGTTTGGAGCGAGACATCGGTGCGGCATTTGATCGGTTGGGCGATCTTGCCATCGCTCGTGGCGATCTGGAGGTGGCTCAACAGTCATTGCAGTACGCGTTGGACACTGCCGAAGGGCTGGTGAAGTCCGATCCCGGAAATGCCCAGTGGCAGCGTGATCTTTCTGTCAGTCATAATAAGATCGGCAACCTTGCCATCGCTCGGGGCGATTTGGAGACGGCAAAAAAAGCTTATCAGGACGCTTTGGGCATTAGAGATCGGCTGGCGAAGTCCGATCCGGGCAATGCTGGATGGCAGCGCGATCTCTCCGTCAGTCATGAAAGAATCGGCGATCTTGCCGTGAAGCGAGGCGACCCAGAGGTGGCAGAAGAAGCCTATCAGGACGCATTGGATATTATGGTCCGGTTGGCGAAGTCCGATCTGGGCAATGCTGGCTGGCAGCGCGATCTCTCCGTCAGTCACAACAAGATTGGCGAACTTGCCGTCGCCCGCGACGATCTGGAGGCCGCGCAACGAGCCTTTCAGGACGCGTTGGACATTGCCGACCGGTTGGCAAAGTCCGATCCGGGAAATGCAGGCTGGCAGCGCGATCTATCCGTTAGTCACAACAAAATCGGCGACCTTGCAGTTGCACGCGGCGATCTTGAGGCGGCTCAAGAGCCCTTTCAAGCCTCATTGAACATCCGTGATCGGCTGGCGAAGTCCGATCCGGGAAATGCGGGCTGGCAGCGGGATCTCTCTGTCAGTCACAACAAAATTGGCGACCTCGCCGTCGCTCGTGGCGATCTGGAGGCCGCCAAAAGAACCTTTAAGGACGCGTTGGACATTGCCGACCAGCTAGCACGGTCTGATCCGGGCAATGCAGAATGGCAACGCGATCTGATTATTTCATATGTGAAACTGTCTCAAGTCGAACAAAATGCTGTTGGGCGGTTGCAGCAGGCGCTGGAGATTGCCGAACGATTGATGGGAGAGGGACGTCTTGCACCAAGGGACCATTGGATGGTCGACGACTTGAAACAAAGAGTTGCAACAACATCTCAACCCTCCTGACACAACCCTGTCAGGAGGGGGCTTAATCCCCCACATCTGACCCTTTCCATTTTTTGCGTGCGGGACCATATTCGCCCCATGGCAAATGGCAAGAAACAGGACGGATTCGGCGAGGCCCCGCAGCCCAATTTGAAAGGCGCGCCTCTCTCCGGGTCGATCTCCGATTGGGCGGAGGAGATTGAGGAGCTATCCAGGTCTGCGGATTCGGGTGGCAGTCCCTCCGTGGCAGGGCAAAACCTGGCGGATGGCCAGGTTGCCAGCCCGCGAACGGACACAAAGCCGGACGGCTTTGTGGAAAAGCAAAACAAGCCCAAACAACCGCCCAAGCGCGACACGAAGAAATCCACTCGCACGGCGCGGGGCACCTCCATGGGTGCTGCGCCAAAGACAGCCAAGGAGCGTGCAGCGTCCGGTCTGAATGCGGTGGCTGGACTGGATATTTCGGTGGAGGAAGCGGGCGCGATCACCTCGTCCGGTGTCACGGCGACCGTCGACGCGCTTTCCAAGTTGATCGAGCACGGCCGCGAGGAGATGAAGGGCGACATCTGGGTGCCGCATCGCCCGGAACGGCCGGAAAAATCCGAAGGCGGCATCGCGTTCAGGATCGAGAGCGAATTTGAAGCCAAGGGCGATCAGCCGACTGCCATTGCCGAGCTTGTGGAGGGATTAGTGGGCTCCTCTTCGTTCTCCCCCCTTGCGGTGGAGATGTCTCTGCAGGAGACAGAGGGGGGTTATGCGGCAGATGCGGTGGGTTTTGATTCACCCCCCTCTGTCGCCGGGCTTGACGCCCCGTCGACATCTCCCCCGCAAGGGGGGAGATCAAACGGAGAGACCCAGTCCGTGGCGGGGCAAGTGCCGGGCTTTCAAGAACAAAGAGCAGACGCCGAAGAGGCGACCGGCCGGTCAGGCCGCCCCAGCGGAGGCAGTGAGCACAGCGAACTTGCCGTGAGCTCAGATTCAACCGAACGCACTCAGGTTCTTCTCGGCGTCACCGGGTCCGGCAAAACCTTCACCATGGCCAAGGTGATCGAGGCGACGCAGCGCCCGGCGCTGGTGCTTGCGCCCAACAAGACGCTGGCCGCGCAACTGTACGGGGAGATGAAATCCTTCTTCCCCAAAAATGCGGTGGAATATTTTGTTTCCTACTACGACTACTATCAGCCCGAGGCCTATGTGCCGCGCTCTGACACCTATATCGAGAAGGAATCGAGCGTAAACGAGCAGATCGACCGCATGCGGCACTCGGCAACCCGCGCACTGCTGGAACGCGATGACGTGATCATCGTGGCGTCGGTGTCGTGCATCTACGGTATCGGCTCGGTGGAAACCTACACCGCCATGACGTTCCAGATGCAGATTGGCGACCGGCTGGACCAGCGGCAGTTGCTGGCGGATCTGGTGGCCCAGCAATATCGCCGCTCGGATGCAAACTTCGTGCGCGGCACATTCCGCGTGCGCGGTGACACGATTGAAATCTTCCCCGCCCACCTTGAGGATCGCGCCTGGCGGATATCGCTGTTTGGCGATGAGATCGAGGGGATCACGGAGTTCGATCCGCTCACCGGCAAGAAGACCGACGAGCTGAAGTCGGTCAAGATTTATGCCAACTCCCACTATGTGACGCCGCGCCCGACGCTGCAGCAGGCGACCAAATCCATCAAGGAAGAGCTACGCTGGCGGCTGGAAGAACTCACCAGAGCGGGGCGCTTGCTGGAAGCGCAGCGGCTTGAACAGCGCACCAAGTTCGATCTGGAAATGATCGAGGCGACTGGTGCCTGTGCCGGCATTGAAAACTATTCGCGCTACCTCACGGGCCGCAAGCCGGGCGAACCGCCGCCAACGCTGTTTGAATATCTGCCCGACAATGCGATTGTTTTTGCGGATGAGAGCCACGTCACCGTGCCGCAGATTGGCGGCATGTATCGGGGCGACTTCCGCCGCAAGGCCACGCTGGCGGAATATGGCTTCCGCCTGCCGTCCTGCATGGACAACCGCCCGCTGCGGTTTGAGGAGTGGGACGCCATGCGCCCACAAACCATCTGCGTTTCGGCGACGCCCGGTGGCTGGGAGATGGAGCAGGCGGGCGGTGTGTTCGCCGAGCAGGTGATCCGACCCACCGGGCTCATTGACCCGCCGGTTGAGGTGCGCCCGGCCAAGACGCAGGTTGATGATCTGCTCGACGAGGTGCAGCAGGTCGCCAAGGCCGGCTATCGCTCTCTGGTTACCGTGCTCACAAAGCGCATGGCGGAGGACCTCACCGAATATCTGCACGAAAACAATGTGCGCGTGCGATACATGCATTCTGATATCGATACGCTGGAGCGCATTGAAATTATTCGTGATTTGCGGCTTGGCGCGTTTGACGTGCTGGTCGGGATCAACCTGCTGCGCGAAGGGCTCGATATTCCCGAATGTGCGCTGGTCGCCATTCTTGACGCCGACAAGGAGGGCTTTCTGCGTTCCGAAACATCACTGGTGCAGACCATTGGTCGCGCCGCGCGCAACGTGGATGGCAGGGTGGTTCTTTATGCGGACCAGATCACCGGTTCCATGGAGCGGGCGATGGCGGAAACCGATCGGCGTCGCGAAAAGCAGGTCGCCTACAATGAGGCCAACGGCATCACACCGGAATCGGTCAAGAAGCAGATCGGTGATATTCTGGAAAGCGTCTATGAAGGCGACCATGTACGCGTGGACACGGGCCTTGCGGAAGAGGGCGCGCTTATTGGCAACAATCTGGCGGCCCATCTGGAAGATCTTGAAAAGCGCATGCGCGATGCCGCAGCCGATCTGGACTTCGAAGAAGCTGCCCGCTTGCGCGATGAGATCAAGCGTCTTCAGGCAGTTGAGCTGGAGGTCGCCGACGACCCGCTGTCCCGCGATGCCGGTGTCGAAAACACCCAAAACGCAAGACGCCGCGCGGCGAAGTCCGGCAAGCCGGATGCGAGTGGCGGCAGCTTGTTTCGCAAGAATACGCTGGATGAGATGACGGTGGGCAGAACCGAAAAGCCGCTGGGTCGCGGCGCGTCGGGAGCCTCCCGTCGCCCGAGTAAAACGGGCAGGCCGGGGAGGTAAGCAGTCTGTAGAAGGGCAGAGCCCTTTTCATTTCATCTGCCTGATTGTATGCCCGCCCGGTTCGTTCAATTCCGTTCCCGCTCATGCTGAACTACGGCCATACGGTAACCGCCCGAACCGCGCGCACGCTGCTTGATCTGGCAAAGATCATGCTGCCGATCATGATTCTTGTTCGCATTGGTGAGAGTTTTGGCCTGTCGGCGATCATCGGTTCTGTGCTTGAGCCGGTTATGCAATTTGTCGGCTTGCCGGGTGAAACCGGCCTGATCTGGGCGATTGGCATTCTCACGGGCATGTATGGTGCGCTCGCAGCTCTTTTGAGCATGACGTCGGCGCTGGATATTTCTGTCGCTCAATTGAGCATTCTGGCGTCCATGATCCTGTTTGCGCATGGGCTACCAATCGAGCAGGCGATAGTGAAAAAGGTGGGCGGCTCGTTCTGGGCAACAACGGTGCTGCGGGTTGCCTGCGCAATTGCCTACGGACTTCTGGTCCATCTGATGTGCGACACGGTGGGAGTGTTGCAGCAACCGGTTGATCTCAGCCTGTTTGCCTTGCCTCAGGTGGAGCAGGGCTGGCTTGCCTGGGCGTACTCAACCGCCAGAACCTTCCTGATGCTGTTTGCAATTCTGCTGTTTTTGCTGGTTGCAATCGATGGTCTGAAACGCATTGGTGCCTTTGAGGCGATTGTAAATCTGGTGGCGCCGCTTGGGCGATTGCTGAACATTGACCGGCGCCTGATGCCGCTCACGGTCACCGGCATGCTGCTGGGCTTATCCTACGGCAGCGGTCTGCTGATGGATGAAATGCGCGACAAGCCGGCGGACTCCCAATCGCTGTTCCCGCCATTGGCCCTTCTATCGATCTCACATGGACTGATTGAAGACACGATTGTCATGATGGCGTTGGGGGCCGATTTCTGGATCGTCTTTGCCGGGAAACTGGTGTTTTCCTGCGCAGTGATCTGGTTTTTAAACCTGATAATCAACTCCACAAAAAAGACCCGGCCAGCCGTTTAATGGCGGGATCGCCTCAAATCTCAGCAACCACTTGTTAACAGGTTGAAACGGCGATCGCTCGTTTTACTTGAGGTCATATTCCCAATGACTTCAGCCTGGTAATTTAGGGGCTGAAACCTATGAAGATCTCAGCCCCGGCACTCAAACGAGTGCCAACCAGAACCCTCCAACGCCCCATGGAGTTTTCCTTTGACAAGTCAAAGGAGGTTCTGGCGAGCAAACGGAACGATGCGAAGCAAAGCCGAGCATTTCCTGAATTCGAAATGCGAGTTCGAACTCTGCCTCAGTTCATGCAGATCTGATCGGTGGTGATCGGTGATCCACACGGGCCCCTGGGTAAGGCGCGAAACATGACAAGTAATTTTCAACAATTCGCTTTCGGGCAGAAAACTTCGCGGTTTAGCTTCGCAACTTCCGTTCCGGAATTCGCTAAAGCGCTGAGAAGGTTCGCTATTTAGCGAAAGGTTGACAGTCTTTGGCGAGCCGGTGATTGAATTGGATGTCATGCGCAGCAGATTGAGAGCCGCTGCGCGACAAATCACCGGTCTGGCATCCGTTGAGTGGCTGTCGAACCGGGCATTGCAACGCAACCTGCCAAATTGATGGCGGCGGACAGAAACTGGTGATTGGGACCAGTGGATCAGCTTAGTGGCATGAACAGATCCAATTTTCCAGCGCGTGATCCAGCAAGCGAGAGTTCGGCTGAGGAGCAATCGGCGTCGCAGTTTGATCCGGTGTGTCTTGCAGACAATCTTCGAAAATTGTGTTTGCGACAGGGGACAATTTCCGAAGTTTGCCGCGAGACTGGGATCAACCGGCAACAAATGGCGCGATATGTGGCTGGAACGGCGTCGCCTCGCCTGGACGTCTTTGCCAAACTCTGTGCGCACTTTAATGTGTCAGCGCAGATCATGTTCGAACCTCTGCGCGAGGCTCACTTCCTGCGGGATCCACCTTCGGCAAAACCGCCGATGTTTGTTCCCGATATCGGCGACTTTTTTCGTGCGGATTTCACACCTTCCCGTCGTCTGGAGAACGGGTTCTACCGAATTTGGAAGCCAACATTTACAAAAGAAGGCCACATAATTCGCAACCTCATGTATGTTTGGGAGGAGGATGGACTTCAACGATTTCGCTATTCCATTCGTCCGGATGGCTATGGAAGAACACTATCAAGTGCTCTGATTTCCGGCACCATTGGGGTCGTGGAATGGCACTATGTGTTTATGGCAAGAATGGAAACACAGGGCTACGGCACCCTGTCGGTGCACCTGATGGAGCGCTCAGCGATGCATCAACTGCTGAGTGGTATTTTACTCATTCTGTCAGCCCGAAATGGACGTCCACCATCCGCCTGCCGCGCCGTCTTTGAAAAGGCACCCGACCTGAAAATGTCGGACCTCAAAACGATGCAGAAAATCATGCCGAATGATCAGGTGCCGGACTATGTGGCGGATGCCCTGAAGCTCCACGACGAAAGCGAAGCCACGGTTTTGGTCAACACCTGATCATCTTACGGCAATATTGGATCAGCTTTCCGCTGCTTCCAGCTTGTCCTGGGTATTCGTGTCAAAGTCGCCGGCGTCGTGCCGCTCATGCAGCTGCGATGAAGGTTCGCCAAACACCCTGTTCACCATGCGACCGCGTTTCACCGCAGGGCGCTCGGCAATTTCTTTGGTCCAGCGCACCACGTTTTCATATTCATGAACTTGCAGGAATTCTCCGGCTTCATAGAGAAGGCCGAGCGAAAGACCGCCATACCAAGGCATGGTTGCCATGTCGGCGATGGTGTATTCGTCACCCGCAAGAAATTGGTTCTCGCCCAGATGCTTGTCGAGCACATCCATCTGGCGCTTCACTTCCATGGCAAAGCGGTTGATGGGATATTCCATCTTGGTGGGTGCATAAGCATAAAAATGGCCGAAGCCACCGCCGAGATACGGCGCGCTGCCCATCTGCCAGAACAGCCAGCTCATGCATTCTGTGCGTTTCTTGTGGTCGGTGGGTAGAAATTCACCAAACTTTTCAGCCAGATAGAAAAGGATCGAGGCGGACTCAAACACCCGGGTTGGCGTCTCGGTGCTGTGATCCATCAGTGCGGGAATCCTGGAATTGGGATTGGCCGAAACGAAGCCGCTGCCGAACTGATCACCCTCGCCAATATTGATCAGCCAGGCATCATACTCCGAGCCCGCATGACCTTTGGCCAGAAGCTCCTCCAGCATCACGGTCACCTTCACACCGTTTGGTGTGGCCAGCGAGTAGAGCTGCAGAGGGTGTTTGCCGACCGGCAGATCTTTTTCGTGAGTGGAACCGGAGATTGGACGGTTGATGTTGGCAAAGCGTCCGCCAGATTCCGCGTCCCATGTCCAGACCTTCGGCGGCACATATTCCTGATTGTCAGTCATTTCGGCAAATCCAATGTTAGATGAGAAGTTCGGGAACAGATAAGACAGGTTCGTTACACTTGAACAGGTGAATTCCTGAACGCAGTGTCAATTAATTGTGTACCGTCTGGTTCAAAACACCAGCAGAACCAGATTGTGTGCCACCATCAGCACCAGGGCGATCAATGTCAGGATCATGCCGCGAATCCGTCCGCCGGGATTGTGCTCGGAAAAAGACAGGGCATATCCGTGGAACAGGCGACCAATCAGAAACATTGCTGCCAGAATGCCCACAATCCAGAAATTGCCACCCTGAAACTCGGCCAGACCCGTCATAAGCACCATCATTGGCGCATATTCGGTGAGATTGCCATGCGCCCGAATACGTCGGCGCAACGTCTCATCATCACCTGCTTCCAGCGAGACGCTGGTCGATTGGCGTCGCTTGATCACGTTGTAGGTGAGCACCAGCAGCCAGATGGTCAGCAGGCTGGTCAAAAGTGTGGTGATAGGCAGAGTGATCATGAGGGCTCCGGTGGTCAGATTGCGAGGGCTGGATGTGATGTAGGCAAGACGGTCTTCGTTCTCAAGGCGAACCATCGGCTGGGATGCAACGACCAGCCACACATTTGTTCCCACAGAGACTGTCCTTTGACGCAGCACCCCACGTCATCGTGATGGCGCAAGCGATGTGCACCGCAGCCGTTTCTCTTAAAAGAATGCAGATTGGTGATTTGCAGTGACCAGGCCAGAAACGGCCAATAAGAGGGTGAACTAATGTCCAACCCGCTGTTCCAGGTGATGACATATGGGGCGGTCGTTCTGACGCTGGTGTTTGGTGGCGCAGTGCAATCGGCCGAGATCGGCAAGTCGAAGTCAATCAATCAACCGCTGGCGCAAAGTTCCTCACCTTATCTGCGATCCCATAAGCGCGATCTCGTCAGGTGGCATTTGTGGTCTGATGAAACGTTCGAACTGGCGCGCAAGGCAGACAAGCCGGTGCTTGTGTCGTTTGGATACACTGCCTGCCACTGGTGTCATGTGATGCAGGAGACTCATTTCAACGATGTGGAAATGGCAAAGCACATCAATGAAGAGTTTATTCCCGTGCTGGTGGACCGTGAGCGGCGCATCGCGCTTGATGAACTTTACCTTCTTGTCACCGAAGCACTGACCCAGCAGGCCGGCTGGCCCAACACGGTGTTTCTGAATGCCGATCGGGAACCCTACTATGCAACGACCTATGTGCCCAAAGACCAGTTCGGAGAAATCCTTGACGCGGTTGTGACCGCATGGACCTCCGATCGAAACAGTATCGAAAAGGAAGCAGACCGGCTTGCCGGTGTGCTGAATGCTTACACAACCCGCAAGGAGAAAGCAGCAACCCTGTCGGAAACTATGCTGCACAATACGGCTCGGGAAATTGCAAGCCAGTTCGACCGCAATTTTGGTGGCATGGGGCAGCAAGCCAAGTTCTACCGGCAGCCGCTCCTGATGTTTCTGTTGCAACAGGCCGAAAAGAATCAGGATGGCGATTTGCTTGAGCCTGTGGCCTACACGCTGCAATCCATGTTGTCCGGCGGCGTCAACGATCAGATTGCCGGGGGATTTCATCGCTATTCCGTCGATCCCGCATGGCTCGTGCCCCACTTTGAGAAAATGCTCTACGATCAGGGGCAATTGGCAGAGCTTTACACCCGCGCCTACCAACTCACCGCGCTGCCCCAGTTCAAAACGACGGCGATCCGCACGCTAAACTACGTGCTCGACGACCTCACCGCACCCCATGGTGGTTTCTGGTCAACACGCGACGCGGATTCCGAAGGTGAGGAGGGAACATTCTACGTCTGGACGCCAGAGCAACTCACTGCGATTCTTGGCAAAAATGATGCCGAGTTTGCGATCCGACTATTCGGAGTGATCCCGGGTGGTGAATTTGAGGGCAAAGTTGTGCTCAATCTCTATCAGGCAACTTCGGGTGATGAGAAACGGCTGAACCGAGTGCTCGACCGGCTGGCCGATGTGCGCAAAACGCGCATTCACCCGGTTCGCGACGAAAAAACGGTGGTTAGCTGGAACGGGCTCACGATTTCCGCGTTCTCCCGCGCAGGCAACCTTTTTGACGAGCCGCAATTTATTGAAGCCGCCCGTCGGGCTGGAGAATTTATCTGGAAAACCATGCGTCTGGAGGATGGACGGCTCAACCGCATCTACTTTCAGGGCAAAGCAGAGATTGCCGGAGAACTGGATGACTACGCCCATCTGGCGCGGGGTTATATTGCCTTGTTTGATGCCACAGCAGACCGCGTGTGGCTCGATCGCGCCGTCAATCTGGAAGCGGCAATGGCGAGATATTTCTCCGATCCAGAAGCAGGTGATTACTATTCAACCAAGACGGCCGATGGTTTTGGTCGTTTTAAACCGCGGCGTGACATCGATCTGCCATCGGGAAATGGTGTGGTGCTTGAGGTGCTGCTGGCGCTGTCGAAGCGCACGGGCAAGGCGAACTATGTTCACAAGGCCGAGCGCCTGATTGCGGACATTTCAGGCATTGCTGCGGCCAACCCCCAGGGAAGTGGCTCGTTGCTAGCTGGTGCGCATCGTCTGAAACAAGGAGAAACGGGCATCGTTCAATATGGCGGGGAAGGCGCTGTGCGCGTTGAGGCGCGTGTGAGGCCCGGTACCGACAAAGTAAAGTTTCGCCTGACCATTGCGGAAGGTTGGCATATCAACGCCGCTAAACCGCTCGATGATAACTTCATCGCAACAAGCCTCACCGTGAAAGACGGAAGCAATGCACCCGCGGCTCCTGTTCTGTTTCCCAAACCCACTGTTAAATCCCTGTCGTTCAACAACGAACCGCTGGCGTTGTTTGAAAATGAGGTAGAACTGAGTGTTGATCTCAGCCAGCAGAAGGGATCGGTGGTGTCTGCAAGCCTGGAGATTCAAGCCTGCTCCGACAGGCTGTGCCTGTTTCCTGAAAAAATCACCATGAGTTTGCCGCGCCTTTCTCCTTAAACAACGTGCAAGCTCGAAATCCACAATATAGAAACCGACATGATCCTTATACATCATCTCAACAATTCCCGATCCCAACGCATTCTCTGGCTGCTTGAGGAAATCGGGGCTGATTATGAAATCCGGCATTATCAACGAGACGCCAAAACCAATCTCGCGCCGCCAGAGCTTCTTGAGGTTCATCCCTTGGGCAAGTCGCCGGTGATAGAAGTAGATGGTCAGTTGCTCGCCGAATCCGGGGCGATCACCGAGTATCTTTGTTCAAAGTTTGCGCCTGAAATGATCCCGGAGCCGGACACAAGGGCTCATATTGAGCATATGGAATTGATGCATTTTGCGGAAGGTTCGGCGATGACACCAATCCTGCTTGATCTTTATGTCGGGCGGTTGGGAGAGGCCGGCGCACCGCTCCATCCTCGCATCCAACAACAGTTGACCAGCCATTTTGACTTTATGGAACAAGCGCTGCGACCATCCGGTCACTTTGTGCTTGATACACTTTCAGCGGTCGACATCATGGTTAGTTTTCCGGCGGAAGTCGCCCATCTGCAGGGTCAGACAAAACATCGTCCCAAACTCAAAGCCTATGTCGAGATGATCCAGTCACGCCCCGCCTACAAACGGGCGTTGGAAAAGGGCGGACCTTATCGCTTTGCTTGATAGTGGAGGTGATTACACTTTATATTCAAAATTGTTTGCAAGAAATACTGGATACAACACTGTTGTTGTTGAGCAAATAGACAATTGAATCAGACTTTAAATTTTGGAGATTTGAATGAGCAGCAAGCTTGAAGTGTCAAAGGAGTGGTTTCGCCGTGTTTGGGCTGACGAAGATGAAGATGCAATCAGAGAAATGTTTGTGCCTGATGGTCTGGCGCGCGGACTTGGACAAAAGCCTCTCGAAGGCCCGGAAGGTTTCATTGGCTTTCACCGGCTGTTTTTGAGCCAATTCAAGGATGTAAGTGTCGAAGTGGATCGATATATGGAGGATGGTGACTGGATTTCTCTCATGATCATCATCCGAGCGAAAGACCGGCATAAAGATGTTGCGGTTGAAACCACAGGTCAGGCGTATGTGAGGATCGTTGATGGCAAGTTGGCGGAGGCCTACAACCATCTGGATTTCTTGAGCCTTTATGAGCAAGTGGATTTGCTCCCGGCGGCTACCCTCGAGAAGTGTCTTCAGGGCGTAAGGGTTGGCTGAGCATTACAGCGCTTTTTTCCAAAGACCATCCAGGGCCCTCAATTCCGCCGCATCAAACGCATCCGGAAAATTCCAGTAGTCACCGCTGGGCACCATGTAGCCGAGTGCTTTTTCTCGCGCCATGGCGTCAGCAACAACCTGCCAATCGATGCTCTCGCCTTGGCGTTGAGTGAGGGTATCGAAATCGGCCGTATTCAGATCGGAAAGCGTGGAGCGCGGGCAGGTGAGGCGGCTTTGGGCGGCGCTTGAAAGATTGAGACACACACAGTCCTCCTCATGAGCTGCCACTATCAGCCGGTTGCACTTGGCTTCCAAGCTGTGAAGGGTCGGATCATCCCGCAAAGGGTCGGGTTCGCCTGTTCCATAAAAATGCGTTTCCGAACCGTCGCTGGCATAGACCATATCGCAGCCGAGAAACGCCATCAGTCTGGGTTTTAGCGCGCCAAGTGCCCAATAGGCCGCTGTATATGCCATGGTGCCGCCCGCATAAAGAAAACCACCAAACCGGTTCTGGATCGGCACATATTCGTCATAGGTGTGGACCGACTGCGTCTTGCCCACGTCTTCCGGCATGTTCTCAGGCGGAAAGTCTCCGGCGTGAACCAGATGATCCCAGTCCGGGCGCACCCGCCAGGCGTTGTTGATGGCGACCAGCGTGCCTATCTGCCGCTTGTTCCAGGGCTTGCAATCGACGGCGTTGGGACCGCTGCCGAGAATGGTAACGAGATCAGTTGTCAAGCGGGGACGTCCATCAGGCTTGTTTCCGCGTCTGCGGAGATTTGCGTCTTGCCGCCCACGAGACATGCCTTGCCGGCTGCAACAAGACCCAGCGCGTGGGGATAGAGCCTGTGCTCCATGATGAGCACGCGGTCGGCCAAACTGTCAGCGTCATCATCACTGCGAACCGGCACCGCACCCTGAGCAATGATGGCGCCGCCATCCAGTTCGCCATTGACGAAATGAACGCTGCACCCATGCAGCTTCACGCCCGTAACCAGCGCCCTTTGATGGGTATCGAGCCCTTTGAACAGGGGCAGGAGGCTCGGATGAATGTTGATCATCTTTCCGGTCCAGCGGGAAACCAGCGTGTCGGTTAGAATACGCATATAACCTGCCAGACAGACCAGTTCGATCTGGTGTTCTTTCAGGCAGGAATCGATTTTTGCCTCGTGTGCTTCACGGCTTTCGAACGGGCGATGATCGATTGCAACAGCGGCTATGCCTGCCTTTCGGGCACGCTCCAGACCACCGGCGTCTTCTTTGTTTGACACAACAAGAGTGATTTCAGCGGGGAATTCAGGGTCTTCGCAAGCCTCAATCAGCGCCGCGAGGTTCGAGCCACGACCCGAAAGCAGAACGCCAACCCGCATTCTATTGTTCGTCACGAGGCTGAACCGTCTACGGTCAGCAGCCCGGACGATTGAAACGCGGCGTCCTGGCGAGCGATGACCTCACCAATGAAATGAACCTCTTCGCCGTGCTCCTGCAGGATGGCGGCGCAATCCTCCGCCGCGTCAGCAGCGACAATGGCAACCATGCCGATGCCGCAATTGAACGTCCGCACCATTTCATCCTGCACCACGCCGCCGGTACGCGACAGCCAGTCAAAAACAGGCAGATAGGGGACCTTGTTGAGATTAACTTGGACCGCGAGATCGTCCGGCAGCACGCGGGGCATATTCTCGATCAGGCCACCACCGGTAATGTGCGCCAGCCCTTTGATATCGATGCCGCGTTTCAAAGCATCGAGCAGCGGCCGCACATAGATTTTTGTGGGTTCCAGCAGTGCCTGAGCGACAGATATGTCGCAGTTCCACGGGGCCGGTGCATCCAAGTTAATTCCAGCAATTTCGAGCACTTTTCGCACCAGCGAAAACCCGTTGGAGTGGATACCAGAAGAAGAGAGGCCGAGCACAATGTCGCCCGCCTGCATGGTAGAGCGGGGCAGCAGTCCGTCACGATTGACCGCACCAACGCAGAAGCCAGCAAGGTCGTAGTCACCCTCGCTGTACATGCCCGGCATTTCGGCTGTTTCACCACCGATCAATGCACAATTTGCCTGACGACAGCCTTCCGCAATGCCAGCAACGACTGCGGTTGCCACTTCGTTCTCCAGTTTGCCGGTTGCGTAGTAGTCGAGAAAGAACAGAGGTTCGGCCCCCTGAACCACAAGATCATTCACACACATGGCAACAAGATCGATGCCGACCGTATCGTGCAGCCCGCTGTCGATGGCGAGCTTGAGTTTGGTTCCGACCCCGTCATTTGCCGCAACCAGCAAAGGGTTGTCATATCCGGCGGCCTTCAGATCAAACAGACCGCCAAATCCGCCAATGTCAGCATCGGCACCTGGCCGACGAGTGGATTTGACCAGCGATTTGATGCCGTCGACAAGCGCGTTCCCAGCGTCGATATCGACGCCGGACTGCGCGTAGGTCAGACCATTTGATTTATAGCTGTCTTGAGACATGAACTGCCAGCCGAAGCAGATAGGAGTCGGTCCCGCGTTCCTTAACGCGCCAACAGCTCAGATGCCAATCTCCAGCTCTTAGACCAGAATTTTTCTGTGCATCATTTGATCCAGATGCGATGCGAAACGTCTCTGCCGTTGCTCAAGGTGAGCTGCTTGAAACCGGCCATCTTGCAAAGATCGTAAAATGTCAGGTTCTCTGGCGATTGCAGGCGGGAAAACAAGGGCGATGTGCGTGCTGTTGCCGTCAGAGAGGCTGCGAGCGCGCGCAACCGGTAAAGCGTGTCGTAGCGATTGTCCTCTACCGCGATGATGATCAGCTTCTCGCTGTCGACCCCTTTGGCAAAAACATGATAGGCGGGGGCATAGCCGCGCGACAATTGTTTGGCGTTCAAACCGACCGTGAAACCGACCCGCGAGCGCTTGGTGGTGTTGTGCAACTGATCTACCCGCGCCTCATACGTTTCTTCTGTCGCTGCGGCTGGATAGTAGTACCCTGCATGGCGATCCTGTGCACTCGCGGGCAACACAGAGGCAATAAACACAGCAGTGCAAATTGCGGCGAACACTGTCGATAGTTTCATATCCAGACCTCTGTTTTCACGCTATTGCGCTTTCAATCTTCCAATTTGGGATAGATAGCACCATTTCAAAAGAGATTTGTCGATCAAGTTGTGTTGTATGGGTATAGATATCAGATGGTTATCCACGTCGGAAGCACGCCCGGACCGGCATAGGGAGCACTTCACGCCGTGAATTTAGCAAACATGATCACCGTGGGACGCATTCTTTCCGTCCCCCTGATTGTCTGGTGTCTGTTGATCGAAGCGCGGATGGCTGCCTTCGTGATTTTTATTGTGGCCGGGATTTCAGACAGCGTCGACGGCATCATCGCGCGCCACTTCGATCAGGATACAGAGCTCGGCGCCTATCTCGATCCAATTGCCGACAAGGGATTGTTGATCTCGGTTTTTGTGGTGCTCGGCTATCTGGGCCACATCCCGCTTTGGCTGGTGGTGCTTGCCGTCAGCCGCGATGTGCTGATCGTTGCAGGCGTCATGCTTGCCTTTCTGCTGGGCAGCCCCATGGACAACAAACAGCGGTTTGATGGAATCAATAAAAAGGCAAATGGCTCTAAATTTTCCCGAGGGTTAAGGTTATTTCCTATGTGGAAAATTTCTATTTCATTCTTGGGGTAAAGGGCTATGTTGCACACAGC
>JBCCGR010000034.1:0-48341 GCA_039029195.1 Pseudomonadota bacterium
CTCGTAGCCAAGGAAAAATGGCAATGTCGGCGATCGTGTATTCGTCGCCCATAATCCACTCACGGCTATCCAGCCTTTGTTCCAAGACCGCGAGAAGGCGTTTGGCTTCGTTCTGATATCGTTCAACGGGCCTCTTGTCCTCAATCTCCTTGCCGGCAAAGGCGAAGAAATAACCGAACTGACCAAACATCGGTCCAATCCCACCCATTTGAAACATCAGCCATTGGATGGTCTCGTATTTCTTTGCAGGGTCAGTAGGCAGAAGTTTCCCATACTTCTCTGCGAGGTAGATCAGGATCGCGCCGGATTCCCAAAGAGCGAAGGCTTCTCCGCCAGGACCATCCGGATCGATAATTCCGGGAATTTTGTTGTTGGGATTCAGAGAAAGGAACGGTGGCTTAGTGAGTTCACTAAACGGGGTGAAATGGGCATCATACGGCACTCCCAGCTCTTCCAGCGCGATTGAAACCTTCACACCATTCGGGGTTGGGATGGAATAGAGTTGGATCTTCGTTGGATCGATCGGCGGCCATTCTTTAGCGATCGGAAAATCATCTAGTGTCTTCTTGGGCATCCCGGGTCCTATCTTCATCGCGTCAAAGCAATGCACATAGGTCTCTGAGCAGCCAATACCAGATCAAATTTGCTCAAACGCTTGATGTCAGGTTCTCGATTCTGATGCTTTTTGAAACTCATACCACAGCCACACTCTTGAGTGTTGGCCGCTCAGCAAAAACTTACAGACACTCGATTTGAGTGTCTGCTTCGGGCCTTTCAAAACACGAACTGAACCGATTGCACAATGACTGCATGGAGCCGATTCCCACTAGCCTTCCGCGGAATCAAGCTCCCACGCCTGCAACAATTTCGGCAGTGCAAGATTCCAATCCATCACGCCGTTGGCATCAGCCCAGGCATCGTATTGTTTGAGTAGCTCGTCTTCGAGCAATCTGTTTGTTCCTGCCAGATTGCGAAGCTCTGTCCGGTCGGTCTCCATATCATAGAGTTCCCAGTCCTTGCCGAACTCCCGAACGAGCTTGAACTGTCCATGACGGATTGCGCAATTGCCTTCGTGCTCAAAGAAGATTGGTTGTTCTCGCTCCCAATTCTTGCCCTGGAGCAATGGCAGCAGCGATTTGCCCTGCATCGGCTGTATCAAATGTCCTCCCAATTCGTCCAAATAGGCGCCTCCAGTCGCTTCCAAAATTGTCGGAAGCAAATCCACAACATGGCTGGCGGCATGGACAGTTTGCTTTGTCTTTATGCTGTCTGGCCAATGCGCAATCAGCGGTGTCGATATCCCACCCTCATGTACATAATGCTTGAACAAACGAAACGGCGCATTGGAAACGTTGGCCCAAGGCTTGTCATAGCTCTGATAGGTCTGCGCGTCGCCCGGCATCACATCGGGCCTGTTACCCATCACGATCTTTAGGCCATCGTTTGTGACATCGGGAAAGAACTTAGCCCAACCGTCTTCGGCCATAAATTCTGCGCAGCCACCATTGTCCGAAAGAAAAAGGATAAGAGTATTGTCATACTGGTCCAGTCGCTTCAGCGCGTTGATCAGCTTGCCAATCGATTGGTCCATGCGATCCACCATCGCCGCATAGGTCGCCATCTTGCGGGCTTCCCAATCGCGATTCTTCTCCGAAGACCAAGCATGAACATCGTTGTCACGTGGGGAGATATCCCAATTGGTTTGAAACAAGCCCATGGCATTCATCTGCTCATGGCGAGCTGTTCGAACACTATCCCATCCGTGTTCATATACGCCTTCATACTGAGCAATGTCCTCTGGGCGCGCATGGAGCGGCCAATGAGGTGCAGTGTGCGCGAGATAGAGGAAGAACGGTTGCTGATCCGTAACTGCCTCTTCAACCATACCAATCGCTTTATCGGTTATGGCATCGGTGAAATAGAAATCATCAGGAAACACCTCCACCCGCTTGTCATCTTCAAGCATGTAATGCGGGGAGAAGAAGTGCGTGACGCCATCGACAATTCCGTAAAACCGATCAAATCCTCGTTGACGCGGAGTAGGGTGATCGACGTCGCCGACACGCCATGAATCGACTTCGCGGGCCATGAAGTCACCAGCGACGTGCCATTTGCCGGACATGAGTGTTTTGTAGCCCGAGGCGCGCAGATGCTCGGCAATAGTCGCGCTGTCGTTTCTCAGGAAGCCTTGATATTCTGGCGTACCGAGATTGGCGCCCATGTGCCCAACGCCAGCACTATGAGGATAGAGACCAGTAAGCAACGACGCCCGTGTCGGACAACAACGGGCACAATTGTACATTGACGTGAGCAGGGTGCCGTTTTTTGCCAAAGCATCAATATTTGGGGTTCTGATTTCTGAACCGGTGCAACCGAGGTCCGCAAACCCCAAATCGTCAGCGAGGATCAATACAACGTTGGGTCTCTCTGACATGCCATGCTCACCTTGATGTTTCGGAAGTAGCTTCTCGTAGAAACGCCCGCACTACAAACCGAATTTTCAATAGATCCCATCTCCCAGGTTTTTCCGACAATAAGTAACGGAAGGAATGTCGGCTTCGGAGATGAACGAGCAATAAATTCAAAAGTGGCCGACCGGCAACAATGGGCCGATTTGCCTGGATCCGCTACCACCGATTGTCGAACCTCAATGTTGGCACCGCGAACGAAGCTGCCGCGTCTTTGATGACTTCATTTTCGATTGCCTTGGGTGCAGACTGGCCAACTAGAGCGAAAGTGATGAGATGCCAGAACCATTTGTAGCAGACTTCGATCAACCGCAATCGCGGGAGATGCTTGAGGCACGCGCGGCAAGGGGCGCAAGTGCGCTTGTCGCTATGGGAGCAGGCGCAGATGTCCCCGTAGCTGTGATCATGCGCAACGATCTTCAACAACTTGAGGTTATGCGCGCAGCGGCGCAGGCCGGAACGGTTATTGTGGCGTTGAACTGGCACGCTGCCGCAGATGAGGTTGCGGCAATCTGCGATGACAGCGGTGCACATTTCGTGATTATTCACCGTGATCTGATCGAAGCATTGCGACCCGCAATGAAAGGCCGAACGGTAATTGCGGTTACCCCAGGTCCGGCGCTGTGTGTTGCTTACGGGATTAACAAGCAGCAGGCGACTGCCGACCCGGACAGCGTGGAGTGGAGCAGTCTTATCGACGCGCATGAACCCCTGGCAGAACGGGAGATGATGCGTCCGTTGATGCGCTATACGTCAGGGTCTACCGGGGCTCCCAAAGGTGTGCGGCGAACAGGCTCTGGCCCTCGAAAAGATTTTGATGAAGTCTTGCGCAAAGTTGGTGCCGAAATGTTGCGGCTCAAACCGGGATCGCGGTTTTTCACGGCAGCACCGATTTATCATTCTGCACCGTCGACTCTCACCAGCGCCGCTCTGGCAACGGTTGGGGTTTCAGTCCTGATTGCTGCGAAATTTGAACCGGAAGCATTCTTGGCCGCCATAGAGGCGCAGCAAATTACTCATATCTATCTCGTCCCGACCATGATGAGCCGAATGTTGAAACTGCCAGACGAGGTAAAAGCGCGTTACGACTTATCTTCCATCGAATATTGCGTATCAACCGGTTCACCTTGGCCCCATGATCTTAAAGTGGCGATGGTCAATTGGTGGGGCCCGGTTTTCTGGGAAAGTTATGGGGCCACTGAAATTGGATTCATGACAATGGCGTCTTCCGAAGATGCGCTCGCCAAACCAGGGACGGCAGGACGCGTGCATATGGGATGCACCATTTTGATACTCGATGACGATGGGAACAAGCTACCACCAGGAGAGCCGGGTGAAATCCACGCGCGGATGGAGGCGTTCGGTGAATTTGATTATTCCAATGATCCCGAGAGCAGGACGGCTGGAGAAAAGCACGGCCACTTCTCTGTAGGTGATCTAGGATGGCTGGATGAGGATGGTTTTCTGTTCATTACAGATCGCAAAAAAGACATGATCATTTCTGGAGGTGCGAACATATTTCCTGCTGAAATTGAAGCCGTCTTGATGCGGGCGCCTTTTGTGCGGGATGTGGCCGTTTTTGGTGCACCAGACTCAGAGTTCGGCGAACAGGTCGTTGCTGCGGTGGAACTGGCTGAGGGTTGGAAACCTTCCGTGGATGCTGTGATTGATTTCCTCGATGGCAAGCTGGCTCGGTTCAAATATCCGCGCATCATCGATTTCCATGACGCCTTACCGCGCGAAGACAGCGGTAAGATTTTCAAGCCTAGACTTCGGGCACCGTATTGGGAAGGAACAGGTCGAAAAATCTAAACTTAGAAGAGAAATGAATGACCGCTTTGGTGAAGCGGTCAAAGATTTCCAAGGTCAACTAAGGGCCGATTCTTCCGGTATCGACAGTTGGTTGCTGCATCGCAGGTAAACTGCGGAACGAGCCCAAAGTTGCCATTGATCGCATATCGCGATTGAAATAGGTAAAGCTCGCGCTCGATTACGGATTTGCGATGATTGCTCACTTCGGAGCGCGACTTAATTTGTCGCCGAGTTGGGAGATTGCCATCCGATTTCATGTTTGATTTCGCGTAGAAATCAAATGGAGATAGATATGGCTTTACGTATCACTCTTGGCGAGTTGCTTCATAATTGTGCGAATGATTTCGCTGACCGTCCATTTCTGACGATAGCACCCACAGGGCAAACCTGGACCTATCAAGCTTTCGATCAATTTGTGAACAGGTTTGCCCACGGTTTGAATGCAAAGTCAGACAAACTGCCGACGCATGTCGCAATCATGCTGGAAAACAGCATCGAATATCTTTCAGCGAGCTACGCCCTGAAGAAACTCGGCGTAGTTGAAGTCTCAATCAATCGAACATTTCGCGGGCCAGCGCTTGCGCGAACCATTGGATTAACCAAGGCACGGGTCTTGATCACATCACCTGCGCATTTTGAAGCCATTTTGGCAATCAAAACAGACCTTGAAGATGTGAAGACGCTGGTCGTCACCAAAGATGAAGAGACAGCGCAAAAGCTGTTTCCCGCGTGGGATATTCAGAAATTCGATGATTTGCTCGCTAGCAGCGATGATCACATCGAAAACACATCAAGCGATTTGTCGACGGCATCAATTATGTTTACTTCAGGTACAACCGGCGTTTCAAAAGGATGTGTATTGTCTCACCGATATGCCGTGCGAACAGCGGAAAATGTGATCCCTCCGTTTCGCGTCACGAAAGATGACGTAGTATATTCTCCATATCCGCTTTCGCATATCGGTCCCGCTTATTACGATATTCTGCCCACGATGATGACCGGTGGCCGAGTGGTTCTTCGCGATGGATTCAGCCTTTCAAATTTTTGGCCAGAAATTCAAAAGTTTGAAGTCACTTGGTTTATGATGCTTGGCTCGGTGCAACAGCTTTTGTGGGCAGCTCCAGAGCGACCTGAGGAAAAGAAACACAAAGTCAGCAGGTGTTGGGCTACCCCAGCCCCTGTACCAAAGTCTGACTTCGATCGGCGCTTCAACACGCATTTGATGCCTGGTGGGGGTTATGGATCAACCGATGCAGGCTGGATCGTTGCGCCACAATGGGATCATCCCGGAGGCATTGTGCTTCGTGAATTCGAAGTGATGATAGCGGACGATCAGGGAGACCCAGTACCAGTTGGACAAAGTGGCGAAATGCTCGTTCGGAGCAAGGAACCGGGGGTTATGTCGGAAGAATATTTCGGCATGCCGGAGGAGACCCTAAGGAGCAGACGCAACTTGTGGTTCCATACTGGCGATATTGCAAAGTTGGACGAAGAAGGATTGTTTTATTTTCAGTGCCGCAAGACTGAACGCATACGAGTTCGCGGAGAGATGGTGTCCGCGTTTGAGGTAGAGGAAGGCATTTTATCCAATCCCGATGTCGAGGACTGCGCTGTGATCGGCGTTCCAAGCGACCTTGGCGAAGAGGAGATCAAGGCGTTCATTGTGGCCAGGCCCGGCCAAAATTTAAACATAGAAGCAATCCAAACCCACTGCCGAGGGCGCATGGCGAGGCATATGATTCCGGCGCAAATTGCAATCGTGGACGAAATTCCGAGAACGCCAACTGGCAAGCCTGAAAAAGGCAAACTCGCAAAGATTTCGCCACTTCGAGGATGATTGGCCGAGTACTTTTCGGGAATTTGACCGCGATCAGGATATCTGTTTGAACTTGAATGCCTCACCGCCATTGAATGCTCTTAGTCATTGCGGTTTTCACATGAGGATCGCGGTGTCACGTTTTCTGTTGTGAAACAGGATCAATACAGCGCCTGCAACAATTGCGGAAATCCAGATCGATTGTATTGATACTAATAGCAGCACTGCCAACAAAATCCTTGCCGCTATTTCCCAATTTGACATGGGGTGCTGATCAAAGGCGGAAAGCGCTGATGACAACAGATACAGTGCAAAAACCAAGCGCCCCAGAAGGACGACCATTGCACCAATGTGGATTTGTCCGTCATATCCGGAAAGATACTTTGTTCCACTGGGTGCTTGTGGATCAAGTAATGCTTCATTGATTAAAAGCAGCTCGGGATAGAATGCAAAAATGAACGGCACGACAAACATCACAATCCCGGACTTCACCGCTGAAAATCCCGTTGCCATCGGTTCAGCCTTTGTGATCGTCGCTGCAGCAAAAGCGGCAAGCGCCACCGGAGGCGTTATCGCGCTCGCAACAGCAAAATAGAAGATGAACATATGAGCGGTGAAAAGGGACAGGCCGAGGCCTGCAAGCACCGGACCCATCAACAGCGCGGCATTGATGTAAGCGGGAACTGCTGGCATGCCCATTCCCAACACCACTGCCAACAGCATGGTCATCAACAATGCTATGAACTGGAAGAAATACGAGCCGCCGCCGCCAAGATTGAGGCTGTTAAGCCAATCCAAAACGTCCAGTGCAAGAAACACTGGTAGCCCAGTAAATGACAAACAAAAGTCGATAATCGAAACTGCCAGGAACATCAGATAAAGCGTCGATATCAAGATGCCTGCGCCGGAAAGTGCATCAATGACCTTCATCGGTTTTGCGCGAACTTCCGGATCGACAAAAAGCAGTCCCAATAGCAACATGACCGCCCACCACCCGGCGGCTCCTGCAGAGCCGGCTGAGTTCTGAATTGCTTGCTGGATCCAGGTAAGACTGATGATCTGACAGCCTGCATCGGTGAATGTTCGTTCTGCACCAAACAAGCCTCCCAACAGACCGCAGCCTACGGCGTCCTTGGGTGTCAGCAACAAAAAAAGGATCAACAGAATAGGACCAAAGATCATAATCAGATTGAGGTAATCCTGACGAACCAGGATCATGTCATCTGTGATTTTTCCAATCGGCTGGATGTTCTGTTTGCGCGACTGAAAAACCGCGGAAAGGAACAGGCAGAAGAAATAAGCAACCGCTGGAATCAACGCGGCAATAATCACACTGGAATAGGGAACAGCCGTTAAAGACGCCAGCACAAAGGCTGCTACTCCCATAACTGGCGGCATGATGGAACCACCCGAAGATGCAGCTGCTTCCACGCCCCCGGCAAATACCTTGGAAAATCCGCGTTTGAGCATCATAGGAATGGTGAGCACGCCGGTTGATAGAACATTCACGATCGGGCCTCCGGAGATGGTTCCGAACATGGCCGATGATACAATCGCGGCGTGGGCTGGTCCGCCTCTCAGGCGTCTGGTCCAGCGAAATGCCAACTTGATGAGCGACTTGCCACCGGCAGAGCTTCCAAATAACGAACCCAGAACCAGATAGGGAAAGATCGTATTCAACACGATGTCCATAAATCTTCCGAGCAACCCGGAAGAATTATTAACAAGCACATCATGTATCCGCGGGCGGCCATCGGCCAACACACGAGGCTCACCAGCAAGCTTGGTTACCAGGTATTTGCTGACGTCTTCGACGCCGTAAAAATACCACACCAAGACGGTGAGAATCGTATATGTGGATATGAGAATTGCAACGAGAACGAGTGGCAACCCCCACACCTTGACGTTGTATGCCAGGAACACAATGATCGCCAAACCAACGATCAAGACGAGCCAGCCGCCTGTTGTGTTTACGCATTGTGGATCTTCCACAGTTTTGGGAGCGGGCAAACCCAAACTTTCATTGAAGGTGGCAGCGGCGGCCAGGCTCTCGCGGATGAGACGCTCGCGATCACCGGTGATTTGATCCACTAGGCAAATTGATTCAATTTCCACCAGATACGTCAATGAAACTGTGAACGCCATCACGACGAGCGCGCTATCCAACACCAGTCCAAGAGTTCGTCTGCCTGGAGACTTAGATCGCCATTCGCGCCAAATTGAATGTTTCAAAGTGACGATAAACATCATCAGCGCAAAGAAAATCGGATAGAACCATTCGAACGGGAACTTCCGCAGCTTGATGTTATGGTTTCCGAAAATCGACGACACGAATTCATCATAGCCGGGAATTCCAGGCGATGAATTCAACAGGCCGACCAAAACCATCAGCACTGATAGAACATACAGCAGTCTCAGTGCGAAGCTGGACTGCTCTTCGCCGCTATCGACTTCACGAGACATATGGGCTCAAGAAAATCCTAGTCAGCCGGGTAGTACCAATTTCCGACCGACTAGGATGGTACCTATTTCGCACAATCGGGAATGGTGTAGCCAGCTTCTTCCCAAGCCGCCACTGCACCGGGATGATATTTCACCGGATTGTTGCCACACATGTCAGTGAAAGCCAGGTCCGTTTCACCGTGCCAAGTCCCGGCCATGAACGGCGCCTTGGCATGGTAAATAGGTTTGATGTTTTCGATGAATGCAGCTGTCAGCGCCTTGGCAAGGTCGAAATCCATATTGACGTTGACGATGTCAGCTCCCACGGTCCCTGGTCCACGAAATTTGTCATCCTTTGAAACGATGGTAACCCCATCGCCATAACCCATGTCTGCGATCGCCATGGTTACCGGTACGGTTCCAGGCAGTTTTCCGACGTTCTGGAAAGCATCTCCCTCATAGACTTCCTTTGGAACCGAGAAAATTGTCATGTCGCCGGATGCCAATGCAGCGGTAATGCGAGGATCAGGAAAAGACATTGGCAACACCATCGCGTCGGCAGAACCGTCCTGTATGGTCTTTACGGCCTGTCCCCAGTTCACCTGAATGCCATTGTACCCGGTTCCTTCTTCCAATCCGGTGTTTACCTTTATGAGCAATCTGGCGTTGGTTAACGCAGCACCCCGTGGAGGGCCATTGTAAATGGTTTTTCCTTCAAGGCCATTCCAGCCGCTGATGTTGGCGCTGTCATAGGCAAACAAACCCTGAACAGAGATGCGATAGGTGTACAAAGCGGCGATGTTTTTTGCGAGCTCCGCACCTTTGTCGCCTCCCAGTTTTGCGTAGGGACCGACGCCACGTGACAGCAAAAATGGCAATATGAAAGGCGCTGCAGCAATGTCGGATTTTCCTTCAGCGACGTTTTGGACAGAGTTTGTGAGCGTTTGACCAGAGGAAACCTGAATATCAGCAACCCCGGCCTTCGCTGCTGCTTCAGCAAGCGATATTATCGATATGCCAGGTGTTGTGTTGGGTGCAGCGGTCTCGGCAGTCAAAATGCTTTGAGCTTGCGCTGAGAAACCCAGGCTCAATGCAGTAGCAAAGCCCAAAATTAACCTTTTTGACATGTGAAATCCTCCCTAGATGTTGTTTTCTTTGGCGATAAGGTTTGCGTACCCTGTCTTTTCGTACAAGCTGTTTTGACAATAGCCTGGAAGGTCGACGACAAATATCTGGATCGACTGACCAAAAAAGTGAGACTCCAATTGCTAAGTCTGAAACTATACGTTGCTCCCGGAACCTGCGCTCGGGTGCCAACCATAGCACTTGAAGAAATCGGCGTGCCGTTTGAAACAGAACTGGTGCGTACTGCTGCCAACCAGCAGAACTCACTGGAGTTTTTGAAACTAAACCCGAAGGGCAAAGTTCCCACACTGCTGATTGACGATAAACCTCTGACTGAGAATGTTGCTATTCTCAGTTGGTTAAACAACCAGTTTCCAGAAGCTGGTTTATTGCCGAAGACGACTGACCCTATCGAACTGGCAAAACAGACTGCGGATCTATCGTTTTTCTCAGCCACGGTTCACCCCACGGTGACTCGAATCGCCATGCCCGTGAAATTTATTGCAGACAGCGAATTGTCCTTTGAGCTTGTCCGTCCGAAGGGCACAGAAGCGATGCTTCCGATAATGAAGATGATCAACGATCGACTTGAGGATGGTCCCTGGTGGTACGGCGATCAATGGTCGGTTGTTGATGGCTACCTGTTCTGGGTATGGTGGCGCATCACCGGCGTTGGTTTTTCTGACGCAGCCTTTCCAAACATCAAGCGCCATCTTGAACTCAGTAACCAGCGACCGGCTGTACAACGTGCAATGGCGCGTGAGGCGGAATATATCGAAGTTCTCAAATCGGAGGGGAACTTCAGGGCGCCCCGATAAAGAGTCTTCCATGATTGCGTTTGCTATCATCTTCATCTTTCCGCGTGCACCGGCATTGAAAGCCCATCTTCTTCAAGTTCAGCCCGGTCCTTGTAGCCGATGATGATGCCCGGAGGTTCACGCGCATCGGTCATCGCTTCAACCATCTCGGCAGTTTTGGTTATCCTTGAATGGTGCTGTCTGGTCCATTGGAAATGAAGCTCACGCAGCCGTTCAACTTCTTTGTGGTGTTCCGCATAGCCTGCAAAATTGATCAATTCGTCCGGATCGCGTTGCAGATCGTACAACAAAGGGTCGAACCCCTCAGCGTGAACGTATTTCCATCGGCCATCAAAGATCATCGTTAGACGGGCGTCTTTCTGATCCACCCCGATTGCGCGTCTGGCGTCCCGAGTTGCATAGTCATACTCTGACACCGCATATTGCCGCCAATCGGTTTCCTGATTGTGCAGGAGGGGTTCAAGTGAGCGACCCTCGACGAGGTGGGGTTTCGGTTTTGCCCCGAAGAAATCCATGAAAGTCGGGGTCAGATCGATGCCTTCGACCAAGCAATCCAGCGATTTTCCGCGGGTCGAATCTGCCTTTGCTCGTGGGTCATAGACTATCAGTGGTATACGCGCTGAACAGTCATAAAACAGATCCTTTTCGCCCAACCAGTGATCACCCAGATTGTCTCCGTGGTCAGAGCAAAACACGATCATTGTGTTGTCCAAGTATCCGCCATCTTCCAAAAACCGGAATAACCGACCCAGCTCGTCGTCCAGCTGCTTGATCAATCCCATATAAGCAGGTCCAACAAGATTCCGGACTTCGTCTCGCGAAAAGCTCTGGCATACGCGCATATCGACCCAGGCTTTCATGACCGGGTGTTCCGTGTCACGTTCTGCGTTAGATCGAATGACAGGCGGGAGGTCAGATGACGAATACATGTTATGGTAAGGCGCCGGTGCCAGATACGGCCAGTGTGGTTTGATATAACTGAGATGGCACAACCAGGGTTTGTTTTCCTGAGACTGAATAAACTCTATGCCACGTGTGGTCAGCCAGGCAGTTTCTGAATGTTCAGCGGGCACACGGGCAGGATATTGAGAGTTTTCCAATAACCAGCCACTCAACAGCTTGCCGCCTGGTCCCTCCGCTGAATTAGCCCATTCTTCCCAAGGGTTCTTGCCATCAAATCCTCGCTCGCGGAGATACCGGTCGTAATCCTCCGAATGTCGACCGGGATAGTCATCATGGTTTGTTCCATCATCACGAACAATTTCATGGAAACCACACTGTGCAACCAGTGCACCAATGGTGCTGTCGGGTTCTATTCCCAACCGGTTCATGCCCTCCCGATCCGGGATCATGTGGGTCTTGCCAACCAAATAGCTGTCAATGCCGATCTCGCGAAGATGATCCCCAAGCGTAGGTTCACCAACTCTCAGCGGAAATCCATTCCAAGTGGCACCGTGGCTACGAACATAACGCCCGGTATAGAAACTCATCCGGCTGGGTCCGCAGACTGGAGACTGAACGTAGGCTTTGTTGAACCGCACTCCCTTGGATGCCAGCCAGTCAAGATTTGTCGTCTCGATATGGCGCGCTCCGTAGCAACTGAGGTAATCCCATCTCAGTTGGTCCGCCATGATCCAAAGCACGTTCATCGACTAAAACCCAATCTCGCAAACAGATATCATTCTAAAACGCCACCTTGTCTCCGCCCTTCAGATCGAGCAGTTCGCGTGCCTCGTCCGGTGAAGCAATTTCGCCACCGAGTTCTTCAATCACCCTCCGGACCTTGCGCACTTGCTCCGCGTTGCTTTCGGCGAGTTGGCCGCGCGATATAAACAGGCTGTCCTCAAGTCCAACCCGAACATTGCCGCCCATCTGACTCGCTGCGCTCGCGAGCGGGATCTGAGCTGCGCCAGCGGCCAATACAGACCACCGGTAGTCATCACCAAACAGTTTGTCTGCGGTTTTCTTCATAAAGACCAGATTTTCAATATCCGCCCCGATACCGCCCAGGATACCCATCACAAACTGTAGAAAAATAGGCGCTTTAAAAAGACCCGTATCCGTGCAGAATTTCAAATTGTACAGATGTCCGACGTCGTAACATTCATGTTCAAACTTGATGTCATGCGGCGCTAGCGTGTTCGCTGCTTCCGCAATATCACGGAACGTATTTCGAAAAATGTTTCCGTCGGAGTTGGCCACATAGTCTTTTTCCCAGTCGAACTTCCAGTCATCAAACCTTTTGGCTAGAGGATGGAACGAAAAGTTCATCGAACCCATATTCATTGAGCACATTTCAGCGCTAAACGTCGCTGCCGGTTTAATGCGATCTTGGATCGATAGCGTCAGCGAACCACCTGTAGATATGTTTACGACGGCATTTGTTGACTGTTTGATCCGAGAAAGAAATGGTGAGAAATCATCCGGGTTAACAGACGGGGAACCGTCTTCCGGATTGCGTGCATGAAGGTGAAGTATGGAAGCGCCAGCCTCGGCAGCATCAATCGCCTGCACCGCAATGTCATCATAGGTATAGGGTAATGCATCTGACATTGTCGGGGTATGGATTGCGCCAGTGACGGCGCACGTAATGACCGTTTTATTGTTCTTGGCCATAGTTAGCTTCCTTCAAAATGCGTTGATCGTCGGACGCGATAGTTGACCGGAAACAGTTGAAGATCGAACCGATCTTTGATCAGTCCCCAAATCCCTTTTGGGGCCTTTAACATGATGACGATGGCAATAAATCCGAGCACCAATAGATAAATGGTACCCAGATCTGCCAGCGTTTCGCGCAATACAAAGAACAACAACGTTCCTATTATTGGTCCTTCGATCGTCCCGATGCCTCCGATTACAACTATAAAGATAACGAATGCAGTCCAGTCGTTCACAGAGAAAGCTGCGTCGGGGGAAATACGCAATTTCTGTAAAAATATCAGGGCGCCGATTATTGCCGTTAGCGCGGAAACGACTACGTACACAAAAAACTTGGTGCGCCAAATATCGATACCAAGTGATGATGCAGCGAGTTCATTGTCACGTATCGCAGTCAGAGCCAGGCCTCGTTTTGATCTTAAGAAGACGTAGATAAATGTCACAACTGCGATTGCAGAGCCCAAAGCCAGCCAATAGCTTAGCGCTTCACGTCCCGACCGGTTTGCTGCAATCGACTTGACGATGGCAACCGGAAGTGAGGAGCCCGATCCTCCCCCTAGCGCAGAGACCTGGGCAAATACGAGCCTGAATACTTCAGCGACAACCCAGGTGCCGATCGCAAAGTATGCGCCGCGCAGTCTGAAAATCAGTGCGGCGACGGGTATCGATATTGCCGCCGCAAGCAATCCGGCGATCGCAATCGCCAACAGGGGATGGAGGCCGCCAAAAATCGTCAGCGCAAACAATATGTAGCCGCCGAAACCGACATAAGCCTGCTGGCCGACTGATACGAGGCCGGCATAGCCAGCCATCAAGTTCCAAAGGCTGGCCAGCGACAGATAAAGCAGCAGTTCACCGATCAGACGCAAGTCCCCACGGCCAGCCCACAATGGAGCTGCGATAAGAATGAGTACAATTATTGCGCCCAGAATTGCTGCTGCTTTTGACGCGTTTGTTGAACGGATGATTTGCCAATTGTGGTTTGTCATCCGTCCACCTTTGGAAACAAGCCGTTTGGTCGAAAAGCAAGGATGGTGAGAAAAACAAGGTGCCCGGCAAGCAATTGCCATCCCGGATTGATCTTCGCTCCGACCGTTTGGGCAACTCCAAGAATGACTCCTCCGGCAAGGGTTCCCCAAAGGTTGCCGAGGCCGCCAATGATCACCGCCTCGAAACCAAATATCAGCCTGCCGCCACCAATCGAGGGGTCGAAACTCGTTCTTATGCCAAGAAACACTCCCGCAATCGCTGTTACTGCCAGCGACAAGGCCATCGCCAGTCCAAAGATATGCCGCTTGTTGAGGCCCATGAGTTGCGCAATATCCTGGTTGTCAGAGACCGCTCGGAAGGCCCTCCCAAGTGCAGTTCTGTAGAATATCCACTGCAAACCCGCGATGACAACGATTGCGACTGCGAATGTCAAAAGTGGAAGTACTCCTAGGGACAATCCGGCGATATCAATACTGGCCGTTTCCAACCCACCAGCATTCATCTTTTGAGGATCGGCTGAATAGGTCTCCAGCAGCGCATTTTGAATGATGACGGAAAGTCCAAAGGTCACCAGCAATGGCGGGAGGATATCCTCGCCGAGCGTCTGATTGAGAACGCCTCGCTGCAATGTATAACCAATGGCTGCCATTATTGGCACCACCAGCATCAATGCCGCCAATGGATGCAGTCCGAGTACGATAGTAGTGGTCAGACCGAGATAGGCCGCCAGCACGATCAGATCGCCATGGGCGATGTTGACGAGCCGCATGACCCCAAAAATGAGAGACAAGCCAGCAGCAAAAAGCGCATACAGTCCGCCCAGCAATATGCCCTGAACAATGGAGTTGACCCAATCCATGCTTATGAGACTCCAAAATAAGCATGGCTGATCTGCTCAGGGGATACTGAACCGGTTCTGCCCTCAAGAGACACTCGCCCTTCTTGCAGACAGTAAACCCGATCTGACACGCTCAGCGCTTTGGTGATGTCTTGTTCGACGATAATTGCGCTCAACCGTTCGCCAACGATTTCCGGTAGAGCGTCGTAAATAGATTTGATGATAACGGGAGCTAAACCTAGACTGATCTCATCGAAAAGGATCAGCTCAGGATTGCTCATCAGCGCTCGGCCAATCGCGACCATTTGTTGCTGTCCGCCTGACAGTGAGGTCGATGCCTGTGCACGTCGTTCTCTCAATATCGGAAAAAGATCATAGATGGTTTGCAACGACCAGGGGCCCGAACGTCCCATCTGTCCACCCAGCAACAGATTTTCTTCTACGGACAGTGACGGAAACAACTGCCGACCCTCAGGTACCAGCGCAACACCCAATTTGGCTACCAGGTCCGGGCGCGTTGCGCCTATTGATTTCGATTTGAATTCAATCTGATGGGCTTGATTATCAATGAGACCAGCGATCGACCGCAACAAAGTGGACTTTCCGGCACCGTTGGCACCGATTATGGCGGTCGTCTCGCCTTGCGAGATCGAAATACTCACCTTGTAGAGCGCTTGAAAATCACCGTAAAATGCATCGAGTCCATCAAGCTTCAAAATTGGATCAGGCATCGGCTTCGATCCCAAGATAAATTTCTTTTACCTGTGGGCTGTCCATAATCATCTTTGGATCTCCGTCGCCGATTTTCCGCCCGAAATCGATAACCATAAGTCGTTCTACAACGGCCAGCAGTGCATGAACGACATGTTCGATCCAGATGATGGATATCCCGGTTGATCGAACATCCTGAATTGTCTCAATCAGCAAAGTGCATTCCGCCTCAGTGAGACCACCCGCGATTTCGTCGAGCAAAAGCAGTTTGGGCTTGGCACACAAAGCGCGCGTAAGTTCCAGCCGCTTGCGGTCCAGAAGCGTAAGCTTGCTAGCCAAGGTATTTGCCTTTTCCGCCAACCCGGTCTGTTCAACAACATTCAGGCAGTGTGCGTAAGCCTCTTCGCCTCTGAGGTCAGCCGCCTGGGTTGCGGCAACTAGTGCATTCTCAAACACTGACAGTCCTGAAAACGGCTGAGGAACCTGGAAACTTCTGGCAATTCCGGCGCGACACCGATTTGCGGCAGTTTCAGCAGAAATGTCACGTTTTCCAAATTCAATTTTGCCCGCATCTGCCTTCAGAGTGCCGGTAATCAGGTTAAACATGGAGGTTTTGCCAGCGCCGTTGGGCCCGATAACCCCCAAAGCCTCACCTGCACGCAACGTAAAGCTGAGGTCATCGGCAACGATCACGGCGCCAAATGACTTTCTGAGATTTGAGACGTTGAGGATGGGATCCATGTCAAACAGCGTCGAGGCGACGGAGTGGTTCCGTCGCCTCACTTGAAGCTAAAGCAGTTTCAATTCGCCGGTGACCGGAATTTCCGGTGCGGTCTTGTTTGCGACAATCTTAAGGTCGAACACATCGCCTTCCTTCTGCCACTGACCGGCGACCAATGGTGTTTTGGTTACATTGTTGATTGGTCCATTTGCCCAGTTTACCGGACCGACAATCGTATTGAGATTGGTGGCAGCAATAGCGGACACGATTGCAGCCGGGTCTTCGAGATCAGCGGACCGCTTGATCACGTCTGCCGCCACCTCAAACAGAGCATGTTTGAATCCGATTGGCTGCGTCCAGGGCCGTCCGGAGGTGGCGACATAACCATCGGCCAGTTCCTTGGCTGACGCACCGGTCAACGAAGATTTGAATGGATGGTTGGGCGACCACCAAACCTCGGAAGTCAGCCCATTTCCACGATCTCCTAGCGACTCAATCACTGAGGGGAAAAGCAGCGCCTTGCCAATCGTGACGACCTTGGGATTGAATCCTTGTTGGGCCGATTGAGCCCAGAACGTCGCAAAATCAGGTGGGATCATGTTACCCGTGACGATTTCGCAACCCGCTTCCTTGAAGGCTGCAATCTGATTGGAAAAGTCATCCGACAATGGTTGGTATCTGCCCGGATCAAGCAAGTCATAGCCTGCTGCTGCAAGTGGCTTGGGAAGACCCAGTTCCTTGTCGCCCCAAGCATTGCCGTCGGCATCGTTGGGAAATAGTCCGGCAACTTTCTTGGTTACCCCACTCTTATCCCACATAGCGAGGAATGCGCCGATGACATCTTCAAGGCCCCAAAAGAAATGGTAGGTGTGCTGGAACCCGGTACCTGGCACACCATTTCGACCGAAGAAGTAAGGTTGCCAGGGGCAGTCGGTGGTTACACAAGGTACTTCATTTACTTCTGCCTGATCTGCCACCGGGTTTGTTGTGTCAGGTGTTGAGGCTGCAACGATGATATCCACCTCATCGCTGAGGATTAAATCTGCGGCTACTTCTGCTGCCCTGTTCGGATTGGACTGGCTGTCTTTTGAAATAATTTCAACAGACCACGTCTTGCCGTTGTTTTCGATCCCGGCAGAATACATCTTCGATATTGCGTCGAGCACATAGGTGTCCGCCTCCGCGAACCCCGCCAACGGTCCGGTGCGTGGACTGACATGTCCTACTTTCAGGGTCGGGTTTGCCGCATATGCACGCGCTGAGCTCAATAGTGCGGGTGCCGCGAGTGCGGCTGCGCCTGTCGCGAGAAACTGTCTGCGAGATGTGAAATTGGGTTTCATTTTTTCCTCCCTTGTTCGCCCTGATTATCCCAGAGTGTATCTTTCAATCGGTCAGGATGCCTTCAAGGCGTGACAAATGTGTCGCCACCCTTCCACGAACGGCATCTGCTTCTTCCTTTGTCCAGTCCTTGAATCCCCGTCCGCTTTTCATTCCCAGGCGACCCTCTTGAACCAGATTGCGCAAAAACGGCGAAGGTTCTCTGCGACTTTCCAGGTCGAACAGCACGTTTTCATGAATATCGAGGGTGAGGTCGGTGCCGACGAGGTCTGCGTTTTCCAGCGGCCCGAGGATTGCCAAGCGGCGACCGAAACATGACTTCACTACTGTATCGACCGCCTCTGCGTCACAGATGCCATTTTCAACCAGACTAATCGCTTCACGCCAGAGTGCATGCTGCAGGCGATTGCCGATAAACCCGGGCACATCTCTTTCCACCACAACTGGCGTTTTTCCGACGTTCTCAAGCAATTCAAACATTGAGTTGGCACTAGCTTCATCGGTCCATTCAGTTTTGATGACCTCGACAAGTGGGATCATGTGTGGCGGGTTCCACCAGTGCGTGCCTAACGCTCGATTTGGATTGTTTAATCCGTCCATGATTTTGGTGATTTGGATGACGGACGTGTTGGAAGCCAAAATTGCATTGGTCGGCGCGTGCTTTTCGATTTCTGCAAATATTTCGCGCTTCAATTCGAGCTTTTCGGGCGCGGCCTCAATTACAATGTCAACACCGTCAGCCGCATCGCGAAGCGAAAGGGTGTTGTCGATCCGTTTTATGATTTCCGGCACGTCGTTTATCGCAACACCCATCGCCAGCAAACTCTCTTCAATTCGCCGTCCTAGTTGCTCAAGTGCTATAGGAAAGGGGTCTTGCACAATCACTTCGTGCCCCGCACGCGCCATAGTCAGAGCAATGCCATGGCCCATAAGACCGGCTCCAATAACGGCTATTTTCCTCGGAGCTTTCATTGATTACCCAGCCGTATAGCCGCCATCCGCGTAAAGAATGTGACCCGTGTAGAAGTCGGAGGCTCCAGACGACAAAAACAGCAGCGGACCGGCTAGATCTTCGGGCTCACCAAGCCGTCCTTTGGGCACACGCGTCAAAAAGCCGTTCCTGACTTTAGTGGCCTCATCGGTTTCTTCGAACATCCAGGCTGTAAGCGGCGATCTGAAAACTGTTGGCGCAATCGCATTGACTGTGATGCCAGTTGGCCCCAATTCACACCCAAGCGCCTTTGTCATTCCATCAACTGCGGCCTTTGATGCACAGTAGGCCGTATACCCTGCCGGATGACCAAGCAGACCGCGGGCAGACGACATCAGGACGATTTTACCGCCATCACCCTGTGACTTCATTTGTTTTGTCGCTGCCCTTGCCATCAGCCAGCTCTGAGTAACGTTAGCATCCATGACATTGTCAAAGGTTGCAGCGTCCATCTCGTCGATTTTCGCGACTTTGTTCATGCCAGATGCAACGACCAAAATATCGAGTCTGCCAAACGCCTCAACAGCCTTTGCAACAAGTGCCTCACAGGCGGCTTCGCTGTCGGGGCGGGCATTGATTTCCAGGGTCTCACCCTTGCAGATCTGAGCCACATTACGCATCGCTTCAGCGTTCCCAGCAGCCAACGCAACTTTGCATCCTGCTCCCGAGAGGCACCGGGCGGCCACCGCGCCAAATGCCCCGGATGCGCCCGTGATCAGCGCTACTTTTCCTGCGACATCAAAAAAGCTCAAAGGATTGTCCAATGACATAAAATCTACTCCGGTCTTTTGCCGCCAGGGTAAGGGATTACGACCAGCATCTTGCAGACATGGTTGGAACGGTTTTCAATCTTTCGCACTTCTTCAGGCGCGATTGTGCAGCTGTCCATCGCACCAAGAAGGGTTTCGTCTCCATCAATGATGACAGTCATCTCGCCTTCAATAACCACGTACACTTTTTCAAAGGGTGTGCTGTCGGGACCGGCGCCGCCTCCAGGCAGAAACTGAGAATAGCCAACCCACTGGTTTTCAGGGCCACCATCCTCGAACCCCTGCAGGCGCAGCCCGGTCACACCCCAATGATTGGGCGCTTCATAGACCTCCGCTTCATCGAACCTTTTGACCAACATCTAGAATGCCTCGCCGGCATCGATGCGGAAGTTCTGGCCTTTATCGATCATAGCAACGAGGCGGATGATGCACCCATCTCCACGGTCCCAGTTCCAAGGAAAGAACGCAAAAGTGCAGCGCTTGCCGGTTACGGCATCCAGGTCACCACCAACATTTTCGATGCCGAGTATGCCATTTGAAAACAGCTTATTGTGGACCGGTTCCCATTCCGGGAAGTCAACCTCCCATGGCGTTCCTCCTGACCATTCCAGGTATTCCTGCTCCAGATGCGGTAAAATGGGGCCATTGCGCTGCGGGCCGATTGCGGTTGCCAAGGGATGATCGTTCGCTTGCGTATCATGGCCGACTACTTTGACGCCTTTTTCCACCATCCAGTCGGCTGCAGAAGGAACCAGACCGGGACAATAGGCGAAATAATCTCCATCCTCATAAACCTTGTGCCATCCGGTGTTTATGATCAGAACATCGTTCTCCCGAATTGCGTGGCCACAGGCTTTCTCAAGGTCATCACCGGTAATTTGCTCCCACTTTTTCTTTGGGATTGAGACAACAAGTCCGGATCCGAAAAAATGGGGCAGCGGCACTTCATCGATGAACGGTGTTCCCTGGACAACATGCGCCGGAGCATCGATGTGGGTGGTTACATGCATGGTTGTTGTGATGGTCTGCGACAGCACACCGGATTTCGCCATGTAGTGTTTTCGGTCGATCTGAACGTCTTTGAAATACGGCCAGTTTGGACATTGAAAACCGTAACGATGGGACAGATTGTAAAACTCAATCCCCATATCGTTGTTTAAGTTTTCCTGAAAATCGATTCCTCGAATTTTGACCGTCATCCCTGCTTCTCCCAACAGCAATATCTCATCTGTATTGCAATACAGTACGACTGTATCATAATGTGGTCAACAAGAAATTGCTTGTGGAAGCGAATGATAGCTGCGTGAATTGCCTCAAATGCAGAAAAATGGATGATTGTATGAACGGCTCATCACAAACTGAAGCCAAGAGAAAGAACGACAGTGGAGGGATTCAGGTTATCGCCCGTGCTGTCGAAATACTGCGGGTTTTAAGGGATGACAGATCGGGACTAAGTCTTGGAAAAATTGCAAAGCTGGTCAATTTGCCAAGGTCCACTGTTCAGCGCATCGTGAACGCTCTTGTGAGCGAAGAATTGGTCTCGATGGGGCACGGCTCCCGCGGGTACACCCTTGGACCGGAGGTCCTATCACTGGCTAAGGCTGCGGAAATTGACCTGGCAAAAACGCTGCATCCGTTTCTGGAGAACCTTTCTCGAAGAACCGGTGAAACTGTTGATCTGGCTGTATTCAAGGGGGACCATATGCAGTTCGTAGACCAAGTAATGGGATCTCACCGCCTGCGCGCGGTCTCAGCAGTTGGGGACAGATTTCCGATGACCGTGACCGCAAACGGTAAGGCGGTGCTGTCATATTTTGCTGCCGAAACCGCTGAGCAAATATTTGAAAAAGAAAAAGCCGCAGGGACTACCAATCAAACGCTTAAAGAGTTCAGGGCAGAACGTAAACTGATCCAATCTCGGCGGTATGCACTAGACATTGATGAGCACACAGTCGGAATATCTGCCGCAGGTATCGCACTGGCACATTCCGGTTCGATCTATGCCATTTCGATACCAGCACCTTCGACCCGCTTTGAAGCTTCAAAAGAATCCTATGTCGCAAGCCTACTTGGCAGCATAAAGGAAATTAGTCTGGCGCTGCCGGAAATCAGGTTCAACGCGGGTCCTAAAGCCGCCGGGTGAAAATCTGAAATCAATGACTGACTGATAGTGATTCTGGTGCAGCACCGTCGCTCTTGAGGTATTGTCGCGAAAAAGGTTTGCGGCTTTGTCCGCATATTGGATCTTCGGAAAGTTTTCCAAGCAAATGAATTCTGTCGCGATGCAGCGAAGTTCAGGATCGAGCCCGTTTACGACCTGTCGATAATGTTCGTTTTTGAACAGTTATATTTTCAACACACCGCCGCCACAGTCCCCAATTGGAAAAGCATCAAGATCGGTTTCGATCTCCAGCTATTCAAAATACTCAGGATGAGACTGGTGGATTTCAGCGATTGTTTCGTCGAGGCGGTTCAGATGGTGTCTGGTGGCAGTTGCCGCGGTCTCTGAGTCGCCGGCATTCAAGGCTTTGGCCATCGCTTGATGGTCGTCATATATCGCACTTAATTCGTTTTTTCGTGTGTGGCTAAGCGCACACAACCGGTCGACCTTACGCTTGCACTCCTGAATTGTTTCAAACGCCATTGGCGACCCTCCACGATCGCAAATGACCTTGTGGAACCGGTAGTCCAGATCATGCAGCAATGCGGGGTCATCGTTTGCAACAGCCTTCAGTTGCTGAACCAAATTTTGCTCAAGCGCCTCGGCACTGGCTTTGTCCCAAATGGGACACGCGCACCGGACCACTTCAAGTTCAACCGCCAGTCGAACAAATCGCGCATGGGCAATATGCTGCATCGAGAAACCGCGCACTTTGGTCGCCTTCTGGGGGCGGATAACAATCAGATTGAGATTATCCAATCTGTTGAAAGCATCGCGGATCGGCTGACGTGAGACACCGAATCTTTTTGCTACCTCTGCCTCTGAGAGCTTCGTGCCCGGAAGCAGTTTGAGCGACGCGATCTCTTCATATAGCTGATCGAACACCACATCGGTAGCGGTGCGGCGTTCATACAATTCAGCGACTTCCAGCATTTTCGTCTTTCCAGTTTTAGGCGGCCCGAATTGGGTCTCTGGACTTGTCGTGTTGAAAGATGGCCCAACTCCCAATGGTTCTCTGTCATGACCGTAGGCTCATCACAAGGGCTTGGTCTCAATTCAGCCTTGACAATACTAGGATACTAGTCTTCTTTGCAAGCTCGATCCGAATTGACCTTAGTTGAAGTGACCAGCGGCATGACCGAAAATGCTAACGAATTGGAACGCAAAACGGCCATTGTAACCGGAGGTGGCCGTGACATCGGTCGGGCCTGTGCGCTGGAGCTGGCTAGGGCCGGGGCTGCTGTCGCGATCAACTATCATAGCTCCTCGGACGGAGCCGATAGCGCGGTCGCTGATACAGTCTCCCGGGGCGGTCGCGCATTTGCGCAGCAAGGTGACATGACCAACGATGCAGATGTCGCCGCTTTGGTGGAGCGAGCCAATTCGGAACTGTCCGGCCGCATCGACATCCTCGTCCACGTCACTGGCGGGTTGGTGGCACGCAAGACCATAGCCGAGATGGATATCGACCACTGGAATCATGTTATGGACCTGAACGCCACGTCATTCGTACGTATGATCAAGGCCGTTCTTCCGCATATGAAAAATGGCGGCTCTATCGTGGGGCTAGCTAGCCAGGCAGGGCGCGACGGCGGTGGGCCGGGGGCGATCGCATATGCCGCATCGAAAGGTGCAGTCATGACGATGACGCGCGGGCTGGCCAAAGAGCTTGGACCGGACATCCGCGTCAATTCAGTCTGCCCCGGCATGATCGACACCGACTTTCATAACACCTTCACCAAACCCGAAGTGCGCACAAACGTCGCCAACGCCACACCGTTGAAACGCGAGGGCACATCTCAGGATGTTGCCGATCTCGTGCGATATCTGGCTTCCGACCGGTCGGCCTTCATCACCGGCGCCAATATCGACATCAATGGGGGCATGCTCTTTTCATGACCGGCGTCCGCCGGCACTCGCAGCAAACCAACGTCAACATCCAAGGGAGGATAAAATGTTCAGGAAACTATCAGCAAAACTGCTCGGCGCAGCAACGGCACTGTCGCTGGTCTGCGGCGTGGCCGCAGCGGCGGAGAGTTGGCGCGCTTGGAACATCCACAATGATGGCCACCCAAATACTGCAGCGATGGATCGCTTCGCGGAGCTGGTCGACGAGGCCACAAAGGGCGAAATCAAGGTGGAAGTTTTCCATGGCGGCGTATTGGGCTCACAGCCTGATGCAATCGAACAAGTCCGTATCGGCGCGATTCAAATCGGCAACTTCAACCTTGGCCCCATTGGCCCGATGGTTAAAGAAGCCAATCTCGTTTCATTGCCCTTCATCTTCAAGAGCGTACCTCACATGTTCCGCGTTCTCGACGGTGAAGCCGGAGACATCATGGCGAAGGCCATGGGTGATGCCGGTATCCTGCCATTGGCATGGGTCGACGCCGGAGCACGGTCGTTCTACGCTCAAAAGCCCATCAACACCCCGGAGGACGTTAAGGGCCTGAAGATCCGGGTCATGAACAATGACCTCTACACCTCCATGATCTCGGCGTTGGGTGGCAACCCTTCGCCGATGGCCTTCGCAGAGGTCCAGCAAGCACTAAAAACCGGTGTCGTCGACGGGGCTGAGAACAACTTCCCCTCGTTCAAGAATGTTGGCCACTACGAAGTCACGAAAAACTACTCGCTCAGCGAACATCTGATCATCCCCGAATGCATCTGTGTTAACACAGCAAAGTTTAACGCGCTGTCGCCGGAATTGCAGGCTGCAGTCAGAGGAGCCGCAGAGAAAGCTGCTCTTTATCAGCGCGAACTCTGGTCAGTTCAATCCGAGCAGGCTCGGAAAGACGTCGAAGCTGCGGGTATCAAGGTGAACGAGATCGCCGACAAGGCACCGTTCCAGAAGGCCATGGACTCGGTTTACGACGAGTACCTGAAAGCAAACCCGGACATGAAGAAGTTGGTGGATATCGCCAAAGCGACGGAATAATGTCCGACTTGTAAATGATCCAGACGCGCCCGGTTCCGTGCAAGGGGCCGGGCGTTTCTTATGGAGAGAATCTGATGAGCAAGACGTCTGGACCACCCGCATTCCTGCGGAAAATGGATTTGGCGTTTGATCTGATTTCTCGAATCTGTCTGCTTCTGGCAGGCGCTGCGCTAGTAGTTATGACAGCCATCTTCGCGTGGCTGGTGTTCGGTCGATATGTGCTCAACGACACTCCGACCTGGGTAGAACAGGTATCGCTTTTGCTCATCATGGTGATCTCGTTTTTGGGCGCAGCAGTTGGTGTGAATCAAAACAGACATCTATCTGTGGTGATATTCCGCAGCATCGTTCCAGATTGGCTGCGCACCGTGTTTGTATTCATCTCCGACCTCTTGATGCTGGCGTTTGGCGGCATGATGTTCTGGCATGGTATCGAACTTACCCAATTTAAGTGGAATACGCTTATCCCGTTGATCCAAGTGTCGGAAGGGTTGCGTTCTCTACCTTTGACCATCTGCGGACTCCTTGTGTTTATGTTTTCCGCAGGCCACCTGATCCGCTTGTTGCTTGGACGCGACGAGCGTGAAGACAGCATAGAATAGAGGCTGGTATGGGAATTCTGCTTCTCCTATGCGTGTTTATGTTTTGCGTTGCTATTGGAACGCCGGTTGCTTTTGCGCTCGGTATTGCCGCTGTATCTGCGTTTTGGTTCGAAGGGCTGCCGCTATTTATTGGCTTCCAACGTATCGTCTCGGGGATCAACGTTTATGCATTTATGGCGATCCCGTTTTTCGTTTTCGCGGGTGAGCTCATGTTCCACGGCGGCATAGCAATACGGTTGGTTCGATTTGCACAAGCTGCCGTCGGGGCCGTCCGCGGTGGCCTCGGCGTGGTCAACGTTCTTTCGTCCATGTTGTTTGGAGGTATTTCCGGGTCCGCGATTGCCGACATTTCGGCGCTTGGGTCGATTCTGGTTCCGGTGATGAAGGACAAGGGATATGACGCCGACTACGCGGTCAATGTGACCGTGACGTCTTCGATTGCCGGCATCATCATCCCACCTAGCCACAACATGATCATCTATGCCCTTGCGGCCGGAGCAGGCGTCGCGGGATCAGTTTCGATTTCCAAACTGTTTTTGGCCGGCGTTGTGCCCGGCGTCCTGATGTGTCTTTGCCTCGCAGTTGCTGCCTACCTTGTTGCCGTAAAGCGCGGGTACACAGCCGAAAAGTTTCCAGGCTGGTCGGCGCTGGTGGTATCCTTTCTTCTGGCTATTCCTGGGCTCTTGACAGCCGTGATCATCGTTGGCGGTGTTCTCTCAGGTATTTTCACGGTAACCGAATCCGGTGCGTTTGGCGCAATGTACGCGTTGCTCATTACGCTACTGGTCTACCGCAGTCTGTCCTGGGAAGGGTTCAAGACCGCCGTGATCTCATCGGTACGCACGACATCTATGGTCATGATCCTGATCGCGTGCGCCGGTGCATTTGCCTACATGCTAACCTTCTATCGCGTACCGGACAAAACCGTGGAACTTGTAACCGGCATCACCGAGAATCCGATCATGATCCTGCTCATGATCAATGCCGTGTTGCTGGCGCTTGGTATGATCATGGACATGGCAGCGCTTATTCTGATCTGCACACCGATTTTTTTGCCGGTGGCAAACAGCCTCGGCATGGACCCGCTGCAATTTGGGATCATGATGTTAGTCAATCTAGGCCTCGGCCTTTGCACCCCGCCGGTCGGGACCTGCCTGTTTGTCGGATGCGCGGTGGGAAAATTGCCGATTGAAAAGGCGGTGCGAACAATTTGGCCGTTCTATCTGGCAATATTCGTTGCGCTTATGCTGATCACCTTTATCCCGGCAATCTCGCTGACGTTGCCCAGCCTGATTGGACAGTAGATGTCCACCTCGCAGCTTAGAAACCCTGTCGCAATCGGGGTAGGATTGATGTCGCTTCAATGTAGCTCCGTCCACTCTGCTGTCTTGATCACAATTAACGGCTCTGACTGCTGAATGTCTGCAATCGTGAAGTTGAAGTGGAATCTGGAGAATTGTTGAATGTCTGGTTTGGGCCGATTCTTTCGGTATCGACAGTAGGTTGCAGCATCACGGCTAAGTTCCGGAACGAGCCATCAGCGGACTGGTCTGTCGTGTCAAAATTTTACGCACTCGGGCCAGAAATAACCAGTAGCACTCCCCTAAGTGGACAGTAGGGTAACTCAATCATTTTAAATACCAAACCCACCGAAAGCGGCCGCTTAGCGAATCTCTCGGTCGAAGCCAAAAGCATCTCAAATGGCGGACTTAGATCCGTTTCACCCTGAGTTTCGTCTTCAGATCGGTCCGGCAAAAGGCGTGGAGGAAGCAGGTTTGTTCGGAAATGTCGAGCATCTCCTGAGCTGTCTCGTCTGATTCCGAAGTTTCAAGATAGACGTGAGTCTCGATTGGGTCGGCTTCGCCAGCTTTTCCAGTGCCACCGGATGCACCGCCAAGGCTGAAATGGGTGTCCTGAACGATGCGGTAGTCCGGCAGATCAAGTTTCAACATGGATACGAAACGGCCAAACTGGGTCATGAAGCAAAACCCGATTCCGGCGCTGATTAGTGTATTCGCATCGGGGGCACGGCCGTCTTCAGAACTTAGTATTTTGAACGATGTCCCCCATGGCGAATATTGCATTTGCTGAAGGTCTTTCAGTCCGTCTTCGCGAAGCTCTGCAATCGCGCCAATGTTGAGACGCCGGTCCTGCTCGTCAGACAGCGATGAACCGCCCGTCGCCGTTCCCTTTGCAACTTCCTTTTTGGGCGTCGGGCCAACCGGCCTCATGAGTTCGATGTCACTCGCAACAGGTGCCGCTTTGGAAAAGTGATCGCCGGGATCGGGAAACAGCGGGCCATCGAGCTCCGCCGCCTTGGCCGTTCGAAGTTCTGAGCCGTTCTTTCCCAGTTTGAACAGGCTCTCCAATTGCCCGCGCATCAGTCCGTTCAGAGGCGAAGAGTAGGTCGCATTGACCAGAAATTCATTGAGAGCGGCATCGTCAAGATCACAATCAATCTCGACCTGAAGTTCGATATTTTCGGCCCCACCGACCATCGTGCGCTTCGGCATCGAGCCTTTCATCGTGTAGTAATTGTCCTGAATGAGCTTTAGCTTGCGGATCTCAATGTTCTGTTTGTCCGCAAGTGCGAGGATCTCGTTCAGGAAACTCGCCACCATACCGGTGCTGAGGAAGGCGAGTGGACAGGGCGCGGCATCGTGGCCGTTGAGGTAAGGTCCCTCGTCTGAAACCAGCCGCCATGTATCGCCCGTTTTGGCAGACCGCACCAAAGCTTCTTTTTGAAATCCGGACAGCGAGCGCACCCAAGTGCGCAGTGCATCACCCTTGCGGTTTTCCGGAGCGGAAATTCCAACCTCGTCTGCATTTCTGATTTTGTGGAATGGCGCGATGCCGCCTTTTCCAATGATGTCTTCGCCGAGTTTGGCCATCTTTTTTCCTGTGCAGTGCTAACGGGTCTTGTTCACAATTATCAGGATCGAGATTAGGCAGGTGGACAGGGCAAAACAACTGCTGAGCCTATATTTTATGGGCTTTTGTGCCGGTTATCGCTTTACAGAATTGCGTCTCAAACCAATAATCAACACCAACCAGAAATGTGGAAATTTGGCATGGATCAGGAACTACTCGACCGGCTAGAACTCAGACAATTGATCGACAATTGGGTACTCTGGCGGGATGCCGGATTCTGGGAAAAATTTCGAACCGTCTGGCATGACGACGGCCGCATGATGGCCACCTGGACGCAGGGCACCGCCGACGAATTCATCGAAATGAACAAGCAAGGCTGGGCCAAGGGCGTTTCCATTCTTCACTTCCTCGGCGCACACACGGCGGAGATTGCCGGTGACAGGGCCGTGACCCAGACCAAAATGACAATTTCGCAAAGAGGAGAAGTACACGGCGTCTTGTGCGATGTTGTCTGCACCGGCCGATTCTACGATTTTCTAGAACGGCGCGGTGACGTCTGGGGCATGTGTCTGCGCCAGCCAATCTACGAGAAGGACCGGTTGGATCCGGTTGAACCGGGGGGAACCGTACCGTTGGAAATTGACCTGCTTGAACAGTTCCCGGTTGGTTATCGCCACCTTGCCTACCTGCAAAGTAAGGTTGGCTATCCGGTCAAAAAGGACATGCCAGGATTGAAAGGGGAGAAAGTCGAAGCGCTTTATTCGACCGGCAAGAAATGGCTGGCCGGTGAGCCAATCGAATGGGAAGGCAACAGCTGGGGCTAGATAGTGAAAATAGATCTCTCGGAAATTGACTACTTTACGGAGAGCGGGTCCGTGGCGGCTGTCACGTCTCGCACGAGCAACAATACAGATGACCGGCTGGCCACTGTCTGGGCGTCGCTGGTCAAGCACCTCCACGCCTTTGCCAAAGACGTTGACCTGCAACAGGGTGAATGGGAAGCGGGCATCGAGTTTCTGACCAAGACAGGACAGATCTGCGATGAAAATCGTCAGGAATTCATCCTGTTGAGCGATATCTCCGGTCTTTCGATGCTGACCGATGCCATCAGCAACCGGGAACTGGTGGGTGCGACTGAAAGCACCGTGCTTGGGCCATTCCATGTGGAAGGAGCGCCAGAACTTCCCATGGATTCGAACATATCGCTCGATGGAAAAGGCGAATCCTGCCTGTTCGATGGCTACGTTGTCGACTCCGATGGCAATCCGATTGCGGATGCGCGGCTGGATGTCTGGTGCGACAACGTGGATGGCTACTACGACGTCCAACAGCCGGACATTCAGCCGAAATGGAACAACCGCGGAATTTTCACGACGGGTGCGGACGGCGCCTATAGCTTTAAGGGCGCCAAACCCGTGAGTTACCCGATCCCGGATGATGGCCCGGTTGGAGAACTTCTCGAGAAACTGGGTCGTCATCCCAATCGCCCAGCGCATATGCACTATATCGTTTCGGCTCCAGGTTTCAAAAAACTCGTCACCCATTCTTTCGTCGATGATGACAAGTGGCTCAGGTCAGACGCTGTCTTTGGCGTGAAGGCTTCCCTTGTGTCTCATTTCGAGCGGACGCCAGATGCTGAGACGGAATGGCATTCTTCTTTCGATTTTGTGTTGGTGCGAGAGTAGCTACTTCTTCGTCCAGCCCAGCGTGATCGGATGCGCTTTGCGCTGCTCTTTCGCTTCACCGGTATGTTTGCCGGAATCCCAACCGACCGGCCTCAACACACTATCTGCGAAATCGATCGATTCCTGATCGGTAACAGTCGCAATCGTATCGTTCCAGCGGTTGAGAAAGCCACCGACCGCAATTGTCGCGACGATTTCGATGATCTGCGTGTCCGAATAATGATTGCGCAGTTCGGCAAACTCTTCAGGCCCGGATGCGTTTGGGCAGGTACCTGCGGCAAAGGCGAGATCGAGAGCGGCGCGTTCCGCCTCGCTGAACAAATCAGACCTCTGATAATTCCAGAACGCCTGAATTTTTTCATCCGAAACGCCGATCTTGTGCAAATGATAGGCACCGTGCGACTGACAATGCTGGCAACCACTTGCAACGCTTGCGGCAAGAAAGATCATTTGCTTCAGTTCACCTGTCACTTCACGCGTTGGGAAAACCAGCTTGAACAGAGAATTGGCCGTTTGTCTCAGTTCAGGCCAGTTTTCCATCTCGAAGTTCTGGCGGTTTTCGTATCGGGCCTCTGTCATGGAACTTTCCTTGTTGGGTTGAACTGCCGGGCTGGCATTCGAAACGTTAGTTATGCGCGATTGCCTCGATTCTCTGGTCAGGATTTTTTCGGTTCATGATGAAATGCAATGTCAACCAGGCCAGCGCAGTCACGATTGCCGCGCCATGAATGGCGGGGTGACCAAACATGACCAATGCCGCGAGCACCAGCCGGAGACTCACTTCCCAAAAGGCTAGCCGCTTTTGGTCAAACTGCGCCAATGCACTTGCAACTAGATAGAGCGCAAGCGTCAGCCGTGCGAACAGCCACAAAATCGCATCCCAATAAATCTCGCCATCATATCCTGGCAAATAGCTGATGCTGCCGCCTTCCGACTTGGGATCGATGACTGCGGCTTCGATCAACAACAATTCCGGATACAGGGCGAAGACGAAAGGTATGATGAACATCACAATGCCGGATCGAACCGCCGAGAACCCTGTCGACATGGGTTCGGCTTTGGTAATCGACGCTGCCGCAAAGGCTGCGAGCGCGACGGGTGGTGTGATTGCCGATGCAACGGCGAAGTAGAAGATGAACATGTTCGCCGCGAAAACCGAGATTCCCAATCCGGCAAGCACCGGCCCCATCAACAAGGCAACATTGATATAGGCGGGCACTGCGGGCATCCCCATGCCCAACAGTATGGCAAGCAGCATGGTGACAAATAAGGCCGTGAATTGGAACACGACAGAGCCGCCAGCTCCGAGATTGAGACTTTGCAGCCATTGCAAAACATCAAGCGAGATGAAGAACGGCATGCCTGTAAACTTTAGGCAGAAATCGATGATCGAGACAGTGAGGAACATCAAATAAAGGGTCGAGATCAGCGTGCCGGCGTTTGATAAGGAATCGAGCAACTTGGCGGGCTGGGCCCGCATTTCGGGATCAAGAAACAATGCGAAGCACAGCGCGATCACCGCCCACCAACCGGCGCTGCCTGCATCACCCGCCGCATTTTGAACGAGTTGCAAAAACCAAGGGAGGCTGTGAACCTGGCAGGCACCACCCTCTGTGAACGTGCGTTCAGCACCGAGTAACCAGCCGACCACGCCACAACCGACGCTCTCCTTGCTGGTCAACAACAGGAACAGAATGATGAGGATCGGCAGGAAGATCATAGCAAGATTGTAAAAATCCTGCCGTCCCATGTGCATGTCTTCGGTCAGCTCGCCGATAGCCGTGATGTTCTGTTTGCGGGCCTGGAAGATCGCGGACAGGAACAGACACAGGAAGTAGGCCAGTGCGGGTAGCGCCGCTGCGATGATCACTTCACTGTAGGGAACGCCGGTCAGCGCCGCGAGCACAAAGGCCGCGACACCCATGACGGGGGGCATGATCGAACCACCGGACGAGGCTGCCGCCTCCATGCCTCCGGCAAATACTTTTGAGAAACCGCGCTTTATCATCATGGGAATGGTGAGCACGCCTGTCGATAAGACGTTGACAATGGGACCGCCAGAGATCGTGCCGAACATCGCGGAGGAGACGATGGCCGCATGGGCGGGTCCGCCGCGCAGTTTTCTGGTCCAGCGGAATGCCAACTTAATCAGCGATTTTCCGCCCGCTGAAGCACCGAAAAGAGCTCCCAATATCAGATAAGGGAAGATCTCGTTGAGGATGATATCCATAAAGCGGCCTAGCAGGACCGACGCGTTGTTGGTGAGAATGTCGTGCACACGTGGTCTGCCGTCGGATAGAAGGCGCGGTTCACCTCCGATTTTTGTCACGAGATATTTGTTGATGTCGTCGGTACCGTAGAAGTACCAGACCAAGACCGTAACGATTGTGTAAGCGGCCACGAGGATGGCGACCAGCACCAACGGAAGGCCCCATACCTTCACGTTGTAGGCAAGAAAAACAATGACCGCGAGGCCAACGATCAGAACGATCCAGCCGCCGGTTGTGTTGAGACATTGCGGGTCATCGACCGACGTCGGTTCGGGGAGACCGAAAAGGGTCGCATTTTCCTTTTCGATCTTCATACTTTCAGCAATCAGACGTGCGCGGTCACCGGTGAATTGATCGATCAGGCAAACAGATTCGATTTCAACGAGGTAGGTTAGCGATATCGTTATCGCCATCAGGATCAGTGCGACATCCATGAACAAGCCGAGCGAGCGGCGGCCAGATGTGCGGTTCTTCCATTCGCGCCATATGGAGTGTTTTAGCGCAACGATCACCATCATCAGGGCAAATGCGAACGGGTAATAATACTCAAAAGGGAATTTCCGGATGATGAAATCCGAATTCCCCGAGACGTTGACCACCCATTCGTCCAATCCGGGAATGCCGGGCGTGGCATTGACCATACCAATGACAACGAGGCAAATTGCCAGCCAGTACACGAGATGTGTCCCAAGGTCCTTCGGTTCGGCGGTCACCCCCGGCTGTTTCGACATATCTCATTCCCCAATAGAATTGGGGCCACGCCGGGCGCGGCCCCATCATTTGGTATCCGGTCAGGAACCGGGCTTCGCGCAATCCGGCACTTTCATGCCGGCTTCCTCGAAAGCCGCAACAGCACCTGGGTGGTATTTCAGCGGCACAGGGCCGCACAGACCCAGCCCTACATTCCCAATTTTGGTTGTGGCCATGTAGGGCGCCTTTTTCAGAAACGCTTCTGTGTTTTTCAACATCGCCGCCGTTAGCGCTTTGGCGGTGTCGAAGTCCATGCTTTTGTTGACCACTTCCGCCGCAAGTGTCGTTGGGCTGCGCCAGATGCCGTCTTCGCTGACGATAGTCAGGCCTTTTTGTGGAGGAATGTTTTTCAGATCAAAGACAAGCCCGCCGGTTCCCGGACTCTTGATGTACTTCTGCATCCGTTCTCCCTCCCAAATGTCTTTCGGGATAGACCACAGCGTCATATCACCAGCGGCCAATGAACGGGTGATCCGGTTGTCCGGGAACGTAACCGGCAGCATCATGCCATCCGCAGAACCGTCGGAAATGGTCTTGGCCATTTGACCCCAGTTGACCTGGATGCCCTTATAGTCCTTTCCATCATCCGCTCCGGCAACGATCGTCAGAATGCCGCGGTCGTTGGTCAGGGCCGCCCCGCGTGGTGGGCCGTTGAGGATCGTCTTGCCTTTAACTGTGTCCCAACCCTTCACGCTTGCGCTGTTATAAGCATAGAGACCGAAGCCGCCGTAATTGTAGGTGTAGAGCGCCCGCACATTGCCAATCAGTTCGGCGCCTTTTTCCTTACCCAGTTTGGCGTAAGGGCCGGCTCCTCGCGACATCAAAAATGACAGGATCAAAGGCGCACCGGAAACGTCGGTTTTTCCTTCTGCAACGTTTTGCAGCGAGTTGGTCAGCGTCTGACTATCGGCAACCTGGAAGTTCGCGACTTTCTCCTTCGAGGCGATCTCGGCCAGTGCCGTCATCGCCGTAAAGGGCACGGTTCCCGGAGGGCCGGTTTCAGCCGTGAGAACGGCCTGCGCCGATGCGTTCCCAGCGACAATGCTCAGGCTAAGCGCCAGAGCCGATGCGATTTTTTTTGGTGACATGGTTTTCTCCCTTTTTGTTTTGTTGCCGCCACATTGGCGGCATTGTTGTTCGATGGCGATGCCCCGCCATCATTCACTTCGTGATGGATCTGGCCATTGCGGTGCGCGGGCTGGTTCCTTCACATCCTCCTCATTCCAATATCCAATCAGGACCCCAAACTTGTCTTCGAGCCCCGTCATTTCCAGGGCTTGGCGCTCGGACATTGTTTCACGCTGGCGGTATTGCAGCGCCCAATCCGCCAATGCTCGGTGCATCATTGCAAGAATGTCCTCATGATCCGGCGACTTGCCGAGATCAATGAACTCGTCCGGATCGTTTTCCAGATCAAAAAGCATCGGTGGATAGCCGGGCGAGTGGATGTATTTCCACTGGGTGTTTGCGACCATATAGCTGCGGCATTCCAGTGGCTGGCGACCCGTCTTCGGTCGAAAAACCTGCAGCGAATAGTCGTACTCGCTTATTGCAAAATCCCGCCACTTGATCTGTTCACCGCGAAGAAACGGCGTCAACGACGAGCCGTCGATGACATGGCTCTCCACCTCGCCACCGGCATATTCAACGAATGTCGGCAACAGGTCGATCGCTTCAACCAACGCGTCGTTCTGGCTTCCCCGAGTGGCATCACACGCCGGATCCGGGTTGGCAACAATCAGGGGAACCTTGACCGCTGCATCGTGAAAGAAGTCCTTGTCTCCCATCCAGTGATCGCCCAGATAGTCTCCATGATCGGACGTAAAGACGATCATCGTCTCCTCCATCAGGCCCCGATTTTCCATGAACTCGAACAGGACACCAAGTTGATCGTCGATCTGTTTGATCAGGCCCATATACGTGGGGATGACGGTTTCCCGCACGTTCTCCCTGGAAAAAGTTTTTCCGCTTACCCTGTCCATGAACAATTTGAACAACGGGTTCGTATCGTGCAGTTCCGCATCAGAACGAACAACTTGCTGAGCGTCGCTTGCTGAATACAGAGAGTTGTACGGCGCGGGAGCGATATAGGGCCAATGGGGTTTGATGTAGGACAGATGCAATAGCCATGGTTGCTCGCCGTCATCTTCAGCAAGGAATTGCATGGCCCGGCGGGTCATGTAGGGCGTTTCGGAATCTTTCTCATCAACTCGTGCTGGTTTGTCGGCAACATCGTTGAAAAACCCGGAACGAACGCCATCGTCCGTATCGACCGAATTGGCCACCCAGTGCCAGGGATTGGCGTAGTCGTCGTGCCCATTGTTCTTCAAGTAGTCGTTGTAAGAACCGCCAGGGAGGTTAACCGCATCGGGGTGTACACCATCGTCGCGCTCGTAGGGTTCAAAGCCGGCCTCCCGATGATGCACACCAATCTCGCTTTCCGGGTCGATACCCAAACGAGCCATGCCTTCCCGGTCAGCAATCATATGTGTTTTACCGACAAGAACCGACCGCATTCCGAGCGGTTTGAGATGGTCGCCAATGTTTTTTTCGCCGACCCTGAGCGGAACGAAATTGCCAGTCGCGCCATGGGAAGACACATAACGCCCTGTATAGAAGCTCATCCGGCTGGGACCACAAACGGGGGACTGCACAAACGCATTCGTAAACCGGACACCACGGGCGGCCAGCGCGTCGATGTTTGGCGTGCTCAAGGTTTTATGGCCCGCACAGGACAAGTAGTCCCAGCGCAGCTGGTCGCACATGATGAACAAGATGTTCTTGTGGGCCACGAGCGCGTTCCTACAGGTTCACTTTGCCACCATCGATGTTGATGGTCTGACCGGTGATAAAATCGCTGTCGGGCGTGACGAGGAACATGAGAGTGCCCAGCAAGTCCTCCGGCAACATGTCCCGCTTTATTGAACGGGACTGAACCGTCGGCGCACGCGCCGGGTCGAAACCGGCGTGATCTTTGATGGAGTCACTTTCAGTCAAGCCCACCGCCATCGCGTTTATCTGGATATTTTTGTCGCCGAGTTCGCGTGCATGGCCACGTGTCAATCCGATCACGGCCGCTTTGGAAGCTGTATAATGGGACAATCCTGGTGGGCCGTAGTAAAATGTGCCCGAAGCGATATTGACGATTTTACCGCCACCGGCACGCAGCATCGCCGGAACGGCTGCCTTGGTCGCCTGATGAATTGAGCGCGCGTTGACGGTCATGACCTTGTCGAATTCATCATTGTCGATCTGTAGGAATGGTTTGGGCGTCAAGTTCGCAAAAAGACCCGCGTTGTTGACCAGAATGTTCAGCGCGCCGTATTCGCTTTCGGCTTTGGCAACCATTGCTGCGAGGTCGTCGTCCGACGTTACGTCCACTTTCATGCCGATCGCACTACCGCCAGCGGCTTTGATCGCGTCAATGGTTCCCGCCGTATCCAGTATGTCGGTAACAACGACATTTGCCCCCTCGGCGGCAAGCTTCTTTGCGTACTCAACGCCAATTCCACGCCCAGCGCCCGTGACCGCAGCGGTCTTTCCGTCCAGTCTGCCCATGATGTCCTCCTTATTTTGAGTTATCCATTTCAAGAATTTTGACGACTTCAGGCCAGCTCTTGGCACCATTGTCGCGCAGATCATTTGTGAGATGTTCAGGCACCCAGTCGATCAGTGCTTGTTTGAAGTTCGGCAGCGCCTCAATGCGAGCAAACCACTTCTCGACATTGGGCAGACGGCCATTTTCCCACATGCCGCGCATCGACATCATGGCGAGGCGGTTGACGTAGGGTGTGAGAGAAATATCGGCGACCGTGAATTTGTCGCCAACCAGCCAGTTGTTCCCATCCAACGCTTTCTCCATCTTGTGCAGATAGCGATCGTATAGCTTCAACTTTTCCGGTGCTTCCGGTGCCTCGAAACCGTACCGGACGAACATGTCCTTCTTAGTATTCCAGTCCGCCGTTACCGAGAATTCAGGCGTAGAGGCCAAAAACTTCTTAGCACCTTCGGGACCGAGGTTTCTCAACACTGTATGCCGGTGGGAACAGACAAAGGTAACCGCACCGCAGGCCGGATGCAGATCCTCATCCACGGCCTTGGTCCAATACCGGACCTGCGCTCGCTCCCACGGATCAGTCGGATGAACACTCGTATGCGGATCGATCTGATCCAGATATTCAATGATCACCGTGCTATCGGGGATCACCAGATCGTCGTGGACGAGGGTTGGAACCACCGACTTTGGATTCAACTTCTGGTACTCAGGTGTGAACTGCTCACCCTTCAGAATATCGATGTAGACGCCGTCCCACTTCATGCCTTTTTCTGCCATGGCGAAACGCACCTTGGCGGCACAGACGGAAGAGCCGTGATGATAGAGTGTGAAACTCATAGCTGAATCGTCACCCATTTCAGTTCGGTCATTGCCTCTATATCCGCGTCGGTACCTTCGCGGCCCATGCCGCTTTCTCCATTGCCACCAAAAGGCACGTGTGCTTCGTCGTGCACGGTTGGCCCGTTCACATGGCACATGCCGGCGCCGATGTTGCGGGCAAAGTGGAAGGCCTTGTCGAGGTTTTTGGTGAAAATGGCGGACGACAGGCCGAACTCGGTATCGTTGGACCGCTCCAGACCCTCTTCGTAGCTGTCGACCGGATAGATCGAAGTAACCGGTCCGAACGTCTCCGTGCGGCAGACGGTCATCTCTTCATCGACGCCGGTCAGGAGGGTCGGCTGGCAGCGATTGCCCTCCCATTCACCGCCCGCAACTACTGTCGCGCCTTTCGCGACAGCATCTTCGATATGACTTCTGACTCGTTTGCGCTGGCGTTCAGAAATGATCGGCGAAACCACAGTATCGGGATCGCGCAGATCGCCCATGCCCACTTTACCGGCAATCATCGAAAAGCGTTTGACAAACTCGTCGTAGATCGGACGCTCAACGTAAAATCGGCTCGAACCGATACAAAGCTGACCGCCGAACATGAAGATCGAGCGTGCGGCCAATGGCATCGTCGCATCAAGGTCGGCGTCGGCCAACACAACCGTAGGACTTTTGCCACCCAGTTCCAGCGTGTTGGGCGTTTTGTTTTTGGCGCATATTTCCGCGATGTGCTGACCGACCACGGAAGATCCGGTGAAGCTGACGAAGTCAACATCTTGGTTGCTGGTCAGATCATCGCCGATTTCTGCGCCGTTGCCCGTAACGACGTTGTAGGCACCGTCCGGGAAACCGGCTTCAGAAAAAATCTCAGCCATGAGCACCGAAAGGTGCGGTGCCATTTCTGATGGCAGATGGACAACCGTGTTGCCTACCGCGAGCGCGTTGGCAACGAGGCGCGTGTTTTTGATGAGCGGCACGTTGAATGGGGTGATAATCGCGACAACGCCCAGTGGCTCACGTATGCTCATCGAGAACGTGCCAGGTCTGTCGGACGGAATGGTTTCACCACGTATATTGCGGCACATCCCCGCGGCGGCCCGAACCATGGCAAGACCTTTTCCTAGTTCGAATTTGGCCTTGGTGACCGTCGATCCGATTTCATCGATCAGGCAGTCGACAAGTTCGCCTTGCCTCTCTTCCATGATTTCCGCCACGCGAAGCAACCAGCGTTCTCGCTCGGTCGGTGTGCTTTCCTTGTAAGCCGGGAAAGCAGCCTTTGCTGCGGCGACGGCCTTGCGAATGTCATCGCCCGATCCCTTGGCGGCACGCGCATAGAGCGTGTCGTCCAACGGATTAAAATCCTCGAAAGTTTCCCCGCCCTTCGCATCGACCCACTCACCGCCGATGAAGTGTTGCAAGGTTTTGATCTCTGTCTTGGCATCCATTGGATGTCTCCTGTGGTTGCTAACCGCCGACTAATGTCTGCGGTAGGAAAAGTGCGATCTGCGGAAAGATGATGAGAAGGCCGATCATGGCGGCCATAGCGAACCAGAACGGCCAGATGCCGCGGAATATCTGGCCCATTGGAACGTCTGGCGCGATTGATTTGACGACGAAAACATTGATACCCACCGGCGGGCTGATCATGCCCATCTCGAGTACGATCACCATGATGATGCCAAACCAAATGAGATCCCAGTTCAGCCCGATGGCGATCGGGATGACGACCGGGATGGTGAGCACAAGCATGGCGATCGATTCAAGGAACATGCCCAGAAACATGTAAATCAGTATGATGATCAGCAGGATCCCGACATCGCCCACCGGCAGCGATGTCAGAATCGTCACCAACTGAGCAGGCAACTCGGTCAGCGACATGAAGGGAATAAAGACAAAGGCGGCGATGATGATCAGGAAGACCGTTGCCGTGGCGCTCATCGTCTCGAGAACAACCGTTCGCATTTTGGCCAGACTCAGCTTTCGGCGAGCCGCCGCGACGACGAAGGTTAGAAATGCTCCCACGGAAGACGCCTCAACGGGTGTGAAGAAACCGGTATACATGCCGCCGATCGTGACCAGCACGACACCGACAATCGGGACAGCCTGCCAGACGGACTGAACCCGTTCGGCTCGTTCCGATCTCTCGCCCGGGGGCCCGGCCTCCGGATTGCGAGCGACGACGAGATAGATCGCGCCTATGAACAGCAGCGTCAAAATGATTCCGGGGAACACGCCCGCCATGAAGAGGCGACCAATCGACTGCTCAGTCAGCACCGCGTAGATGATCATGCCGCCCGACGGTGGAATCAAAAACCCGAGTGTGCCACCTGCCGCAACCGATCCCGTTGCCAGAGGATCCGCATATTTGTACCGCTTCATTTCAGGCAGCGCGACCCGGCCCATGGTCACGGCAGAGGCAAGCGACGATCCCGAAAGCGCGGCAAAACCTGCACATGCCGCAATCGTCGCAGAAGCAAGGCCGCCGCGTAGATGGCCCATCCACCGATATGCCGCCACAAACAAATCTTTCGACATGCCCGACGCCCCTGCGAGGTTGCCCATCAGGACGAACATGGGAATGACAAGAAGGTTGAAGTTCGACGCCGCCTCGAAAGTTTCGCCAGCGAGATTGGAATAGGCAATTTTCCATCCACGCGCCCAGGCCTGATCGGATGCCATGCCCACGCCGATGAACTTGTTCGCGTTTGCGATCACAGTTCCAATCAGACCGACGCTAAGCATCGACAGTGCCACCGGCATCCGCAGCGCAAGCAGAACGAAAAGAGCCAGCAGCCCCAATATGCCCAGCAACGTCATGCTGATCATGGCAAATCACCGTTCAAACGGAGCTTGACCACTTTATCGGTTCGCCAAAGTTGCCAAGTTTCCAGTAGCAAAACAAAGGCGTAGATCGTCACTGATGCAGCCAGTAGATAGTAGAAGGGCTGATAGGAAATCAGAAGTTGCTGCGTCGTTTCTCCAAATTTGGCAGCGCTTTGGCCCGCATGCCAGAGCCGCCACGCCATGCAGGCCAATAGCCCCACGCCGAGCAATTTGACGATGATCATCGACCATTTGGCAAACCTCGCCGACATGCGCGATTCAAGAACTTCAATCTCGATATGTGCACCGGATCGCGCTCCCAAAGGGATGGAAAGCGCGACGACCGTAACAAGAACAAGGATCAACACGTCCTCTGCGCCGAGGATCGGCGAATTCAATGCCTTTCGCATGATCAGCACGTTCCAGACGGAAAATCCTGTCATGAAGGCGAGCGCGGCCCCACCGAATATCAGCGTTATCCAGATCAGCAACTGATCCACAAACTGAATAAGGCCAGCCGGTTTGGACTCGTCAGACATCGCTATCCCCGAGGAGCCGGGCTCTTCATGGCGCGGCACAGGGTTCTCTTACTGGTTGAGGGCGTTGTAGATTTCTTCCGCGTTATCGATGCCGCGCGATGCGTAATCGGCGAAGATTTTCTTGAGAGCCTCTGCTGTCAGCGCGTCCATCTTGGCGCGTTCCTCGTCGGAAACCGAAACGAAGGTCACGTTCTTGACCTGCGGGGCATCGCTCTTGTTCGCCTTCATGCCGCGAACCGCATCATTGTGGAAGCTCTGAGCGCCCATCATCGACACCTGCTCTCCGGCCAACTCGTCGATGATTTTGCGATGCTCTTCCGACAATCCCTGGTAGCGCTCCTTGTTCATTGCAACGAAAAATACGGCAAAGCTGACGGGAATGTTGTCGATGTAGTGGCTGGCAACTTCACCAAAGTTCCAAGGCGGCGTCATTTGGCTGGCTGAAATCGAGGTGCCATCGATCGTTCCGGTTGACAGTCCGGTATACATCTCCGTCACGGGCATCTGAACCGGAACGGCTCCCCAGGACTCGAATATCGGCGAGGTCATGGCCGCAAAGGGGACGATCTTTGACCCCTTGATGTTGTCCAGCGTCGATAGATCTTTCGTTGCTGCCCACGCGTCACCAGCGACAGTGAATATGCCGAGCAATTTCACATCCTGGTACTCGTCTGCGAGATGTCTGTCGAAAACGGCCTGTATCGCTGTGGTCGATTCAAGTGCGGTTGTGTGTTTGCCTGGCGGGACCGCCAGGATCGATTTGGGGAAAATCGCCGGCGTGTAGGTCTGCAAACCAAACGTGATGTCGGCAACGCCTTCCACAACGCGTTTATATTGTTGCACCGGCCCGGCACCCAACTGTCCGGCGGGATATACTTTGATCGTCAGCGAGCCGTTGGAGCGTTTGCTCACCTCTTCACCAAACCATTTGAAGAAGAATGAGTTGATGTGATGCTGTGGCGGGATGAAAGTCGCGACGGACAGTTCTTCCGCCATCGCGCGGGTTGCTCCCACCGCCATCACGGACATCATGGCTAGCGACAGGATCGCTTTCTTAAGTTGCTGTTTCATGTCATTCCTCCCGATAAAAATTGCATTGTTGTGGTTTGAGCGCAGTTCACACCTTTGAGAAATCCGGGCACCATTCAAGGATGCCTTCTTGAAAACTTTTCTTGGCGTGAAATGTCTCCGACCACCGTTGGATATTCGGATAATTTTCGAATGGATAACCGCAGCCCTTCAAAACGAAATTCACCGGAATCCAGGAGATATCCGCCAATGTGTACTGGTTTCCCATGATCCATTCCTGGCCGGTCAGCGCATTTTCCAGTTTTGTGAAACTCGCCGCGAGGACCTCTTTTGAACTGGCGATATCCTCATCAGAAAAAGCTGCGCCACCTGCATGCTTTGAATGAAACTTCTTCAGATCCTCATTGGCTTGAAGCTCGCCGTACTTTTTCTCTTCCGCTGCTGTTTTCTTCACCTTTTGGGCGATCCTGGTGGCATATACGTAGGGTTTGATGGCCGGCACATGGATGGAGCCAGCCAGACGAAGCCATTCCAGCATTTCACCTTCATTTTCAGACGCACGAAGCGTAGGCTCGGGAAATGTCTCATCCAGATAGTCAATGATGTCGTTGGACTCGATGTGGACGGTGCCATCGTGGACCAGTGTCGGCACCAGCCCGTTTGGATTGATACCGAAATAGTCGTCTGAAATGTTCTCTTTTTTCAGGAGGTCGAGATGGTGGCTGGTCCAGTCCAATCCTTTTTCAATCAGAGTCATGCGCACACGCATGGAGCAATTGGAGATAGCGCCGTGGTAAAGGTGAAGACCCTTAAGGGACTTCACCTGCTCATTGGTCGGATTAACGACGGCCATAGAAGATTCCCTCGAAAATTGCGCAGGCCCGAAGTGTTTCGCAATAAAGCTTCTTCATAGTGCTCTCCCAACAAGGACTGGCAGGAAATCGAGATTTTGGGATCCCAAAAAACCCGCTAACGGCTTGGCCTAGCCCTTGCGCTATTCAGAACATCATAGAAATGGCCGATAATCAAGGCGTGAACGCCAGGCTTGACAAGTGTGAGTGAATCCCTCCAATTTTTGGGATCCCAAACCTTGGGTTTTTCGGGATCCAGAGTTTATCCATTGGAGGCCATATGGAATCGATAGACGTCGAACTGGCCAATACCATCCGTCAGGACATTATTGACGGAACGTTCGATCACGGTGCCCGGATAACCGAGGCTAGTTTGTGTGACTCGCACAAGGTTTCGCGCACACCTGTCAGGTTGGCATTGCGACGCCTCGAGCAGGAAGGGATGATCCGAAAGAGCGAGGGTCGCGGCTATGTTGTTGGCGAAATTACTGTCGACGATATCAGACAAGCAGTGTTGGTCCGTGGCCATCTGGAGAGCCTCGCCGCACGGTTGATGGCACAATCGAAAAGACGGCAAAGCGATCTGGATCAAATGGCCAGGGCGATAGATCGCATTGAGGCGCTGACAGACATTGGCCGGCTGGACGATGAAATCATCCGTGGCATGCACGCAGCCAATGTGGAATTTCATTCTACAGTTCTTGAAGGTTGCGGAAATGACTATGTTAAATTCACTTGCAACCAGATCAGCCATCTTCCCATGCTGGCGGCCGGATCAATGGTTTTCGACCGGAGCGCACTCAACGGGAAAAAGGACATTGAAAAATCTATCCTGCGCCTGAAGATCGGCAATTCCCAACACCGCATTATCTATGAGGCCATTGAGCAGGGAGACGCTGTTCGGGCGGAGGGCATGATGCGGGAGCACTCCAACACGATGATCGAATATATTGAGGTGTTTGAGCGGCGAAACAAGAAACTTACCGTCCGGGACCTGGTCAGTTACTCGGTTCAGGGCGATCCCGAGAACAAAGTTGAAAGTTGAATGGTGAAACCATGCCTCCACATCCCGAACTGATTGAGCAAAACAGCCAATTTGAAAAACAGGTCATTGAGCTGGCGCCGAACGTATACGGTGCCGTCGGCTTTGCAGCGTCCAATGTCTACATGCTGATTGGCGATGATGGCCTCGTCATTATTGACACGACGGAAACCACAAAGGCAGCCGAGAACATTTTCACAGAGTTCCGGAAAGTCACGGACAAGCCGGTCAAAACGATCATCTATACCCATTCGCATCGCGACCATATCAGCGGCGCGACGGTTTTCGCTGAGGGTGTTGATCCGGAGATCATCGCACACGATGGTTTCAAGTCGGACATCGTCGACGTGGACACTTCGCGCCCCACTCCCAACAAGGCCATGATGGCGCGAACCAAACGGCAATTCGGATTCGGTTTGTCAAACCCGGATGAGCGCGTCAATCTGGGCGTTGGTCCCGGTAATCGTCCCCTGGAGGGGATGGGTGCCGGATATATTCCGCCGACCACTCTAATTGCTGAAGAGCGATCAAAAATATCACGGTGCAGGCTGGAACTGGAGCTGGTCAAAGCACCCGGTGAAACGCCGGATCATCTTGTCATATGGTTCGCGGACAAGCGGATCCTCTTTTGCGGTGACAATTATTATTCGTCGTTTCCAAACCTCTATGCCATTAGAGGCACACCTTATCGTGACTATGATGCTTGGGCGGACACGATCGACCTGCTGCTAGAATTTGAACCCGATGTTCTGGCGACTGGCCACACGATGCCGGTCACCAATTCCTCAAGGATTCGGGAAGTCCTCACCGACTACCGGGACGCAATTCGCCATGTGGTTTCCGAAACGGTGAACGGCATGAATGTGGGGCTGGACCCGGTTACGATTGCGGCCAATCTGCGGCTACCCGCGAACCTTGCGGAGAAGCCATACTTGAAGGAGTTTTACGGTCATATTGGCTATGCTTCACGCGCCTATTTCGCCGGCACCATGGGGTGGTTCGACGGCAACCCCACCAGTCTTCGACGGCTGCCGCCAGCAGAAGAAGCGTCTAAATTCATTGCTCTCGCAGGGGGTGCCAGTCAGGTAGTGAATGCCGGCAATTCAGCGCTGGAAAGTAGCGAGGCCCAATGGGCGATGGAACTGGCCGACCGGCTGATCGCAGCCCAGACCGAGATCGCGGCTGCGCAGGGCATAAAAGTGAAAGCAATGCGTTTGCTTGCCGATCAAACCGTCAACGCCCCAACACGAAACTACTACCTGCTTTCAGCCTACGAGCTGGAACGGGGCGAATAGCTCAACGGATGACAACCCGAAGAACAGGATGACCTGATGACGAATGAGACTTCACCTGCTGTCGATCTTCAGGCCGCCGAGCAACTGGTTGATCTCCCGGTAATCGGCTCGCGTGAACGGTACGACGCCCTGATGGAAACGGTGCGCAATCGTGTGACGGTGCGAAAATTCAACAAGGACTTTATCGTTCCCGAGGAGCATTATGACCTGATAATGGAGGCGGCAAGACACGGACCATCAGGCGCAAATGCGCAACCCTGGCATTTCGTCATCGTCCGCGATCAGGCCATAAAAAACGAAATTGCCGAGTATTTCGTGGCCGAGCAGCGCTTCCGCGCCAAGGCGAAGATGAAGTTCCCGACACCGGACTATCGGGGCCTCGCCACAGCACCGGGTTTCGTCGTCGTGTGTTCAGACATGCGCTGGATCAACGCTTTTCCCGTGTTGAACGATGGCAGCGACCTGGATCGCATGTACAAGGAAAATGCCGAACGGATCCTGCTGCAGTCCGTCGCCGCGGCGACCATGTCCGCCCATCTCGCGGCGGCCGCGCTTGGCTACAATGTATGGTGGGTGACGGCAATCGGTCAGGAACAGGCTCAGGACGCGATGAGGCCTTTGCTCAGGATACCGGAAGAACTGTCGGTCCTCGACATTTTCCTGTTCGGCCCGCCTGCACAAAAGCCCTACAAGCGCTGGCGCAAGTCACTCGACGAGATCGCCAGCCGAGATCAGTTCAATCCGAAACAGCATATGTCGGATGACGAAATTCAAGACTGGATCCGCAACCGCAGGCACCGGGTGATGTTCAAGGACGCGTCGAAAATCGATTGACTAAACGGGAAGGCTGCAACACAGCTTCCCGCGTCACGGAACCAATCTGCCATTCCTACAAGACTCTTTTCTCAAGAACTGCTCTACAGGTTTCCCCGATCTCGGCGCTTTGAGCTCACGCGATCAAGAATCATCCAATCCTGCTTCCACAGTTTTGCACTTCCCCCGGCTCACCGTGACTGAGACAGACCATGGTCACCTCGTGACCCTTTTCTTGATGCAGCGCGATGGCTCCACCGCAGCGCCACACGAAATCCACCGAGTGCGCTGATATGACGAGCGCGGTCCTGCTCATGATCTCTCCTCTATCGGCGGCGTACCGTGGGTGTGAAAGCTCTCAATCGTCTTCAGCCCCCACGCCTGACCTTTCTTACGCTCCGTCTCGGTCCACGTAACGGTTTCCCAGTCTGGCTGCAGAATGAGCCGCGCCCCGGAATTTGCAAGCTCAACCCTGTTGCCCGCGGGTTCCCAGACATAGAGAAAGAACGTCCCCTGAATGGCATGCTTGTGCGGGCCCGTTTCGATGTGGACGCCGTTTTCCAGAAAGATATCTGCTGCCCGAAGCACATCTTCCCGCTGGTCGGTCGCGTAGGTGACATGATGCAAGCGTCCGTTACCTTTGCCGTGTTCTTCCGTGCAGGCGAGATCGTACGTCTTGTTGTTGACCGTAAACCAGCACCCGCCCAAGCGGCCATTGTCTAGCAGGATCTGTTCTGTGACCCGGCTCCCGAGACAGGTCTGCATAAAGTCACGGAAGGCCGCCACATCGTCAGCGAGCAGGTTCACATGATCGAGACGGCGGGGAAATGTTCCGTGACCAGGGAACCGGCTGGCCATGTTTTTGAGAGCGGGCTTGTCCTGCTGTTTTGGCTCATATCGCTTCGTATCCCAGTAAAGCTCGAAGACGTGGCCAAAGGGATCCTCGAACCGGAATGCGCGGCCGTGCCCCATGTCCCCGTCATGCCAACCAAGGACCCGATAGTCAGACGCCTCTATTGCCGACACGCGACGCATAAGGGCCTGTTCGCTGGACATCCTATATGCGATATGGCCGACCCCTGTCGTCTCACTCTCGGTAAGCTTTAGCGTGCAGAATTCATAGTCATCCCAGGCGCGAAGGTAAGCAGCCCGGTTTCCTTCGGCAGAGAGTTTCAGCCCGTAAACCCGTGTGAAAAAATCAAGACTCTCGTCAAAGCAGTTGGTCAGAACCTCCACATGGCCAAGATGAGCAACATCGAAACAGGGCTCGGTCATCAGCGTCTCTTCTCCACTAAACGTCTTTATTTATGAAATGCCCCGGGAAGCAATTAACTAAGCTGGATCCATTCCTTTCGCTTTCATAAACTGCAATCTGAAAGTCCGCCATAAAGCCATCCTGAACGCGTTTGCGTGAGCATCGAATGCCCGCTCTTTCCAGATAATCGATTTGGTTGATGTCGCAGTTCAAACTGTCGAATTTGGTATGCCGCGACAAAAAAATTCCGCAACCCGGTCAATTGGGAGAGAAAGGATTCCAGTTCTGCGAATTGCAGCTTGGGAGTTTAGCTTGGTCCGATTTTGATCAATGTGACCAGCGGCTTCTGTTCCACCGCCTTAAAACTGATCCATCTTTTGTTTGGTTTTGGAGTTTTGAGTGATGGCGAGGAAGCGTTATTCGGACGAGGATGTTTTGCGACTTCTGCGTGAGATTGAACTGAAGCTTGCGTCAGGCCACGATGTTGCTGGTGCATGTCGTGCGGCGGGTGTGAGCGATGCGACGTATTACAACTGGCGCAAGAGGTTTGGTGGGATGGGGAAGTCTCAATTATCGGAGCTGAAGGCTCTTGAGAAAGAGAATGAACGACTGAAGAAGATCGTTGCTACGCTTGAGCTGGACAAGCTGATCCTCAAGGAGAGCTTGGATCATTTAAAGCCGAAGGCCTGACGACGGATCAGCTTCGTCAGGCAGTTATTCACACACGTCAGCGTCTGGGTACGTCTGAACGACGCACCTGCAAAGTGATGGGCGTTGCCCGCAGCACATTGCAGTATCAATCTCAGCGCCAGGACGATGAGGCCCTGCGGCTTGAGATAGTTCGGCTGGCCAAGAAGTACGGCCGCTATGGCTATCGAATGATCACCGAACTGCTCACCACGGCGGGCTGGAAAGTAAACCACAAGAAGGTAGAGCGTCTGTGGCGTGAGGAGGGCTTGCAGCTCCCCAAGCGCCATAAGAAGCGTAAACGGCTGTATCACAAGGACACATCCGTCATCCGGCTACGGCCCAAATTCCCCAATCACATCTGGAGCATTGATTTCGTTCACGACAGGCTCAGCAATGGCCGGCCCTACAAGATGCTGACCGTGCTGGATGAATACACCCGTGAGGCCCTGTGTGTTGCCGTCAGGACAACTATGGGAGCCAATGACGTATTGGAAGCGCTCTATCCGCTGCTGCTAAAGCATGGAAAGCCGGAATATATTCGCTCGGACAACGGCCCCGGGTTCATTGCCGCCACTCTGCAAGACTGGTTGGTGCATGTTGGGATCAAGCCAATCCAGATCTATCCTGGCTCACCCTGGGAGAATGGATACAACGAACGCTTCAACGGCACGCTACGCTATGAAGTCCTCAATGCAGAGTGGTTCGCAACCACCAAACAGGCTCAGATCGTCATCAACACATGGCTGAAACAGGACAATCACATCAGGCCACACCGTTCACTGAACATGCGCCCGACCGGATCGGAAACAATCTCAAAAAATGGCCCGACATAAGGCGGCTGGACA
>JBCCGR010000035.1:0-48292 GCA_039029195.1 Pseudomonadota bacterium
GCAACATCGTGGCCTGACGCAAGCTTCAGTTCAATCTCACGCAGAAGTCGCAAAACATCCTCGTCCCAATAACGCTTCCTCGCCATCACTCAAAACTCCAAAACCAAACAAAAGATGGATCAGTTTTAAGGCGGCGGAACAACGGACAATCCTTCCGAGCCCATGTGGAACAATTGCTTGTTCTGACCCTGACACCTGGAGATATCGTCAATTTGGATTGCTTGGGAGGCCACAAGGCGAAGGTCGTTCGAGCGACCGTCGAATCCGCCGGTGACTGACCATGGCTTCTGCGACCACAGTCGCCCGACCTTAAGCCAATCGAACAGACATTCGCCAGATTCAAACACTTGATGAGAACGATATGTACCGAATATCTTCTAGCTGCAATTATTTGATTGTCATTCCGCTGCAGACTTTTGGTTGGGCATGACCAGTCTTTTGAACTGAAGGGAGAGATGAGCAAGTCAATCTCCACGGTGGTTTAATCGAATCTTGGTCTGGTAGACCTCTCAATCGACAAATCAAAAAGAAAAAAGGGACCCCAAGGGCCCCTTTCTCTATCGAACCTCTTTTCGGAATTGGCTACTTAATCCAGCCGTTCACGGTATCCATGTTTGCCTTGACCCACTCCTCGGCGACGTCCTGTGGATCTTTTTTGTCGCGACCAATTTCCAAAATCCACTGGTTGACGACAGCCGGATCGAGTTTGATCTGGCTCAGAAACTTCGCAGCCGCCGGATTGCGTTGCTCCAGAGATTTTGAATACGCCACAAAGATTTCAGCATCTGAGCTAGCACACGCAAACTTGGATGCTTCCAGCCAATCTTCCTGATCGAGTTTGACGACCTCGCAACCATCAAACCGTGAAGGCTCTTTGATTGGTTTGATGTCATAGGCAGCGTGCACCCATTCCGGTGTCCAGTAGTAGAACAGAATCGGCTTTTCCTGAGCGATTGCGGTTTTCAATTGTGCTTTGAAGGTGGCATCTGGAACAATTTCCGGCTCCCAGAGCTCGGAAAGACCGTAGTCCTTGAACTTCACCTGCCACATCTTTGTGGACTTCCACCCAGCATCACCTGCCCAGTACTCACCCTTCCCGTTTCCATCCTTGTCGAAACGCGCTGCGACTTCCGGCTTCTTGAGATCCTCAACGGAATTCACGTCTGACATGTAGTTGGGCACATACATCATTTGTGTCCCAAGATATGGTTTGTTGTGCCCCACTGATTTGGCTTCAACGATGTATTTGTCCCAGATGCCCTGACGATTTGGCATCCACAGATCGGTGTAGACATCGGCCGACCCGTCGCCCTTGTCCATGCCGGCGGCGATAACAGTGCCGTCAGACAAACCGGACACGATTTCGGCTTCACCTCCGAGAGGTCCCTCAATCACGGCTTTGATCACATGGCCAATGGCCTTTGCACCGGTCCATGTCAGATCACCGATCGTGACCTTTGCATCCGCAGCAAAGCCTGAAGAAATTGTTGCGATGGTGATGGCGGTGCTGAGCGCCAGTGTTTTTACTAGTTTCATTTTTCTCCCTTTCTGTGCATTCAGGCTCACCGAAATAGTCGGTGATCTGAACTTCTAGTTGCGAACCTTGTTCGCCTTCTGCACCACCCGGTCGATCATCATCGCCAGGAGCGCAATTCCAAGACCGGCCAAGACACCCCGGCCAATTTCCACATTCGTAAGCGCTTCTGTAACAATACCGCCCATGCCTTTTGCACCGATGAGAGCTGCAATCACCACCATGGAAAGGCACATCATCACCACCTGGTTCACGCCCGCCATAATCGAGGGCAGAGCCAGTGGCAGTTCAACTTTGTAGAGCAGCTGTCGCGGATTGGCGCCGAAGGCCAGTGCGGCTTCCTTGGTGCTTTCCGGCACGTGGCGAATACCCAGCGCGGTGAGACGCACCATCGGCGGCATCGCAAATATGACCGTGGCCAGGATTCCCGGCGGCTTGCCAATCGAGAAAAAGGCGACAGCCGGCAAGAGATACACAAATGATGGAATGGTCTGCATCACATCAAGGATGGGAGTTACAATTGCCTGACCGCGTTTCGATTTCCCCACCCAAACGCCCAACGGTAGTCCAAAGACAACGCAAATGATTGTCGCGGCGATGACAAGGGACATGGTGTCCATTGCCGTTTGCCAAAAATTGAACATGGCCAGATAAATCAGCGAAGCGCCGACAAATATTGCGACACGGGTTCCCGCCATCTTGTATGCAATAACCAGTAAGGCACCCATGGTGATCGGCCACGGCGTTCCAACAAAAACAGCCTCAATGGCACTCAGCATCCCGAACAGGAAGCCGCGTACACCATTGAACACCCAGGCATAGAAAACCTGAAGATATTCGATGCCCTCATCAATCACTTGCGACGTGTATGCATTGAGATTGACTTTTGGTGCATTCTCTCCAATCGGTTTGCGCACCATCACACGGTTGCCATCGTCGTCCCGGGGGAACGTCAGGTCGTCGGGTCGCGTCAGATAAAGTAGCGTGGGAAATTCGCTGATCACCAGACAATCAAAGCGGTCTTTGAACGAAAACGATTCGCCTTTCTGCATGGCCCGATCCTGCTTAATGCAGGTGCGCGTGTCAGGGGCAAACTGGCTGGTACGATAGAGCAGCAGAGGGACAATCAGCGCGGTTATCAACGCAACAATCAGAAGGCGCGACGCGTTCATGCCGCTTGGGGTTACTTGATCCACGCGCCAGCGTGCATACTGACGCATGTAAATCCGGTCAGCCAACCAGCCAAAAAACAGTCGGCCAAGCACAAATATGGTTATGGCAGCAATAATGCTTGATTGGCCCCAATCGGTATAGCGAGCAACCAGATAGTCTTTGTCGGCGAATGTCACCAAAGCCTTCGAATATTTGTAGTAGAGAGCGAGATTGACCACAGCTGCGAGATCAATCAGAAAACTGATCCAGAAAAGAAGCCAGTTTCCACGCATTGCAGCCCAGATAAACGAACCGGCAGCGGCTCCCCAGTTGACATGCCAACGCGAAAGGACCGCCTTCTGAATTTTCAGAAACGTCTCAGCGTAGTAATCACCATTTGGGCCGGCGAACTGAACGAATGGCTTGTTGATGTCGTCTTCAGTGTTCATCCCTCACGCCTCTCCCTTGATCCCGTGCAAGAGTGCGTCTTTGGTCACCACGCCAATGGGCTTACCGTCGTCCACAATCACAACTGGTTTGTCCTGATCGACGGCCAATTGAACAAGCGTGTCCAGATCATCTTCAGTCCCTGCCTGTGGGCACGTATCAATTTCGGGAAGGGGCTTACCGGTTCGATTTTCGTACTTGGCAATTGGTTCCATAACCGTGTGAGCAAAAATCAGTTTGAGCTTCGAGATGCCGGCGACAAAATCCGCGACGTAGTCATCTGCGGGCTGGGTCACAATGTCTTCCGGCGTACCGGTTTGCACGATTTCACCATCCTTCATGATGGCAATGCGCGTGCCCATTCGAATCGCTTCGTCCAGATCGTGGGTAATGAAAAGCGTGGTTTTTTTGAGATCCTTCGAAAGCGCAAGAAACTCATCCTGAAGGCCGCGCCGGATGAGTGGATCCAAGGCTGAAAACGGTTCATCCATGAGCAGGATATCGGGATCCGCCGCCAGCGCCCGGGCAAGTCCTACGCGCTGTTGCATGCCGCCTGAAAGTTCTGAGGGCATGCGGTCGCCATAGCCTTGCAGATCGACAGTCTCTATCACCTTGTCGGCGACTTGCGCCCGACGAAACGCATCAACGTTGCGAAGTTCCAATGCAAAAGCGATATTGTCACGAACGGTGCGATGCGGCAGCAATGCCATGTTCTGGAACACCATGCCGATCTTGTCAGCCCGCATGGCTCTCAAACCTTCTGGGTCAAGATCGCCTACATTGGTGCCGTTGATAAGAATTTCGCCGCTTGTGGGCTCAATAAGTCGATTGATGTGACGAACAAGCGTGGACTTGCCGGAACCGGACAAACCCATGATGCAGAATATTTCGCCCTCACCCACTTCGATCGAGACATCCCGCACACCCACAACACACTGAAAGCGCTCCAATACTTCGGCTTTGGAGAGGTTTTGGGTTTCGACGGCCTTTTGCGCGTCCAGCGCCCGGTCACCGAAAATCTTCCAAACATTGTTGCACACGACAACCGGGACAGAATCACTCTTTGTCATGCCCTTGCTTTCTCCCGAGATGCATCGATGAAGGGCAAAGTGGTCACCCGGCATGGCAGCCGTTTCAGTTTTCCGTCCAATCTCCCCACTTCAAGATTACTGCCGGTCTCGGCATTCTCAACGGCGACACGCCCCATCGCTATTGCGTTGCCAAGTTGAGGTGAATAGCAGGCGCTGGTGATCGTTCCCACTTGCTCCCTACCGACGAATATCCCGTCGCCGTGAGCCGGGATTTCGCCTCCGGCAAAGATCAGCCCAACAAGTTTACGCCTCGGTGCTGTCCTGTTGCGTTCCAAAGCAGCCTTGCCAATGAAGTCTTCCTTTTCGAAGTCAACCGCAAATCCCAATCCTGCTTCGAACACGTCGACATCCGGTCCAAACTCCGCACCAGCGACCATCAGTCCGGCTTCAATTCGCATCATAGCGAGTGCTGCATTGCCCATTGGCGCGAGGCCGTAAGGCTTGCCTGCGAGCATCAGGCCATCCCAAATCTCGACAGCATTTGAAGTGTCACAGAAAATCTCGAAACCCAACTCGCCGGTAAATCCGGTTCGACACAGCATGAACATCGGGCCGTTGCGGTCGTGGAGGCGGGCAATTGTGAAGCCAAACCACTTCAGATTGTCGATGCTTGGACGAGACGGCTGTGTGAAGACCACGTTGCGCAGGATTTCGCGAGATTTGGGTCCTTGCAGGGCCAGATTGGCCACCCGATCCCCAAGAGACAGCACCCGGACTGACAATCCAAGTCGTTCCGCCTGCTCCTGCAAATGAAGCGCAGAGTTTTGAGAACCACAGCACCATCTGAAAGCAGTGGTTTCAAGACGGAATAGCGTTCCATCGTCAATCACACTGCCGCGCGCATCGCAGATCAGTCCATAAATACCGCGATGTTGACTAAGCTTGCTAACATCCCTTGTCAGACAAATCTGCAATAATTCTTCGGCATCGGGGCCGACGATGTCGAACTTCAGCAAATTCGACATGTCCTGCAATGTCGCCTTGTTCCGGCAGGTCCAGTACTCCTCCACTGCGCCCGTTGCATCATACTGGTTGGCAAGCCAGTGATCTCGCGCCACATCGAAATGGCTTGTCAATTTCGATGTTCGTGCGTGGAAAGCAGATTTTTTTGTCAGCTTGCCTTTGTCTGCAGGTTGAGCCCGCCAGCAGATGGCATGCTGTATCGTGGTGTCTTCTTCGTACACGCGCACATGGATGTCGGTCGGATTCCACCCATTGATTGGATCGACATCATCAGGGCAAGCAGTCGATACGCAAACAAGATCCGTCAATGCCTGCATCGCCACATAATCGCCAGGGCGCGACCACGCCTCATCACTAGCGATTCCAAGGGTTTCGTCGATCCAGGAATTGAAAAAGAAGTTGATTGCAGGCCAGGCGCGACGGCTCTGAATGCCGTACGGCTCGAACACCTTGCTGATGTTGTCAGAGCAGTTCAGATGGCCGGGAAAACCACGTTCTTCGTAGCCACGCGCCGTGCATGCCAGTGCGAATGTATCGTGTCTGCCAACAGTGTCATGCCGCACAGACAGCAAGGGCTGCATGTCCTGATCAAAAAACTTGTCGTGGAGGCCTGGCAGCGGATAGGCGCTACGCGCCATTGTGCGGGAAACAGCTGAATCAATATAGCGCTCTATCCCGCCTTCCAATGCGTCCGTCCGCATTGCCATAAAGTCAGAGCACTGCTGTCCTTCAACGTCAATGATCTGAACAAACTGGCCTTTTTTTATCTCGTAAGCATGGGCCGTTCCTCGCTCGACCCTCCATTCATCACGGACCCTGCCGAGTGGCTCAGGCAAGGTGCAGCGTCTTGCATGGGCGCCGCCTTCCTTGACGCGAACCACAAACCGACCTCCGCCGCCCACTTTGAGAAAGTCAGGCGATAGGGGAGAAACCACAAAGAGCCGAGTATCCTTCTGCACCTTAAACTGAAAGACTTCGCCGGGCTCCGTATTAGCATCAAAAACACTGACCGTTTCGGCTGCGTCGAGCCGCGTGCCGCGCCCGCTTAGGCGTGCTCCCATCTCACGACTATCGAAGGTGGTCGGGATTAATCGAGCGGCAAAGCCCTCGGGGATATTCAGGGCGCTGGTTCCATAATTCTGATCTCGTTCACCGAGCGCAGTCAGCAGGCAGGGGCCTCCGCCATCACAGGATTCGATGGAGACGATTGAATCAGCCGAAACGTGCATATGGTCAGCTTCTCCCCAACCAACGTCTAGCAAACAGTTGTCAGAGCGACCCAGTCCAGCATAGACCCGCCTTTGCGTCGGTCTTGGCGTTTGCAACACCTGCTCAGTTCCTCATCATCAATCTTTATGGCGCCGAACGCGCCCAGGAATGGAAATGTAACCGGTTACATACTGATCTTGCATTCTGCGTCAAGTCAAGGTCAAATGTCGTGAGTCTCGTATTGAAGCGGCTGTTGAATTGAAAAAAAGTGGTGGAATCAGGGACGTAGCCAAGGCGACCGGATTATCAACTGCGACAATCTCCCGTGTGTTGAATGGCGCAACCAATGTCACCCCGCGAACAAGGGATCGGGTGTTACATGCGTGCCGGGAACTGGATTATGTTCCAAATTCAGCAGCACGCGCTTTGTCGACCAACAAAACGCGCACGATTGCCGCGATCATCCCGACCATTGAGCACTCTGTCTTTGCTAAATTTGTTTCGGCAATCGAACACAAGTTGGGTGACCACAACTATTCTTTGGTTATCGCCATCTCGAATGCCGATCCGAACGAAGAACTGGCGGCGGCGAACAAGCTCATTGGATTGGGTGCGGAGGCCTTTATCATAACAGGGGCACAACACCGTATTGAACTTTTCAATCTATTCGAACGGCGCCATACGCCATTTGTCCAGACCTCGATCTGGGAGCCCAACAACCCAAACCCGACAATCGGCTATGACAACCAAACTTTGGCTGCCAATGCTGTCAAACACCTGGCTGATCGAGGCCATGAGAACATCGCAATCATTCATGGACCACTGGCCCAAAGCGATCGAACTGTTGCTCGGATCCAAGGTGCGAAGTCGGCTTGCTCGGATCGAGTCAACGCGACCTATCTCGAAACCGAACTGAGCGTTGCAGGCGGAAGGCTTGCCACGACAGCGTTTCTGAAGGGCGACCAGACAATTACAGCATTATTGTGCTTTTCAGATGTGTTGGCGTTAGGTGCTTATTTTGCGATCGCTGAGGCAGGACTCAAGATTCCTGATGACCTTTCTGTCATGGGATTTGACAATCTCGACTGGTCTGAACACGCCACCCCTCCTCTTACCACGATCAATTTGCCCGCAAGACGAATGGGTACGGAAGTGGCAACCCAACTGGTTGCACATTTAGACAGTGCGAGCCCGCTGGATTCGATTGAACTTCAAGGAGAGATCATCGAGCGAAGTTCCGTGAAACGTTTATCTACAGAGACAGTATTGCCCTCTTTAGATTGATGGCTTTCAAGCGCTCAAGTACCAACGTGCTCACCTCCGATAGCGCAACTTCGCCTTAGCGCTCCAGGATCGCAGAGCCGAACTTCCAATTCCATCGTAGATCCCCGAAATGCCGAAAGTCAGGCCATCCCGGTGCGCTATTTCCAGTCCAGCTTCGATACTGGCCCTCACTCCTTCTGTATTCGCAAATTGATTCCCAGAAACAATTCCGTGTGCAGAGTTCTTGTGGGAGAATGTCCAAATGCCTTTGGAGGTTAGATAAGGTGTCTGCGTGGTGCGTTCATTGAGTTGAAGCCTCGTTGAAATTGTCGGCTCGAATTCCAGCGTGCCGAGTGAGACTTTCACGGAAGGAATAAGACTGTTGAGGCTATCCACATATGCCTGAGTGGTCTCCTGGAAATAGGAAAGCCGCGCTTACGGTTTAATCGACAGCACACCGAGATTGAACTCGCCAATCAATGCCAATGTGCCCAGCCAGCGTTCCGCGCCGAAACCATCCTTGTAGGTTCCATAGGGAGAAACTGTATTCGACGAATGCCCCCAGGAAGCGCGAGCTTCCACGTAGAAGTGTTCAAGCGGTTTTGCCGTGACATACGGCCCGACCAGAAATCCCCTGCCCTTGGCTGTTCCGCCCACCGCTGCGGCACCTGTCGGTGCTCCCTTGAAGTTGGCCCAGTCAAGTTGACCACCAAACCCGATCAGTGTCCTGGGTGTGATCAGATAATCGATCCCCGAATGGAGAACAAAGAAGTCACCCGAACCGCCAATAATCTTGAATTGAGTGTACTTCCCTTCAGCCCAAACATCAAAAGGATGGGCTGGGGTTGTCGTGGTTGGAGTACCGGCCACTGCGAAAGTTTTGCTGTGATCGTGTGACAATGTGTTTTCAACAGACGGCGCGGCGTAAGTCCTAGCTTGGACGCCCGGCATCTCCGACCCGTTATCACGCACTCTCATTTGCCGATTTGAGAGTTTTTGCTGCTCACCCGCTAAAGCCGGTCCGGATGGGCCAGCTTTCACGAGGGATTTTCGTAACGATTAGGAAAACCGCTTGCTGGTTTCTGCCAGATCCAGTTCAAACGGCGGCAAGCCGGCCGGCAGGGAGAAACCAAACAATGATGGCCCACCACTGATGGTGTCGCTGCCGTTCAACCGGTCAATGCGTCGTTGGGAACCAGGCATATTCTGCAAGATCAAGGTGGATCGCGCCTCGACCAAAGAGGCAATTGTCTTCACCGTGTCTTCGACCACGAGACTTTTCACAACAACTTGAGGCGCGGCGCGATTGCCATTTCCAACATCATCATGAGCCACGTTTACAACAACATCGATCGTGACATCTCCGCTACCGCTGGCCGTGATGGATGCTCGGAAAACGCCTGTCGATAATAAGGAAAGGTTGCGCATCATACCGTTGCCGACTGAGACATCAGTTGCGTCAAATCCGAAAACCGCTTCCGAGAACTGAATTGTCACATCAAAACTGTCAGTCGCGGAAACGGAAGTCGGCACACCCAGGATTTCGACCGTCGGCCGTGTTCCGTCGAACCGTGTTTCCACCCTGTCGGCAGGCACATTCGCGTTGCCGGCAAGATCGCGAACAGCGCCCGCAGGAACGTCTATCGTCACAGACCCATCCAACACCGGGTTGATCAATGACGTGAACACGCGGTTCACCGTGACGATGCTAAAGTTTGATGCACTGGCATTTCCAAGAACAATGTCGTCGATTGAAAACCCGTTCACCGTTTCACTGAAAGTGAAGGTGGCCGTGAACGGTCCATTTGTCTTTTCCGGCACACCGGCGATTTCCACCGTTGGCAATGTGCCTTCGATGACCTCCACTTTGAACTCCTCGGTTGAGGTGTTGCCGGATTCATCTGTGGCGGTCACCGTCATGATTGTCGTGCCGACCGGAAATTTCGAGCCGGAGTTCAATCCAGCGGTCGGGGCAGATGTTACAGTCGTTTGCAGATTTCCGCCCGAGTTATCTGTCACATCAATCTTGAACGTAACAACGGCGCTGGTCTCTCCATCTTCGGTATCGACAGAAATATCTTCAGGTTCCGCGATCATCGGTTTGTCGGCGTCCGCCACCATGACTTTGAACTGAACAGGATTGGCAGTATTTCCCGCGCTGTCATTGTTGGCGGTCACTGTGACAACCGTGGTGCCAATCGGAAAATCATGCGGGCTTGTGATCGTATCACCACCAATCTTGAAGATGGGTGTGAATTGATTTGCAGCATCAACATTGTCGGAGACCGCGGTCGCGAACGCCACGGAGGCGGTCGGTTTGCCTGCGTCCGTTTTCACTGCTTTGTCAGCTACAGCCGCGATAACCGGCTTGCCGCTGTCCGATACAATAATTGAGAACGAGATTGGATCCGGCACATTGCCAGCTTTGTCGGCATTCGCTGTGACGTCGACTTTGGTCGTGCCAACCGGAAAATCATGCGGGCTCGTAATCGCGTTGGGGCCGATCTTGAAGACGGTTGCAAAATGGTTAGCCGCATCAACATTGTCGGAAACGGTGGTTGCGAACGCCACGGATGCCGTTGATTTGCCACCATCTGTGTTGACCGCTTTGTCAGCCACCGGGGCGATAACAGGTTTTCCGTTGTCCGACACGGTAACGGAAAACGAGATCGGGTCCGGCACGTTACCGGACTTGTCCGCGTTTGCCGTGATTTGAACGTTGGTTGAGCCGATGGGAAAATCATGCGGACTGGTGACCATATTGCCACCGATCTTGAAGACCGGCGCAAAATGGCCGGTTGCCTCAACATTGTCCGAGGCGGTGGTTGTGAACTCGACCGAGGCCGTGGGTTTTCCGGCATCGGTATTCGTCACCTTGTTCGCGACTGCCGCGATAACAGGTTTGCCGGTGTCAGCCACCACCACCGTAAACTGCCGGGCGTCGGCAGAATTGCCTGCCCGATCCGTGTTGGCTGTCACCTGTACAGCGGAGATGCCTACCGGAAAATTGTGTGGGCTGGTGATGGTTTGCCCACCAATTCCAAAGACTGGCCTAAAGTGGAAATCCGGATCCACATTGTTAGTAAAAGTAGTGCCAAAGCTCACCGATGCCGTTGCAAGGCCCGCGTTAGTGTTCACCTGTTTGTTGGCTACCGAAGCGATCACCGGCTTTTCCTTGTCGGAAACTGTAACGGTAAAATACACCCTGCTCGGATGGTTCCCCCATCTGTCTGGATTTGAGGAGACAGAAACTGTGGTCACGCCAACGGAAAAGCTGTGAGGACTGGAAATTTGTCTGCGCCCGATAGAGTGCCGAGGTGTGAAATGGCTGGCAGGATCAATATTGTCGGACACTGAGGTCGAAAACGACACTGATGCAGCAGAGCGGCCAGGACTCGCATCGGCGGATTTGTTGGCGATGGCAGCAATAACCGGCCTTTCCCGATCCTGAACAATCACCCTCAAGGAAGCAGGAACGGGTCTGTTGCCTGCGCTGTCAGCATTTGTTGTCACATCAACAATTGTCGTTCCCACCGGAAATTGACTGATTGGGGGAATGGTCTGACCTCCAACGCTGAACACAGGTGTAAACGCGTTAGGCGGGTCCACATTGTCCATGACAGACACAGACAATGAAACCTGATGAGTGGACAGACCGGGGCTCAGTGACACGTATCTGTCATGCAATTGCGAAATCTGAGGACCTTCGTTGTCAGCGACCGTAACATTGAAGCTGATCGCATCAGGGAGGTTGCCGGACGCATCGGCATTGGCGGTGACATCGACCCCTGTCGTTCCCAGGGGAAACCGATGAGGGCTAGTGATCGTCGTGCTTCCGATCTTGTAGACAGGCTGGAAATGGCTCGACGGACTCTCATTGTCCGTGACCATCATTGAAAACGAAACCGTGGCTGTGGCCGATGACGGGTCAGTGCAGACCGACGTGTCTCCAATGGAACCGATCACAGGCTTCTCAGTGTCAGGTTCACGGAAGTTGAACGTTATACTGAGAGAATCAACGCTAGCGCGCCGATAGCAGGATCCGAATGCTGAACTGTACCTTGCAGCGTGATATACAACCCGCCAGGTACCGGCGACGATTGCCCGACCGGTAATGTTCCGACCGGATTTCGTTAGCCCGGGCGGGAGATTTTCGCTCACCAATCGCCAGTTGGGGTTCCTGTTTTGTGAGCAATAGACAGAGCCTCTGGCGTTCCCGAGATAGATTGAAATGTTCTGACCGACCCGGGCATTGTTGTTTCCTGAAAACGATCCTGCAATCACCTGGCTGATTGATCCGATCAGAACGGTCAGCGTTGCCACTGTCGCAATGACGAATTGAGTAATTCGACGCAAATCGTCCCCCAGCGCGCAAGACCAATCTTATGTGTTGGTGAATACGCTTCAGTCTCCTGCACCAAATCCTTGTTCTTCCACCTTTGTATGCGGGAAAATACCTATGATCTTTGATAGGACTACTTGTGATGGACGGCAGACTTTCAAGGAGATCGGGACAATCAATGGGCGCCAAGCCCCGTAATATATTTTATGGAATCAAATAGTTAAGACGGTTGAGGTGCCAGAATTACTCCGCTTCCAACACGAGAGCTGCTTCAATGATTGTCGACGCGAATGCCTGAGACACTTTTCCTTTATTGGTAAATCGCAGTTTTTTGTAAATTGTCAGCGACACACAGCGTCTATTGTATCCTTGGGGGGAGAGTACATGGCGGGTGGAGCAACTGAACTTCTTGATGCCATCGAGAAAGTTACCGCTGCGTCAAACGCAACGGACGCAGCCGAGTTTACGGCGAACTTTCTTTCAAGATACGGCGTCGACGTTGTCGATTACGGATTTGGTGAGGTGTTGTATGATCCCGACCGGCTCAACAACCTGCGCGTGGAGCGCATAAATCACTCCGCCCGTTCGTCGTCATTTGACGCATTCTTTAGTGCCGATGATTACAATCGATATGCGCTGTTTGAAGACGATCCGGTTCAGTAGCCCTACCACGTTGGCAACCGCGATCCGATCGTGATTGCCCGTGACGAGTTGTACGACAACAGAACACCCACGACCAAATCGGAATTGATGTTGCGTGAATTGATGGACGGCAAGGAATCCTTTGTCATCAATGTGCCGATGATGTCACCGATGTCCGACAAGGTTCCAACAGCCGGTGTGAGCATACGTTCCCACCTCAGCAAGAGGGTGCTTGCTCCACATTTCGAGGATTTGTGGAAGCACGGTCTTATGCTGGCGCACCTTTTCAATCACAAATGTATTTCAGACGCGCAGATGTTCAAAGATGGCGTGGAGCCACTAACCTGCCGCGAGCGCGAGTGCCTGCAGTTTGTCGCCGTGGGACTGCGACCAATCGAGATTGCGCATCGGTTGGTCATCACAAAGCCGACGGTGGACTTTCACCTGAAAGGGGCACGCCAAAAGCTGAAAGCAATTTCTATTGCTCAGGCTGTGGCCAACGCTATCTACTACAATCAGATTTCTTTGTGATCTCCTGGTCGGTTCATTGGGTTTTATGAATTGTCGACAATCGGGGTTGCGCCCAATACCGGATGCAGAAGTCCGTTACAGTTCGCTCGGCTACTTATAACGCCGGTATGGAATATCTCCATGTCGTTGGCTGGTTGAAATCTATGAGCAAGACGGCCAGCGACGCGCTTCCTGCGAAACGGGAAAAACCGCAACCTCGATCGGTTTTAGCCCACGACCCCCAAAACATGCTTCGTCAACGGACGTGACGGGTCGGTAAGATCAAGGATGATGTCGAAGTGATTGCGGTCAGAGATCTCTTGTGCTTCGACCAAGAAGCCATGCTTTTTCAGCAGGGCAGCGTAGTCGCGACTTTGTCGCTTGAATTCGTCGGTATCCCTGCCTGCCCAAGCAATTTGGACAGGCGCCTGGCGTCGCGGCATCAAAAATTGCGGGCTGCAGCAACGCGCTGATTCCCGGGTGAGGTCGAGCCACTCGTTTGGTGCCGTCAGCCTGACGGGCTCAAGATCAAACAATCCGCTAATCAATGAGAATCCGGCAAGTGGCGGGCCATCTATGTTTTCTTCGCTCAGCACCATCGCCGCCAAATGACCACCGGCTGATGTCCCGCACAGGAATATTCGGCCAGGATCGATGTCCAGTTCAGCCGCATTGGATTGAAGAAACCTCACACTTCGGCAAACTTGGTCCGTAATTTGTTCAAGTGTAGCGGCCGGTGCAAGTGAGTAGTTCACGATGCAAACCGACACACCCTGATTTACAAAACAAGGGGCCATAAAGCCCGATTCGTCCTTGCTGAGCGCACGCCAGTAGCCGCCGTGAATGAACACAAAAACTGGCGCATTGGAGCCAGCCATATAAAGATCAAAAGTCTCGTCGGGATGATCGCCAAAGCTGATGTTCTCGCGCACGGTACATGTTTGTTTGGCTTCGCGCGTCAGCCGAGCGTAGGCGTCCAGATAGGGATCAATGCTATCGACAGTTCCGCGGGCGTCATACTGTCGATCAAGTTCGTCCTGATCCATATCATTGAAGACCGCCATCATCACACACCCAGATATCTGTGTTTTAGATCTGGCTGGTTCTCAAACGCGTCGTGGTCACCCTGCCAACAGGTCTTTCCCTTTTCAATGATCACATGGGAATCGGCAATGCGCGAAAGCTCGTCGAGGTTTTTGTCCACGATCAAAATACTCTCACCCTCCGCCTTCAGGCCGATCAGACAATCGTAAATTTCTCGGCGAATGATTGGTGCGAGACCTTCCGTTGCTTCATCCAGAATCAGCAGATGGGGATTGGTCATCAAAGCACGACCGATCGCCAGCATTTGCTGTTCTCCGCCGGAAAGGGAACTTCCCATCTGCCCTGCTCGTTCACCCAAGCGAGGAAAGAGGTCGTAAACCCTGTCCAACGTCCAGGGACTTTCACGACCGTTTCGGTTGGCAGACGTTGCAACCAGATTCTCCCTGACTGTGAGGGTTGGAAAAATCTGTCGCCCTTCCGGCACAAGCGCTACACCCATTCGTCCAATGCGGTGCGGCTTCTGACCTGAAAGTGTTTGCCCATTGAAACGAATGCCACCAGCTTTGGTACTGAGCAGACCGACAATGGATTTAATTGTGGTCGTTTTGCCCATACCATTGCGACCAAGCAACGTCACAACCTCACCAGCACCAATCTTAAGGTCCACACCGAACAGAACCTGGCTGCGGCCATATCCTGCTTCCAGGGAGGAGACTTCAAGCATGCTCCTCCTCCTCGTCACCAGAACCGAGATAAGCATCGATAACAGCCTGATCACGGCGGATGTCCTGTGGTGCACCGCTTGCGATAACGCGGCCATACACCAACACGGATACGCGGTCGGCAAGGGCGAACACAGCATCCATGTCATGTTCCACCAACAGCATGGAGATTTTTCCCTTCAGCCCCTTCAAAAACTGAACAACCCCCGCCGTTTCTTCAGCGCCCATGCCCGCCATTGGCTCATCCAGTACCAACAGGCGCGGCTTCAAGGCGAGCGCCATGGCCAATTCAAGTCGCCGTTGTTGGCCATGAGAAAGTGCGAAAGCCATGACAGCCGCCTGATCAGCCAGGCCCACCTGTTCAAGATGGGTTTTTGCGGGACCCACGAGATCGCTGTCCGTGGCGGCTGGAGCGATAAATTGAAAACTATGACCTGCGTTGAGCTGCACCGCCATCGCAACGTTTTCGATGGCTGTAAAGTCGGGGAAAATTGATGTGATCTGAAACGATCGCACAAGACCAATTGCCGGTCTTTCCTGCTGCGGAACGGAGGTTATGTTCTGACCGGCGAAGAGCACAGTTCCCGTGTCCGGCTCCAACTGACCACAGATCTGTGCAATCATTGTGGTCTTTCCAGCCCCGTTGGGGCCAATCACAGCATGAAGTTCGCCATCATCCACATCAAGAGTGATATTGTCGGACGCCTTCAACGCACCAAAGGATTTAGACAAGCCCCGGATGGAAAGAAGCGCATCGCTATGCATCGCTCTTTCCTTTCGTCATCAGGCCCAAAATACCACCGCGGGCAAACAGGACCACCAGAATGAGCAAAGGGCCGAACACAATACGCCAATGTTCCTTGTAGGCGGCAAGGCCAATCAACTCGAACAAGCCCGGCAAGAACTCCTCAAGCGCCAGGAACACACCGGAGCCGATCACCGGTCCGGGGATTGTGCCCATACCGCCCAACACAACCATGATCATCAGATCGCCGGACTTGGTCCAGTGAACATAGTCGGGGCTGACAAATTCGGTCAGGTTCGCGTTGAGGACACCGGCAAGCCCAGCAACGCTCCCCGCAATCACGAATGCCGTGAGTTTGTATCGCTGTACATTGCAACCCAGTGCCAACATGCGTGCTTCGTTTTGCTTGCACGCCCTAAGCACCATCCCAAACCTGGAGCGTACTAGCATGGCAAACAGTCCCATAAAGATGACGAGGACAACAAGGCTGACGAGATAGAGCGTCACTTCATCTGATAGATCCAGGCCGGGTATCTGGTTGCGGCCATTGTACATGATGACCCCATCATCGCCGCCATAACGTTCCAGCGAAACAAACATGAAATACAGCATCTGCGCAAAAGCGAGCGTGATCATAATGAAATACACACCGCTGGTGCGCAGTGACAGGTAGCCCAAAACCAGCGCCGCAAATGCCGACAGCAATATTGCCAACGGCCAGACGAAAAGCGCCGAGTCGCTGCCGGGAACGCCAAACAGGGTTGAGCCTTCAAACGCATGGAATGACAAGATACCGACGACATAGGCGCCGACCCCAAAATAGGCCGCGTGCCCGAAACTCACCATGCCACCATAGCCCAGAATGAAGTTCAGGCTGAGCGCAGCCAACCCGTAGATGACAATCCGGGAGGCAAGGCCGATCAGATACTCCTGATCAATTGCAATGAGGCCATAAGGCAGAAGTGCGGCCAGCAAGATGATGGTTCCTGCAACTGCGATTTTGCTCGCGGACGGCATCATCAGTGCCTCTGCGCAGCGACTGGAAACAGGCCGTTGGGTCGCAATATCAGGATGATTGCCATCATGATGTAGATTGACATGGACGACAGTCCAGCGCCGATACCATCAGCAGACGCAGAATCCATAAAGAGTTTCAAAAGATCTGCCAGAAACGCACGTCCGAGTGTGTCGACCACACCGACCAGCAATGCTCCAACCAACGCACCGCGCACGGAACCAATTCCGCCGATTACGGTAACCACGAATGCCAGGATCAGCTGCTGTTCGCCCATGCCGACTTCCACCGAGACCAGGGGCCCGGCCATGGCGCCGGCAAGACCTGCAAAGACCGCACCCAGGCCGAACAACAGCGTGAACATGGTACCGATATCCACGCCTAAAACGGCCACCATATCCCGATTGGTTGAACCGGCACGGATCAACATTCCGGCTTTGGTGCGGGTGATGATGAGGTACAATAGGAGCGCAACGAGAATACCGACTCCAATTATGGCAAGGCGGTAGACCGGATAGTCAACGCCTGGAAAGATCTCGATCGATCCATTGAGAATGGGCGGCACATCAAGAAACAGCGGGGTTCGGCCAAACAGAATCGTTACCAGTTCGTTGGTGAACAGTATCAGTCCGAACGTTGCCAGAACCTGATCAAGATGATCGCGTTCATAGAGCCTCCGCATGATGGCGAGTTCCATCGCGATGCCCGTAAGGCCTGCCGACACCAACGCACCCAGCAAGCCGATGGTGAATGAACCCGACAGCTGGGTGAAAAATGCCGCCCCATAGGCTCCCACCATAAAAAGCGAGCCGTGCGCCAAATTGATGACGCCCATGATCCCGAAAATAAGCGTCAGTCCGGCGGCAATCAGGAACAGGAACACACCCAGTTGAACGCCATTCAATATCTGTTCCAGCAACAAAAGCATGAACTACCCCACAAAAATGGAGGCAACTTTCGTTGCCTCCATTACGATCACACAAGCAGATTTGATACTTATTTCAGTGCACACTGATCGGCGTAGGCATCTTTGTGGTTTTTGGCGACAACCTTGACGACTTTGTTCACGATAGTTCCATCAGCTTCTTTGACCACTTCCTGGCCGAGCCAATCGTTCATGGGGTGATTGTTATTGGCGAGCTTGAAGGTGCCGCGAACCGACGCGAAATCAGCCTTTTTTAGCGCGGAACGGAACCCATCCTGATCCGCTGAAACCTTTCCTCCAGTCGCCTTCAAGGCGCTGGCGATGAGTTTGGCCGCATCATAACCTTGTGAGGCATAGACCGTAGGCGTGCGCCCATAGGCCTTCTTGAAGCCGTCCACGAAAGCTTTGTTGGCATCATTTTCAAGCCAAACGCTCCAGTGCGCTGTGCTCTTCACACCCACCGCGGCATCTTTCACCGCAGACATGATGCGTTCATCCATGGAAGCCGTGGAGACAACCAGTGGGAATTTGTCCTTGAGACCGGCTTGCGAATATTGCTTCAGAAAATTGATGCCCATGCCACCTGGGAGAAAATGGAACACCATTTCGGGATTTGCATCGCGGATCTTTGCAATCTCGGCCGCATAGTCGGTCTGGCCGAGTTTGGTGTAGGTCTCGCCAGCAATTTCGCCTTTGAAGTAGCGCTTGAAACCGGCAAGTGAGTCTTTGCCAGCCTGATAGTTGGGAGCCAGAATATATGCGTTTTTGTAACCCAGCTCGTTGGCGTAAACACCAGCGCTCTCGTGAAGACTGTCATTCTGCCAGGACGCCACGAAGTAATTCTCCATGCAGCCCTTTCCTGCAAAGATCGAGGGCGCGGAGTTTGGTGAAACGTAGAAAGCGCCAGCCTTGATCGTCAGGGGAACAACAACCGGTGTGATGTTGGAGAAGATGACGCCGGTCATGATCTCCACCTTGTCTTTTTTCAGGAACTTGTCGGCAATCTGCTTTCCGTTGCCAGGCTTGCGGCCGTCGTCCTCAACCAGCACTTCCACTTCGGTACCGCCGAGTTTTCCGCCTTCTTCGGAAACTGCCAACAAGAACCCGTCTCGTACATCTTCACCCAAGTAGCCAGCCCCGGTGGACAGGGTGGTGATCATGCCGATTTTGACCGGCTCGGCCAACGCCGATGCGGCCATTGTCAGCGAAACGGCAGATGCCAGAAGCGTTGATTTGATTGTCATCTTCATTGATTCCTCCTTGAGCTCACCGATTGATTGAGTTTGATGAAATTCACCATGGTGAGCGTAAGTTTGGTTTCCTCATTTATTTTAAGCTTAAACCATTTTTCGGACCATTCAACCGGATTGTGGGTCCAGTACTACGGGTAAACGCATCGGCCCCCGAAAGGAAATGTTTGCTGGAAACTCCAGTGGCGTACCCGATTGAAACCGGATTCCTTTATAGCGATCCAGAAGAAGATTGAGCATGGTTTCCAACTCGATTTTCGCCAATGGTCGCCCGAGGCACAAGTGAATACCGATCCCGAAGGAAAGATGGTTTGAAGCGTTTTCTCTGCAAGGATCAAATGTGTCGGGGTTCTCAAATTTATCTGGATCGCGGTTGGCCGCGCCAAGTGAAATCATCAACTTGGCTCCCTCTGGCAGCGCCACGCCGCCAAGTTCGGTCTCCCGGGTTGTCATTCTGCGCCAGGCTACAACGGAGGAATCGTGACGCAACCCTTCCTCCACGACGCCTGGGACCAAAGACCGGTCGTCTCGCAGTGTTTGCCAAAGATCGTTCTCAATGACCTGACGGATACAATTTGCGGCCTGGTTGGTGGTCGTTTCGTGTCCGGCGAAGCTGAGGCCGAATAGGATGCTGGCAATTTCCTGATCGGTGAGTGGCGCTCCATCTTTGTCGTCTGCCATCAGGTCGCTGGTCATGTCGTCGGCTGGGTTATTGCGGCGCTTTTGCGCAAATTCAACGCAGTACTCCCAGAACGCAACCATCGTTTCGGCGGCCCTAATCTGATGTTCTTCAGTGGGGCGCCCCCAATTGACAATCAGTTTGTCCGCACACCAGGCTTTGATCTGATCCGTATCTTCCTCAGGAAAGCCCACCATTGAAAAGATGGTGACGGCGGGAAGCGGGTAGCAGAGATCGGTCGCCAGATCGACCTCACGTTTTCCCGCGAAACTGTCCAGCATTTCACTGCAGCGTCGCTCAATGACTGGAGTGAGAACCCGCATGCGGCGGGCTGAGAAAGCGCGAGCAAGCTTTCGACGGATGCGGGTGTGGCCGGGCTGATCCAGATTGGACATGACCGGCAGAATATTGAACCGGCCTTTGAGGGTGTTCGTTGCCGCTTCACATAAGGGCAACAGAGGGGCTTGAACATTGCCCGCAGAGTAGGTTTCGTGGTCCCGAAACACCGTCTGCACATCTTCCCATCTGGTAACCAGCCACATATCGAGATCTTCGCAGTAGGAAACAGGAGCTGCTTCGCGCTGCTGAGCAAGATGAGGGTAGGGGTCGGCAAGGAATGATGAACCGAGAGGATCGACTATAGAGTTCGCGGTCTGGCTTTCAAGAGTCATTGTTTGCGCCGCTATCCCGCCGATTCGAGCTTCACCCAGCCTTCCGGTGGCTCTTTGCCAGGATGAACAGCCGCACACTTCGAACAGGTGCGGTCTTCGATGCTGTTGTAAAACGCTTCGAAGAGAGGAGGCAGGTCTTTGACGATATCTTTGATTTCAACCTCAACCCGATGGACCTTTGCGCCACACTCAAAACAGAACCATTCGAAGCCATCCCGGTCTTGGGGCGTTCTTGCACCTTCAACAACCAGACCGACTGAGCCTGGAACCGGGCGCTGCGGTGAGTGGCGCACATGGGGCGGCAACATGAACACGTCGCCCTCCCTGATGGTCACATCATAGATTTTCCCCTCTTCGGCGATCTTGAGAACCATGTCGCCTATTAGCTGATAGAAAAACTCTTCAACGGGGTCATCGTGAAAATCTGCGCGCACGTTCGGCCCACCAACAATCATCACAATCATGTTGGTCTTCTCATCGAACAACTGCTTGTTGCTGACGGGTGGTTTCAGATTGTCCTTGTTTCTCTCAATCCAGTCTTGGAAGTTGAATGGCTTGAGTCTCGGATGCGCGCTCATGATATGTTCCTAGGTCAGTTTCGGGCCAGATAGTTTCCACTTGAGCATTTGATTGAACTATCCAAATGTCCGGCCAAATATTCAATCCCGAGCGGCTTCGATGATCTTTTGAGCCAACAGTTGTGGATTTGTGAAACAGGCCTCATGCCCACCAGGCATCTGCACGAGACGACACAGACCCAATCGCGCAGGAAATCTCGGAACCCAGGCAAATTCACCCGGAGGCATGGCGATGTCCTCGGTGCAGTTGATATATGACTTGGGAATTTGCAGATCGTAGAATGTCTTCAACTCAAGTCGATCGGTAAGTGTTTTCAACGGATGCGGCGTTGTCATCTCATATGTTTTTTCGGCCAGCTCCAGCGGTGCATCATTCATAAAGGCTTCGCGCCAAACCGGGAAAGGAAGCTTCACGGCTCCAGGCCCATACGCGCCCGAAGCTACAATTCCATCCATCATTTCCTTGTAGGGAGGCGGACTGAGGCTCTCAATGGATTCGCCATCCATCAGCACAAAAGCGTTCCAGTAAATCAGCCGGCGAATCTTCTCAGGCATCGCCTCTGCGAGTTTGGAAATGATAGAGCCACCGTAGGAGTGACCAAGAAGCGCAAAGTCCGACAGACCTTTTTCCTCAATATAGTCAATCGCAGACTGCACCGCTTCTGCATGGCCGATTGTCCGATCTACATCACCTGGCCCATTGCCCGCCAAGGTTGGCGCATAAACTTCGTGACCTTCGCTGGTAAGCGCTTTGGACACCTCGCCCCAAAGTGAGCCATCGTGCCAAGCACCGTGTATCAGCACTATCTTCATGCGAAACTCCAAAATCTGCGCGATTGAGGAAATTAGACGTTGTTTTGATATTGCATTCAAATGATAATTGCAGAAGTTGCTATTGGATTTGCAAATACCAAAAATGAATGATCAAAACCGACACATCAAAATCGTTGAGAGGGTTTCCACCCGGCTGAAACTCAAGCAATTGAGGTTGCTGGTTGCGATTGCCAACCATTCAAGCATTCTTCATGCCGCGGACGAAATTTGCATCTCCCAGCCAGCTGCAACCAAACTCTTGAAGGACCTGGAAACGGACTTCGATGTGCGCTTGTTTGATCGCACCAATCGGGGCGTGGTTCCAACTGAATATGGGGAAGCGCTCGTGCGTCACGGCAAGCTCATTCTTGCCCAGCTTTCCCACGCAGCGCAGGAACTGGACGATCTCAATGAGGGATTGGGCGGGCGGGTGCTCGTTGGAACCCTGCTCACCGCTTCTGCGCAATTGCTGCCGGATGTTATTCGAACACTGCGGGAACAGCGACCCAATGTGAGTGTAATCGTACGCGACGGCACCAACGATTTCCTGATGCCGCTGCTCTATTCCGGAGAGCTTGATATGGTGGTTGGCCGGTTGGCGGAATATCGCTATCGGGAAGAGCTTACGCAGGAAATCCTCTACCACGAGGAGGTTGTGATTGTTTGTGCGCAATCCCATCCACTGGCGAGAGCAAAGGCAATGATTCTGGAAGATTTGGCCGACTGCAATTGGATCCTGCCACCAACCCAGACCACCCTTCGCCGCCAAATTGAGAAAGAGTTTTTTGACCGCGGATTGGCCTCACCACTCAATCCGGTGGAGTGTGTGTCCTTTCTGACAAATCGCTCCCTACTGCTGAACACCAATATGATCGGCATATTTCCCCGGCATGTGGTTCAAAGGGAGATTGCAAATGGCGAGCTTGCCGTGATCGATTGCGCTTTAAACATCGCGAAAAGCCCTGTGGGCGTGTCATATCGAAAAGAATCTGCTTTATCGCCGGCAGCATTGGCTTTTTTGAATGAAATGAGAACCATAGCGAAGAAAATTGCTGGTGCCTGATCTAGATCCCGATGCGGCTGATACGCCTTTTCAGTTCACCCACGATGCTCATGGCAGCCAGCGCTGACGATTTTGGATTTTCAGGCAAAGCATTGCCCTGCACCCGCAGGAAAAGTTCTCCAAATTCGCCAGAGGCCTCTATCTCGTGAATATTTTTATCGACGTACGGGTCCGCAATCAGTCTTACGTCCACACTGTCGAGACCGACGCTGGCTAAGGCAATGGTTGCTGCAACGTTGGCGTTTTTGGGGTAATCGCGAGCGGCCTGACGCGCGGTTCCACGAAAGTGCTCGAACGGCTCCGTCAGGGAACCAAGATCACACTTTTCCTCAGCCGGAGATCCTTTCCAACCGAGGGGAGATTTGCGACCTGTGTACGTCACCGACGCAATATCACCCACGCTGCCGGATGTAAGCGCATCAATGCCGCCAACAGCACCTGAGAGAAACCGTATGGAAGCGTTGCCAGCACGGGCGCACTCTTCCAGTTTGACGGCAAATCCGCTGTCTGAAAGGGCGCCGGTTGAAATGGAAATTACGTCAACACCGTTTTCCAATGCGCCAGGAACGTGCTCCCGAAGGCCGGAATGGCCCGAACAATCAACCATCAAATCCGGCCAAGACTTCAATGAACCAACGCTTGTATAAACGGGAAAACGTCCGACCGCGAACGCCTCAGCCCGGCCTTGCGAACCCTTCCGGCAAAGGAGGGCGGCGATGCTGATTTTTGGAATGTTCAGAACCTGGTCCACAACATATCCGGCGATGGCGCCATGACCGAGAACCGCAATTTCCAGCTTCTGTGACATTGGCATCTTTCATCAAACCAGAAATAGTCTATCGCATGGATCAGGCCTGCTCGCTATCAATTATGCTGATATCGGCTTTGGGAAATTGGAATTGTTTTCACCTCTCGAATCCCACACTAAAATCACCTGGGAGCTGACCCGGTTGCCGAGATGGAATTGACCCATGAATTACGCGAAAAATGACGCCAAAGACCATGCCCGTGAACACATGAGGGGTATCTGGGCAGCGGCACTCAATCCATTCCTTGAAGATGGGTCATTCAATGAAGAAGGGCTTCGCAGCAATATACGCCACTGGGTTGATGATCTCGACATTCAGGGGCTTTTTATTGCCGGCAAACAGGGTGAGTTTTTCTCCATGTCGCTTGCCGAGAGAAAGAGAAACTTCGAAATTGCTGTTGAAGAGTGCGCGGGCAAAGCAGGCACAATCATGTCTGCCTCGGACCAGAATTTTGACACGGTGATCGAGCTTGCCCGGCATGCGCAGGATTGCGGCGCAGACTATGTTGTGGTTCACGCTCCGGTTCTGCATTTCGTGACCGATCAGGACGATACGGTTTTCAACTACTACAAGTCCATCTGCGAGCGGGTCGACATTGGCATCGCCATGTGGAGCCACCCGGACAGCGGGTATCTGATGAGTCCCGAACTGTGCGCCCGGATTGCGGAACTTCCCAACATTGTCGCCATCAAATATTCGGTGCCGCGCGAAATGTACGTACGGCTCACCCAAATGGTCGGCGACAGGATACATGTGTCAACAGCCTCGGAAACAGAGTGGCTCGACAACATCGAAGAACTGGGCTGGAAACTCTATCTCTGCTCATCTCCGCCCTATCAGATTCAAAGCAAAAAAGATAAGCGCATGAATGAGTACACAAAGCTGGCGTTTGAGGGAAAATTTGCCGAAGCCCGCAAGGTGCGAGACAGCCTTGAGCCGGTCCGCAATGCGATCAAGAACACCAAGCCCGGCGGGAAACCTCAGGCCCACGGCAAATATATTCAAGAACTGCTCGGACAGGTCGGTGGGCCGGTACGTGAGCCTTTGTTGCAACTGACCGACGAAGAAAAGGCCAGAACCAGGGATGCGTTCCTCAATAGTGGCTTGGTGATTTAAGCGCTCACACAACTTCCATGCTGTGGGAGACGTTCTTGACGACCGTGTAGTGGTGCAGTCCCTCCTCACCACCTTCCCGCCCATACCCGCTGGACTTCACACCACCAAAGGGCGTTTCCGGCAAAGACGCTTCCAGCGTGTTGATTGAGAGATTGCCGGCTTCGATCCCGTCGACAAGCCTGTCCGCATTGGCCGCAGAATGGGTAAAAGCGTAAGCCGCCAATCCGTACGGAACGCTGTTGGCTTTCTCGATGCCTTCTTCTAGCGACCTGATCGGGTTGATGACCGCGATGGGCCCAAACGGTTCTTCCTGCATGATCTGTGCACTGTCCGGCACGTCGGTAAGAACGGTCGGCTCGAAAAAATATCCTTCCGATCTTTTGCGCGAGCCGCCCAACAACAGTTTAGCGCCTTGTTGGACGGCGTCATCAACAAGCCGCTCCATGGCCTGCAACCGACCAGCATGTGCAACCGGACCCATCTCGGTTGCCTCATCAAGAGAATCGCCAACCTTAATGGTCTGGGCCTTGGCAGTGAATTCCCGTGTGAACTTCTGATGCAGTTTCTCATCGACAAAAAACCGCGTTGGTGATGTGCAGACCTGCCCGGAGTTGCGATACTTCCGGATTGCTGAAGAAATACCGCTCACTCTGGGATCGACATCGTCGCAAACGATGACCGGCGCATGACCTCCCAACTCCATCAGAACCGGGGTCATGTTGTCGGCGGCAAGTTTGGTCAAGTGTCGCCCCACTTGTGTAGAACCGGTGAACGCGACCAGACGGGTCTCGTCACTTGAAATGAGATGGTTCGAAATTTCCGCCGGTCGTCCGATTACGATGTTCAGAACACCGGCGGGAAGGCCTGCATCTTCGAATGCCCGGGCGATATGGATAGCACCGGCGGGTGTTTCCTCCGCTGGTTTCAAAATCACCGAACATCCGGAAGCCAGCGCGCCCGCGATCTTTCTGGCAGGTTGGCTCATCGGGAAATTCCATGGCGCAAATGCAGAAACACAGCCTATTGGCTGACGAATGACATGATACCGAATCCCCGGCGCGCTCGGGATGATCCGACCGTAGAGCCGCTGAGCCTCTCCGGCATCCCATTCGAAGAACTCACACCCGCGAATAACTTCGAGGCGCGCCTGTTTGATCGGTTTGCCAAGTTCAAGAGCGATGGAGTGGGCAATTTCTTCCTGGCGTTCCCGCATGAGATGGGAGGCCCGGCGGATGAGGTCCGCCCGCTTCACCGGCGGTGTTCTGCTCCAGATCTTGAAGCCCTTGGATGCGGCCTCCAGGGCATCATCAAGATCCGAACGATCAGCCACGGGCAGGAGCCCGAGCTGGGACTCATTGCTCGGATTGATGATGGGCAGCTTTTCTTTGGTGTCACGCCACTGACCACCAATGAACAGATTTGTCTCTGGATAAGCGGGCATTAAACCATCTCGCAACTCAGCCTGTGTCCCATCCCTTTATTGGGGTTTTGCCCAAATCAGCAAATAAATTGAATGCACGCAGATATAAAGAATTTGAATATCAATATGGGCGGGCATTCCAATTATTGCATCGGTTGAAAGCTTGAGCCTTGGGTTACAATCGCGCTGACGGCGCTCAATACAGCACCGCTGAGAATAGTCTACCAGAAGTCCGGTGCGCCCTTTCTGGAATTGCATTTTCTAACAAACGGCGCTCAAACAGCAACAATGACTGAGATAAACCACCTGGATATTCAAATGCTCACCACTTCGCGTCTTCAGGGGTTTCGTAGCCTGTCTCCCAGCGAACGGCTGGAGGCTGTTGCGAATGCCGCACAACTGACCGACAACCAGCGCCGACACCTTTCATCGGAAAGCACGCTTCCGGTGAGCACAGCCGACGGCATGATTGAAAACGTGGTTGGTTCGTTCGAACTCCCTCTTGGGGTTGCGACGAACTTCCTGATCAATGGCCGGGACTATCTGATCCCCATGGCGGTAGAGGAACCATCGGTGGTTGCCGCTGCCTCCTTCATGGCCAGGATCGCGCGTGAAAATGGTGGTTTCATAACGTCAAGCACGCGTCCAATCATGCGCGGTCAAATCCAGATCATCGACGTGCCTGACCCCTTCGGTGCGCGCGACCGCCTGTTGTCGATGCGTGACGAGTTGATCGAGCTTGCCAACGGGCGCGATCGGGTTCTCGTGGAGATAGGCGGGGGGTGTCAGGACATCGAGGTGCAGATTTTTGAAACGTCGGCCATTGGCCCGATGGTGGTTGTGCATCTGTTGGTCGATGTTCGTGACGCCATGGGCGCCAATGCCGTGAACACCATGGCAGAAGTCTGCGCGCCGCGCATTGCGGAAATAGCGGGCGGGCGTTCGCGTTTGCGTATTCTGTCAAATCTAGCAGATCGGCGTTTGGCCAGAGCCCGTGTCGAGATTGACCCCAAGTCTCTGGCAACCTCTGAGGTTGCTGGCGAAGCTGTGGTGAGTGGAATTATCGAGGCTTGCGCTCTCGCGGAGGTCGATCCGTATCGCGCAGCAACCCACAACAAGGGCATAATGAACGGCATTGATCCCATTGTGGTCGCAACAGGCAATGACTGGCGGGCAATTGAGGCCGGCGCACATGCCTGGGCGGCACGCTCAGGTCGATACACCACGCTGACACGATGGGAGCGGGGCCGAAATGATACCCTTGTTGGCGTCCTGGAGTTACCCATGGCGTTGGGAATTGTCGGTGGCGCAACAAAAACGCATCCGACCGCGCAAGCAGCATTGTCTCTGCTCGGTGTCAGCTCGGCAACCGAACTTGCGGAAGTTGCGGCTGCCGTTGGCCTTGCCCAGAACATGGCAGCACTTCGTGCTCTTGCCACCGAAGGCATCCAACGTGGTCATATGGCATTGCATGCCCGAAATCTGGCAATCGCCGCCGGCGCAACAGGCGATGACATAGACAGTATCGCCAAGGAAATGGCAGCTTCCGGCGATGTCACATCTGACCACGCCAAACGGCTGATGAAAGGCGAATAACGACTACTGATCGATTGATGATTTCGAGGCGAATTCGGAGCGCAGAAACTGAGGTGGCAGGCACTGCGCAATCACGGCGCAAACCAGAGACTTGATTGAAAACTTGCCCTAAACGCAACGTCCCCCATCGACCTCCAGAGCGACGCCAGTGATGAAATTGGCTTCGTCGGACGCAAGGTACAGTGCGGCGCTTGCCATATCCTCCGGCTGGCAAAACCGGCCCATCGGGATAACAGACTTGAACTTCTCCCGGATCTCCGGGGTGTCTACTCCCATGAAATCCGACAACATCGCCGTTTCACCGGCAACCGGGCAGAGGCAGTTCACCCGAATGTTCGCAGGGGCCAGTTCCACCGCCATGCATTTGGTGGCGTTGATAACCCAGGCTTTCGATGCATTGTACCAGACCAAACCTGGGCGAGGCCGAAGCCCGGCCGTGGATGCGGTGGACAGAATGACCCCGCCTCCTTGCTTGGACATGATTGGTACAGCCAATTGAGAGGAGTGATAAATTGCCTTCATGTTGACATCACAAATCCGGTCGAAATCAGCTTCGTCGACATCAAGCAGAGACTTATTTTTGTGTGTTGTGCCGGCATTGTTGACCAGGATATCAAGTCCGCCAAACTCTGACACCGCCAGGTCAAGCATCGCTTTGGTATCTGCGCGAGAAGCCAAATTCACCGCTAAAGATCGCGCTGCTGCACCAATTTCGCTTGCGACCCTCTCAGCACCTTCACCATTCAAATCGGCAACGACAACCCGGGCCCCTTCAGCCGCGAAACGCTTCGCAATTCCTTGTCCAAAACCGGCTGCCGCACCCGTTATGACAGCTACTTTTCCTTCAAGCCGCATAAATCCTCCTGAATGTTCCTGATTCAGTCTTCGTGGTTGAAAATCACCGTTTTGGTTGCAGACATGTGAAAAAGGCCTTCAAAGCCTTTTTCGCGCCCATGGCCGGATCTCTTAAATCCTCCAAATGGCAACTCAATGCCGCCACCTGCGCCGTAGGCATTGACGAATATCTGCCCGGCTCGCACGCGCTTCGCCATCCGCATCTGCCTCGACCCATTGGCTGTCCATATACCGGCAACCAACCCGTATTCAGTATCGTTGGCTATACGAACAGCCTCATCCTCTCCCTCAAACCTGAAGGCGGAAAGAACCGGGCCAAACACCTCATCTCTGGCAAGCGTGCTCTGCGTTGGCACGCCTCCATACAACGTCGGCTTTGTGTAAAAACCATCTGATGGTGCAGTTTCAGACACCATTCCCTCTGCAAGCACTTCAATACCGTCGGACCCTGCCCGCTCTAGAAACCCTTGAACCCGGTCATATTGGCTTCGATTGATCAGAGCACCCAGATCCAGATCCGCATAATGTGGGCCTGCTTTCAGTTTTTGAAATTCTGCCCCAAGTGCGCTGGTGAACTCATCATAAATTGAGGCTTCGATCAGAACCCTCGATCCGGCTGAACAGGTCTGCCCGCCGTTTTGAATGATCGCGTTGACCACAACAGGTAGTGCCTTATCGAGGTTCGCATCGGCAAACACGATCTGAGGAGACTTGCCACCCAGTTCCATGGTGACACCACGATTGTTGACCGCTGCTGCCTGTTGAATAGCCGTTCCTGTTGCTGGTGAACCGGTAAATGTCACAAAGTCCACACCCCGGTGTGACGACAGTGCAGCACCTGCCTCGGCTCCCAGCCCGGTGACGACGTTGAAGACGCCACCGGGAATTCCCGCTTCCAATGCCAATTCGGCAACGCGGATCACAGAAAGACAGGCGTCTTCTGCAGGTTTCAGAACGAGTGTGTTCCCCATCGCCAGACCGGCACCCGCCACTCGCCCCATGATCTGGGCAGGATAGTTCCAGGGAATGATCCCCGCCACAACTCCATGAGGTTCACGCAATGTGAGCGCCAAATACGCGCCAGGGATTGGCAAGGTGGTTCCATGGATCTTGTCGGCGGCACTTCCATAAAATTCGAAATACCGTGCGCAGCCGACAATATCCGCAACACCCTGCCGAATGGGCTTGCCGGTATCACGAGATTCCAGAGCAGCCAGCTCATCCTTGTTTTCAAGGATTAATTCGGAGAGCCGCAAGAGCAGGCGACCTCGGTCAACAGCGGCCATCCGACCCCAAGGAGTAGATTCAAATGCGTTTCTGGCTGAACGAACTGCTGCATCAACGTCATCGGCCGAACTCTGAGGAATGGTCGCGAAGGTCCTGCCATCGGACGGGCAAACCACATCCAGGCGTTGACCGGAGAGTGCGTCTGCGGGTTTCCCGTCGATGATATTGAAGAAGCTGCGATCCTGCGCGACTGTTTCAGCGAGCGAGCGATCCATATTGCGTTGTCCCGATTGACCGTTGATTTTCAATCTTATGCACGGGGATCGTTGTGCGCAATCGGAGTGCCGTCGCTTGTGTCCAAGTTCGACGGCACCCAAATCCTCGATGTTATTCATTGGCGAACAAAACAACTGGACAATTTCAATCGATTTAAATATATCTGGTTCGACACTGCCACCCTTGCAAATTGTTCCGGACCGAACTTTCGAAGCCAGCAGAAGGACACTCTATGACAAGCCAGATCATTCCGGTTGAGCCGTTTGATTATGTCCTGTTCGGCGGCACTGGCGATCTCGCAGAACGCAAACTGTTGCCGGCGCTGTTCAGACGCGATCTTGATGGGCAACTGCCTGAAGAATCCCGTCTCATTGGTTCGTCGCGGGCTGAACATGATGACGAGAGCTATCGTGCTTTTGCGCGGGCTGCGTTGGAGAAATATGTCTCCTCCGACGAGTTGGTTGATGAAGCCGTCGACCGGTTCCTTTCGAGACTTCACTACGTCGGTGTCGACGCCAGGTCTGAACGTGGCTGGAGCGAATTGAAAACTCTGCTTGATGCCGTAAGCAAGCCGCGCATCCGCGCCTACTATCTGGCCGTCGGACCCTCACTCTTTGGCGATATTGCCAGGCATCTGGAGAAATTCGGCCTTGTTGATGCAAACTGCAGATTGGTCCTGGAGAAGCCCATCGGACGAGATCTGGCCACCGCAAAAGAACTGAATGCATCAATTGCCCAGTGCTTTGACGAAAAACAGATTTTTCGCATTGATCACTATCTGGGCAAAGAAACTGTCCAGAACCTCCTGGCCCTGCGGTTCGCCAACGCCTTGTTCGAGCCCCTGTGGAACTCAGCACACATTGATCATGTCCAGATCACGGTGGCGGAAACCGTCGGACTGGGTCGCCGTGCCGGATATTACGACCGAGCTGGCGCGCTGCGCGACATGGTTCAAAACCATCTTCTTCAATTGCTTTGTCTGGTCGCCATGGAGCCTCCGGCGTCGGCGAGCGCAGACGCATTGCGAGACGAGAAGCTGAAAGTGCTGCGCGCACTAAAGCCAATCAATGAAACCAATTGCAGCGAGACAACCGTGCGCGGGCAATATCTGGCTGGCGCTTCAGCCGAGGGGCCAGTACCCGGTTATCTTGAAGAGTTGGAAGGTGGTGTCAGCAACACCGAGACCTTTGCCGCGATTAAAGCCGAAGTTGAGAACTGGCGTTGGGCGGGTGTTCCCTTCTATCTCCGCACTGGGAAGCGCCTCACGTCGCGTATGTCGGAAATTGTCATCAAGTTCAAACCGATTCCTCATTCAATTTTCGACGATTCGGCAGGCAAACCGATCTCCAATGAGCTCGTCATTCGGCTGCAGCCCAATGAAGGCGTAAAACAATGGATCATGATCAAGGACCCTGGGCCGGGCGGCATGCGCCTGCGGCATGTGCCCTTGGACATGAGTTTTGCGGAGTCTTTCGATGTCCGTAGCCCGGACGCATACGAGCGCTTGCTACTGGATATCATTCGCGGAAATCAGACACTTTTCATGCGTCGCGACGAGGTTGAAGCAGCATGGAGCTGGATCGACCCGATTTTGACCGGTTGGGCAACAATCGAACAATCGGCAGATGGATACACCGCGGGAACCTGGGGCCCTTCAAAGGCGATTGCACTGATCGAGCGGGATGGCCGCTCGTGGCACGATGGTGGCATATGAACTTGAAACGTCACATTTTTTCCAGTCAGTCTGACCTGACGAACAACCTGGCTCAGTCTATTCTCGGCCAGTTGAGCGACGCGATTCAGGAGCGTGGATTAGCAACACTGGCTGTTTCCGGAGGCTCCACACCTGTTCCGTTGTTTCAAGCCCTGAGCCGGATCGATTTTGACTGGGCAAAAGTTACCATTGTTCTGGTTGATGAACGTTGGTTGCCCAATGATGATGAGCGTTCCAATGAACGGCTCGTGCGTCAGCATCTGCTCAGAAACCATGCGTCGGATGCCCGGCTGATCAAGGTCTACAGCGAAGCGCCCTCAATCGAAAAAGGGGTCGCGGATCTGGAACAACGGCTCGACAATCTGTCCTGGCCGCTTGATGTGACTATTTTGGGCATGGGAACCGATGGGCATACCGCTTCTTTGTTTCCCGATGGCGATCAAATCGTCTCCGGGCTGGATCCCCATGGCCGGAGCCGCGTGACACCCATGCGCGCGCCCTCTGTTCCAGAAGATCGGGTCAGTCTGACCTTACCAGCGATCTCAGGCTGCCCAAACGTCGTGCTGCACATCACTGGGGACGAAAAAATTGCCGCACTCAACGCGGCAATGTCCTCCAACAATGACAACGAGCTTCCCATCAAAACAGTGCTGGAAGCCTGCAACGATCCAAAATTGTTCTGGGCACCCTGAAAGCCGACCGACGACGTCAAATCAGCCTGAGCCGCCCAACCATTCCGGACGAAAACAATGGTAATCTCCACAACTACGGATGCAAACATCCAACGCGTTATAAATCGTATTGTTGAGCGAAGCAGAGCAAAGCGCGAGGCTTATCTCGAACGCCTTGATGCAGCCAAAAGCGAGGGTGTGTCCCGAAAGGTTTTGGGGTGCGGAAATCTTGCTCACGGCTTTGCAGCGTGCGCAGCGCACGACAAGTCGGCGCTTGCCGGAGATCGTGTCGACAATATCGGCATTGTGACCGCCTACAACGATATGTTGTCGGCCCATCAGCCATTCGAAACCTATCCGCAAATCATCAAAGAGGCCGCCCGTTCTGCCGGGGGTGTGGCGCAGGTTGCCGGCGGTGTTCCCGCCATGTGCGATGGTGTGACCCAGGGTCAACCGGGTATGGAACTCTCCTTGTTCTCCCGCGACGTGATTGCCATGGCGACCGCAGTTGCCCTGTCTCACAACATGTTTGATGCGGCTTTGTATCTTGGTGTTTGCGATAAAATCGTGCCCGGCCTGATGATCGGCGCGCTGACATTCGGACACCTACCATCCATATTCGTTCCCGCTGGTCCTATGACATCAGGCATGCCGAATGATGAGAAAGTCCGCATTCGACAACTGTACGCCGAAGGCAAAGTGGATCGCGCAGAACTTCTGGATGCAGAATCAAAAAGCTACCACGGCCCCGGCACCTGTACATTCTACGGGACTGCGAATTCGAACCAGATGTTGATGGAGATCATGGGGCTTCACCTGCCGGGATCCTCCTTCGTCAATCCGGGTACACCAATGCGGGACGCTTTGACAAAAGAGGCCACGCGACAGGTTCTGTCTCTCACCACTTCCGGCAATGCGTATACGCCGATCGGTCACATCATTGATGAGCGCGCGATCGTCAATGGTGTGGTGGGGCTTCACGCCACAGGTGGCTCGACCAATCACACACTGCATCTCGTGGCGATTGCCGCTACCGCCGGTATCGAACTGACCTGGGAAGATATTGCCGAGCTCTCAGATCATGTACCTCTGCTTGCCCGGGTTTATCCGAACGGTCTTGCAGACGTGAATCATTTCCATGCCTGTGGCGGTATGGGTTTTCTCATCAGCGAACTTCTAAGTGCCGGTCTGTTGCATGAGGACGTCCTCACCATTTTTGGTCGGGGCCTTTCCAACTATCTGCGTGAGCCGGTGCTCACGGACACTGGTGACATTGGTTGGAAGGAAGCTGCAAAGCAGTCGGGAAATGACAAGATCCTCGCAACAGTCAGCACCGCGTTTTCAGCTGATGGGGGCCTGAGAATGTTGCGTGGAAATATTGGCGATGCAGTCATCAAAGTGTCGGCAGTTAAGCGAGAAAACAGGATTGTTGAAGCCCCCGCTAAGGTTTTCGACAGCCAGCAGGCATTGCACGACGCTTTCAATGCGGGTGAGCTGGACTGTGACTTTGTCGCAGTGGTCCGCCATCAAGGCCCAAAGGCTAACGGCATGCCGGAACTTCACAAACTCACACCTCCACTCGGCGTGCTGCAGGATCGGGGCCATAAAGTTGCTTTGATCACCGATGGTCGTATGTCTGGGGCATCCGGCAAGATTCCGGCGGCAATTCATGTTACACCAGAAGCTGCGGATGGCGGCGAGATTGCTAAAATTCGCGATGGCGACGTCATCCGCCTCGACGCCAATAACGGAGAACTGTCTCTGCTGGTCGACGAAAGTGAGCTCGCTTCACGTAAGGCCCAATCGATTGATCTCTCAGATAACGAATTTGGAATGGGCCGCGAGCTCTTTGCCGGGTTGCGGGCCCGGGTGGGGGCTGCGAACCAAGGCGCGAGTGTGTTTGCGTAAATGATGTTCGCTGGGGAACATTGACAAACACGACAACAAAACCCAGCATTTTTGCTCAGGCGCAACTCCGGCACTGGCGTCTTCACAAACGGCCAACATCAACGACCGTTGACTCCATTTCGTATCAGTGAGAGTTTTTTGTAACCAAACGGTTACTATCAAGTCGATCCCATGAGCAAATCAATTCAGGAATTTGACTACATCATCACCGGGGCCGGGTCGTCGGGCTGCGTTATTGCCAATCGATTGACGGAGGATCCCAACGTCTCTGTGCTCGTTTTGGAGGCTGGCGGAGAAGACAAGAACCGGCTGTTTCACTGGCCCGCCGGTTTTGCAAAAATGACAAAAGGAATTGCCAGCTGGGGTTGGTCGACCGTTCCCCAAAAGCACCTGGGTGGGCGCCAGCTCTGGTTCACGCAGGCCAAGGTGATCGGTGGTGGCAGCACCATCAATGCCCAAGTCTATACGCGTGGCAATGCAAAGGACTATGACGCCTGGTCAGAAGAGGAGAGTTGCCCAGGCTGGAGTTATCGGGAGATTCTACCCTACTTCAAACGGGCAGAAGGGAACGACCGGTTTGCCGATGATTATCATGGGCATGAAGGCCCGCTGGGTGTTTCAGTTCCCAAAGGCGCTTTGCCCGTGTGCGATGCGTTCATCCGAGCCGCTCAGCAATTTGGTATTCCATATAACCCCGATTTCAATGGCCGGCTTCAGGCAGGCGCGGGCTACTACCAGCTCACTCAGCGCGATGTTCGGCGCTCATCGGCGGCAACAGCCTTTTTGCGACCAGCCCAGTCTCGGAGAAACCTGACGGTACTGACGAATGCGCAGGCAACACGAATAATCGTTGAAAACCAGTCAGCGGTGGGCGTGGAGGTGGTTGTTGGAGGCGTGAAAAAGGTCTTTCAGGCCTCAAATGAAATTCTGGTCACCTGCGGGGCGATCGGATCGCCGCGTTTGCTGATGTTGTCCGGCATTGGTCCGGCCAGCCACCTCGCCAGCGTTGGAGTGAAGGTTGAGCACGATTTGCCCGGCGTGGGCCAGAACCTCCAGGACCACATCGACATTTGCGCCCTCGCGGAATGCAGTGGCCCGTACAGCTATGACGGTGTGCAACGGCTGGACAGAACCGTACTCGCTGGCCTGCAATACCTTCTCTTCAAGTCTGGGCCAGTCACGTCTTCCCTGTTTGAAACTGGAGCGTTTTGGTATGCCGATGAGGCAGCAAGATCACCGGACATCCAGTTTCACTTCGGACAGGGATCGGGAATTGAGGCCGGCATCCTGAAACTCGACAATGCAGGTATCACACTAAACAGCGCGTTTATGCGACCACGATCGCGCGGTACTGTTTCCCTCGCATCCGCCGATCCAGATGATACGCCACTGATTGATCCAAACTATTGGTCGGATCCCTATGATCTTGAAATGTCCTTGAATGGGCTGGAGATGGCACGTGAGATTCTGCGCCAGCCCGCTCTGCAACCATTCGTCAAAAAGGAAGCGCTACCCGGGCCCCAGGTAACATCAAAGGATGACCTGATCGCTTATGCTCACCGCATGGCCAAAACGGATCATCATCCGGTTGGGACCTGTCGAATGGGTGTTGGAAAGATGGCCGTTGTCGATCCGGAACTGAAGGTGCACGGCATCAACAATCTCAGGGTCTGCGACAGCTCCATTATGCCGACTATAAATTCATCAAACACCAATGCGCCAACCATCATGATTGGGGAAAAGGCCAGTGACATGGTGCGCGGACTGGATCCGCTACCCGCCTCGGTTTTCCAACACGAGCGAAACGATGTGCCGGAACGCAAACTGGCTTAGATACGCTTGATCTGTTCGCACTCTTATCAAATCGGCCGGAGCACCCTCAGGCCCCGGCCGAAACGGCAATATTCAGTACGCGCGCAACCCGGACCGAAGCGCGGCACCTTGCCGTCTGGAGAACCAGGGAAAAATGGCTGGAGTGTCAGATTGGTTGGCTGAAATAACACGCTCATCAACTTCCAGCGAAGTCAGATACGCTTCCTGCCCTTCAAAAAACTGATCAAGCTCTTGATGAAATTCAGCCCAGGACTGGATTCGGTGACCAGACTGTGCCGGTAAAATCTCGAGTCCAGCTCCTCTCGCCCGTGGAGCGTTCAGTTTCAATTTTGCGTCCATAACTTCGCCTCCCTCTGACAAAACTGGTTGCATACAAGTTCAGTGTAGGAGAAGACTGCGAAATCGGGCGTGAATTCAGCGTGAATTCTGGAACGCTCTCACGTGAAATGCGCACAAAATTCACGAAACGGTCAGTAAACGGGTCCGGCGATTGGGCTCCAACCGTCGGGAGGATGCTTCGGTCAGTGACCGTCTTCCTCACATTTCAGGTACGGATCATAAACCCAACCTACGGCATTGTCCGAAGGATCGCGCCATGCAAGGGCCCACGGTTTGCCACGCCGCATCGAGATGCTCTCGACACGAACGACCTGCCCGTTGCGAATTGAACCGACGAGATCGCCACCCGGTGTCGCACGAATATTGAGCGGCGTGCCAGTGGGATCCGTCACGCGACATCGCACCGGATTGTCAGCGCGCGCTGTCAGCAAATCCCGGTTGCACGTGAGATAGCGACCAAACACATAGCCCGACTCTTCTGACAGAACAGCTGAATTGGCATCAAACCGGCCTACTCGAGCCCAAGTCTGATTGCCGACAGTCTGATGATCGATGAACTCCAGCCGGGTACCGTTGACCGCTGAACCTATGATCTTGCCTTTCGGTGCGCTGCGAATGTTGAGCGGAGTTCCTGTTGGATCAACCACAGTGCAAACCGGATTTCCGCCACAAGCAAGCGCGGGAATTGACGAACCCGCCGCAATCAACCCTGCAAAAGCTACTGTTTTCCAAGCCATTCGTTCCCTCCTCGACAGCGCCTATGGTCAGTTTGACCATGCACACCTCATGGTACACTAAATTCATCGTCGAGCGACAGGGGCCCGGAAATCAGATTGCCAGCATAGAGTTGATCCAGATCGACTGACCCATCGGATTTCACGGGCCCAATTGATGCAACGATCCCTGCAAGCCACTCCCTATGCGCACGCGTGGCCATAGCTCCCTCAACAGCGCTAACCGCCTGAAACTGGATCTCAGCGCCAGGCCCCAGCCTGCCAAGTTTACCCAGATCGCATGAAAGAACGGTTGCTATTTTAGGATAGCCTCCCGACGTTTGCCGATCAGACAGCAGGACTATTGGCTGACCGGTGCCAGGCACCTGAATTGCGCCACTGACTATTCCGTCCGATGTGATGTTGAACCCCTTCCGGTGTTCAAGAACCGGACCATCCAGGCGCATTCCCATGCGATCGGCAAACTGTGAAACGGTCCAGCTCGAATTCAAGAAAGTCTCGAGAGATCGATCCGCGAAGTAATCATCCTGAGGGCCAAGTACAACGCGAACCGAACCGGTGCTGGAGGGCTCATAGCGCACTTCAAGGCCGGATTGCGCCTCAGATCGGTGCTGCGGATTGCTCAGCGACAGCACGCTACACACTTCAACTGCTTTGCCGTCCCACCCGCCAAAACCTGATTTCAGGTCGGTCGACTGACTGCCCATTATTGAAGATTGCTCAAACCCACCTCCAACAGCGAGGTAGGCGGTCGTCGATTCGCGCAAGGCACCGATCGAAACCTTGTCGCCTTTATGAAGCCAGTAAGAGCGGTTGGACACCAACGGGATTGATTCGGAATCTCTGGTGATCTGCCCAGCAATCGCAGCACCGCAGATGGCGATCTCGACAGACTTAGCTTCAACACTGAATCTCGGGCCCAGAAACCGCATCTCGAGAGCACCTCGGTCAGAGGTATTGCCGACGAGGTGATTGGCAATTGCCAACGAATCCTTGTCCAATGCGCCCGAAACCGGCACGCCAAACCGCTGAAATCCCCAGCGACCGGCGTCCTGAAGCGTGGTCGAAACTCCCGACTCTATGATGCGAATGGCATTCATTGCAGAGCTTCCCGTTCCGCAATCCATTCACCTGCACCGACGGCTGCAGCAATCTTCTCAAACTCCGTCCGTGGCACTGGTTGAAACTTCACCTTGTCGCCGGGCGCCAAAAGTGCCGGCTCTGCTCCGTTTGTGGAAAACAACGGTACAGGTGTCCGGGCAAGCAGATTCCATCCTCCAGGGCTTTCAACCGGGTAGATCACGCTGAGCCCGACAGCGGTAGCGACAGATCCCTTTGGAACCGTGACACGGGGATTGGCCCGGCGCGGCAGATTGAGGCTGTCGGGAAGGTTTCCGAGATAGGGGTGCCCAGGCAAAAATCCGATCATATAGACATGAAAAGTCTGCTCTGAATGAATCGCAATCACCTCATCAACTGACAGTCCAGTTTGTTCCGCGACATCCACCTGGTCAGGGCCAAATTCCGGCTCATAGCAGGCGGGCAGAACAAAGCTGCGATTTGAAAGTGTTGCAGAATTAACGTTGGCGATCAGTTGAGCAATCTGATCCCTCACCGCATCGCTGTGGGTCATCAGCGGGTCAAACTGAACCATCAAAGATCGAAAGCTGGGGGCCGTCTCAACAAGCCCTGCAATATCCGCGTCATTGACCACTGCATCCAGGGCCACAACCCTCTCACTGATGGCGCGATCCACGCTTTCACCGAATTGCACAAGCAAGGCCGCTTCACCCAACGGCAAGAAGATCGGATTGTCAGACAGAGTGCGCACCCTTTTCGAATCTGCAACAATTGAGACGATGACATATCATCGAAGCGAATTTAAGCTTTGCTGTTCTCGCATATCGAGCAACCAGGGAATTCCATGAAGATCAATATCAACGCCGACCTGTCTGAGGGCTTTGGCGCGTACGACATCGGTGCCGATTCGCAATTGCTCGACATCGTGGCCTCTGCAAATGTTGCTTGCGGTATGCACGGCGGCGACCCCGGCATCATGCGTGAAACGCTGATGATAGCGGCCGAACGGGGCGTCTCCGTCGGTGCTCACCCCGGTTTCAATGATCTTTGGGGATTTGGACGGCGTCAGATTGATATGAAGCCCGATGATCTGGAGTATCTGGTCGCCTATCAGATCGGCGCAATCATGGGCATGGCAAACTATGCCGGCATTGCCGTCACCCACGTGAAAGCGCACGGCGCTTTGAACAATATGGCTTGTGTTCGCAGCGACTATGCTGAAGCCATCGCCACGGCAATCAAGACGGTGGACGACACTCTGATCAGTCTGGTGATGCCGGGAACCGAACTTGAGAAAGCCTCTCAGAAATATGGTCTGACTATCGGTCGCGAAGCCTTCATCGACAGAACCTATGAGGATGATTGGACTCTGACACCGCGAAAGCTGGCCGGATCAGTGATTAAGGATCCTGATCTCGCCGCGCGACGGGCCGTTGAAATGGTCACGAATGGTGGCATTCAGGCGCGTTCGGGAGAAGTTTTGCCCATCGAGTTTGATTCTCTTTGTGTGCATGGCGACGAACCCACTTCGGTCGCAGTGGCCAAGGCTTGTTACGACGCCTTGACGGGTGCAGGCGTGGAAATTGTGCCTCTGCCAGAATTGGTCTGAAATCCCCTGAATCCGGCTTCATGATTGTGTTTCGATAGGCTGCAATGAAAAGCAAAAACATCATTCATACGGTTTCCTGCCATACTGAGGGCGAAGTGGGCGATGTTATCGTTGCCGGTGTTGCACCACCGCCCGGAGAAACGCTCTGGGAACAGCGTTCATTCATTGCCAAAGACCAGTCGCTGAGAAATCTCATGCTGAATGAGCCGCGCGGCGGGGTGTTTCGTCATGTCAATCTGCTGGTTCCACCGAAGCACCCTGACGCGGATATTGGTTTCATTATCATGGAACCGGAAGACACGCCGCCAATGTCAGGTTCAAACTCTATTTGCGTGTCCTGCGTTGTTCTGGAAACCGGAATTGTTGAGGTCGAGGAGCCGGTCACGACATTGATGCTTGAAGCCCCCGGTGGGCTGGTTCGCGTGGAAGCAAAATGTTCAAACGGACAGGTAGACACGATATCCGTTACCAATGTGCCCTCTTTCGCGGACAAGCTTGGTGTGCCTCTGGAGGTTCCGTCCCTCGGCACGATCACCGTCGACACCGCATTTGGTGGCGACAGTTTTGTTGTTGTCGATGCCGCCGATACGGGCTTTGAGATTGTCGCTGAGGAAGCTGCCGACATCGCCCGATTGGGTGTTGAGATCACCAACGCGGCCAATGAACAGATTGGCTTTTCTCACCCTGAAAATCCGGATTGGGATCATATCTCGTTTTGCCTCTTTGCCGGAAAGCTCAGCAAAACCGATACAGGTTTTGCCGCCCGCTCAGCCGTTGCCATTCAGCCCGGAAAAGTGGATCGCTCACCCACCGGAACGGCGGTGTCTGCGCGCCTGGCGCTGATGCACGCCTGCCAGAAAATTGAACCAGGGCAAATATTGGATGCTCGCTCCATTATTGGATCGAGATTCACTGGCACAATCGTTGAAACAACCACAGTCTGTGGGCGTCCAGCGATTGTTCCGAAAATCTCCGGTCGCGCCTGGGTCACTGGAACCCACCAACACATGGTCGACCCCCGCGATCCGTGGCCGCAAGGTTACCGCCTCACCGATACATGGGGGATGAATTGAGATGTCTTTTTTTGAAGTCGTAAAGCCCGAGTTCGCGACTTTTGTCTTACACAATGCACCAGTCAAACAACTGGCCAGCGGGTTTGACTGGGCCGAGGGTCCAGTCTGGTTTGGCGATGCGAACTGTTTATTGTTCTCGGACATTCCGAACAATCGGATCATGCGCTGGACGCCTGGAGTTGGCATCTCCATCTACCGGGAACCCTCCAACTTCACCAATGGTCACACACGAGACCATCAGGGCCGATTGATTTCCTGTGAGCACGGAGGGCGCCGGGTCACTCGAACGGAACATGACGGTTCAATCAGTGTTTTGGCTGAAGGATTCGAGGGCAAATCGCTCAATTCACCCAATGATGTTGTGGTGAAGTCTGACGGTTCCATCTGGTTCACCGATCCACACTACGGAATCATGACCAACTATGAAGGGTACAAATCAGAGCAAGAACTCCCCTGCAACGTCTACCGGGTCGATCCAAAATCTGGGAAGATCGATGCCGTCATCACCGAGATGGATTGCCCTAACGGCCTTGCCTTCTCTCCCGACGAGTCAAAACTCTATGTTGCTGACACAGGGGCAATGTTTTCCCGGACTGCAGATCGGCACATTCGGGTTTTCGACATTGACGAAAACGGGCAACCGCAGAACGGGAGGAAATTTCACACCATCGCACCTGGTGTTTCGGATGGACTTCGCCTCGACACAGATGGCAATATCTGGTCCTCAGCAGCAGATGGCGTCCATTGCATCAATCCTGCCGGGGAACTGATGGGAAAGATATTGGTGCCCGAGCTGGTTTCCAACGTGTGTTTCGGCGGCAGAGGCAAGCATGTTCTCTACATCACCGCGACCACCGGCGTTTACAGCGTTGCCCTGAATCGACAGGGCGTTCAGAGACCTTAGAGCCGTTCCCCTTCTGATGGAATCATCAAAAGGGAAAGGAACCGCGACACGCACTCTAAAACGTCTTTGGTTTGTGCCTGTCATAGGCCGCTTCAAGTTCACCACGCAGAAATGAACCAAAATTGACGGGTTCAAATTGCGGAGCGCCTGCTCCAGGCAACGGCGCGAGGTCGAGGCTGACATGCGGGTCAAAGAAAAACGGACAGGAATATCGTTCGCGACCTGATCGATTGATCACGCGATGCGGTGTCGACTTCAATCGACCATTGGTCATGCGGTGAAGCATATCGCCCACATTGACCACAAAACTCCCCGGTACCACCGGCGCATCAACCCAATTTCCCGATGGCGTTTGAACCTGAAGTCCACCGACGTCATCCTGAGCCAAGATGGTGAGACAGCCGAAGTCTGTATGCGGTGCCGATCCAAAAACATCCTGGGGTGTCATGGCCGGCATTGGCGGATAGTGGAGCAGACGCAGCCAGATTGTTGGCGTGTCAAACGACGCCAGCGCCGAATATTCCGTCACTCCGACCGATTCCAGCGCCAACCGCATGAGTTTGCGGCCGAGGTCTGAAAGGGCACGCTCGTAGGACTCCAGCGTTTCGCGAAAACCCTCAAGTTCCGGCCATTGGTTCGGACCTGACAGGTAAATGTCCGGATCTTCCTCCGCATCCTCCCGCATCATCATGAAACTTGCGGACTGGTTGGGTTTCTTCACCTCGGCAAGCTTCGAGTTCACATCTGTTGACGTGTTGATGGCAATGTATCCACGATGAATGTGGTTCAGGGCCACCGCGTTCTTGTCGGTCGCAGGCAGTGCGTGAAACTTTTTGGACGCGTCAAACACGGCGCCAATAAGAGACTGGTCAACTCCGTGATTGATCACGTAGCCGAACCCGCTCTCGCCATACGCGGCAAGAAAATCGCCGCGAAGGTCAGTACAATCGCCACCGCTGATGAGAGGGGCTAAATCAAGAACCGGGATTTCGGAGAATTCACTCATGACTGAACCCATGGCAGGCATGACCAAGTCGTGTCACCACAAATCTCACGCTCGTTGGATAATGCGTCGCGATATACAATGAGCTCGCGACGAAATTGGAGGCCTCGCCCGGAATCGAACCGGGGTGCAAGGATTTGCAGTCCTCTGCGTAACCACTCCGCCACGAGGCCTTCCGTCTTGTCGACGGCCCGCAATAACAGAGGCGCACCGGGTTTCGCAAGTGGCGATTTGCCATTGATCGCCATAGAGATTCAAACTTGGTTACGCCAAGACTTAAGAGTCTGTTCAGGTTTGGCTTTCGGACCGAGCTTTCTCCGCTTTCCGCCGTTTCCACCAACCGATAAGCTTCACTTCAACCCGACGCCTGATCCGGCGAACACGCGCGCTGTCATGGGACAATACCACAAGCCCTAAAGGGATCATCCAGAAGCCCAAAACCGGTAAAAAACCGAGGATGCCGCCAATCACCAGACCAACACCCAGAATCCGACGGCTGAGCTTTGATTGTGGCAGCGCCCATTGGTAATTGCCGATCGAAATACGCTTCGTCTTTTTTCCCATTTTTGGCGTGAAAAGCCTCTTGCGAATGACGGGGCACCTTTGCTAGATACCTGCGACTTAACGGCGGCGCATTCAAGCGCAAAACGCACGTTGTTGTTCCTCGGTAGCTCAGTGGTAGAGCAATCGGCTGTTAACCGATCGGTCGCTGGTTCGAATCCGGCCCGGGGAGCCATCTCCTAAGTCTTGTTTCCAAATCAGACCGTGAAATAGCGCAGCTATTTTTGCTGAGCTTTCGAGCTAATAACCAGCTGACGGGGTGCGAAACGATGGTCGTCATCACGGCGAATTGTCCAACCTCACCAGAAGTTCATTTAGCTCTAGCCCATCATTTTGTGATGTTGATCCGACAGGATCGCTTATAATTAATGGGAGAATTTTATGAAACGTGGATCATTGCGTCTGGCAGCCATTGTCGGTGCACTTATGATTTCGTCGTCAGCCTATGCCGCTGACTGCAAAACCAGCACACCAAAGGATGATCTGACAGACGCTGAAGTGCAGAAACTCTATGACTGCATTCTCGAAAAAATGCGCACCGGATATGCCAAGGGTGGCAATGCCTGGGCGAAGGACTACACCGGCTGGAAAGCAACCGCCACACTGCCAGCGGCTCCAGGCCCCCACGGCAATCGGTTCCTGATGACCTTCGTAAATGACACCGGCCACGCTGAATATGTGAAGTTCCTTGAGGAACGCGGCCCGATGCCCGTGGGCACGATCATCGCCAAGGAATCCTTCAACATTCACAAGAAGAAGGGAACCGTTCGTGTCGGGCCTCTGTTCTTCATGGAAAAGGTTGCAGCAGGAAACGCCGACAAGTTTGGCAACTGGGTTTACTCAGCTGTGCGACCCAATGGCAAGCCCATGAAAGTGAAGCAGAAATTCTGTCACGATTGCCATTCCGGGTTCGAAGATCAGGACGCACTTGGCTATCCCGATGAGGACTATCGGATTTCCTCAAACTGAACCGGACCAACCAGTCAAAATATTTCTGAAAACAACTGCGGGGCCTGATGGCCCCACTTTTTTTTTGCTCGACGATTGCCTTAACCCTGCAAGGGCGACAACTCAATTTCAACGCGTCGGTTTTCAGCCTTACCGTTCGGTGTTGCGTTTGAGGCAATTGGTCTGGTCTCGCCGTAGCCGACCACATAGTAACGGCGCTGGTCCGTTCCCTGCGATATCAGGTACTGCGCAACAGAAAGAGCGCGGCTCTCCGAAAGCTGTTGATTGTAGGCAAGATCACCATCACTGTCGGTGTGGCCGAACACATTGATCAGTGTCTTGTCGAATTCTTTAAGAACCAGACCGACCGAGTTCAGCACGCTGAAAAACTGCGGTTTGATTGCCGACTGATCCGTGTCAAACGTCACGTTGGACGGCATATTGAGAATGATGCGGTCGCCATTTCGGGTGACGCTTACGCCGGTACCCTGAAGCTGCTGGCGCAGCTTGGCTTCCTGATTGTCCATATAGACGCCAACCGCACCGCCAGCCAGCGCACCAATACCTGCGCCAACCAGGACCGCGGTCCGTTTGTTTGCGCTCGAATTCTGGCCCACAATCAGGCCACCCAGTGCGCCGACAGCCGCTCCGGCGCCGGCACCAATCACGGTTTTGGAAACCTGACGTTCTCCTGTGTAGGGATTTGTGGTGCAACCGGCCAGCGCCAGCGCAAGACCCACCGCAATGATTTTCTTGCTCATTGTTATTCTACTCTTTTCAGTTTGGCCGAATGATGCGGGTCTCAAGCCCGGTCCTGCCGTTATGAACAGGATACGGTTAAAATATGGCAATGGCCATATGGTTGCGTTCAATCATCAAACACCACCGGATTCCCAGGCACAACTGACGCCACCAATTATTGCGTCGGATCATGTTGCTCATGATATTCCGGGAGAGTAGCCTTGTTGGCCAATTCGACCAACAATTCCCAAACTGGAAACGTCCCTCCCCATGTCAATTTTTCCAAGTGTCATCGAAGCCATTGGCAACACACCTCTTATTCGCCTGAACAAAGTGTCCGAAGAAACAGGCTGCGAAATTCTGGGCAAGGCCGAATTCCTCAATCCTGGACAATCCGTGAAAGACCGCGCCGCACTGTCGATTATCCGCGATGCGGAAGCCAGGGGTACGATTGAAAAGGGGGGCATCATTGTTGAAGGCACTGCCGGAAACACCGGCATTGGCCTTGCCATGGTTGGTAACACGCTGGGTTATCGCTCCGTCATCGTGATCCCCGAGACCCAGAGCCAGGAGAAAAAAGATGCGATCAAGGCGTTTGGTGCAGAGCTTGTAGAGGTTCCCGCCAAGCCATATGCCAACCCGAACAACTACATAAAGGTCTCACAACGTCTCGCCGAACAGCTCAACAGGTCAAGTCCGCATGGCGCGATCTGGGCGAACCAGTTCGACAATGTTGCCAACCGTCAGGCGCACATTGATACCACTGGTCCGGAAATCTTCTCCCAGACAGACGGCAAGGTAGCGGGTTTTGTTTGCGCCTGCGGTTCGGGTGGGACACTCGCCGGGATTGCCTCGGCGTTGAGGGAGCGAAACGCTGACATCAAGATTGGGCTGGCCGATCCGGGGGGCGCGGCCCTTTACGGCTATTACGCCGATGGCGAACTAAAAGCGGAAGGAACATCCATCACCGAGGGGATCGGACAGGGCCGCATCACAGCCAATCTTGAAGGCCTGGAGGTGGACTTTCCCTATCGCATTCCTGACGATGAAGCCCTTCCTTACATTTTTGACCTGATGCAAGACGAAGGCCTGGTTCTTGGCGGATCGTCTGGGATCAACATTGCCGGAGCCGTGCGTCTGGCAAAGGAGCTCGGGCCAGGCCACACCATTGTGACGATCCTGTGCGATTACGGAAATCGCTATCAGGCGAAGCTGTTCAATCGAGAGTTTTTGCAATCAAAGGACTTGCCTGTCCCCGCATGGCTGAAAACGTCGAGTGATTTCGACATACCGTTCGAAGACGAGCCAACAGCATGAGTTTCACAACAATTCCGCTGTTTCAGGAAGATGCCTATTTATCAACTGCTGAAGGAACGGTGGTCAGCATCAATGAACAAAACGGCATCATTTTTGATCGCACCTGCTTTTACGCAACCAGCGGTGGCCAGCCCGGAGACTGCGGTTTTCTGGAGCGATCCGATGGAACGCAAATCCCAATTGCGACCACAGTGAATGGAGCAAACAAGCAGGAAATCATCCATGTTCCTGAAGACGGCGCGCCGCTCCCGGATGTTGGAGAAACGCTGATCCAGCACATTGACTGGGAGCGACGCCACAAACTCATGCGTATGCACACGGCATTGCATCTCCTTACAGTGGTGGCGCCCTATCCGATCACCGGTGCTGCGGTCTCCGATTCAGTTTCTCGCGTCGACTTCGATGTGGCCGAACCAATGGACAAAACCGAAGTGACCGCCGCCTTGATGAAGCTCGTGACAGCAAACCACAGGGTCTATTCGCGCTGGATCACCGATGAAGAGCTGGAAGCCAATCCGGGGTTGGTGAAATCAAAGAATGTTCGCCCGCCAAAAGGTCAAGGTCGGGTTCGGCTGGTGTGTATCGGCGACGAGGGGGTTATCGACACCCAGCCTTGCGGTGGGACGCACGTCAGCGAGACGGCGGAAATCGGCGACATTCACATTTCCAAGATCGAAAAGAAGGGCAAACAAAACCGGCGCTTCCGGGTGGCCTTCGGTAGCCCTTCAGCTTAAATTCATGAGGCGTAAATTGAGGTCCAGCCAATGAGACTTGAGGGATCCTGCCATTGCGGAAAAGTGACGTTTTCCGTGGATTCAATCACACCCTATCCGTATCAGAAATGTTACTGCTCCATTTGTCGAAAAACCGCCGGTGGCGGCGGATTTGCGATCAACATTATGGGTTGGACGGATAGTCTCGAGATCAAGGGTGATGAGCATATCAGCATCTATCATGCCCACACCGAGAAAGGTGTCAGTGAGATGGAGCGCCGATTCTGTTCTCATTGCGGCTCGGCACTCTGGGTCTACAGTGATCGCTGGCCAGACCTCATGCACCCCTTCGCATCAGCAATCGACACGCCGTTGCCCGCCCCGCCCGAGCAAGTTCACATGATGCTGGAGTTCAAGCCTGACTGGGTGTCCGTACCTGATGCGGGGCCCTCTCATGTTCACTTTGCCGGATATCCGAGCAAGTCCATTGAGTCATGGCATGGTGGTCTTTCTGAACGAGACAAGATCAAATGACCTCAACGATGCTGATCGAGCCGGAAGAGCTCAAATCCAGGCTTGGTGACCACAAACTCATCGTACTTGATGCGTCGTGGTATCTGCCGAACATGAACCGGGATGCCCGTGCTGAATATGAGCAGGCTCACATTCCAGGAGCGGTGTTCTACGACATAGATCTGCACAGTGATCCCGATTCCGACCTGCCCCACATGCTTCCATCACCCACGGCCTTTGCCAAAAGTGCAGGCAATCTGGGCATATCAAGTGAACACAAGATCGTCGTTTATGATGGAGCCGGGCTGTTTTCCGCAGCCCGTGTCTGGTGGGCATTTCGCTTAATGGGTGCAGAAGATGTCCGCATCCTGAATGGCGGCTTGCCTGCCTGGAACGAAGCCGGGTATCGGCTGGAAGTCGGCGATGTTTCAAGGGATCCAACAACCTTTAACGCTCGGTTCAACCAAGGTGCCGTCCGCTCGATTCAAGATGTGGTTGGAGCAATAGAAACGGCTGACGCACAAATTGTCGATGCCCGAGCTGCCGCTCGATTTCGAGGTGAAGCTCCCGAACCACGTGCCGGTCTGCGGTCTGGTCACATGCCGGGCGCCTTCAACATCCCCGTTGACACGCTATTGTCCGGTGGTCGTCTGAAGCCGGTCGAAGAACTGAAA
>JBCCGR010000036.1:0-44757 GCA_039029195.1 Pseudomonadota bacterium
GGTCAACAATGTCACGGGCAACCTGATCACCTTCGGTAATCTGGCTGAGAACGTCACCATCACCAACTCAACGATGGACGGCATCCTGCTGACCAACAACGCAGCCAATATTGAGTTTGATAATGTGGCGGGGCCATCTGTTGCTAACACCACAGTGACAAATGCGGGTGGTGACGGTGTCGAGATCAGCGGCAATACCGGAACCATTCTTTTTGACAATCTGACCGTGACAAATCCCAATGGCTCTGGGGTTAAAGTCACAGGCACGGTCGCCAACACAATCACCTTCAACGATCTGGACATTCAGCTCTCAACCAACAACACGACCGGATTTGACCTCAGTGGCGCGACCGTCAACGCCAATGTGACGGCCAACGATTTTGATGTTACCGCAACGACATCCACCGGCACCGTGGGTGTTAATATTGCGGGTACCACCGGCACCGGTACTGTGCAGCTGGGCGACACCAACACAAACGGTGGCCCGACAAGCACAATCGGGGCAGCAGGCAATCTTCTGGCTGTTGGTGTGGAAGTGAACGGCACCACAAACCTCAACTTCGTCTTTGGTGATGGCGATGGTGCAGCGGGCGATCTGACAGCCTCTGACATTCACGCCACACAGGCGATCAATGGGACGTTACCAGCCAACGGCACCTATAACTTCCGTGATGTTGATTTCAACGCATCCGGTGTTGCCAATCTGTCTGGCGGAGTCACCTTCTACGTCTTCTCGAACAATGGCACAGCAGCAGCAGCGGGCACCTTCGCCAATCCCGGCACAGCCGCGGATGCTGCAGCCTCCGGCGCTCAGGTTCTTGTTGCGATCGACGGCACGGTCAACGGCACCAGCGACACGATTGATCTGAGCGCTGCGGGGCAGGGCACAATCAACACACTGAATCTTGCTGACAATCAAGCGCTGGTTGGTCTGGTCAATGGCGAATCCATTGATGCCACGACGCTGGGTATTGGCGTTGGGGGTGGTGGCGCACCTCCGAGCTTCCAATTCACTGGCATCGGCGGCGGATCAACGACTATTACGGCGGCGGGAGGAACGATTGATATCGTCGACGCCACCATCACCACCACGGGTGCAAACAACACGGTTGCGATCACTGGCACATCCACCATTGATGGTGTGAGAATCACCAATGGCGGCACCGGTGACGGTGTCAATGCGACCCTGGCAACGGCGGAAGCCGTTACCATCCGAAACAGCAGGATTGGTGCTGGAACAGGTGAGGATGCGATAGATGTCTCTACGCCGGGCGGCGCCTCCACCCTCAATATTTTGAACACCACGTTCAATGGCAACGTCCACCTGGACGGCTCGGGTGCGGGTTCGCTCACGGCAAACTCGCTGGCGGGTCCGGCGAGCACAATCAACGCGACCGCGGGACGCGCGGTTCTCATCAACGACGTCACCACAAATCTGACCTTTGGTTCCATCACCGGCAATGGCGGTGGAACAACCGTTGATGGTGTTCATCTTGACAATCTGGGCGCCGGCTCCAGTTTCACGGTCACCGGTACAACGACGCTGAACAACTATACCGATGATGGTATTGAAATCAGTAACATTTCTGAGAACAATGTGACCGTCAACTTTGGCACAACCAACATCAACAGAACCGCTGGCCAGACCACTACTATTGGTAAAGGCATCAGGATCGACAACGTGACTGGCAGCAATTTTGATGCTGACTTTGGAGCCGTGGCTGTGGGGAACTCGACGGACAACACTTCAATCGGATTGCGTATAATCCAAATCACCGGTGCTGGTGTGGATATCGATTTTGCCAGCTTCTTGTCATTCCGTTCCCTTATTGGCATTCGCATCAATGATTTCGATACCGTTGGTGAAACGATTACAGTCGCCGGCGTGACGGACATTAGAGGTGCCAGGTCTGATGGTATCGAGATCTCGGGTTCTGCCGGTAATGTGACATTCGCTGGCAACACCATGGTCACGAACAATTTTGGCTTCAACGGTGGGGGTGTGGATCTCGGCACTGGTGTTGGTGCGGCAAACACGGGAACCTATTCCTTTGCCGGGTTGGATGTCACCGTTACTGGCAACAGCGCATTCGGCTTGCGCGCGCAGAATTCAGGCACGCTCAACATCACCGGCGGCACCAACGATATTATCTCCAACAATGGCACGGCTGTGCTGATCAATCCGACCGTGACCAACATCACGCTGCGCAACGTGACGTCGACCAATTCGACGGATCACGGTATTTCGCTCGATCTGCAGGGCGCGGGTTCTACCTTTACGGTGACTGGCACAACCACCATTACCAGTTCCACCAGTACCGGACTTGAGGTTGTCAATTCCGATGGCACAATCACCTTTGGTGCTACAACGATCAATAATACCGGAACCGGTGGACAAGGCGTTCTTCTGCAATCCAACACAGCTACCATCAACTTCAATGGGTTACTTGATATTGATACCGCCAATGGCAATGGCTTCAACTACAATGGCGGTGGCATCGTTACTCAAGCGGCTGCGATGACCATCAATACCTCAACCGGTACAGGTTTTAGTGCCAATAATTCCGGTGGAGGCAGCGTCACGCTTAACAATGCGGCTAACACTGTTTCCGTCGGTGCTGCCGAAGCGATCAACATCTCGAGCGCGAACGTCAATGCCACTTTCGCAACGGCGTCAGCCACCATCAATAACCAGAGAGGCATTGATATCAACAACCACGTCGGCACGCTGAACGTGAACGGTGGTACTATTACGAATACGGGTAATCAAAGGGCAATTGAAATTACAGGTGGCTCGGGTACCATTTCCATTGCCACCGCGATAAACTCCTCCGGAGCGACGGGCCAGGCGGTTGATATTCAAAACCGTACTGGAGGAACGGTGACTATTTCCGGCAACCTTACCGACGATAACACAAACGGTGGTCATATCGTCATCAATGGTAGTACTGGCGGGACGATCAATATTTCCGGCACAACAAAACAAGTTAGCACCACCGGTTTGGCTGCCGTAACTTTAACCAGCAATACCGGCGGGACGATCAACTTCACCAATGGTGGGCTGGATATTGATACGACCACGGGTGCCGGTTTTGTTGCCACAGGCGGTGGTACTGTAACGGTTCAGGGTGCGGGCAACACGATCAACACGGGTGCAGGCCAGGCAGTCAACATCAACGGCACGACCATCGGCGCCGGGGGTGTGACCTTCCAGTCCATCAGTCAAAACGGTGGTACCAACTCTATTGTGCTCAACAACACCGGCGCGGGCGCATTCAACGTGACAGGAACCGGCACCACCGACGGCTCCGGCGGCACGATCCAGAATGTCACCGGCAACGCAATTCAGCTGACAAATGCGTCGAACGTTGATTTGCGCAACATGGACCTCACCAATGTGGCGACCACGCAAGGTGTTGGCACGTCTGTTTTCGGCGGCAATATCGCCGGGTTCAATGCCGGCATAAAGCTCAACAATGTAACCAATCTCACCCTTAACAATCTGGACATCAACGGCAACAACAATGCCGGTCAGGTGGGTATTTCCGGTCAGACAGTCTCGGGGCTGACAATCACTGACACGACGGTTCGAAGCTTTGGTAATGCGGCGTTTGAGGACAACATCCAGTTCCAGGGCCTTACCGGAACCGTGACAATCACCAACCTGACGAGCCAGGATGCGGGCAGTGACCTCTTTGCCATCGATAATACCGGTGACGGCGGAACCACGGCTGGCGGTAATTTGACGATGACCGTAACCGGTTCAACCTTCCAGGAAACGTCAGTTGTCACGGGCGCGGGTGGTCTACGGGTGAATGTCAATGGTGCGGGCACCACCTCCGTTTCGGTGAATACATCAACATTCGGCAACGGCACCGCTTCGGGCGCCGCCGGCGGATTGCAGGGCACCGGACTGGAACTGAACGTCGGGCGCGGCCACACCGGGACGCTAACGGTGGAAGACAATAGCTTCAATGGGATGAATGTCGCGATCAACGGTACGCTGGACTCAGCCGGCGTTGGTGCTGGCCCCGACCTTACGGTCAATGTTCGCGATGGTGCAGACGCCGGTACAGCCGGCAATTCCATCACCGGCATACGCGCGAGTGCGATAAATCTGTTCTCCAACGGAACGCTGGCCGCGGGCGAGGGAATCCTGCGGGCGACGATCACCGACAACACCATCGGCACGTTGGGTACCGCTGGTTCCGGGTCGCAGCTTGGTAGCGGCATTCGTGTCAGCAATGAGGGCGGCAGCACTATGACCGTCAACATCAACAACAACACCATTCAGGAGATTGCGAGTTTTGAAGGCGTGTTCGCCTCCAACAACGTGTCTGCGGGAACCAGCAACGTCACCATCACCAACAACGTCTTCAGAGAACATGACTTTGACCGGCCGATACAGGTGACCAACACCGTTGTGGGTGGAACGACCTGTTCGAACATTTCCGGGAACTCATTCTCCGGGACAATTGATGGCGGACCATTCGGTGCGGGTTCGCGCATCATCCGGGTCCGTCAGACCGCAGGCACGCACAATTCTGTGCAGACGAGTGCAGCCAACATTTTGGCAGTCAACGGCGGTGTCGGAGTAATAACGGAATCCGGCACTATTAATTTCAGCCAGCCTGTCTGTACGCTGCCATAAGTAAACTCAAATTCGATCTGACAAGATACAAGGGGCGCATTTCTATCGCGATGCGCCCCTTTACGTTGGTTTTCATGATCGAGTATCTCCGAATTCAATTCCGGCGAAATTGACACTCTGATTGCAGAAAATAATGACTCTGCGTCTGGATGTGTGAACAATTGCATAGACCGAGGCGTATTGAGCATTTTTGCAGTCTTTTTGCGGTTGGTTCTCCTTGCAGTGGGGTAAAACCGCGATACACTTCAGCCGTTACTGTTTGAATAGTGTTGCTTTATTTTGTTCGGCTGCGGATTCTGCCGCGGATTTATTTTCGTTCGCAATGCTGACAGCCGGTTGATGATCATCAACTGTTTGAACCAGAGGAGCAGTTTATGTCGGAACCTTTTCTCGCTGAGATTCGCATGATGGGGTTTGGTTTTGCCCCGCGCGGATGGGCGATGTGTGATGGGCAAACCCTGCCGATCAACCAAAACCAGTCGCTCTATTCGCTGTTGGGAACGACCTATGGAGGCGATGGCAGAACCAACTTCAATCTGCCGGATCTCAGAGGCCGTGTTCCCATCCACACGGGAAACGATGGCACCGGCGGTGTCACCTGGCAGGAAGGTCAGCTGGGAGGAGAGGAGACGCACACGCTTTCCGTACCGGAAATGCCGGCGCATACCCATACGCTTGAAGGGTCTTCCCAGGATGGAAACAGCATCAACACCAACGGAACCGTGCTGGCGCGTGAAGTGGGCAATCCTTATTCGGCATCAAATGCCAACCTGGTCGACTTGAGAACAGGCACAATTTCCAATGCCGGTGGGGGGCAAGCCCACGAAAACATGCAACCCTTTCTGGCGGTAAATTACTGCATCGCCATAAGGGGCCTGTTTCCTTCGAGAAATTAGGAGAGCCGAGCCATGTCTGAACCATTTGTTGGCGAAATTCGCATGTTTGCCGGAAACTTCGCGCCACGAGGGTGGGCACTTTGCGATGGCCAGTTGCTGGCGGTTTCGCAGAATGACGCCCTGTTCTCCCTACTGGGAACAATCTACGGAGGCGATGGGCGCACCACTTTTGGACTTCCTGATATGAGAGGCCGCATTCCCATGCACATGGGTCAAGGGCCGGGCCTGTCTAACCGACGGTTGGGAGCCAAGGGCGGCAGAGAGACTGTAACACTTCTTGACACCCAGTTGCCGGTTCACACCCATCCGGCTCAGGGCACCACTGACAACGGGAATCTGCCAAGCCCCGGAGGCAACCGTCTTGCCTCGAACACGGTGCTGGAGCCGTATTCTGCCAGTGAATCGATCGACACGCCGATGGCCGCTTCCGCTGTATCGAGCACGGGAGGGAGTGGATCCCACGACAATGTTATGCCGTTCATCTGCATTCATTTCATTATTGCCCTTTTCGGCATTTATCCAAGCCGGACCTAGGAGAATTCGATATGTCTGAACCGTTTACCGCAGAAATCCGAATTTTCGCTGGCAGTTTCGCCCCGCGCGGCTGGGCATTCTGCAATGGGCAATTGCTTCCGATTTCACAAAACACGGCTTTGTTTTCACTCCTTGGAACGACTTATGGCGGCGATGGCCGCAGTACAGTCGGCCTTCCCAATCTTCAGGGACGAGCACCGATGCACCCCGGTAGGGGACCCGGTCTGACGGCTCGAAGGTTGGGCGAGCGGGGAGGATCAGATCAGGTCACGCTGCAAGAGTCACAGATACCTTCGCACAATCACCAACTGTCAGCGTCGGGAGAAAATGGTGAACAGGGAACCATGCAGGCACAGGTTGCCCTCACTCGATCACGCAGTGGGTCCTTGTACCAGACCGGTACGTCTTCCAGCCTCACGCCAATGGCTCCATTGCCACAAACCGGTGGCAGCCAGCCACACAACAATCTTCAGCCGCTTCTGGCCATCAACTATATTATTGCTCTTGTGGGGCTTTATCCATCGCGGAGTTGAGGGAGAAAACTATGACAGGTAAATCAAACATCTCCCGCCGCACCTTCGTGCAGGGAACAACGGCCGCGGCTGCAAGTGCCGCAGTGGTGGAAACGCCTGCTTTTGCCGCACTTGCGCCGGTGCACGGCATGACGGCGGAGCATTTTGCGCCGCATGTCGGGTCAGGGTTTCGCATGGTTGGCGACCTCGGCGCGGTTCGATTGAAGCTCGCATCGGTGGAAAGTGTAGGCCGCAAGTCTGTCACCCCATCGGGTGTGCGCGATCAGGCATTCGAACTGAAGTTCGCGGTCAATGATCTGCCGCAGCGCTTGTCAGAGGGCATTTACCGCATCCGTCACTCGGAACTTGGGACAATGGACGTGACCCTTGTTCCCTGTGGTGATGGTGCATGCCCCTCCCATCTTGTTGCGCTTTTCAACTAAACTGGTGAACTGAACCAGTGAAAGTGGCCCGCATCAATTGCGGGCCATTTGTTTTTGGCGGACACTTCATTGGTGACTTTTGGGCAACGACCATGACAAGCAAAGCTGGATCCAACTATCTGCGCAGCCGCAACGCCGGGCTTTCGTTCCGAAAATTCAATCAGCGAGACATGGAATTCCTTGAAGCGCTCTACGCGTCGACCCGCGCTGATGAAGTCGCTCAGGCTGGCTGGAGCGATGAACAAGCCAATGAATTTCTCTCCGGGCAGTTCAAGGCACAGCATTCGCACTACCAGGAACACTATCCGGATGCGGACTGGCTTGTGGTGATTAAGCAGAGGGAACGCATCGGCCGCCTTTATCTGGAGCGTTGGCCAACCCAGCATCGCCTCATCGATATCGCGCTGATTCCAGAGAGCCAGAAACAGGGCCTGGGGGTGGCGATGATTCTCGATCTCATGGATGAGTCGAAACAGGCGGACAAGGACCTGAGCCTTCATGTGGAGAAGTTCAACCCGGCCAGAGACCTTTATGCGAGCCTTGGCTTTGAAGCCATTGAGGACAAAGGCGTCTACGACCTTATGCGATGGGGTGGCGCGTCAAAGCCCGAAGGATGAGCGGCTCACATAGGTCGCAATGAAAAGCGAATAACCAAGCATCAGAATGAACACGCCACCCAATAGGGTGACAATGTCTGCCGCGGTCGACAGATAAGCGACCGAGCCTGTGCTTGTCGAAAGGGCTTTCCTTGTCCAGTCCCGCGCCTGAATGGCCACGATCGCCAGAATGCTGATTGCGATTGCCGTTCCAACCGACATGGCAAGGACTGCCAGAACCCCTGCAAGCGCAAGTCCGGTCACCTTGGCAAACACGAGCACCAGAATGGCACCGCTGCACGGCCGAAGGCCCATGGAAAGCACAAGCCCCAGGCCCGCCTTCAAACTGGTTGGCTGGCGAAGCTCATCGATATCCGGCGAATGGGCATGTCCGCAACCACAATTCTCATCATGGCTGTGGCCATGATGGTGGTGATGATCGTGATCGTGGTGCGAATGATCATGATTGTGATGGTTGTGATCATGGGCATGATCATGGCTGTGATGGTCATGACCCTCATGTTGGTGATGGGTGCGGTTGGACGACCGGAAAAAGTTGAGATGCCGAATCCAGTTGCGTGCTTTCGCCACCCGCCAGATGAGATAGACACCGATGCCCATCACCAGGATGTAGCTCAGGCGTTCACTCCACGTCACGGCGGATTTCGTGTCACGCGGGACCCAGCCCGCGATGTAGAGCAGACCATAAATCAGCGAGATCGCCACCAGTCCCTGACAAAGTGCTGCAAGCCAGGCAATCATGATCCCACGACGGGTCTCCTCCGGATTGGTGAGAAGATAGGTGGTCAAGACCGCCTTGCCGTGACCGGGGCCGGCGGCATGAAACACGCCGTAGAGAAAACTCGCCACGATCAACGCTGCGCCGGCCGACCAGCTTCCTTGCTTGGCGAGGACCTGCATGGATCCGGTCAGCTCCTTGTGAAAAGCCTGCTGCTGCTTGTAGAGCCACAGGACCGTTTCCCCCCAACCGGGGAACTGCACCGGCAACGTGCCGGTGAGCGACAGAAGGACAGCGAGTAACGCAATCAGGAAAAGTGCGCCCAGCGCTGCGGGAAGGGACTGAAGTGCCTTCAGCATTTCACATACACCCATTCGGCAAAGTGGATTCCAAGACCGTTACCGGCCGATTGATTTATTCCCAGCGACGCGGCCAGAGCGACTTGGTCAGTACTCGGTTCCGAGGGTTGAAACTCCGCTTTACAACCTTTCGCGGCAGCATCAAGCTTTACACCCTTCAACCCGTCCCTGTGCAGAACGGCAATATAGTATGTCGGATCATATACCGCGTACCGAAACGTCTTTCCCTTGCCACCCAAGGGCTTAGCAAACGGTGTCTCAAACCGGATCGCCAATTGTTCATTCTCGATTGATGCGGCTACCGGCTTGGCAGATCCGAACTTCGTGGGTTCAGCGCTTTCGTGCACCACCGTGAAATAGTCTTCCTGAGACATGTTGGTCAGCAATCGCCCGAGCATATCGATCAGTTCAGCCTTATCGAACTTGCCATCACCGTTCTGATCCTGACCCTGGATGAGGTAGGCGGTGAAAAGCGCATCAAATACCCACTCCTGCCTCAGACCGACCGCCTTGCCCGAGGAATCGAACATCACATCCACTTTAAGATCGATAAACTGATGCGGATGTGCTGACGCAACGCTGCCGCTTGCGACAAACATCAAGAATCCGGCAAGCATGCCCGCAATCGAGCCTGGAAGTTTCATTTGCCGTTCCCTGTGATTGTCGCCTGTCTCAACCGACAATAGCGTATGGAGTCACAATTCAATAAATTATGGCGACAGTGCGGACGACCCTGGTGCTCAACACTTTATATTGACCCATTCGGCAAAATGAATGCCGAGACCGTCACCCGCCGTTTCACCCTTGTCGAGAGAAATGGCGAGCGCCATTTTTTCCGGATCGGGATCGGGTGGCACAATTTCGTGTCCGCAGGATTTGGGAGCATCTTTAAGCTTCACAACATCGTCGCCATCATCATGCTGCATCGCCACGTAAAAAGTCGGATCAAATGTTGCGTATCTGAACTCTTTGTTTGGCCCGCCGACGGGAGTTTTAAATGGAATGAGAAACTGCACCCTTAGTTGGTTGTTTTCCATTTCCGTTTTCAGCGCAGTCGCGGTTTTGAACTTCGTAAGATTGCCGTCCTGCTCTACGAGAGTAAAATAGCTCTCCTTCCCGATATTCCCGAGAATTTCGACCAGTAGCGCGTCCAGAGCCTGCTTGTCCGGTTTGCCATCGCCGTCCTTGTCGAGCCCTTCAACCGCAAAGGCGGTGAAAAATTCATCGAATAGCCAGTTCTGTCGCATGGCCACGGCCTGACCCGACTTGTTGAACAGGACATCAATCCGCATTTGGATAAATTCGTGAGGATGAGACCATGCCGAGGTAACCGTTGCACAGATCAGTGCAAACCCGGTCAGTGGTCCAGCCAGACGGTATGACATGGGCCGAAGCCTCCCAATTCATACGAAAGATTTTGCACGAATATCGCGAAGAGTTTGGCGATTCGATGGAGAATTATCCAATTCCACTCGACATGCAAATCCTGACAGTAAATTGTATGCGAATGTATCCGGCAAAAGCGGGTCGACGCGCTTGCATTCCTGTTAGCAGTTTACCAGCGCCGCGATTAGAAAGTCAGACTTGAACGAATCTCAGCAGCACAAGTCAGTGAAAAGTCCGTCGGCGGAAATGCTCGGCGGTGCAGTGATGCTCACGCTGATCGCCACTCAACTGATCTATCTGCTCAGTGGTTTTGCGATTGCCGACTGGCTGTCGATCGCACTGGTCCTGGCTATACCGGTCGTCTTTTTCAAGAGCCTGGGCAGGCGCGAGTTCTATCTGATGGCAGTCTGCGGCGCGCTGGCCATCGCCGGAGTGTTCAGCGATCAGTCGCTTCTGTCATTAACGCACGATGGATTGTCCCGGTCAGCCTATCTCGCCAGCTTTATATTGTTGATGGCAATGCTGCGCGAAGGCGCTGTGCACTCGGATTCGGTGCGAACGATCGGTGCGTATCTGACCAAACAACCCTCGAGCAGACGCTTTCTTGCAATCTTTTCCGGGGCACACTTCCTTGGCGTGCTGATCAATCTGGGTTCGCTGGCACTGTTCGCGCCAATCATTCAACGCGGTGTTCGGGCGGAACTGAAGGATCCGCAGAACCTTGATGATATCAGTGTCGTGCGAGAGCGGCGGCAGCTCGCTGCTGCCTTTCGCGGTTTTTCCTGGTTCCTGCTGTGGGCTCCAACGGCTGTGACCCAGGCTGTGATGCCCACTCTAATGGACGGTATTGATGCACTGCGATTGATGGGGACAGGCCTTGCACTCGCCCTGTTGATGACATTGATCAGTTGGGCAGAAGACAGTCTGCGTTGGCGTCCATTGAGAGCCCGTTTGATCCGCGAAGGACGATTGCCAACAGAAGTATCCCCACCAGTTCCGTTTTCCGAAATCGGCCGCTTTGCGGCCATGTGTGCGGCTCTTATTTTTACCGTTTTCGGTTTGGTCGAAGTGCTGGATATGACAATTATTCCTGCCGTAATGTGCGCTGCGCCGGTGATCGTCGCTCTTTGGGTTATGGTTCAGAACTGGCGAACCAGTGCGGCGGAACCACTCCGCGCCACGGTAAAACGCCTCGGTGAAATCTCATTTGTCTCCTTTCCGGGATATTCTCGAGAGACAGTGTTCATCGCCTGTGCCGGATTCATAGGCACTGTTGGGGGCAAACTCGTGCCAGCGGCAGCACTTGCTGCAGCGATTGACCTTGAAAATCTCTCAGCCACCACCGTTTTACTGTCCCTCACCGCGAGCGTCTGGGTGATGGGGCTTGTTGGATTGAGCCCGATCACCATGGCGATCTTTCTCGCTTCACTCATTGCGGAAGTGCCTCAAATGCCGGTCGATGTGACCTGGGCAGCGTTGGCTATCGCGGCAGGCACGGCTGTTTGTACAACGGGCGCACCATTTTCCTCCGGCGCAGTTCTGATGTCCCGCATATCCGGCATTTCGCCCGTCAAACTGACCCTGCAGTGGAATGGCGCCCATACGGTCTTGTCATTCGTCGTGTTGGGAATTGTCTATTTCATTCTTGTAAATTTCCAGGTCCACCGTTGACGAGGACAAAGAGCGGCTGTTTGATCCAGACTTCATTATTTCACGCCTCAGCATCAACTGGGGTGATCAGGTTTGACCGGGCGGAGTAAATGAGTTCATCCAACAGTGTCACAGTCCTTGGCGTCTTTGTTGCCGACACAACCTACAGAGCAGAACGCCCCCCACGGATGGGCGAGACAATTCTAGGAAATTCTTTCGCGTTGGGGCCCGGAGGCAAGGGTTCAAACCAATCAGTTGCCATTGGTCGGCTGGGAACGCCTGTGAACTTCATCTCCCGTCTCGGCGATGATGATTTTGCCGCGATGGCAACCAAGATATGGAGCGAAGCGGGTGTCACGCCGGTCGTGACCCGAGATCCGGAAAACTACACCGGTGCGGCTTACATCTTTGTGGATGAGGCAACCGGCGACAATGCAATCATCATCTGTCCGGGTGCCGCTGCTGATATCAGTGTTGCCGATGTCGAAGCGCAACGGCACACCATTGAAGGGTCAGCCGTCTTTGTCACCCAGTTGGAGCAGCCGCTTGGGGCTGCTCACAGGGCTTTGGAAATCGCCCGAAAAACAGGTGTGAAAACCATCCTAAATCCCGCGCCTGCTGCAGAGTTGAGCGACGATATGCTCGCGCTGTGTGACTTCGTCACTCCCAATGAGACAGAAACGGAAGAACTGACCGGCCTGAACGTATCGACGATTGAAGAAGCCCGGCAAGCGGCGGACGCCCTGCTGAAGCGGGGACCCGGCGCCGTCATTCTTACACTTGGAGAGCAGGGGGCTTTGTATCACACCGCAGAGACCTCTGAACTTGTTCCAGCGATCAATGCTGGCCCGGTGGTCGAAACAACGGGCGCCGGTGATGCGTTCAATGGTGGATTTGCCTCCGCGCTTGCCAGCGGAAAATCGGAGTTGCAAGCGGTGCGATATGGATGTGCGGTGGCCGGTCTTTCGGTCACACGACCCGGCACCGCACCGTCAATGCCAAGCGCCAGTGAGGTGGCAGAACTGATGAACAGGCAAGCGTGAGGCAGGTACCATGTCAGACTTTCTCAAAGTTGATCTAATTGCTCACAATGCGCGACGTAACCCCAACAAGCTGGCGTTGATTGATCTTCCATCCGGGCGACGTCAGACCTATGTCCAAATGTCGGAGCGCGTTGGACGGCTTGCGCATCACCTTCATTCGCTCGGTGTTTCGGAAGGCGATCGCGTCGGCTTCTTTGCGCTCAATTCCACTGATATTCTGGATCTCACCTTCGCTGTGTGGCGCCTAAAGGGAGTGGTGCTCGCTCTCAATTTTCGCCTCACCGCAGCAGAGCTCAAGTTCATCGTGGATGATGCGTCACCGGATGTTGTGGTGTTTGATCGCGAGCTGTCCGGCGTTCAGGCTGACCTGGCGGAAACTACAAACGTAAAGCACTGGATCGAAACGGATGGGATGGGTGGGTCGTCGGATTTTGAAGACGCCATCGATAACGCTTCAGACAGCATCCTTGAAAGCCCTGATCAGGCGTTGTCGGCGCAAGCCATGCTGATGTACTCGTCTGGCACCACAGGCCGTCCCAAGGGTGTCATCATCACCCATGCCATGCTGCATTTTTCAGCGGCAGCGGGACAGATGCCCGGCAAGGGAAGCCAGGACAGCGTTTCGCTTGCGGCCATGCCGTTGTTTCACATCGCGGCCATGAATGTCAGTTGCCTTCCCTATATGTCGGCAGGTGCCACGGCGATCGTAATGCGCCAGTTCGAACCGGGCGCTGTGCTGGACGCGATATCCGATCCGGCACTGGCCGTTTCTCATTTTTTCGCGGTGCCCGCAGCATTCAATGCGATGCGCCAGCACCCGCAGTCGGCCACCAGCGATTATTCAAGACTGGTGACCGTCGCGTCCGGTGCTGAAACGGTGCCGGAGCCGTTGGTTCGCTGGTGGGGCGAGTATGGTATCACGGTGCAAGAGGGGTATGGTCTTACCGAGACCGCCGGGCAGGGTTGTTTTCTGGCCTTTGAAGATGTTGCCGACAAAACCGGTTCAGCTGGCCGTTCCCTGATTCATTCCCGCCTGAAAATCATGGCGGATCCGGACCGGGAAGCCGATGATGACGAGCCGGGTGAAATCTGGATCAAGGGCAATGTGGTCACACCGGGATATTGGAATCGTCCCGAAGCAACCGCCGAAGCCATTGTGGATGGCTGGTTCAAAACCGGCGACATTGGTCGGCGGGATGCGGGAGGTTACTTCTACATTGAGGACCGTGTGAAGGACATGTACATCTCGGGTGGGGAGAACATCTATCCCGCGGAGATTGAGAGCCTTTTATATGAGCTGGATGAAATCAGGGAAGTCGCGGTCATCGGACTGCCGGACGAAAAGTGGGGTGAAATCGGGTGTGCCATTGTCGCTCTGAAAGAGGGACAATCGCTGTCACTTGAAACAATTCTCAGTCACTGCGAAGGCCGATTGGCGACCTTCAAGCACCCGGCGCATCTGAAGTTTGTTGAAGTTCTACCCCGCAATGCCACGGGAAAGGTTCTGAAGTTTCAACTTCGAACGCAATTCGGAAGCTAGTCTCGGTAGATCAAGGCGCAGAGAATATCAAGCCGAAGTGTGTACTAAGTCGCAGTCCTGACCAGATTGAATGTTCACACTGAATGAAGAGTATTTTTGATTGCCCAATTATCGGTGCAATCTTGAAATAATACGTGATCACACGCTGGCCTTTCCGGCTGAGTATACGCGCCAAAAGAGGGATGACGCGAATGATACGGGTTTTGAAAGCGGTTGTTTTGCCGATTGTTTTGACGGTGGTCTTGGGCATCTTTTCAATTGCCACTGCGCAGGAACGTCAAATCATCCTGCACGAGAACAGCGACTTTTACGGTTTTGATCTTCTCACCGAAAAAGACGTGTCGCTGGATCAATGTAAGGCAAGCTGCCTTCGAAACCTCGGCTGCATGGCGTTCACTTACAATCAATCTGCGCGCTTCTGTTTTCTGAAATCGGACTTTGGCAAACGCAACACTTTTGAAGGCGCAATCGCCGGACGCGTGGCAACGGTCTCCGGTGGTGAGGACATTGGCCACGCACCGCCGCTTTCATTCGTTCCCTCTTACATGAAAAATGCTGCAGCCAATTTCCTGAAGGCCGTCGACAAGCCTCCGCAAAAGTCTGCCGGCCTCGGGTTCACCTACATGGTCAATACCGGTGCGCAGAAACTCGCGGCGGGTGAAACAAAATCTGCGGTAAACTTCTACTTCTCAGCCCTCAAAGTGGATCGCAGCAATGTTTCCGTCTGGTTGAAACTGGCGGACGCGGCTCTTGCTCACAAGACAAACAAATCTTCCGAACGCCGGACCTATCACAGCTATGCTGTGACCGGCGGGCTGAAGGCCTATGACTTCTCCAGAACGCGTGTGGATCGTGCCGCAGCACTGGCGATGATCGGAAGAGCACTGGTTGCACAAAACCAGCAGAAGATCGCGCTCACAGCGTACAAACAGAGTCTGGAGTTGAACGATCTTCCCGAAGAACGGCGTATTTTTGCTGATCTTCGCGAGAAATATGGTTTCCGCGTCGTCAAGCACACCGTTGATTCCGATAGCCGAACGCCGCGTGCCTGCATCCAGTTTTCCGAGCAGCTTGCATCCAGCGGTGTCGATTATGAAAACTATGTCCGCATCGACGGGCAGCCGCCAAAGTCGGTGTCTGCCAGCGGCAATCAGGTGTGTGTCGACGGCCTCACCCATGGTGGCACATATGCTGTGACTGTGCGTCGGGGGCTGCCATCCAAGGCTGACGATCTGACGCTCAAGACGGTTGAACTCGATATCTATGTCCGGGATCGCGAATCCGGCGTGCGGTTCACCGGCAGCAACTTTGTGCTGCCCTACCATGCGCGGCGCGGCATCCCTCTGGTTTCCGTCAACTCCACGAGCGCAAATCTGAAACTCTTCCGTGTTGGAGATCGTGCGCTGACAGAAATCCTCCGGGACTCCCGGTTCCTGCAGCAGCTCAACGGCTATCGTGCTGACAATCTTGCCGAATCTGTGGGTGAGAAGGTCTGGAGTGGTTCGGTTTCCATAAAACCCGAGCTCAACAAGGAAGTGACCACCAGCATTCCAGTCGACGAAATGCTGCCTGAGCGCAAGCCCGGCGTCTATGTGATGACGGCAAAGTCATCTACATCAAAGCGCGAGAGCTATGAAAATCAGGCAACCCAGTGGTTCCTGGTTTCCGACATCGGTCTCACAAGCTACGCCGGAAAAGACAGCCTGTTGGTTCACACGCGGTCTTTGGCGTCAGCCAAACCCATGGGGAGTGTGGAACTCACCCTTATCGCCCGCAACAATGAAGTACTGGGCTCCGTTACCACAGACGCGGATGGTGCGGCGAAGTTTGATGCTGGCCTCATTCGCGGCACAGGTGGATTGGCGCCGGTTTTGCTCACGGCAAAGCGCGGCAATGATGATTTCGTGTTCCTGCAAATGGATCAGGCCGGGTTTGACTTTTCTGATCGCGGCGTAACGGGTCGGGATGTCCCCAAAGGCATCGATGCTTACGCCTGGACGGAGCGCGGCATTTATCGTCCCGGCGAAACCGTTCACGTGGCCGCGCTGGTGCGCGATTCCGGCGCGAAGGCCATTCGCGACCTGCCACTCACTTTCATCTTCAAACGTCCGGATGGTGTTGAAGAACGCCGTATCGTGGATGATGGGGTGGCCCTCGGCGGCTATGGCGTGCAACTGCCTTTGAGCGGCAACGCCAAACGCGGCACCTGGAACCTGTACGTCCATGCGGACACCAAGGCTCCACCGCTGTTTGAGCAGCGTTTTCTGGTTGAGGATTTTCTGCCCGAACGGACTGATTTCGAAATCACTATCGATGGATCGGCAATATCAGAAAATCAGCCGGTTCAGGCGAAAATCAACGGCAAGTATCTTTATGGCGCACCCGCTGCGGGCCTCGCGCTTGAGGGTGAACTGGTTATCAAAACAAGTCGCAAGCGTGACGGATTTACTGACTACGTTTTTGGCCTGGCAGACGAGCGCAACAACTCTGTCCAGCGCAATTCGCTCGGGCAACTGACGCCGCTCAATGAAACCGGAGAAAGCACCATACCGGTGGTGCTGGCCAAGACGGCATCAACGTCCCGTCCTCAAACGGCTGATCTTGTGGTGCGCATGCGTGAGCAGAGCGGGCGAGCAATAGAACGCACGCAGACGATATCCGTTCTCCCGTCCAACACTATGATTGGGATCAAACCCGGATTTCAGGGTGGGCAGGTTGCCGAAGGCGGCACGGCCCACTTCGATGTGATTGCGGTTGATCGGCAGGGCAATCGTGCGGATTTGAGAGGTGTGCGCTGGTCGCTCGTCAAAATCGAGCGGAACTACCAATGGTACCGAAACGGTTCGTCTTGGCGCTATGAATCCTTCAATGTGGAGAACAAGGTTGCCGATGGCGTTGTCGATTTGACCGCATCAGATGCGGCCAAACTCTCCATGTCGGTGGGCTGGGGGCGCTACCGGCTTGACATGGAATCCGATACTGCCGGAAATCCGGCAAGCAGTTTGCTCTTCAATGCAGGCTGGTATGTAGAGACCAAATCCACAGACACGCCGGATGGACTTGAGATTGCCCTCGACAAGGAAACTTATCGTGCAGGTGACGTTGCCCGGCTGAAGGTTTCCCCCCGTTTTGCGGGCGAACTGCAGGTGGCGATTGGCGCAGATTCCATTCTGGAAACCTACAGCTTCACAGTGCCTGCAGTGGGAGCAAGCTTCGATATTCCTGTTCGCAAAGACTGGGGTGCGGGCGCGTATGTGCTGGCGACGCTTTTCAGACCGGGCGAGGCAGAAGCATCGCGTATGCCCATGCGCTCCATCGGCGTGAAGTGGCTCACGATTGATCCTGAAGATCGCGCCTTGCAGCTCTCAATCGATGCACCGAGCCAGAGCCAGCCTCGTGCGGCCCTGCGCATTCCGGTTTCAGTCTCCAATCTGAAACCGGGTGAAGAAGCCTACGTGACCGTTGCCGCGGTCGATGTGGGCATACTGAACCTCACAAACTATGAGAGCCCCGATCCGAAGAAGCGCTATTTCGGCCAGCGCAAGCTTGGCGTTGCGATGCGCGATATCTACGGACGTCTTATCGACGGGTCTCTGGGTGCGGATGGCCGGTTGCGCTCCGGTGGTGATGGCGTTGAAGGCATGAGCACCAATGGTTCGCCGCCAGATGAAAAGCTTGTTGCCTTCTTCTCTGGTCCGGTGCGACTGGATGAAAACGGTCGCGCGGAAGTGGTTTTCGACATTCCGCAGTTCAACGGCACGGTGCGCATTATGGCAACGGCTTGGACCGCGGAAGGGCTCGGTGCCGCTGAAGGCGAGAGCATCATTCGCGATCCGGTGGTGATCGCCGCGAGCCTGCCGCGGTTCATGGCACCTGGCGATCAGGCAAGGCTGCTTGCTGAGTTCACCAACACGGACGGGCCAGCCGGGCGCTACTCAATCGACATCGAAACAAGCACCAACATCAGTCTGAACAATATTCCGGCTGAAATTGTTCTTGGCGCGGGAGAAAAGCGCGACCTGAACATTCCCGTCTCAGCTCGTTCCAACGGAACGGCGTGGGCGAGAATTGCTCTGACCCACGAAAACGGTCTTTCGTTGAGCTATGAGGCGGTGATGAAGGTTCGTCCGTCGCAGCTTCCGGTCACCAACAAGCTCGAAGTGCCACTGGCAGCCCGCAACGGTTCCATCCTGATCGATGAAAACCTGCTTGCTGCGAGCAATCTGGATGGCGCGAAAGTCAGTGTGACGGTTGCACAGCCCACGCCGTTTGATGTGCCGTCGCTCGTGCTGCAACTTGATCGCTATCCCTACGGATGCGCCGAACAGACGACGAGTAAAGCTCTGCCGCTGCTCTATGCCAGCGACTATCCCATCAGCATCCCCGGTATGGACGAAAAGACCATACGCGACCGCATCCAAAAGGCGGTTGCACGGGTCTTGTCCTATCAGTCGAGCAATGGCGGTTTCAGCCTGTGGGGAACCAGACAGGATGATTTGTGGTTGACCGCCTATGTGTCTGACTTCCTTACCCGGGCGGCGGAAAAAGGATATGATGTTCCAGCGGAAGCCATGAAGCTTGCGCTCCAGAACCTCAACAACACGCTCGCCTATCAGAACAATCTGGAGGAGAACGATTCTGCCGTTGCTTATGCGCTTTACGTTCTGGCCAGAAATAAGAAGGCTTCTGCCGGTGATCTGCGCTACTATTCAGATAGCCAATTAAGCGCGTTCCGCTCGCCTCTTTCCCGGGCGCAACTGGGTGCAGGCATGGCGCTTTATGGTGACGTAACGCGATCTCGCAAAGCCTTCGAATCTGCGCTTACCCTTGCTTCCAGAAAAGTGCCGGTTACAGGTGGAAACTACACCTACGGTTCGTCCTTGCGTGATGCATCGGCAATTCTGGCGCTGGCGCATGAAACCACGCCTGCACCAACCTGGATACCGGCTGTGCGTACGTTGGTTAGTGAACTCTACGCCAACGACAAATACACCAGCACGCAGGAACAAGCGTGGATGCTGTTGGCGGCACGCGCCGAGCGCCTTCGCAATGCCGACATCTCACTCGATGTGGATGGTCGCGAACATAGCGGTGCCTATTCAAGCCAATACGAAGGTAATCATCTGGCACTATCGCCTGTTCGGATTGCCAACACCAGCAGCCAGAATTTGCGGGCAACGGTGACCACCGTCGCCGTTCCAAGCCAGCCGCTTCCTGCCGGAGGCAATGGGCTGACAATCAGCCGTGCCTACTATCGTCTCGATGGGACGCAGGCAAACATCAGTGATGTGAAGCAAAACGAGCGGTTCGTTGTCGTTGTCTCAATCAAGCAGATTGAAGATCAGGAATCGCGACTTGTGATCACCGATTTGCTTCCCGCTGGGTTCGAAATCGACAATCCACGTCTGGTTTCGAGCGCTGATCTGAAGTCGTTCAGCTGGTTGCCTCAGACCGATGCGTCCCATTCAGAATTCCGGGATGATCGGTTCGTCACCGCGTTTGATCATTCTGGCGGTGCAGGCAAGGAGTTCACCGCTGCCTATGTGGTGCGTGCAGTGACGCCCGGCATATACACCCATCCCGCTGCCAGCGTTGAGGACATGTATCGTCCAGAGATTTCAGCGCGCACTGCGGCTGGCTGGATGCAGGTGCGGGCGCAATAGCGGCGCAATCGAAGACCATGTTTCACCGGGTCTGGCGCTCACTTGCCTGGCTCCTGATTGGAGGAGCGGTTTTTCTGACCGTCGCCATTCCGGCGGCGGCGATTGCGTTCGATTATTTTGATCGAAACAATCCACCCCTTCTTGCAGACGGAAAACCCGTCTCTCCGCAGGTACTGGATCGTGACGGAAAACTACTACGTGCCTTTGTAAGTTCAGATGGCTTCTGGCGCCTGCCAGTTTCTCTGGACAATGTGGATGGCGAGTACGTCAAAATGCTGCTTGCCTTTGAGGACAAGCGGTTCTGGAACCATCCTGGCGTTGATCCTGTCGCGTTCCTGCGCGCTTTCGGACAGTTTGTGACCAATAGGCGGATTGTTTCCGGCGGCTCTACGATCACAATGCAATATGCCCGGTTGTTGACTGAAGATCGCCAGCGGTCGCTGCGCGCCAAGCTCCGGCAGATTGTCCTGGCCCTGCAAATCGAACGTCGCCTGACGAAGCAGGACATCCTTACGCGTTATCTGGCAATTGCACCATACGGCGGGAACATCGAAGGTGTTCGGGCAGCATCTCTTGCCTGGTTCGGAAAAGAACCAAAGGGCTTGAGTGTCGCGGAAAGCGCCTTGCTGGTGGCTTTGCCACAATCGCCCGAACGGCGACGACCGGATCGATTTAGAAACCGGGCGCAAAAGGCGCGCGATACGGTTCTACGCCGTATGGCCTCCGGCCATATCATTGCGGCAAGTGAGGTGGCGCGCGCAGCCAGATCGCGGGTGCCTGCGGTGAGACGCGCCATGCCGAAACTAGCGGCTCATTTGGCGAACCGTCTGATCGGCAAACATCCCGACCAGTTGGTGCATCGCACCCGGCTTAAGCGATCGGTCCAGAAGAACCTCGAACTGCTCGCTTTGGAAAAGGCCCGGTCACTGGGTCCGGAGCGCTCGCTCGCATTGGTCATGGCGGACAGTCAAACCGGCGACATTGTTACTCAGATCGGCTCGCCCGATATGCTTGACGAGCGCAGGTCCGGCTGGATCGATATGAGCGAAGCTGTTCGTTCTCCGGGGTCCACTTTGAAGCCGTTCATCTATGCGCTCGCATTTGATGACGGTGTGGTGCGGCCCGCAACGCACATATTCGATACGCCGGTGAGTTTTTCGGGCTACCGCCCGCAAAACTTTGACCTCGCCTATCAGGGCGAAGTCAGTGTTCGCACGGCACTGCAGCTTTCGCTCAACGTTCCGGCGGTCAAGCTTCTGGAATCCGTTGGACCGCTGCGCCTGATCAAGGTCTTTCAAACGGCTGGTGCAGTTGTTGACCTTCCAAAAGGAAAGGTGCCGGGCCTTGCTATCGGATTGGGCGGTCTTGGCATCAGTCTGAAGGACCTCGTGCAGCTTTATGCCGGGCTGGCAAATGGCGGAACGGCCATTTCCGTTTCTGCGACGAATGAGGATGACCGTAAACCGGTCAAATCTTTCATGTCGGCATCTGCCTCTTGGTATGTGACCGATATTCTGAAAGGTGCACCGCCACCCGCAGGGTATCGCAATACGAAAATCGCTTATAAAACCGGCACATCCTACGGTTATCGCGATGCCTGGTCGATCGGTTATGATGGCCGCTATGTGATAGGCGTTTGGGTGGGCCGGGCTGACAACAGTGCCGTTCCGGGCATGACGGGGCAGAAGACTGCCGCTCCGATTTTGTTTGAAGCGTTTGAGCGCTCCGGCGTCGACAGCGTCCCATTTGGAGATGCACCGGCTTCGGTGCAGAGGCTTGCGCACAGCCAGTTGCCCATCACTCTGCGCTATTTTCGTGGCAAGAGTGCCGCGTCAGCGTTCTGGTCAGTGCCTGAACCTGCACCGAGTATTGTTTTCCCGCCACATAATGCCCGACTGGAGATTGCGAAATCGCCTACCGGTCAATGGTTGCCGGTCATCGCCAAGGTTCAGGATGGGCGTCCTCCATTCAGGTGGATGGTCAACAACCGGCCATCGGACCACAAATCCCGGCGCAGAGAATCGGCATTTCACCCGGATGGCGAGGGATATTCCAGATTGACGGTCATCGATGCGGCGGGCCGCTCCGCTGCGGTGGATGTATTCATCACTCGCGCAAAGCGCCGCAGTTCAATTCTTCAGGCCGATGATGGCTGAAGTGGCGGTTCGGATTACCGATTTGTCTCACGGCGATCGTGTGGCTGCACTTCTTTCATGAGATCTTCGACCATCGGTCGCACAATCGGTTCGATGTCCGGACGCCACAGTGCAAATGCGATGTTTGCGGCGATAAATCCTTCCTTCGATCCTGTGTCGAAAGTCCGTCCGTTGAAGCGAAATCCAAAGAAATCCTGCTTTTCGGCAAGGCGAAGCATGGCGTCGGTGATCTGAATTTCTCCACCCGCACCGGCGCGTTGATTCTCCAGCAATCCGAAAATTTCCGGCTGAAGAATGTAGCGGCCATTGATCATGAGGTTCGATGGAGCCGTACCCTGCGGCGGTTTCTCCACCATGCCTTCAATTTTAAAGCCATCCCCGACAGGCTCGCCAGCAGCAACAATACCGTATTTGTGGGTCTCGGAATCGGCCACTTCCTCGACCGCGATCACATTGCCGCCGTTATTGTTGTACACGTCAACCATTGAGGACAGGCAGCCCTTGGGTGACTGCATAATCATGTCCGGCAGAAGCAGCGCGAACGGTTCGTCACCAACAATATCGCGGGCGCACCACACGGCATGTCCAAGGCCAAGCGGCTCCTGTTGCCGGGTAAAGCTGGTCTGTCCTGCCATCAGTTGATTGGATTTCAGCATGTCGATGACGTCGGTTTTGCCCCGTTCTGTTAGCGTCTTGTTCAGTTCCACCTGGAAATCGAAATGATCTTCAATCACCGCCTTGTTGCGACCGGTCACAAACACGAAATGCTCGATCCCGGCTTCCCGTGCTTCATCCACCACATATTGAATGGTGGGTTTGTCCACCACGGTCAGCATTTCCTTTGGGATGGCCTTTGTGGCGGGCAGAAAACGGGTTCCGAGGCCAGCAACCGGGAAGACTGCTTTTCGAACGGGCTTGAATGCGTTCATAAATCTCAATCCAAATGAATGCCCCGCCGATGACTCTGATACAGACATTTCAGGGGTTTGATGAGGCTGGTATGCCAAATTTCTGGCAAGTTGCAACGCTGAATTGGTCGCGTCTGGTCAATTCTCTTTGTTGAACGCAAGGACCGCTGGATCGCTGGTGAATCAGCTGGAAATTGTCTGATGATTTCAAGAAGACGGTTCAACACCCGGAGGGCATTGGCGGCTCATTGCACAATCAACTTGGTTGAGGCTTCGAAGTGGAAATGTGATCCCGGTCCCAAAGTGAACTTTGGGACCGGGAATTGGTGCCGACATTTATGGTCCCTGAAAGATTTGACTGCAATTCCGGGGGCGGCGGTCATGCAATCCAAGCAGTTGCCAAAAATGAAGCACCAAAACACTGAATTCTAATCAATCTCGGCGGTTGTCCGGCAAGTTTTGACGCCCCTCTAATCGCCATCTTCCCTAGCGTAACGTAACATCTAGGACCCTGTAAAGTCACGGTATCCTGCGATCAGATTGCCAACTTACGAGGCTGAAGCCGACTCAACTGCGGATGACTTGTTGGTACTGCGCTGCACCAAGATCCAGTACTGGGACTGTTGCTGCGAAGGGTGAAGCTGGCATACGCCGGACTGCGTTTCGAGCCAAGATAGGATGCAATCATTCTTTGCGTTGGTCATACTTGCTTTGTAGAAGCTGTTCTGGCATGGTCTCGCGGAAATTAGGACAGGAATGCTGTCCCAATTACTGCCAGTTGATAGGCTGGCAGATGGGAAAGCCAGCTTAGTCCTCCAGCCTCTCTTGGTGGCCACGACCCGACTGTACCCTTCAGATCGGAACAGCGCCGGGAAATAAGCAAAGGGCTGGTTAAACCAGAATGAACGAGCCTGGCCTGGCCAGAAAAAGCTCACCGAGCCGCACGATGAACGGTGCGACCCGACCATCTCGCAACGCTTGCGTTGCCCGATTGTGAGAGGATTGAAGGATGAAGACTGATCTGGGTGCGAACGTCCAATCGCTGCAACATGGCAGTGCCGCAAACACCGGACCGGCTGTAAAATCGTCCAGTAAACGTCCCGGGCTCTATGATCCGCGCAACGAGCATGATGCGTGTGGTGTGGGTTTCGTTGCAAATCTCAAGGGCAAGAAGTCACACAACATCGTTCGCCAGGGCGTGCAGATGCTCGAGAATCTAGAGCATCGTGGTGCCGTTGGGGCTGATCCCCTTATGGGCGATGGCGCTGGTATGCTGGTTCAAATCCCGCATGCTTTTTTTGTCGCGGAATGCGAGAAGTCCGGATTTTCGCTGCCGGAGCCGGAAGCCTATGGTGTGGGTCACTTCTTTCTGCCGGAAGATCAGGCGCGCCGGGAAAAACTCATTGCGATTATTGAAGATGCTGTCAAAGCCGAAGGTGTAGAGTTGATTGGCTGGCGCGATGTGCCGGTTGACAATTCGTCTCTCTCCAAGGCACCTGACATCGCGGCATCCGAGCCGTTTCATCGCCAGATGTTCGTCGGCCGTGGAAGTTCCATTTCCGATGCTGACACATTTGAGCGGCGCCTGTTTATTCTTCGCAAGGTAATCTCAAACGCGGTGATTGCAGCCGTTGGCGAAGATCCGGACTTTTACCCGGTTTCCATGTCGTGCCGTACGATTGTCTACAAAGGCATGTTCCTGTCGTATCAGCTGGCGGCGTACTACAAGGATCTGAACGACGAACGTTTCGAATCAGCGCTCGCACTCGTTCACCAGCGGTTTTCCACGAACACATTCCCGTCCTGGCGCCTGGCCCACCCCTACCGCATGGTCGCCCACAATGGCGAAATCAACACGCTGCGCGGCAATGTGAACTGGATGGCTGCCCGGCAGGCATCGGTGGCGTCACCGGAGTTTGGCGACGATATTTCGAAGCTGTGGCCAATTTCCTATGAAGGCCAGTCCGATACGGCCTGTTTCGACAATGCGCTCGAATTTCTTCAGCAAGGCGGATATTCGCTGGCTCATGCTATGATGATGCTGATCCCGGAAGCCTGGGCAGGCAATCCTCTAATGGGTGAGGAGCGTCGAGCATTTTATGAGTACCATGCTGCGTTGATGGAACCGTGGGACGGCCCGGCGGCTGTGGCATTCACCGACGGTCGTCAGATCGGTGCAACGCTCGACCGCAACGGTCTCCGCCCTGCGCGCTACATGGTCCTCGACGATGATACGGTGATTATGGCCTCCGAAAGCGGCGTCATCACGGTTGATGAAGCGAAGGTCATCACCAAATGGCGGCTTCAGCCCGGCAAGATGCTTCTGATTGATTTCGAAGAGGGCCGGATTATTTCCGACGAGGAAATCAAGAAGACTTACGCTTCAGCCAATCCCTATCGTGAGTGGCTGGCGCGCAGCCAGATCGTTCTGGAAGAGCTGCCAGGTTCAAAATATTCCAAACGCAAAATACGTGGTGAAGACATATTGGCCGCGCAACAGTCTTTTGGATACTCCCAGGAAGATCTGAAAATCCTGATGTCGCCCATGGCAACCACAGGTCAGGAGGCCATAGGCTCTATGGGAACGGACACGCCGATCTCGGTGCTGTCGTCCAAATCCAAGCTGCTTTACACCTATTTCAAACAGAATTTTGCGCAGGTGACCAACCCGCCGATCGACCCGATCCGCGAAGAATCGGTCATGAGCCTTGTCTCTTTCATCGGCCCGCGTCCAAACCTGTTTGACCCTGAATCGCTCGCCGGTCGTAAACGGCTTGAGGTGCGCCAGCCCATCCTCACAAATGCCGATCTGGAAAAGATTCGCGCCATTGGGGATATCGCAGACAATCAGTTCCAGGCCCGTACACTGGACACCACCTACGCCGCGAGCAAAGGCTCGGATGGCATGCGTGCGGCGATTGATGAATTGTGCGCACGGTCGGAAAAGGCCATTGCAGAAGGCTACAATATCATAGTGCTGTCCGACCGTGTTGCGAGCCGGGAGCGTGTGGCAATACCGGCACTTCTGGCGACGGCCGCGGTCCATCATCACCTGATCCGCAAAGGCTTGAGAACATCTGTCGGGTTGGTGGTTGAATCCGGAGAACCGCGGGAAGTCCACCACTTCGCCGTGCTTGCAGGCTACGGCGCGGAAGCAATCAACCCCTATCTCGCTTTCGAAACGCTCGCCGAGCTCCACGATTCCGGCAGCTTCCCCGATGTGGTTGACGACGAGGAAGTGGTTGAGCGCTACATCAAGTCGATCGACAAGGGCCTTTTGAAGGTGATGTCCAAAATGGGCATCTCAACCTATCAGTCCTACTGCGGTGCCCAGATTTTTGATGCCGTCGGGCTTTCGAGCGACTTTGTTGACGAGTTCTTCACCGGCACGGCTACCACGATTGAGGGTGTCGGTCTTGAAGAAGTCGCGCGCGAAACGGTCGCCCGCCACACCGAGGCATTCAGCGATCTACCGGTCTTGCGCAACACACTTGAAGTGGGTGGCGAATACGCTGTCCGGCAGCGTGGTGAAGATCACGTCTGGGGCTCCGGCGAAATCAACGCCCTGCAAAAGGCCGTTCGCGGCTCCTCGCGAGACCGCTATCGCGAATATGCTGATCGCATCAACGAGCAGTCACAAAGGCTCCTGACCATCCGCGGGTTGTTCCGCATCAAAGATGCCGAGGAGATTGGATCGTCCGCAATTCCTTTGGAAGAAGTGGAGTCGGCAGAAAAAATCGTTCGACGGTTTGCAACTGGTGCAATGTCGTATGGTTCCATCAGCCGCGAAGCCCACACCACGCTCGCCATCGCCATGAACCGTATCGGAGGCAAGTCAAACACTGGCGAGGGCGGTGAAGAACCTGATCGCTTCACGCCAAAGCCGAATGGCGATTCCATGCGATCTGCAATCAAGCAGGTGGCCTCCGGACGTTTTGGTGTCACCACCGAATATCTTGCCAATTCGGACATGATCCAGATCAAGATGGCGCAGGGAGCAAAGCCGGGTGAAGGTGGGCAATTGCCGGGCCACAAGGTCGATGCTGTCATCGCAAAAGTGCGTCATTCCACACCGGGCGTTGGCCTCATTTCACCACCACCGCACCATGACATCTATTCAATCGAAGACCTGGCGCAGCTGATTTACGATTTGAAAAACGTCAATCCGGCTGCCGATATTTCGGTGAAGCTGGTGTCGGAAGTGGGTGTGGGAACGGTCGCCGCAGGTGTTGCCAAGGCGCGAGCTGACCACGTCACAATCTCCGGTTTTGAAGGCGGCACCGGCGCAAGCCCGCTGACCTCAATTAAGCATGCCGGCAGCCCCTGGGAAATCGGACTTGCCGAGACCCATCAGACCTTGGTTGAAAACAAACTGAGAAGTCGGATTTCTGTGCAGGTCGATGGCGGCTTGCGTACCGGTCGCGATGTGGTCGTTGGAGCACTGCTTGGTGCGGACGAGTTTGGATTTTCAACCGCACCACTGATCGCGGCGGGATGTGTGATGATGCGAAAGTGCCATCTCAACACATGCCCTGTCGGAATCGCGACACAGGATCCTGTTTTGCGCAAGCGGTTTACCGGCCAGCCTGAGCATGTCACCAACTTCTTCTTCTTTGTGGCGGAAGAGGTGCGTGAAATCATGGCATCGCTTGGCTTCCGCACATTTGACGAGATGATTGGTCAGATTGAGGTGTTGGATCAGAACCGAGCAATCGAGCATTGGAAAGCTGACGGTCTCGATTTCACACGCCTGTTCTATCGCCCGGACGTTGACGAGACAGTCGGCATCTATCGCAGTGAAGATCAGCATCACCACATCCACGATATTCTGGATCGCAAGTTGATTGAGCTTGCACGTCCCGCGCTCGAGAACAAGACGCCGGTGAAGATTGATCTTCCGATCGGCAACACTGATCGGTCGGCAGGTGCAATGTTGTCTGGCGAAATTGCCAAGTTGCACGGCCATAAAGGGCTCGAAGACGAGACCATCCACGTCAAACTCAAAGGCGTTGCCGGGCAGGCATTTGGTGCCTGGGTGGCGCGCGGCGTGACGATGGAACTCGAGGGCGAAGCCAACGATTATGTGGGCAAAGGTCTCTCGGGCGGACGCCTGATCGTCTACCCGCCCGCAGAAGCGACCCAGATTGATCCTGACAACTCTATCATTGCAGGCAACACGGTTCTTTATGGCGCCATTGAAGGCGAATGCTACTTCCGTGGCATCGCGGGCGAGCGGTTTGCCGTACGCAACTCGGGTGCGGTCGCGGTCGTCGAAGGTGTCGGCGACCATGGTTGTGAGTATATGACCGGTGGTGTCGTTGCGGTGCTCGGGCCGACTGGGCGCAACTTTGCCGCCGGCATGTCGGGCGGCATCGCCTATGTCCTCGACGAAGACGGCACGTTCGAAGCCCGCTGCAATATGGCGATGGTGGACCTTGAGCCGGTGCCTGAAGAAGAAGATCTGATGGAAGAACTGCACCATTCGGCCGGCGACTTTGCTCACCATGGCCGGGTGGATGTCTCTTCGGACATGACACGTTTTGACGACGAGCGTCTGCATCAGCTGATCACAAATCACCATCGGTACACCGGGTCGACCCGTGCGCGGAAGATGCTCGACGATTGGGAAACCTATCGACCGAAATTTGTGAAGATCATGCCGGTGGAATATCGCCGCGCTTTGCGTGAAATCGAAGCGGCCCAGTTGGGCCAGTCGGCACCGGCGGCATAGGGGGTAGAAATGGGAAAAATCACCGGATTTCTCGAAATCGATCGCCAGGACCGCAAATACAAACCGGCTTCTGATCGCATTCGAAACTACAACGAGTTCGTCATCCCGCACTCGGAAGGCAGCCTGAGGGATCAGGCTGCGCGGTGCATGGATTGCGGAGTTCCTTATTGTCACGATTCTGAAGGGATTCGCGGCTGTCCGGTGAACAACCAAATTCCCGACTGGAACGATCTTGTCTATCGTGGGCAGTGGGAAGAAGCCTGCCGAAACCTGCATTCGACCAACAATTTTCCGGAGTTCACGGGCCGGATTTGCCCGGCTCCCTGCGAGGCATCCTGCACGCTGAACCTGATCGACAATCCGGTCACCATCAAATCCATCGAGTGCGCCATCGTTGATCGCGGCTGGAAGGAAGGCTGGATTGTTCCGGATGTTCCAGAGGCCAAAACAGGCAAGTCAGTTGCTGTTATAGGGTCGGGCCCGGCCGGCATGGCCTGTGCTCAACAGTTGGCACGGGCTGGTCACGATGTGCATCTTTATGAGAAGCACGCCAAGATTGGTGGTCTGATGCGCTATGGCATTCCTGATTTCAAGATGGAAAAGCATCATATTGATCGGCGTGCCGAGCAAATGGCTGCCGAAGGGGTGACATTCCACACCAATGTGCATGTGGGTGTAGACGTCGACGTTGAAGAGCTGCGCTTAAAATATGATGCTCTGGTGCTGACGGGCGGGGCGGAAGCGCCGCGGGATCTTCCAATTCCGGGCCGCGACCTTCAGGGCATTCATTTTGCAATGGATTTTCTGCCTCAGCAGAACAGACGGGTGGGCAATGAACACCTCGATAATGTCACACCGATCCTGGCATCCGGCAAAAAGGTGATTGTCATCGGCGGTGGTGATACCGGGTCTGACTGTATTGGAACGTCGGTCCGCCAGCGTGCTTTGTCTGTGACCCAGCTTGAAATCATGCCGGAGCCGCCTGAAAGCGAAGACAAGCAGATGTCGTGGCCGGAATGGCCACTGAAACTGCGCACCTCTTCAAGCCATGAGGAAGGCGCTGAGCGAGAATTCTCGGTTATGACCACCCGCTTTGAAGGCGAAGATGGTCATGTCACGAAGTTGATCTGCACCAGAGTTGACGACAAGATGCAGCCGGTTCAGGGTTCCGAATTTGAGCTGGAGGCAGACTTGGTGTTGCTTGCGATGGGCTTCGTTTCACCTGTGCAAGAAGGCTTGGTCGCGAACCTTGGCGTTGACCTTGATGGCAGAAAGAATGTCAGCGCCGACACCTGGAGTTATTCAACCAGTGTCGACAATGTCTGGGCCGCTGGCGACATTCGCCGTGGCCAGTCTCTGGTGGTCTGGGCCATTCGCGAAGGTCGACAAGCGGCTCATTCGGTCGACAAGGCGCTGATGGGTGAAACGCGGCTTCCACGATAGGGGCGTTTCCCGATCCGGGGTTGCTCCCGCTTCAGCGTACTTCAGCGTTAGCGACAGGTGACTGACTTTCCGAGGGTGGCCACTGATAGTTATCAACGCGGCCCGCGATATCGGATTTCGGTTCGCCTTTTAGCACCAGTTTCTTGCGCTTGGTTGCTCCGGCCAGTCCCTGCGTGTCTTCCTGCGCTGGCTTATCCAGCGGAATAACGCGCGTCACTCCGGTCTTGCGTGGATTGTACTCGGGCTGAGCAGGCGTTGATGGAAGTTCGGAATCAACGGGCAGGGAAGCCAGTTGCTGGATGCTACCATCAACAATCTTGGAAAGTTCTTTTTCGGCGTAGAATGCCAGCTTGCGCCGACCGGCTTTGTTGACGTTGATGCCATCACCGGACCGCAATCTCACAATCTGTCCGTTGATGTTCGGCCCGGACCGCACATAATTGCCTTCCGCATTCGTAAACCCGTCCCAGATGTCGATGAATTTCCCATTCACCTTCTCGGCTTTGGTCCGGTACATCTCATTGAACACAAGAAAATCGCTGTTCATTTTGCTCAGGCGGACCGGCGGCAGCCCCATCCACAAAAGTGCGCGTTGTTTTTCGCGCACGGTCTTCGCCAGAATTTCGATGCGCTGGGCGTATGCGGCGTCCCACTGCTCTGTGCGATGCTTCAGCTTCTTTCCACCAGTCCGTAAAGTCTGGCGGTCATTGGTTCCAAGCATGACAACGACAGCGACCGGATTGTGCTTGTCGATATATTCCGCAACCTTAACCGGCCAGTTGAAATAATCTTCGCGCACCAATCCTGATGAACCACTGGATTCTCCGACAATGCGGACATTGGGAGATTTGGCGTAGGCCTCAACAAGCCCCTTGGCCAACCCACCGGCAAAAAAGTCCCCCACAACCAGAACAGTTTTGGCCGTTTCGAGTTTTTCGACAGCAGGGACAATTGTGCGGCTGGCCCGGGCCGTTGAGCGGCGGCGCGACTTGCGACGGCTTTTCCGACGTGTCTTCTTTCTGCGCGTCACTCTTTTAGATTTGGCCTGGTTGCCACCAAAAAGGCGTTCCAGGAACGAACGCTTTCGCTTCTTCGCGCGTTTGATCTGCTGTGCGTAGGCCGACGTCTCAAACGCACTGAAGGTCTCCGGAAATGGCAGCGCAAAGGCCACCACCATCAAAAACAAAACAATCAGTCGAACGCTACGCTGCACTGCGAGATCCAGCCTTATAGTGCGGTTTTACGGCCTGTTTAGCTCACCTTTCGGGTGAAAAAAAGGAATGTCGCATCAATCTCCGATCAAAGTGAACAGCATCCCTTTGACAATCAGGCCCGATAGCGTCGAAGCTTCCTCAGGAATTCTTTGGAATCATATCCATCCGGGCGCATTCCAAACTTCTTTTGCATTTGCTTGATGGCCGCTCGGGAGCCTGAACCGATATCTCCATCAATCTCGCCATCATACAAGCCAAGACGAGACAAAAGACGCTGGAGTTCTTTCTTTTCCTTGTCGGAGAGTGGTTGAAACTTGCGAGGCCACTTCTTCTGGATCGGGCCGTAACCGGCGATGCGGTCGGCCAGATGTCCAACGCCAAGGGCATATTTGTCGGCATTGTTGTACCGCTTCAAAACGTAGAAGTTCCGAAGCATCAGGAATGCCGGACCGTTGCGCCCGGACATCAGCTTCAAGACGGCTTTTTCCTTGGGGCGTGGGAAGGGCTTTCCGTTGATCCGTCTAACACCCAGCTTCTGCCACTGACCAAGCGTGCGGGTCTTGCCGTTTTGTTTTGACGTCACCGACTTTGGCAGTTTGACTTCGTAGCCCCACGTCCGGCCCGTTCGCCAGCCGTTTCGTTTCAATAGGTTGGCGGCGGTTGCGAGTGCGTCGGGGATTGAATTCCAGATGTCCTTGCGCCCGTTGCCATCTGCATCAACGGCGTAGGTGTTGTAGCTTGATGGAATAAACTGCGTGTGACCCATCGCGCCGGCCCAGGAGCCGATCAGACCTTCACGCGAAACATGCCCATTCTGCAAAATGCGCATGGCGTGAATGAGTTGGGTGCGTCCAAACTTGCGGCGGCGCTTGTCTGCATAAGCAATTGTGGCGAGCGCGCGGATGACATTGTGCAGTCGCCCTGGCTTTTCAAGCGCCGCACCGTAGGAGGTCTCCATCGACCAGATTGCCAGTATGATGTGGCGATCGATTCCGTAACTCTTCTCAATGCGGGAGAGAAGTCGAGACCACTTGCGCTTCATCTCTTTGCCATTGCCGATGGTGCGCTCATTCACTCTTGTGTCGAGGTAGTGCCAGGTCTTCTGAATGAACTCCGGCTGAAAGCGTGCCTTCTCCAACACTCGTGGGTCGGGGCTGGTCACACCCTTGAATGCCAGACGGTACGTGCTTTTTGAGATGCCGCTTTTGCGCGCCGTCTTCTCAAAATCCCTGATCCATTTCTGGAACCCGGCATTGGCAAGCGCATCGCTCGCAATCAGGTTCGAACTGCTGAAAATCAGAACGCCAAGGAAAAAGGCGATTGTGCGGAAATTCAGGTGGACCGTCATTTTGTGCCTTCCGATCATGTTCCTTCAGCAAACAGTTCTTTCAGCAGTACGGATCAACTGATTCGCTTCAGGCAGTTTGTCTGATGTCCATAAATTCGACAACAGACCCCAGAGTCACAAAAGAAGGACACAAAAAAGGCGCCTCTATTGAGACGCCTTCATTGGTTGGATTTGACCGTGATTACTTTTTGGTGGCTTTTGCCTCGATCTGCTTTGAGCCGTTCTTGCCGATTTCAATGCGGCGAGGCTTCATTTCTTCCGGAATTTCCCGGGCAAGATCAATATGCAGAAGACCGTTCACAAGGCTTGCATCCTTCACTTCTACATGATCGGCAAGCTGAAAACGGCGTTCGAACGCGCGGGCTGCAATACCCTGAAACAGAACTTCAACACTGTCATCGGTGGTGTTCTTCTGTTCGCCACGCACGGTCAGCGTGTTTTCCTTGGCTTCGATCTGAAGGTCGTCTTCTGAAAAACCGGCCACTGCCATCGAAATCCGATAGGCATTTTCACCAGTTCTTTCAATGTTGTATGGGGGGTAGCTCGGCGCTGATTGATCCGGCTGGGTCACACTGTCAAGCATGTTGAACAGGCGATAAAAGCCAACGGTGGAACGATAAAGCGGGCTAAAGTCTACATGACGCATGTCAGAATCCTCTTGAGTTGAGCGATAGTTGCGTGTTGTTCCGCTCTTGCTCCCTCATCTTGAGGCGAACATGATGCGGTGTGGACCCTAAGTGGCATCCACGATCGAAATATGGGGACAGATTCGACGGTTTCAAGTCTGGAGATAAACCACGTCGCAAGGCAAACAGATCAGGCCTTGAGCAAGCATCTGACTTTGTTTACTCAGCCGCCATGGATCAAAAACTATCCGAGATTACACCGGGCGTGTTGCGCAGCATTTCCTCCAATCCGATACCGGAGGGAGCGGTTGCCGGCTTTGTCGAAACACCTGATGGCGCCAAAATTCGATATGCCAATTGGTCTTCTCTTGTTTCTCCAAGCAAGGGCACGGTGATCATTGTCAATGGACGGGCGGAGTTCATCGAGAAGTACTTTGAGACCGTCCAAAACCTCAGAGAAAGCGGCTTTGGCGTCCTCACTTTCGATTGGCGTGGACAGGGGCTATCATCCCGTCTGCTTGCAGATCCTCGCAAGGGTTATGTTGATGATTTTGACCAGTATCTGGTTGATTTCGAGACCATTCTTGACGAGGTCGCTCTGCCTGATTGCCGCGCGCCGTTTTTTGTACTTGGACACTCAACCGGATCGCTTGTGGCATTGCTTGCGGCTCCTCGCGCGACCAACCGCATTCGCCGCATGGTGTTGACGGCACCGTTGCTCGCTTTGAACTCCCTGCCTTTTTCGCAGGACAATTTGCGCCGCTTGACCGGGTTCCTGAAGGCTGTTGGATTGGGCGAACTCTATGTTCGCTCTGCAAAGGCACCAATGGAGACAAGGCCCTTTGTGGGCAATCGTCTGACATCAGACACGGAACGGTTTCAACGCAACGGCGATCTGGTTCGTGCCCACCCTGATCTTGCTCTGGGTGCACCGACGGCGGGCTGGATTTACGCCTCCTGCAAGGCGATGGATATGGCCTGGGATCCAGAGTTCATGGCATCTGTGACCATTCCCACCCTGTTGGTTTCGGCTGGAAACGACCGGGTCGTCTCCCGCGATGCGATTGAAAAATATGGACAGGAACTCCGCTCCGGGGCTTATCTCACCATTGACGGCGCAAAGCATGAAATGATGCAGGAACGCGATGTGTTCCGCCAGCAACTGTTGTCAGCGTTTGATGCCTTCGTGCCGGGGACGGAAGTTTGAAAACGCCTTAGACGGCAGCCGGTTTAAGGTGAGCCAGGGCAGCCTCGTGAAGAGCTTTGTTTGCTGCCGCCAGCACCTGCCCACCGTTTGAGGCGTCACCTCCGGACCATGATGTGACGATACCGCCAGCGCCTTCGATAATCGGTATAAGTGCTGCAATATCGTAGATGTGGAGCCCGGTTTCGACCACAAGATCAGCATTGCCTGCGGCCACCATCGCATAGGCGTAGCAATCGCATCCATATCGTTCCAGCCGACAGGCTTCCGCCAATCCGTCGAAGCAGGGGCGCTCTGTCTCGTTGAACAGGGCAGGTGTGGTCGTCATTATGACAGCTTGAGAAATATCTTCCGAACTCTTTGTCGAGATCGGCTGCCTGGTCTCCTCGCCATCTCGTTTTGCCCAGGAAGCACCATCGACGGCAAAATAGCGCTCACCAGTGTACGGTTGATGCACGATACCGGCGGTTGGAACGCCGTGTTCGTAAAGCCCGATCAGCGTGCCCCACACCGGAATTCCTGAAATGAAGGCGCGGGTTCCATCGATGGGATCGATGACCCATTTGAATTTTGCGTCTGCACGAACGGTGCCGAACTCTTCCCCGACGATGCCATGATCAGGATAGTGCTCTTCGATCAGGGCGCGAATGACCCGCTCCGCCTCGCGATCACCCTCGGTAACGGGGTCAAAATCGGACTGTAGCTTGTTTTCAATATGTGTGCCGGAACGAAAACGCGGCAATGTTTCCTTGGCGGCGGCATCACACAACTGATGAAGAAATCCTGCAATATCGCTCATTCGGCAGCAATCGCGTCGGGCGTACAATCGGCGTGATCAATCAAATCGGAGAAGACATCCGCGAGATCACGGCGAAGCCGGTCGAATCCCGGAGTGAGCTTCAGCTTTTTTTCGTCCATATAGAGCCCGCGATTGATTTCGATCTGGACAGAGTGGAGCCCGCGGGCCGGGCGCCCATAGTGCTCGGTGATGAACCCGCCCGCATAGGGCTTATTGCGTGCGACCGAGTATCCCCGTGCGCGGAACAGATCAAGCAGGCAGTGGCTGATGTCCGGGGAACAGGAGGTGCCATAGCGATCCCCAATGATGATATCGGCTTTCGGCGTACCCGGTCCTGACCGAACGGTTGACGGCATGGAGTGGCAATCAACCAGAACAGATTTGCCAAACGTCACATGGGTACGCGCCAGGAGTTTACGCAAGGCATCATGGTAGGGGCGGTAGAGCAATTCGATGCGATCAAATGCTTCTTCCAAAGAAAGAGGCGAACGATAGATTTCCCGTGATTCCGCAACCACGCGCGCGATGGTTCCCAAACCGCCCGCAACCCGCACCGAGCGCATGTTTGTGTAAGGCGGCAACCTGTCGCGAAACATGCGTTGATCGAGTTCGTAAGGTTCGCGGTTCACATCGAGGTAGGCGCGCGGAAAATGCGCCAGCATCACCGGGCTTCCAAGATCCAGGGTATCTTCAATCAAAAGATCAACGCAATAATCTTCCGATTTTCTGATCTCAGCGGTGTTCAGCAGCGACTGATCCAAAAACGCCTGAGGATAGACGCGCCCGGAATGCGGTGAATTGAACACAAAGGGATTGGTTACCTCTTCAGGCAACGCGATCGTGTGACCGTCTCCGGCGTCAACTCCGATGTCAGCGACGATTAAATCCACAACTCTTCCATATCCCAGCCGATTCCATTTAATTTGCCAGTAGTTTGGGGCCGTGTCCAGCAAGTGAGTTTGCCCGCGTGGCTCACGCAATATTCACAATTTGACCACGAATTGATTGTCCATTCACCAGATGTTTACCCTGTTCGGGCTGTATGGCTGTGGTTTGATTTGCGCGGATCACCCCCGGATTTTATCGAACAAGAGACCAACGCCAGTCTCTGTGGATTGATGACGCTTCGGGGCAGACGGACAACATATTCAAGGTTTCAGATATGGTCGGATTTCACATGAACAAAATCCTGTTGGCGGAAGACGATAATGACATGCGTCGGTTTCTGGCCAAAGCGTTGGCGAACGCTGGCTACGATGTGATTTCCTACGATAATGGGGCAAGCGCCTACGAACGCTTGCGTGAAGAACCTTTCTCGCTGCTTCTGACCGACATTGTGATGCCGGAGATGGACGGGATTGAACTGGCCCGGCGCGCAACGGAACTGGATCCCGATCTCAAGGTCATGTTCATTACCGGCTTCGCAGCCGTGGCGCTCAATCCGGAATCAAATGCACCCAAGGAAGCCAAAGTGCTGTCGAAGCCGTTTCACCTGAAAGACCTGGTGAACGAAGTGGAAAAAATGCTTGCCGCCTGACCGGTGCGCAGGATCTTTTATCGAGCTTTACTGACATAAAAAGCAGTTGACGTTGCGGCGCTGATTGTGGTCTATCGGCGCCGTTGTTCCGCAATCGTGGGACATCCCGAAACCGTTCCGGACGCTTCAAGTCCGATCATGTTTCATGGAACGGGCGTATAGCTCAGCGGGAGAGCACTTCGTTGACATCGAAGGGGTCACTGGTTCAATCCCAGTTACGCCCACCATTTCAGAAAAACTCAAAACGTGAATAACCCATCCCGATTGAACGGGACGGGTCATTTGCTTGCTCTTGAAGTTGCGGGAGATCAATCAGTACTTGATCACGCGGACCGAGCGGGTGGTATATTCGCTGCTTGAAGCTTGGCGAACCGCAATCTTGGTCAGATATTCACCAATCTTGAGTGTGTCCGGCAGGGTCGCGGTGGCAGTGAATGCTGTCAGCATATAGTTGGTGCCATTGCTGCGGGGATAGACAGCATAGAATGCGGACCACTGGGAGCCGTCGGACTTCACACAGATTGCAGACGCCATCTGAACTGGAGTGCCATTGACCGAACTGGGCTTCGAGCGGGTTTCGAATGAACCCTCACACCGAGAGCGCTCGACCTTGACGAAGGTCTCGATAATGTCGTTGCCGTCAGCGAACGGGAACACCCGCATGGTGCCCATGAACTTACCCATCTGCCAAACAGTGTCGTAGTTGCGGTAGAGCGCGGGTGACTCCTGCGGCGAAACGAAGGAAATCTTCACACCGACTTCTTTCATCAGGGCGATGGCGCGCTGTCTCGTTTCGCTCATCCACTCAACTTTGGTGTCATTCTGGGTGGTGGCAACCGGCTGACGCTTGACGTCGTCGAACGGCTCATTGCTCGCCAGCGGCGTGTTGTTGCCGACGTTGGCAACGAGATTGCGGTTCGCCACGCTGCAGCGGAGCAGCGACTTCAGCAGCCGGTTTGTGGATTTCAGGCTGAACTTCAAAACATCGTTGCCAGCCGCAACCTTCAGCAGACGGCCACGGCGCATTTCGTAGAACAACCGGGAGCTGCCAGGCAGGCGGATCATTGCCATGTTTTCAGTCATCGCAGTTGCCTGGCCCGAGCGGATGATGCGGCGGTCAACCTGATAGCGCACATTGTAAGTGCTTCCCTGATTGAGCGCCCAGCTGTCTTTGGAAAAGCCAACACCCCACTTCTGATTGCGGCTGATCGAGAAGATAAGCTTGATGCCGCTGCGATAGCGAGCAGAACCGGTGCAATGGGTGAATTGCCCCGTCTGTGCGTCAACCTGAACGGTGCCTTTCCAAGCGCCGACGCTGAAGGTCTGATACGTCTTGGCTTCAGCGGATTCGGTCATGAATGCTGTGGCGGCAATGGCCGCGCCGATGCTGGCAAAAATGATCGAGGATCGGATGCTCGAGTTGGTTGCTGAGTTGGTCATTTTCGTTCTCCTGAAGGTGCATGTGCTGTGCTCTGTCGATGGAGAGAAAATGAATGACCGACGATGCAACAGAATTTCGGCATCGGTAAAAATTGTTTCAGCCGTGTAACAGCTCAGCCAATTTCGGAAATGACAAGGTCTGTAACCTGAATTGGGTCACTTCAGATCAAACGCCATCAAGGGAATCGGGAGCAACGAACCGGAGCTGGTCCACCGATTCTCTGACTGAATGGGTGCTTTCGCTCAGTTGGTTAGCAGCCTGATCCCGGCAAAGCCAAAGACGGCGGCGAGGAGCCCTTCAATCCAGCGTCGGGCTCGTGCGTAGGATGCCATGGCTGCCCGACTGGCAAAAATCGCTGCATAGGCGTAGTGCACCAAAAAAGTGATAATCAGACATCCCACAAGCGTGAATACCAGAACCGCCGTGGACCCGTTGTCTGACTGTGAAAGCGTGATTACCGCTGCCCAGCTCAATATTGCCTTTGGGTTGGTTAAATGAAGAGCGAGACCGCGCGAATACAAGCCTCGTCTTCCGACAGGCTGATTGCTTTTCAGGTTCTTGTTCGCTGTCAGAGCTGATTTGAACGACTTATAGGCCAGCCACATCAGGTACAGCCCGCCCAGAACCTTGAGAACGAAAATGCCGCTGGCATAGGTGGTCAGCCAGGCGGAAAGCCCAAGTCCCGCCAATACGGCCCATGCGGTTGCGCCGGTCATGCAGCCCGTTGTGAAAACGAACCCGGCGCGGCGGCCGGAGACCATGGAAATGCCCATGATTGCCATGACCGAGGGGCCCGGTGAAATTGCCACCAGAAACAAGGCCGTCCATGCCAAAACGATGTTTGGCCAAGAGTTTGCGATCTCAGTCCAGTACATTTCCATGAGCCATGCATATCATATCTGGAGACCGGTTCACCTGAATTTTGAGGTGAAATTTTGTGTCATGGAGCGGTGCGTTTGGAAGACTGACCTGACAGGAAAATAAGAGACTGATCGAATGCAGCAATCACTCGAAATGAAAAAAACCGGCCTCCCGAGGGAGGCCGGTTGGGGACTGACGATAAAGGAGGAGAAAGTCGTCAGTAAGAAACGGGGCGGGCACCGGGTACGGATCCTTTGGCATTGAGGGCAACGGCGATCTCTTTCAACCGCATGCCTGTCTGGCGAACCTGCTTGTGGTTGCTGACCTTGCCGATGATCGACATCAGATAGTTTCCGCCTTCCCGGCGCGGCATCACCACGTAGTAGACCGCGAGACCTGTGCGCTGGGCGGCGTTCTTGACGTCACCACACGCCGAGAAGAAGTCGGTGTGGTTGGCATGCGAGGGGGTGAAGATGTGTGAGATATACTTTCCGGCGCATTGCTTCTTGTCGGTGCGGATGATCTGGGTGCGCAAATCACCGGGGGCCACCTGATCCTGAGGAATGATGCGCAACGTGCCGATCATGCCGCTCATGGTCCACGAAACGTCATACTTCTTGAAGAGACGTGGTTGGCTTGCTGGTGTGATGTAGTTAGGCTTGATGCCATACTTTGAGAGCATAATGCTCGCGGCTGTTAGAGCTTCGACTCGTGTCTGAGGTGTCGGCTCGCGGCGGCGAACCGGCTCACTGTTGAAGTTGACCTTCGAAGCAAACGGGTCGTTGCTGGATTGGCCCTGTGATCCAAACGGATCAGCCTGCGCAATGCGATGCTTGCGTGCGCATTGAACCAGAGTGTTCAAAACCCTGTCGGCATCGGTGAGGTTGAAACTCGTTTCACCGTTTCTGGTTTTGATGAAAAAGCGATTGCCATATCGGAACTGATCAAACAGGCGGCTGCTTTTCGGCAACATCACCTGTGTGAGGTGCCGTGTGCGGGCTTCGGCACGACCGCTGTAGCTTGGACCATCATCAATGCGAAACCGAACGGCCTGGCTGGTGCCTACTTCCAGGTTCCAGCTGTTGCGAGCAAAACCGATGCTCCAGCGCTTGTTGGCGGTCACTGACAATAAGAGCGACATGCCGTTCTTGTATTTGGCCGACAGGGCGCAATGGGAAAACTTGCCCGAACGGTTGCTGGTGTATGCGCCGCCAGACCAGTTGCCTACTGAAAGGCCCGCCAGCTTGGCAGCGGATGCGGGTTGTGCGGCTGCGAGTACCGCCATAGCGCTGGTTGCGAAGATGGCGGACTTGGTAAACTGGATGATTGAATTTGACATTGTTGCCTCCTGATTGGTCGCTGTGCTGTTCATTAGCGATGGAGGCAATGTGGGGACCGAATGCAACCAATGTGCTTCGGGCGGAGTTACATTTATTTCGGGATTGTTTCTTTTTGTTTCAGTGCGGGCCGAGCTCACCCAACCCGAAACAAATGCCAGGGGTCTGCAATACCTTTCAGCGTATGACTGCCCGCGTCGGTAAATTCGGTTTGCGATCCGGTCATCACCTGTTTCACAGTGCTCGTGACAATCGTTTCGCCCGGATTGGCGGCAGACATGACGCGGGCGGCGATGTGCACACCAATCCCGGCAACATCACTGCCGTTGCGTTCACACTCACCACAATGAACGCCAACCCGCAGCTTTATCTCGTCGCTGTCGAGATCCTGATGCATGGCCCTGGCGGCGCGTAAGGCTCGTCCGGGCGTGGTGAAAATCGCCATCACCCCATCGCCCAGCCATTTGAACGGCAGACCGGGTGCCGCTTCAATCGTCTTATTGATGTGCTTTTCAAACTTCTGAAGCAGCTGCCCCCAGGCTTCATCACCAAACTTTTCAGCAAGCTCAGTTGAGCCTGCAATGTCGCAGAAGAGGATCGTCAGAAGCAGCCGCTCGGTGTTTCCCGCATTTGCACTTTGCGCGAGCAGCGCCTGAAACGGGTTTTGCGGGCCGTCAGGTTTCGGCAAGGCCGTAGATCGGCGGATGACGGATCTGGTACGCGCGAGCACCTCGCGCAGCTCAAACGGTTTGGAGATGTAGTCGTCCGCTCCCACTTCCAGCCCGACCACACGCTCGAACGGGTCTCCGTCACCGGTCAAAATGATGACGGGAATGCCGTGCTCATTGTGAATGTGCTTGCAAAGCGAGTGCCCGTTTTCCCCAGGCATGTGCAGATCAATCAGAGCAATATCGCAGTGATGCTGGCTCAGAAGCTTCCTCGCCTCTTCACCGTTCGATGCCTGAAGAACAGAGAAACCTTTGACATCGAAATAGTCGGCAATCGTGTCGCGCAAATCCTCATCATCATCCACGATCAGGAGCTGCGCCAGATCGCCGTTGCCGGATACGGATGAGGGAGCATCGTTCACCGTCAGAGCACCCCTAGATGTTGTGCGAAACAAGTCATGACGATGTGTCTTTATATATAGGCCCTGAATTGCAGCACAGTATTACCATCTCCGATTTTAGCGAATGTAACAAATACTGAAACATTTGAATCTTGAGCCGAAATTCATCGCACATGTTGAAGGCCCATATCTCTCAGCACAGACGAAATCTGCATTCAAGTCCAAGGAGAGACATCATGCGCCCCACAAATATTTCATCTTTGTTCTTCAGCTTTTCCGGCGCCATCGGCCGTCGGGAGTTCTGGATCGGTATGGCAGGCATCGCCGCCGCAGGTGCCGCACTAGTCGGCGGAGCCTTCGCAACGGTGAACAGTTCAGATGCCGAACTGGCAGCCGTTTTGGTGGGCATTCCGCTGATCTACCCATTGCTTGCGGTTTACTCCAAGCGCATCCGGGATCGCGGACTGTCCCAGGCCTGGCTGATCACTCTGGCCGTTCCGATGATCGGTCTGATTTGGGGAATTGTCGATCTCGGCACGCGCCCCGGCATCAGCGACGAACATCAAGACCCCATCCCCGCAACTGCATAAAGCGCAGATTGGCGGCCCGGCAACGAGACGCCAACGCGCTTAATCGACAACTATGAGGCACACGACAATGACGATCTCATCCAACTGGAAACAGAAAATTGCCCGCACCACCGCAATCGGATTGACGGTTGCTTCGGTTGCACTCGGAGGCGTTTCGACCGGTCACGCTCAAGGCGATGGTCAACCACCAGCAACAATCAGCGGCTTGTCCCTTTCAGACTATCTGGGCAGCCACGAATATTGGTCCCGATTGAAATCGTTCACAGAGCGTTTCGACGGAGCACTTGGGCCTTGCCCGAGCGCGGAACTGAACAAACGCATCAAGGCGGTTCCGGCTAAGTACCCGTTTTCTGTGCCGCGCCTTGGCACCCCGCCACAGTGGATTGAAATTCTTCAAATTGACGGCTGCACGAAGCCGTTCCAGCGGCAGGTTGTTGTGTTCTATGTGAACGGCAAAACCCAATTCATGCCGCTCATGGCCGGAACCACTCGGGCTGACCCGTTTCTTCAGGCAGATGTGCTGAAGGTTCTCCTTCCGGCGGCACGCGCCAAAGCGAGCAAAATGCGGTGTCAGAATGCAAAGAATGTGAGGCTTCTGGGCACCCGGTATGATGCACAGACCGGCGAATTTGAAGGGCAGGGATGGAAAGAAACCTGGCGTGTTTTTGATTGCCATGGGTCCCACGACTACTCCGTCCGGTTCACCACATCATCTCGCGGGGGAACCAGTTTCCGGATTTCGGAAGTCTAATTTTCAACACCTCCAGTCAAAACTCCCTTGAACTCGCGCTGTTGTGTTTGCAACAGCGCGCTTTTTTTGTGGGTCATGTGTTGATTGGTTGCGATCTCAAGTTAAAAACAGGGTGGGGGAAATTTCGATTTTGGGGACACCCGGATCATGCCAGAAACGCAGTCGATTATCGTCGTCGACGATGATGAAGATATTCGGGAAACGTTGGAGGAGTACTTTTCCGCCAACGGGTTCAACGTCTCAACCGCCGAGGATGCGGTGAGTTTTCGTTCACTGCTTGACCAGCAAAGCTATGCGCTGGCGATCCTCGATTTGCGCCTGCCGGGTGAAGATGGCTTGAGCCTGTGTCGCCATGTGCGCGAGACCCATCAAATGGGCGTTATCATGTTGACCGGGTCCGCCGACTCCATCGATCGGGTGGTGGGCTTGGAGGTTGGTGCCGACGACTATGTGGCCAAACCGTTCGATTTGCGGGAACTGCTTGCCCGTGTTCGCAGCGTGATCCGGCGCACCGAAAGCCTGGCCCCCGCGGTAGAAGAAAAACCAAAGAACCGTGAAATTTCCGAACGGGCGTTTGAATTTGCCAACTGCAGCGTAAATCCGGACGGGCGCTATCTGTTGACGCCAGACGGGGAAAGCGTTGCGCTGTCAAATATGGAATTCGAACTCGTAAAGGCGTTCTTCGAGCGTCCGGGCCGCGTTCTGTCTCGCGACATCCTTTTGGATATTGCTCACAATCGCGACTGGGATCCCTATGACCGGTCCATTGATGTACGCATTACCCGGCTTCGTAAAAAGATTGAAAAGGACCCTGCGCGTCCTCGCTTTCTAAAAACGGTGCGGGGCGTTGGTTATCTTTATAGTCCAGACGGGGAATGAAACACGTCTGAAACAAAAAAAGCCGTTTCAGAAATATCCGTGATACGCGGCCAGCATACTTTGTCTTCAGCACACATCACTGAGGAGACAAATCATGACCTATTCAATCGCCAGCCGCGCCCCGCAAATTCTACTTGCGTTTGCAGCCATGTTCTTTGCCTTCGCCGCAGCAAAGACCGCTGACGCATCAGTGCGAACCGTTGTTGCAAAGGTCGACATTTCAGATCAGAGGATGCGAGTTTATGTGAATGGAATTCACAAACACACATTCAAGGTTTCAACCGCTGCTCGCGGCTACCGGACACCGGTTGGTACCTGGAAGCCATACCGCATGCACAAAATGTGGTATTCTCGGAAGTACGACAATGCTCCCATGCCACACAGCGTTTTTTACAATGGTGGCTACGCGGTACACGCGACAAATGCCATCCGGCGCCTCGGTCGCCCGGCATCCCATGGCTGTGTGAGACTTCATCCGGACAATGCCCGAAAGTTCTTCAAACTGGTTCTTGCAGCAGGGCGGGCCAACACGACCATCCGGGTAACGCGCTAGTCGCACAAACACCAACGCCCAAGGCTCCCACCTCCCTGAGCCTTAAGTGACGGCAGACCATCGATCTGCCGTCACTTTTTTATGACCTGATCTTTCGTTCGTTCAACAATGCTCTCAACAAGGCCTTGAAGACTGTCGGCGGAAAACGGTTTTCCGATCGATAAAACGCCCTCCCGTTCCAGGAAACGTCGCGCGCCCTCGTTCAGACTGTCACCGGTGAAGAAACCAAACTTGGCGCGAATGCCGGGCCACTCATCTTCTGCGCGCTCCAACAGTGAGGGACCATCCAATCCCGGCA
>JBCCGR010000037.1:0-44706 GCA_039029195.1 Pseudomonadota bacterium
CTCCATGCACCGGATCAGCCCGCCTACATCAAATGTGTGATTGAACGGATCCTTGAACTCAATGTTCGCTGCACACAGCGCTTCCAGATCGGTCAGCGCTGTCCAACTGATGCGCTCAAGGACCGCGCAATATTCATCGATGGTTGCTTGCGCGGTCATCAGGACCTCCGTCTGCTCATTTGCGCCATAAGCCAAAAATAGAGCGGATAGGGGAGCATCGCGACCAGCTTCATAAGAATTGCCATGCGGCGGGGAAATGTGATCTCGAAGCGGGAGGACTGAAGCCCCGACATGAGCCGGTCCACAGCGTCATCCAGCTCCATCAAAAACGGCATGGGAAAGGAATTGCCTGCCGTGAGCGGGGTTTTCACAAAACCGGGATTGACAACCTGAAGTTTGACGCCGTGGCGTTGCAGCTCCGGTCTGTAGGTCTCGGCAAGCGTAATCAGCGCGGATTTTGTGGGGCCGTAGTAGGCAGACCCCGGCAGTCCACAATAGCCGGCAACAGAGGAGACGATGGCGATCTGCCCTTCGCCGCGCGCTGCCATGTCCGCCATCACAGCTTCCAGACCCCAGGCAACGCCGAAATAGTTGATCTCCATTGAGCGCAGGAACGGCTCATGATCAAACTCGGTGCCGCGGGACCGGTGCCAGATGGCTGCATTGAAAATCGCACAATCAACGGGCCCGTTTGCACTCACCGCATCGCGGTAGGCGGCCTGCACCGAATTTCTGTCGGAAACATCGAGCGGCACCGGCACTATGTTTTGGTTCAGGGATGCAAGCTCGGCGAGCTTGTCCTCAGACCTTGCACTGACTGTGACGCGCGATCCGTTGATGGCAAACCGGATGGCCAGCTCCCGGCCCATGCCGGTGCTGGCCCCGGTGATCCAGACATGGCCGGGGGCAAAGGATGTTGTCATTTGAGGGTCTCAGGCGATCAAAGCCCGATATAGGGCTGCATCAGGCGTGGAATGATGCCCTTGAACCGGGTCGGTTCTTCAATTGCCACAAGGCAGATGCAGGACGCATCATCATGAACAACTGGCTGGTGCTCAGTCTCAGGGTCGAGGTCAGCCACGTCACCGCGCCGGAATGTGCCTACTTCATCGGAATAGGCACCCGACAGAACAAGTGTCAGTTCATTCGCACCATGGCCGTGCTCAGGCATCTTGCGTCCGGCCTCAATCTTCATGAGGAAAAGGCGGCCCTGCTCATCCGAATTCTTGTCGTCCAAAGAAATTCGATGAAGCGATACACCCGCGCCGACCTTCTTCCAGGCAACCTTTTCAGGATCATCACCCACAAGACCGGCAACGCTTGACGGGAACAGGCCACCAGACTTCTTCGGGATCGAAATGGCTTTCGGCTTTTGAGCCTGCGGCGCACGCAGGGAGGCATCCAGCATTTCCAGAAGATCGTTGACGGACCCCTGCGACAGGGCACTCGTTTCCACACTCTCAAGCATCGCACCGCCTGCGGCCTCAATTGTCTTGAGCCGCTCCCGGCACGTCGGACACATCTCGAGATGAGCACTCACAGCAACGGCAATCGCCGTATTGGCGGTGCCTGACGCGAAACTCATCAGCGTTGCATCATCAAGGTGATGTTTGACCATTTCACAAATCCTCCAAAGACTTGCTTAACTTCTGATAGGCGAGCCTCATGCGAGATTTGACCGTACCGAGTGGAACACCAAGCCGTTCGGAAATTTCGGTCTGGGAGAGATCGCGCATGAACGCCAATTCTATGATTTCTTTCTGTTCTGCGGGAAGCTTGGCGACCGCTTCCGCGACCAGACCAGCCTCCTCGCGTTGAATGACCTGTTCGTCGCTGACGGGGTCTTCACACTCCTCGTCAAAATCTGCCAGGTCAGTGAACTTCACGATGCTTTGCCGACGCATTGCATCCACGTGAAGGTTTCTGGCAATCGTAAAAACCCAGGTTGAGACCGAGCCGCGTTCGGCATTGAACAGGCGTGCCTTGTGCCACACCTTGATCATGGTCTCCTGCGCCATGTCTTCTGCCTGCTCGGATTCCAGCCCACGCTTCATCATGAAGCCTTTCAGCCTAGGTCCGAAATGTTCGAACAGTTGCGTAAAGGCGCTTCTGTCCTGATGTTCGGCCACCCGCGTGAGCAGGTCGCACATGACCTCTCCGACATCGGCCTGGCGGGAGGTTGTCGATCCCGCCTTCATCGCAAGCACAGCCTCAAACATGGCGTTCCCACAGTGTTTTCGATTGTTGGGAAGGTTACGCCATCCAGGGACGTTTGGATCACTGTTGACCCTTTATCGGCAAATATTTCAGGCCTGCTGATGCACACGCGCTTTTCCGGCATCGCATTTCGCTGACTGAAAGGAAGAATCGCGCGCGCATTACGTGAGGGAATATTGATCAGATCACCTGTCTAGTAATTGATTTTATTCACTTTTCTTTGAGTGAATATTTTCATCGTGATTGATCCATCTCACCACTTCCATCGTTATTTGGCCAGACCGTTGCACAATTTGCCGCGGCGAAATTAACGATCAATTCGATTTGGGAGACAACCATGTCCATCCGTAAACTTGCATTCGCCATCTCCGCTGCCGCTCTCATGGGCACTTCAGCGATCGCTGCCAATATTGTTGAAACTGCCGATCAGGCAGGCACATTCAAGACTTTGCTTGCCGCTGCTAAAGCTGCTGGACTGGCAGACACGTTGGCGACCGCTGGCCCAATCACCGTCTTCGCTCCCTCCGATGAAGCATTCGCCAAGCTTCCAAAGGGTACCGTCGAAACCCTCCTGAAGCCCGAAAACAAGGATCAGCTCGTTGCGATCCTGACCCTGCATGTGGTTGGCCGCAACCTGACTTCAGACATGCTTCCGGGTCGCGCCATTCACGTGAAAACGTTGAACACCGGTGCAAAAATGCTGACCGTCACCAAATCAGGTGGTGGTGTGAGCATTGATAATGCAACCGTCGTTGCAGCAGACATCAAAGCCGACAATGGCGTGATCCATGTGATCGACGAAGTGCTGCTTCCAAAGCCAAAGTCCTGATCGGTCACATAAAACAACAGTAAGTGGCGGCAGAATCACCTTCTGCCGCCCGCCTGGAATCATATTTTAGTTGTTATTGAGCATCGCTGATCAGACGCTTTTCGATCACTTTTCCTGCCTTATCACGTCAATCTGTTCGTTTCTGCACTGGACTTCCGCCGATTCTGTGTTTCACTATTCCCATTCCGGGCGCCCCACTTGCCGCCTGGTTGCGGTTTGGTTGATGCAGCAGAAACAGCCCGTGAAATCGTCGTGTAACAATTGTTACTGAGAATACCGGAGGAAGAGGGCAGATTTCTGGAAACCGCAGGGTGCAGCCTCAAAATGGTGTCGGGGGATCGGCGCAGGAGGCAGGAGCCGGAGCGGCAACAGGAGAAGGAGAAAAACGATGAGCATACAAACTGGAAACCCATCCATTAAGACTGTGATCAAACGGGGTGTGGTCTCCGTTGGTGCCGCTGTCGCAGTCCTCGCCATTTCCACCATCATGGGCCACGAGGCCCACGCTGCCCAACATCAGAAGTTTCAGATCGGCAACTGGAAGGCCGGTGTCTATATATCTGACAAGGATGGCCGCTTCACCCATTGCGCCGCCAGCGCAAACTACAAGAGCGGTATCGAACTGCTGTTTTCGATCAACTATCGCCGCCACTGGAGCGTTGGTTTTTCCAAGAAAACCTGGAACCTGACCGTCGGCAACAAATATGATGTTCGCTATCAGGTTGACCGTGGCCGGATTTACGACGGCACAGCAACCGCTATCGGCAAGGATCTTGTGAAGTTGAACCTTCCGGCAAGATCAAGCATCTTCAACGCCATGCGTCGTGGCCGGATGCTGAAAGTGGCTGCGGGCAACGAAGTCATGAAATTCAGCCTTACATCTACAAGCAGAATGTTGAAAAGCCTGCTGAATTGCGCAACCCGCAATGAAAACCTCGTGGTGCGCAAGAACAACGGCGATCCGTTCTCCGACAACAACGCCAGCAACGATACGGGTGGCGATCCGTTCGGTTCCAAGCCGCAGAATGGCGACCCGTTTTCAAACAACAACGCCAGCAATCAGCCCAACAACAACATCAACACTGCGAACACCAACACGCGCAACGATGCAGACAGGGAAGCCCGTCTCGCAAAGCGTCGCGCCAAGTGGCAGGGTGAGACCCGCGTTCGCGCCGAAACGTTGATGAAAAAGGTTGGCGTGAACATCGATTTTGTCGACCCAAGCGAAAAGCCAGGTCTTTACCGCACCCACGACAGTGTCTGGTTCATGGGCCGTTACATGGGCACAATGCGTGTGATGCCGTCACCTGATATGAAGCGGGTCGACTCTGCCCTGCGCAACAGCGCTGAGAAGAACTGCGGCACAGGACGCTTCAACTCCGGCTCCAAGGTCGAATATATGGCTGGAACCGATGTTGGTCTGCGCACTGCAACCTGTGTCAAAAACGATGGCAAGAAGTGGACAACGCTCTACGCAATCTACCCGCGCGACAATAAAAGCCACTATGTGCTGACTGTGTTCACCACCAAGGAAGGTCTTGAAAAAGTACTTAAGGTTGGTGAGCGCCTTGCACAGGTTGCGGTATCTCAGGTCACCGGCAACCCGATTGAAAAGCGCAACTCATCCAACGCCGTGAACTTCTGATCTCCAAACCTCAGAACGTCACCACGCCCTTCGCGAACATCGCGGAGGGCGTTTTCTTTTGCTCAGAAGTTCAAATCGTGAAGCGATTGTAGTCGAGGCCGAGGGTTTCCACATCGCTTTTTGCAGGACGACGACCGGATTCAATGCGCGCGGCAGTCCGCTGCGCAGCGAACAGAGTTTTGATGGATTTTGCGAATGGCAAAGTCATGGCGTTACTCCTTGTTTCAAAAACAACTTAAGCCAGAAGATGGATTTGAGGAGGCCCGCAGACGCACCTCGCCCATGCGCGTCCTGCATGGCTAAATTTCGCCTCGAACCTGATGTAAGCATCTGTCTCCACAACCAGTTCAGGAAATCATCATGTGGCTTCTGCGACTTGTTAGAAGAACCGGATTTTTGATCGCGGTGTGCGCAAGCCTCCTCGTTTCGACCGTGTCGCTCGGACTGTGGGCGGCATTGCTCACCACTCAAGTGGCAACGCTGACGGCAGGAGCCGCTGCAACTGCCATCGCCAACCGCAAGGCGCTCACCACGGCAGCAGCGACAGCCAAGCGTAAAAGTGCGGCTCTTGTTGCTCGGCACAAGCGGACCATGAGAACGGTGGCAAAACGCAATCGCAAACGCCTGGCGACCGCCATTGCGCGGACGAGGGCCAAGATGGCTGTGGAACGAAAGAAGGCCGTTGCAAAGGCGGTGGTTCGCACGAAGGCCAAAGGACGGCTAAGGCGGGCCGTTGTTGCGGTGCCTTTGTTGGGGCTGGCTGCCGCTGCCGCATTTGAGCACAGCGACTTCAAGGTCTGGCAAGCTGACAATCCCGAGGGTGATCTCGCCGCCTATGGATGCGATGTGGCAACCAACTCGGCGATTGTCATTGATGATGTCTTGCAGGAGTTGCCTGAAAGCGTTCGGCCATCACGCAACCTGGTGCTGGCGCAACTGCCGACCTGCGAAAAACCGCAGGCCGTGGCGCTGAGCGAGTGATGTCAGAGCAAATGCACTGATGATCAAGCAGACAGGCGAACCTGTGCGTTGGCACCCATATCGGCACCCTTTTCCGTCAGCAACTGGCGCATATCGGCCAGTTTGCGCATGCCAACCATTTCCGGCATGGAAAAGCTCACATGATAGGCACTCTCCACAGCGAGCATCAGCTCGATGTGGCGAATGGAGTCCCAGTTTGGTGTGTTTTGAGCGTTTGATTCTTCATTCAAAACGGAAGGTTCGACACGCAGCACGCTGGCTACAACTTCATAAAGGTCCATCTCTGTCTCCCTGTATGTCCCTATTGCCGACGCGAATGGACAGAACAGGCCTTCCCCAGCCTAAATTTCTCATCCGCCCCAGTGTCCCGCACTTCTCCAAATCTGGCGAAGCGCCTCATGCAGCAAAGCCTAATTCCATCAGGCAAATATTTCGTTACGAAGCGAAAAAGTTCTCTTCATTCCCGCTCTCAGGTGCCAGGACCGGTTCACAAACCGGGCCCTGAGTGACCACCTGCCTCTTTGGCCGTCGGCAGGCTTTCCCCGCTTCCTCTGTGTCGCCAGATCGGCGAAACGAAACTGAACCAATCAGAATTGGTAGTAGAGGAATGAGCCTTCGCCATTGATCGAAGTCAGTGCGATGGCGAACACCACTGCCGTGGCCATTGACCACCCCAGATTGGGCTGCCAGCGGAACGGCTTGGCCGGCTCGGCATCGGAAGGTTTGACATCACTCGACAGCCATTCGCCGCTCAAGATCTGTTGGGTGTTGGGCAGCGCCAGAACGATGAAGCCGAACACGATCAGATATGGCGCCACTTCCATGACATTGAGGGATACAGCGACCCCGCTGGCCACGGCAGCCTGACCAAGATATTGCATGGCCATGTCGTAACCGGTCATGGACCGCAGCACCTCGCCCGCCACAAGCAGATCCGGCGCACGGAAGATCACCAAGCCGGTCACAACCACCATCATGGTCATCAGCCAGCCACCAGCCTTACCGACTTTGGGGCAATTGAACTGGTTCCACGCATGATCAATGGCGAGCGCAGAGCCGTGCAGGGCACCATAGAGAACAAATGTCCAGCCTGAGCCGTGCCAGATGCCCGCGATGAGCATCGTGAAGAACAGGGGCCAAGCAGTCGAAATCGCATAGCGCTGGCTGTCTGAGAAGTTTGCCTTCATGGCGCGGCGCATACCGCTCATGGCCATCGGATTGAACAGATAGGTGGCGAAGAAGCGAGACATGGTCATGTGCCAGCGACGCCAGAAATCCGAAATACTCGTGGCCTTGAAGGGTGAATTGAAGTTGATCGGCAATTTGATGCCAAAGATAGCACCTAGACCAATGGCCATATCGGAATAGCCGGAGAAGTCGAAATAGAGCTGAAATGTGTAGGCGAGTGAGCCCATCCAGGCGGCCGCCATGCTGACAGTCTGGCCATCGGCCACACCATCGAACATCACATTCGCATAAGGCGCGATGCTGTCTGCAAGAACGACCTTCTTGAAGAGACCCATTGCGAAGAGCGTCAGGCCAACAGCCAGCCGACGCGTATCGAACGTATGATCCTTGCGTCCATCCATCTGCGAAAAGATTTCCCGTTGCAGAACCAGCGGACCAGCCGTGACGCATGGGAAAAAGGTCGAGAATACGAGGTATCGGCCAAAGGACTGGTATTTCACCTGGCCCCCATGGGCTTCCACCAGATAACCAATCTGGATGAACGTGTAGAAGGAAATACCCACAGGCAGGATGATGTTGAGATGATCCCAGCCCATACCGCCGGTCTGGTTGACCACATCAATGAAGAAGTTGCTGTACTTGAAATATCCAAGCGCACCCAGATTGGCGAGAACGCCAGCCAACAGGGGTATACCGCTCTTTTGCGGGTTCTTGGCCTGATAGACCAAAAACGTTCCCAGCGCGTAGTTCGACACCACCGATACAACAAGAATACCGACCAGCATCAGGCTGAACTGGGCGTAAAATACCAGTGAGGCGATGCCCAGATAGGTGAAGGCAAGTTCCCATCCGCCCAGCCGTCCGGCAACAAGGAAGCCGAAATAGCAGATCGGCAGGAAGATCAGAATGAATTCAAGCGAATTGAAGACCATGGGATCAGTTCCTTACGCCGGTCAGGGATTCTCGAAATGGGAGTGCGGGTGCAGCAGGCGGCGAAGTTTCTCCTGGCGCCATGCTGGAGCGCATAACCGGACCGAACAGCCTAGAATATTGGTCAAGAACCTTGCCTAGACATTCGGGGCTCGAATGCTCCGCATCGATATACATATGCGCCTTGCAGCCAACGTCATGCGGGTTGAAACTTGAGATGATCTTCAGATCATGCTTCTCGGCAAGCCGCTTGGTCAGCTCCTCGATTTCCTTCAGGCCAGTCATGTACGGCGATCCAGAAACTGCATCCCAATAGATTGGGTTGAACGGTGGATGCGCCAGTGTCACCTTCACACCGCGCTCCTTGAGCCAGCTCAGCAGCGTATCAATGGTCCGCACACCTTCCGGGTCAATTTTCGGCGGGCTGACGCGTTTTTGAGCAGCGAAAGCCAGTGACTCACGGGCGGCCCGTTCAGGTGTAAACACATCCCGGTGTTCCTGAGACCACAGGATCGACCCGCCTGGCAGCAGAACATCAAGGTTTTTGAAGTGATCAAGATCCGATGCGTGCGGCTTCATCGGGGCGGTTACGTCACGTAGTGCATTTTCCCAAAGGAACTTCAGCGACAGCAGTTCCCGCCATGTCTGCACCGGCATGGTTTCCCAGCTTGAATGCGGTTTCATGCCCATGCGCTTGGCCATTGCACGGTAATATTTGATGCCGGGAAGCCACAGAAAGTCGGTGCGATCCTTGATCGGTGTGAACAGATTATCACGGATCGTGATGATCATTTCTTTCGGCATTTTGTTGTGGCGGGCATACATCTCCACCATTGCCGGCATGTCTTCGTAGTAGTCACGATGGACATGGGAATTGTAAAAATCCTTATACGGCATCAGGCTGGTGTGCGCTTCCTGCCAGTGGCTTGCGCCGAGCACGACAACTTCCGGTGCCTTTGCCATGCGCTTGATGGTTTCATTGCGCAGGTCACGAATGTTGATGTTGAGGTCATAAACCCCATAGTTACGGCCTTTGGTATGAGCCTCTGCCACATCCTGAAGCGTCGGGTCGCTGTAGAGCATGGGAGCAAAGTAGCGATTGCCTTCCCAGACCGCGCCCACAACCAGCGCTCCGAAAACAAGCACCATGATTGCGTAGGCCGAAAAGCTGCGATCAGCCTCTTTTGCCTGGCTCAGCCGCTCTGCTTCTTCACGCGCAGCATTGTGTTCCTGCTGAAGCCGCTGGATCAGATGAATGGCGTGTTCGGGTTCTTCGGCAACCTCGGCTTTGCCAACCTCATAGGGATCGACCGCCAGTGCCGTGTTGCCAACGACCATACCGCCTGCGCTCGAAGGCCGCTGCACAGCCGGGTAGTGTTCACCCACCGAGGCGGTGACAAGGTTGGAAGGAATATCCGATTGGGTGGCGACAGTTCCACGCACCGCCGACGGATGGTCGGAGCCGGAAGCAACCGTTGGATGGTCACCTGCAGCGGGATTAACATTTGCAAGAGCCATGCGCAGATTGTCCCAACTTGATTGTTCACGCGCCTGTGCCTCGTGAGATTGACGCTGCTTGTCGAGAAACACATCGAGCAGCAGCGGCACCACAAAGACCGGAATTTGTGAAACGCCCACATAAAGCGCCAGATCGGGGTCTGCAGATGCACCGAGCATGGCAAAGCTCAGTCCTACATTGCGAAAACCCGTAAGAACCGAACCCGTGTAGGCACGGCGGCGACCGGCGCGGGAAAACACCAGAAGAGTGGCAATCCCCGCCCCAACACTCACCACTGTTGCAAGCGCCAGAAACGTCCAGACCTTGTCCGGATCACTGTCCAGCGCTGCGCTCACCTGTTTCATGATGGCGCAACCGAAAATCATGAGTGCAACAACCGCTCCCCAACGGCTGTAACTGGAAATTTGTTCCTTCCGGGCATCGCTTTGACGCGAAATCAGATTGCGCAGGAAGAAAAACAGGATCAGCGGCAGCACCAGAAACAGGCCGACACGCTCCAGGTATACAATGAGATCAAGTTTGCCGGCTCCCGAAAGGAGCGGCGCGACAAATACATAGATCGCAACCGGTGCCGCGATTGTCGACATGATGACGCTTTGAACCGCGACCTTTGAATCAAGATTGAGCAGTTGCACGATGGTCGGTGAGGCAAAGAGTGTGCCCGCCGTGACGGTAACCATCGCAAACAAAGTGAGTTGCGCACTGACTTCGAGAAACTGACAAACCAGCAGCACAATGGCTGGCAGCGCAAATTGTTTCCACATCACCAGCAATATCGTGCTGGGGGCCAGTTCAAAAATCGACCCTTCTTTCTGAGTTGCAAACGGCAACAGAGAGAAGAGAATGATAAAAAACAGCGACGGCAGCATGAGCGGCGCGAAGAACGTCGCAAGTTGCGGATACGCAATTGCAAGCGAAATACTTCCCACCAGCAGCAGTGCCGCGATCGTGCGGTCATTTTCAATACGCTGAACCAAGTCGACCTGCCCTACGCAATACCAGGACGCGCGCTACCTGCGGCGCGTCAACCAGACCAAATACAAAGAACAGATCTTGGAACCCTGCCCACCCCCGGCAAATTCCGTCCCTCTGCCCCCAAGCTTGGCAAGACCGTATCCAGACGACATGGTGAATTGGTTAATCGGCAGTCGAATCGCCGCAGCACGAGGGGTGAATTCAAAAACGAGGTTTACAATTTCTTGATGGATGGATGCGAGTGTCTGTCAACAATGAATAATGAGGTGGGGAAGTTTGCATGACCGGAGCCAGCCAGGGCAGTTTTCAGGATTTTGGCACACTCTCGGGCTCAGATTCAGTACGTGGCAATGGCGATATCGTTCGCGACGTTCTTGATGGCGAAGAGTATGGCCTGGCGATTTTTGACGAAAATCTCGCCATGATCACCTGCAACCGCCTCTACATTGATTTGTTCAATTATCAGGGTGAGGATCTTTCCAGCAATCCGACCATTGAAGAACTGGGGCTGATCTCCCTGAAGCGGCAGGGCTTCAGCGAAGCCGCTGCATTGAGCGCGGTCTCCAAGGATATCGCCCGGGTGCGCTCGGGCGCATCGCATTCGTTCAAGTTTCGCTCCAAATCCGGTGTGCTGGAGGTGCGACGCACGCGCTCAAGCTCGGGCCGGGTTATCGAGAAGGTCTTCAAACTGGAAGGCAATGATCACGACGTCGGCCAAAGCTCTATCGAGAATATTGCCGAAACCGCACACAACCGGATGATGCACGCCCTTGAGGTGATGGCAGAAGGTTTTGCCCTCTTCGATCCCGACGACCGGCTGGTGGTCTACAATCAGAAATATGTCGATCTCAATCCGCACATCCAGGATCTCATTATGCCTGGTGCGAAGTTTGAGGACATGTTGCGCATCGGGCTGGAACGCGAAGGGTTTGAGCGCTTTGGGCAAAGCCAGGACGAGTTTTTAAAAGAGTTCCTCGATCGCCATCAAAACCCGAAAGGTCCCTACGAATTGCAACTCAGCAATGGGCGCTGGGTCTTGGTGAATGAGAAAAAGACCTCAGATGGTGGCGTTGTCGGCACGCGTTCGGATATTACGGAACTGAAAAACCGAGAGTTTGAAGTTCAGCGCATCTCGAAAAAACTGGTCGCGAAAAACGTCCACTTCGACACCGCGCTCAACAATATGATTCAAGGGCTGTGCATGTTCGACAGCGAACAGCGCCTCATTGTTTGCAACCAGCAATATCTTGAAATGTATGGATTTTCTGCGGAAGTTGTGAAGCCGGGCATCCAGATCCGGGAAATCATGAAATATTCGATTTCACTCGGCAACTACACCGATGAACATGCTCAAAAAGCTCTGAAAGAGCGGCATGATCCCTCCAAACTGAAGCAGCGCACAACGATCAAACAACGTCTACGCGATGGTCGGGTAATCGCCGTGATGAACCAGCCCATGCCTGATGGCGGCACCATCGCCACCTATCAGGACATCACGGTGCTGGAAGAGCACGAAGAAAAGCTCCTCGCTTATACCAAGAAGCTGGAGCGCTCGAACTCCGAACTGCAGGACTTCGCCTACGTCGCCTCTCACGACCTCCAGGAACCGCTGCGCAAGATTGAGGCATTCGGTGACCGCTTGGCGCGCAAATATGCAGACATTTTGCCAGACGATGGCAAGATGTTCGTGGATCGCATGCAAAATGCTGCTGGCCGCATGCGCCAGCTCATCAACGACCTCCTGTCCTATTCGCGGGTCACGACGGCGGCCAAGCCGTTCAACGAAGTGAATTTGGCGCAAATTGCGGAAGATGTGGTCTCCGATTTGCAGGTGCGCATTGAAGAGAACAAGGCAACCATTGAATTCGAGGAACTGCCGACAATTCAGGCTGATCCCACACAGATGCGCCAGCTCATTCAGAATCTTCTATCGAATGCGCTGAAGTTCAAGAAGCCCGATGTTGATCCGGTTATCAAGATTGCCGCGAAACTACTGGATTCAACCACACCAATGGGCCAGCCCATCCGTATTTGCCGTATCACGATTGCCGACAACGGGATCGGGTTCGAAAACAAGTTTAAAAATCAAATCTTCACGATCTTTCAACGCCTCCATGGCAGGATGGAATATGAAGGGACCGGCATCGGATTGGCCACCTGCCGCAAAATCGTTGATCGCCATTCGGGCACGATCGACGCTGACGGCAAACCGGACATCGGTGCCACTTTTATAATTGAACTGCCAGTAGAACAGTCGAGTGGGGGACAGTGATATGAGCGGGGAGCGTGATCGCGTGAGAATTCTGGTTGCAGATGATGATATCGACGATCGCATGCTGATTCAGGATGCGTTTGACGAAAGCCGTCTGGCCAACCCCGTTGACTTTGTCGAAGACGGCGTTGAGCTGATGGAATACCTCAACCGCGAAGGCAAATATGCCGAACTCAAGGGCAAGGATTTGCCTGGCATCATTCTGCTTGATCTCAACATGCCCCGCATGGATGGCCGCACCGCGCTGGAACAGATCAAGGCCAATCCGGAATTGCACAACATTCCCGTTGTCATCCTCACCACGTCAAAGTCGGAAGAGGATATCATCCGCACTTACGGACTGGGTGTGAACTCTTTCATCACAAAGCCTGTCACATTTGATGGTCTTGTGGATGTGGTGCAGGCCATCAAGAAATACTGGATTGAAATCGTCGCGCTACCGGTTGGCATCGACTGATCAATTCCCGAAGGTGGGCTGTTGGCAGAAATGCCGGTCAACAGCCTTCTGCTTCCCCTATCCAGCCTCAGCGGGTTCCACATTCTGATTGACTCGGAACAGATTGTCCGGATCATATTTCTTTTTGACGGCCTGAAGGCGCGCAAGGTTTGAACCATAGGCCGCCGAAGCCCCGCCACCCGACTCCGCAATGAAGTTTACATAGGCCCCTGGCACTGCATGACGGGAAATCTCCCGCGAAACCTGCTTCAGCCAGCCAACAACACGTTCATCGTCCGCCGGATCACGCCAACGCACGCCAGGGGTTGAAACAAACAGAATTTGACGGTGTGGAAAAGCGGTTTGTGCATCTTCAATATCTGAAATGGCACCCCCAAGCTGACAGATGAGAAGTTCTGATTCAGGCGTTGGCAGATTGCGCGCTTCCTTCACAAGGTAGTCGATCAGATCAGGCGTCAGTTCCCGATGATTGTGTGCACGCCAGTAATTGCGTGCACCGAAATCATAAGCCTCATCGAGAAAAGACTGGGCTTCCACGAAGGGCCGCTGCATTAGGGCGGAACCTAGGGGCTCCACACCACCATAAAGCGCCGTGAGATCGTCAATGCCTGCCACTGGATCAAGATGAAACTGCATGAGTGTCAGCACCATGGTGCCATGCACACTCTCATCAAGCACCGGGGCGGGTGGTGCAGTCATCAGATTGGCCCACACACAAGCTCTTCGTGACAGGCGAGGCGCGCGGTCGGCGTAGTTCCGTAACACGGTTCCTGCATCATTTAGCGCGAAGAAGGTTGGGCCAAAGAGAACCTCCGGGCCAACCGGATGAAGGCGAAACGTAAATCGGGTGGCGACACCAAAGTTGCCGCTGCCACCGCGGATGGCCCAGAAAAGGTCGGGCAACGTCTCATCCGAAACGCTCACAATCTCACCGGAGGCAAGCACCATTTCGACCTCAAGAAGATTGTCGACGGCAAGACCATGTTGGCGCGCAAGCCAGCCAAAACCACCGCCCAGTGTTAGTCCCGCGACCCCGGTCGACGAAACAACACCACCGGCCGCGGCCAGCCCATGGGCCTGCGTGGCAGCGTCGACCTCAGCCCAGGTGGCCCCGCCCTGCACTGTTACAAGACGATTGTCGAGGTCAACGACCACATCGCGCATGAGGCTCATATCGATCATCAAGGCCCCCTCCCCGACGGCGGTGCCTGCAATATTGTGCCCACCGCCACGCACGCTGACGGCCAGTCCTTCTGACTTGGCTTCAATCACGCATCGCGAGACCTCTTCAGCCGTCTGACACTGTGCAATTGCCGCCGGACGGCGATCAATCATCTGGTTCCAGACCGTGCGCACCTCATCAAAGTCTGGCTGATCTGGCAGGATCAATCGCTTTCCAAGATACGAACCGAGGCGGGTTTTCAACATGACCATCTCCCTTTCAAGCTAAGGTTCCCAACCCGCTGATTGCTGCTTATCCGGTTACTGCCACGCCGATGAGCGGCAAAATACTATCAAATCTGGAGTACTCCATATTCTGGAGTTGTCGATTTCGTCCGCGTCTTCGATACTCCCTCCGCCAATCAAACTGCGGAGGAGAGAATGCCGTACAAAGGATATGGCCAATATTGCCCCCTAGCCTTGGCCGCAGAGATATTGTGTGAACGCTGGACCTTGCTTGTGATCAGCCGCGTGGTCGATGGCTGCACACGCTTCAACGAAATTCATCGTGGGGTGCCGAAAATCTCCGCGACGTTGTTGAGCAATCGTTTGGCACGACTTGAAGACGCGGGGCTCATCACCTCACGCCCGCAAGAAAGCGGCCATGGCCGCGAATATCAGCTCACCGATGCCGGTCGCGACCTCGACCCCATTATCATGAGCCTTGCTGGCTGGGGGCAGAAATGGGCCCGCGACATGGAAGGCGAAGACCTTGATCCGGCCTTTCTGGCCTGGAGCATGCACACACGGCTGAATGTGGAGGCAATGCCAGCCGGCAAAACCGTTCTCGCCTTTGAATTCTCCGGCACCCACAAAGGATTCAGTCGCTTCTGGCTTGTGGCGGAGGATGGTCAGGTTGATATGTGCCTCAAATATCCTGGCACAGAACCTGCGGTGACACTGAAATCAGACATCCGCCGGTTCGTCGAAGCCTGGCGCGGCTTTCGCGATCTCAAATCAGAAATCAGCTCTGGCCACGTCCGTATCGAAGGTGAGCCCTCGGCCTGCCGTGCATTGCCGGACTGGCTTATGCTCAGTGCGCTGGCGCCCGTTCCACGCATCACCGGAAATGAGGCCAAGGTGGCTGCGAAGCACCAAACCCATTCGGAAAGGCGCGCCGAACCAGCCTGATCAGGCATTGGCCCGATCAATTGCCTCTACGATCAGCTGCTTCGCCACATCGACATCCACCCACTCCTTGATCTTCACCCACTTTCCGGGTTCGAGGTCTTTGTAGTGGGCAAAGAAGTGCTCAATCTGAGACGTGGTGATCGACGGAAGGTCTGTATAGTTGGCAATCGTCTCATACCGTTGGGTGATGCTGAGGTCAGGCACCGCAATGATCTTTTCATCCTGCCCACCATCATCTTCCATGATCATGGCCCCAACCGGACGACAATTCATCACCGCGCCTGGTACGATGGCTCTCGTGTTGCAAACCAGAACATCAATCGGGTCGCCATCTTCTGACAGCGTATGCGGAACAAAGCCATAGTTCCCGGGGTAAACCATTGGCGTGTACAAAAACCGGTCCACGAACAAAGTGCCCGATGACTTGTCGAGTTCATACTTGATGGGTTCGCCACCCACCGGAACCTCGATGATCACGTTCACATCTTCGGGCGGATTGCGGCCAATTTCTATCGCGTCTATGCGCATAGGGTAACTCTCCGGCGTTTTTCTGGCTTTCGGGCGGTGGTGGCGTCCCCTACCGCAAATGCTGCACTGCGGCAACAGCGATGCTTCGATACACGCAAAACACCTTTCACGATATTGCGATTCGCTGGTCTTGCCCCAGCGGGCCGCCGCTCACTATAAACTCCGCAATTGATCGATCTGGAGGAGCAGAAATAGTGACAGCGCAATTGTTGGGAAGAGCACCGGTTCATGGGAAATCCGAAGTTCGGGGGAATATTGACGTTCCGCTTCTGGAAAAAACCATCCCGCAGCTGCTGCATGAAACGGTAAGTGCACATCCCGACAATGACGCCGCGATCTTCAGTGAACAGGGCATCCGCTGGACCTACCGGGAATTTGCCACCGAGGTGGATGCACTGGCGGGTGGACTGCACAAGCTGAGACTGGAGAAGGGGGATCGGGTTGGGATCTGGTCTCCCAACCGCGCCGAGTGGCTGTTGGCACAATTTGCCACCGCGCGGCTCGGCATCATTCTGGTCAACATCAACCCCGCCTATCGCGTGTTTGAGCTTGAATATGCGCTCAACAAGGTGGGTTGCAGTGCACTTATTACGGCACCGGCCTTTAAGACGTCTGATTATGTTGGCATGCTGCAATCGCTCGCTCCCGAGCTTGAAACCTCCACCCCCGGCGCACTCGGCGCGGCCAATCTGCCCCATCTGAAGTCGATTATCTGCACCGACAATGATGTTCCTGCCGGCATGTTATCGTTCGATTCCGTTGTTGAGTCCGGCCGATCTGTACCGGCATCAACGCTGGACGACATATCGACAACGCTCAATCCCAACGACCCGATCAACATTCAGTTCACCAGCGGCACCACCGGCCTGCCCAAGGGGGCCTGCCTGACCCATCGCAACATCGTCAACAACGCGCATTTTGTGACGGCGGCCATGGAGTTTTCCCATAAAGATCGCTTGTGCATTCCCGTTCCCTTCTATCATTGCTTTGGCATGGTGATGGGAACTCTTGGCTGCGTCACCAAGGGTGCAACCATGGTGGTTCCGGGCGAAGGGTTTGAACCCGCAGCCACGCTACAGGCCGTGTCAGATGAAAAGTGCACAGCCCTTTATGGCGTGCCGACCATGTTCGTAGCCGAACTCGATTTGCCGGATCTCGACCAATATGATCTCAGCCATCTGCGCACCGGCATTATGGCGGGTTCCCCCTGCCCCATTGAGGTGATGAAGAGCGTTCAGTCGGTCATGAATATGAGCGAGGTGACCATCGCTTATGGCATGACAGAAACAAGTCCGGTCTCGTTCCAGAGCAATGTGGATGACCCGCTCGACAAGCGCGTTGCGTCTGTTGGGCGCATCCATCCGCATGTGGAAGTCAAAATTGTCGATGAAGCTGGCGGCACGGTGGGTGTTGGCGAGCAGGGCGAACTTCTCACCCGCGGCTATTCCGTTATGCAGTGCTACTGGGCGGATGAAGAGCAGACGGCTGCATCCATCGACAAAGAGGGCTGGATGCACACTGGCGATCTGGCGACGATTGATGCCGAAGGCTATTGCAACATCAGCGGACGGGTAAAGGACATGATCTGCCGTGGTGGTGAGAACATTTATCCACGCGAAGTGGAGGAGTTTCTCTACACCAACCCGTCAATTTCTCAGGTGCAGGTGTTTGGCATTCCCGACGACCGATATGGCGAGATCAGCTGCGCCTGGGTGGTGAAGAAACCGGGCGCTGATCTGGAAGAACAGGACGTCATCGACTTCTGCAAAGGGCAAATAGCCCACTTCAAGGTTCCCGCTCACGTCCGCTTCAAGGACGAATTGCCGATGACTGTCACCGGCAAGCCGCAAAAGTTTCTGATGCGGGATGCGATGATTGAGGAACTCGACCTGACGGTTGTCGAGACGGCCTGAGTAACATCAGGCCATCAACCAGGTCTCAATTGGCCGACAGCATCGACAGAATTTCGTCCTTCAACGCGGCGCGTATTTTGCGCGCTTCGGTCTCTCGAACTTCGCCCGCGGCTTCGACACCAACTTCCATGCGGTGAATTTCACGATTCACAGTGTGATACTCGTCAAAGAGCCGAGCGAAGTGCGCATTGTTCATTTTCAGATCATGAATCTGATCGGTCTTATCAGGAAACTCTTCAGCAAGTTCATGGGGCACGTGCGACATGGATCTCTCCTGTGGTCTTCGACGAATCTTGGGCGGATCGTCCTTTGGGGATAACCAATGCTGCCATGTCGGACGCTCTGCGCACCTTGATCCAGATCAAGCGAGATCCGCAGTTCTGGAGCGTGCTTGTCCTGGAGCCCTGGTCCACGCTTCGGGTCGGCGATTGGAAACCTATGCAGTGTCCACCAGCATCTGACGTACCCATGCATGGAGTTTCGAATGGTGGGTGCGCGACGTCCAGAAAAGGTCAATCTCCAGCGGAATGGCGATTGGCGTGTTCACCTTCACCAGATTGGGATCAAGCGATGCTGCCACTTTTCCCGGAACACAGGCAATGAGATCAGACCCGCGAAGATAGGCAGATAGATCACCATAATCAGACAACTCAACCATCGAATTGATGTGAACCCCTTGCGATTGGATGGCCTCCACATAGGCGGGTTGCCAGCCACCTTCGAACTGAATTGTGAGATGTCTTGCACGGGCGATCCGATCAAAATCCAATGGTCCGCTCGCCAGCGGGTTGGATTGATCCATGATAAAAACATAAGCATCACTGCGAAGGTGTCGCTTGTAGATGTGCTCTCCTGTCAGTTGGATCGGACCGATCAGAATGTCGCATTCGCCACGTCTCAACTGTTCTTCGCCCAAAGCATTGGAGGTCTTGAACTGAAGCCGGAGCTTAGGCGCCTGCATGCGAATGGCATGAATGAAATCCGGCAGAATAGCGATCCGCTCATAGTGGTTACAGGAGATGCGAACGGTGCCGGTGGCCTGTGCGGGACTGAACGTCGGCTCATTTGCCAGACCTTCGAATTCCGCCATCAGTCCAGAAACGTGGGATACGATCAGCTGGCACCTCGGCGTTGCTTCAATGCCGTTCCCCTGCCGCACAAACAGCGGATCGTTAAAGGTCTTTCGCAAGCGCGCAATCGTGTAACTGACGGTCGACTGGGTGAGATCAAGCCGGTCAGCGGCTTCAGAAAACGATCCGAAATCATGAACATATTGCATCACCTTGAGCGATGCGAAGTTCGTTTTGAGCGCGCTTTCGCTGAACGCCATCGTGAGTGTCTCTTGAATATAGGTTATCGATTTATTCAATAGCCTATATTCAAGTCATTCGATTGCCAACTGCGCTGAGTCTTGCCTAAGTCCGCAGCAACTCTGGCTTTGTCTTGGGAGGACAAAATGGCGACCGCACCTGCCCGTTCAGATGTGAGTATCGAAGAGCTGACTGACAATCCTTATCCAACCTTCGATACAATTCGCGCACTTGGATCAGCAGTCTGGGCCGAGAAGGCCAACATTCACCTTGTGACGCGCTTTGATGACATCATGACTGTCGAGCGCAATCATCAACTGTTTGCGTCCACCAATCCTGCATCCCTTATGAACAAGGTCATGGGACATACCCTGATGCGTAAGGATGACTCGCCACACAAGTTGGAGCGGGCGGCAATCGAACCCTCTTTTCGGCCCGGCACGGCAAAAAACCATTGGGCACCCCGATTTAAGGCAATCGCCTCCGACTTGATTGACCGCTTTCAAAGTAACGGCGAGGTGGATCTGTTCCCAGCCTTTGCAGCACCTATGGCATCACTGAGCCTGATTGAGTTGCTTGGCTTCGAAAACGTTGAATGGGAAGACATTGCATGGTGGTCCCAGGCGCTCATGGATGGGGTGGGAAACTATCAGGGTGATGCAGCGATCGCAGAAAGAGCCCAACGCTCCTCTGATGCCATTGATGCGGCGATTGATGCGGTGATCGACAAACATCGGCGTGAAGAGGGCCCGACAATCCTGTCGTCAATGGCGCACGCGGAACACCCGCATTCATTTGAGCAGATCCGTGCAAATATTAAGGTCATTGTGGGCGGAGGGCTAAATGAACCCCGCGATGCGATCCTGACCACGCTTCTTGGCCTGCTTCAAAATCCCGACCAGATGTCGCAAGTGCTGCAGAACCGCAAACTGTGCGCCAAGGCCTTCGAAGAGGCGGTGCGATGGGTGGCGCCAATTGGCATGTACCCGCGCCGGGTAACCCAGGACACGGTCCTGGGGGACACTGCTCTGAAGGAGGGCGATCAGCTTGGAATTTGCGTGGGAGCAGCCAACCGAGACGCCAATCAATTTGAAAATGCAGATGTTTTCGATCTCAACCGGCCGCGCGCACAGCACCTGGGCTTTGGTGCGGGTCCACACTTTTGTGCAGGCTCCTGGGTTGCGCGTCAGCTTGTGGGCGAAGTGTCTGTACCCATGCTTCTCGACCGCTTGCCGAACCTCCGATTCCATCCCGACCGCAAACCCGTTGAGAGTGGCTGGGTGTTTCGCGGCCCAACATCGCTGCCCGTTTGCTGGGACACTTAGAGCATGCTTCCAAAAATTTGATGGACTCTTCGGGAAAAAGTGCGTTTTAAAACAAACAATTAGAGCATGAGAGCGATTAAGGTTTCGCGCATCATGCCTTTAGGACCTACCCATGATCAAGATTACATTCGTCCAACCTGATGGCCAGGAAGTCGACGTAACCGCCAACGCCGGTGACAGCGTGATGCAAACGGCACTCGCCCACAATGTCGATGGCATCACCGCTGAGTGTAACGGTTCCGCCGCCTGCGCCACCTGTCATGCATTCTTTTCTGACGATCTGATTGCCGATCTCCCTGAGATGGAAGAACACGAAAACGATCTTCTGGATTTCGCGGCTTGCGAACGACAGACTGGCAGCCGGTTGAGCTGTCAGATAAAGATCACCGAACGGCTGAACGGCGAGCAGATCGTTCTGCCGGAAGCTCAATGACGAAACGTCAAAAGCGCTCTGCACGGCAAATCTGCCAAATCTACACCTGTCATCTCGCCGGGTCTTTTTTGGTGATCAGGAACATTGCCGGTTTCTTCACCGCTTGGCGCGGAGAACGCGGGTCCGGGATGACAATATCCAGGAGTGTGTTTCCGAGGCGGACATCGCGCACATGATGGCCGTGCCGGTTGATCACGTAAGTTTCGCGCTCAACATTCTCAAATGTGTAGCTGCTTTGTTGCGCACCCATGCAGTCGGCCGACCCAATTCGTTTTCCGCTCGCTGTCACGGCAAATTTGCGAATGCGATAGGAGCCCTGAATGTCAAATTGCAGATAATCCCGATCGAGATAGGCTTTCATGCCGTAGTACAATTTCGGCGCCCCGTGGGCCGAGCGGCATCCGGTGTAGTAGGTGATCACCACCTTGCGCTTTCTCGGATGCCAGACAAATCGCACATCGGTCGGCAGATTTTGGAACTTGGTGCTCGTATCACTGTAGGCCGGCGTTCCCGACATGCCGAGAGCGGCAAGTGCAATAAGAGCCGCAATTGAATATTTCTTAGTCATAAGACGATCCTTTCAACAGTGTGAAAGAACGCTATCGTTGTTCGCGAATGCATTGCATGGGGTCGACACCCCAATCGCCCTCGTTGCCCGTCGAGGGACATCGGCAACTATCCCAACTCGATTTCACTTCCTCGCCTGATCCGCTGAAGCACAAGACGCATCACAGGTTCTGCCACGGCAACGCATCCCAGCGTTCCGGGAAATCCAGTTTTTGCCCGATGAAAGAAGATTGCGCTGCCCCTGCCACGCATGCGGGCAGAAAAATTCTGATCAAGCACCAGAACCTGATCATAAAGACCATCATCGCGCATCATCAATTCGTGCGAGACAGTATAGGGCAGCTCCACCGGACGATTGTAGTTGGGATCACCCGGTGCATCGCACCAGCCGTCATCGGCTTCTATTGCCTTCATCATCATTCGGCTGGGAACCCGGGATCCACGATCGGCCCGGAAGTAACCAAAGAGAAACGGATAGCGGCCAATCGGAGTGCAACCATCCCCTTCGCGCTTGCGAGCGGAAAAGCCATTCTTTCCAATAGCACAAAACCACTGCCGACCGGCAAAAGTGATGATCCCCATCCAACGGCATTTCCCGCCATTGCCGACCGGTCGACGCTGCACACGCACCACATCGTCCCGCCGCGGACCTTTTCGGCCTGTAAGTGCCATCATTGGCTCACATTTTTCTGCGCAGTTTCACATTCACGTGTAAACGTCTTTTCACACGGTTTCGCTCAACAATATGCGGGTCTACATCTGAATTGAAAACCGCGCCTAAGTGGGAGGGGCAGATGACTGCAAGAACCATTCTTATTGTCGATGATGATAATGATCTAAGAGAGGCTCTGGTTGAGCAACTCTCAATGTATGAAGAATTTCAAATCCTGGAAGAAGACAGCGCTGCCAAGGGTGTCCAAGCCGCCCGGAACAATCACATCGATCTCTTGATCATGGATGTGGGCCTGCCGGACATGGACGGACGCGAGGCCGTAAAACTGCTGAGAAAGGGCGGCTTCCGTGCACCGATCATCGTATTGACCGGTCACGACACGGATTCTGATACCATTCTCGGTCTGGAAGCCGGTGCCAATGACTATGTCACCAAACCCTTCCGATTTGCAGTGCTATTGGCACGCATTCGCGCCCAGCTTCGCCAGCATGAGCAGTCAGAAGATGCGGTGTTCTCCATCGGCGAGTACACCTTCAAGCCAAGTCACAAGCTGATGGTTGAGGAAAACGGTCAAAAAGTCCGCCTGACCGAAAAAGAGACGGCGATTTTGAAGTATCTTTACCGCGCCGATCAGAAAGTCATCACCCGCGATATCTTGTTGGAAGAAGTGTGGGGATACAATTCTGGCGTTACAACGCATACGCTAGAGACCCACATCTATCGGTTGAGGCAAAAAATCGAACGTGATCCTTCCAATGCCCAATTGCTTGTGACAGAAAGTGGTGGTTACAAGCTGATTCCGTAGCGGATCGTTCCTGCAATTTTCGAGCGATCCGGAACAGCAGATTGAACTTCCGGATCGCCGTGCGTGTCGCTTACCAATGACATAGATGTCCTGTCCCGCGTGAGCCTGTTTGAAGGGTTTTCGCTGGACCAGTTGCGTCTGGTCGCGTTTGGAGCGCAGGAAGTAGAGCTGGGCGCTGGCGCTCAGCTTTTTCGTTTTGGGGAGGCCGCCAATGGCGGGTTCGTAGTCTATACGGGCCGTGTCGCCCTGGTGAACGCGCGATCCGAACCGTTGAACAAAAGCTTTGGCGCGGGTTCCCTGATCGGCGAAATGGCAATTCTCACACGCATCATGCGTCCCAATGGTGCGATTGCTGAAACCGATTGTCGCCTGCTGTACATCTCGCGCGAAATGTTTCGCCGTGTGCTGGAAGAATATCCGGCTCTGGCAGGCCGGTTGCACGCCCGCATCTCACACAATGTGCGTTCGTTGGTTGCGGAACTGTCAGCTGTTCAGGAACAGTTGTCCCGCCCGGTTGATTGACGCGAAGAACGCGTGTCAAACCTTGCGAAACGCGATCACAAGCTGACCCACCGGCAAGCCCCACTTCGACACTTTGCCTCGGTTTAAAAGCGTGTTGTCACCGGCCAGCACGAACAGATCGCGAAACCGCACCATCAGCGATTTATCACCCACTGCAAGCCGAAACCGGTAGGTGAGATTGCAGATGCGTCCATTGTGCTCACCGATACCCGCTTCTGGTGTTTCAGCGCAAAACGCGCGAATGGCATTTGCACCGGCGTCGGGGTCAACTTCCAGCCACCAGGTCCGGCTTTCTTGTTCACCATCGTCAAACAGGAAATCCTCATCCATGCGGAAACGGCTGCCTTCCCATCGACCGGAGATGTCAGCCCGAAAGTAACGCTTTGGCGTCCCGAAGACGGTTTCAAAAAAACCGTGAGCCCGAGTCTCGCCCTCAAAGAAGTCAGGCAGAAACAGATCGCCAGACGACTGAACGCTGTTGTCCTGAACGCGATCAAGCATCGTTGCGGACTTCTTGCTGTGATGCGGTGCCAGACATCAGGCTTTTTTCACCAGCCTGTAGATACCCACTTCGATTTCCTTTTCGCGGAAACCACCCTCGCAGTAGCAAAGGTACCAGTTCCACGTTCGGCGGAACCGCTCATCAAAACCGAGCGGTGCGATGCGCGGCCACTTCTCCGCGAATGACTTCGCCCACAGATTGAGAGTGTCCGCATAGGAGTCCGCAAACTCCTCAACGGTTTCGAACGTGAACCCGTATTTCTCGGCCTTTTGCTGCATGATCTCGACCGTCGGAAGCATGCCGCCGGGGAAGATGTAACGCTGAATGAAATCAGCGCCGCGCCGATAATAGTCAAAGTCCTCCGGCTTGATGGTGATGGCCTGAATGGCCGCTGAACCGCCGGGCTTGAGACGCTGACCAAGCACTTTAAAATAGGAGTCCCAATATTCTTCACCCACAGCCTCGATCATCTCGATCGAGCAGATCGCGTCAAAAGAGCCTTCGCAGTCGCGATAGTCTGTGTAGTCGAATGTCGCGCGGTCCGAAGCACCAATGCGGGCCATGCGGCTTTGTGCAAATTCAAGCTGACGCTGCGACAGAGTTATGCCGCGCACAGACGCGTCAGTCGTGGTTACGAGACGTTCGGCAAGCCCGCCCCAACCACAGCCGATCTCCAACACTGAAGCACCGGACTTCAAGTTCATAGCTTCGATGATCGTGTCATATTTGCGCTGTTGCGCCTGCTCCAGATTTTCATCCTGATCGCGGAATATGCCGCTGGAGTAAGTCATCGTCGGATCAAGCCACTCGGCAAAAAACGCGTTGCCGAGATCATAGTGAGCAGCGATGTTTTTCTTGCTGCCGCGCTTTGTGTTGCGATTGAGCTTGTGCAACCAACCGCCAGTCACACGCTTGCGGAATATCCGGCCACCTGCTTTGCGAAACACAACAAGGTTGCGGGCAAAGAACTGCACCAAAGCCACCGGATCAGGCGTGTCGACCTCTCCGCGAATGTAGCTTTCAGAAAAGCCGCAGGCACCTTGCGCCATGGCACGCCAAAGGACTTTCCAGCTATGCACATGAAGCACGGCACCCGGTTTTTGATCCACATGGCCAAAGACCGCGACCTTGCCGCCCGGCGTTATGACGCGAATGTGGCCGACAAGGTTCTTCGGCACCATCCGGTTGCCAACCTTTTCAACCAACCACTCCCAGGCGGAATTGATCGCGGCCGGGCGTGGCCTGCGGGCTATGATGACTTCGTGAATCATGGGGCCTGATTTTCCCTCGTTTGTACAAATATGGCGGTCTGTTCTTTGGCCGGAACGTGCCGAACCCACTGAATACCCTTCAGCCGCAATTTCAGTGCTTCAAACAGAATTCCAGCGAAGACCTTGAAGGTCATAAGCGGAGTGCGCAGGAAACACAGCATCAGTTGCCGGTCGCTCAGCGGTCGTTTTTTTGCCACCTGATAAGCGTTGATGAGCGGCTTTCCATCCACGCGAAGCGTTATGCCGAGGCGCAGTCCCTCGTTGGGATCGATCAGGCGGAATCCATAACGGCCTTCCACCCTGTTGAATGTGGAGACATAAAACAGCTTTTCACAAGACTGGCTGATGATGCCGTTTTCATCGACCTCTTCCACCGGCAGGGCGTAGAACTGGCGTTCACCAAAGGTATTGTTGACCTGATAAATCACCAACCGCAATTCGTGCGTTTCATCCCGGCAAAAATACACTGTGAGCGGGTTGAACGCGTAGCCAAGCAGTCTTGGGAAAAACAGCATCTCGATGGAGTGAGTTTGCACATCGACACCAGCGTCTGCGGCGATTTCTCGGATCTGATCACGCAGTGAGCCTTGCTTTCCCGTTCCGTGATCCCCCTCGTTGAGACTGAACAGGTTGAACCGATTGAGCGAGAACAACCGCAACCTGTTTGCCGTTTCCGCCAGCTGGTCAAGATCAACCAGCATGGAAAACACCCGATATCTCAGCTTGTGTTCACGCGGCGCAGAGCGTCGATGCACCACAAAACCAGTGTAGAGTGCGCCGGATTTCATCACTCCGCCGCCTCAACATAAGTCCGATTGGGCGCCAATGGGGCGGGGGCAGCGAGAGGAGAGAGGCAGATACGAGAAGAGGGGGAATCGACCTGCCAGGGACGCTCGCCGCCCCCAAGCTCTTCGGCGACAGCCAACCCTGCCTGAAGAGCATCTTCGTGAAATCCTGCGCCGAAATACGCGCCGCAGAACCAAGTCCGCTTGCGGCCTTGCAACGACCAAAGCTCTCTTTGCGCCGCAAGTGCCGCCGTGTCGAAAATTGGATGTTCGTATTCAAACTCGGCAATCTGTGAATTCGGGTCGGGTTCGCGCGCCGGATTGAGCGTGACGAATATATCCTGCCTGGTGGGAAGTGATTGCAGCACATTCATCCAGTAGGTGACGGTGACGTCGCCATCGTCATTGCCATTTTCGATATAGTTCCAGGCAGACCAAGCCCGCTTGCGGGTCGGCATCAGGGTCGGATCGCTATGAACGACTGCCCTGTTCGTGGAATATCCAAAATGCTGCAGCAATCTTTGTTCGGACCCATCCGAATCCTGCAACAACCGCAGTGTGGTGTCAGCATGGGTCGCCATCACAACATCGTCGAAAAGGCGCGTGACTCCGTCTGCACAGGTCACAGCGACTTTCATGTCCCTGCGCGTCACCGAAGCGACTGGCGCATTGCAAAGCACGTCGAACTCACCGTCGCGTTTCAAGGCCTCCACATAAGACCGAGCACCGTTGGTTACGGTGCGCCATGGAGGGCGGTTGCTGACCTGAAGCAGACCGTGGTTTGCAAAGAAACGGATGAATGCACGCGCCGGATAGTTCATGGCTTCCCCGGCGGGCATAGACCAGATGGCTGCCGCCATCGGCAGAAGATGACGCCGGGCAAACGTTTTCCCAAAGCCGTTTTGGGTCAGATAGTCGCCGAGCGTGATCGTGTCATCAAGCTGCTCAATGTCGGCCTGGGACTGTTTGAAGAAGCGGACAATATCCTTCAGCATCTTCCAGTGCCGGACGTTGATGAGGTTGCGGCGCTGGGCAAAGATACCGTTGAAACCGGTGCCGGAATATTCATATGCGCCACCGCCCAAAGATGCCGCAAATGACATATCTGTCGATTGGCTCTCGACGCCCAAATGATCAAACAGAGCGACCAGATTGGGATAGTTTGGCGGGTTGTAAACAATGAAACCCGTATCGACGGGGATGCGGCCTTCTGGAACATCGATATCAATCGTATTGGTGTGGCCACCGGCATAACCATTGGATTCAAACAAGGTTACGGCATGGCTCTTTGACAGAAGCCAGGCTGCGGACAGTCCCGCAACGCCTGCGCCCACCACTGCGATTGATTTTTGTTCCGTCATCTACTGCCCCGAAGCCGCATGCCACATTATTGTTTGCAGCATTACGGCGTCGGATCAGGGCCGGATCACCATTGGTGACGAGATGATGATCACGTCTGAACGGGCTTCCAAAGAATCAGCTGACCTTTAGAAAGCAGGAATTACTGGTCGCTTTACGCCTTGCCCTTCCAAGGCACCAGAAGGCGTTCTGCATACCGCATCAGCATATCAATTCCAAATCCAATCACCCCGATCAGGATGATACCCAAGATCACGATGTCGGTGTTTTGGAAGCGAGAAGCGACCATAATCATCATGCCTGCACCCTGTTCAGCAGCGACCAGCTCAGCGGCAACTACCGTGCCCCAGCAAACACCCATGGCAACACGCGCACCGGTGAAAATCTCCGGCAGCGAATTGGGGATGATCACGTGCCGCATGATTTGCCATTTCGAGGCGCCCAGAGAATAGGCCGCGTGAACCTTGGAGATGTTCACACCCGACACGCCGGAGCGTGCGGCAATAGCCATGATCCACAAGGCGGCCAGGAACAGCAGAATGATCTTTCCGCTTTCACCAATGCCAAACCAGATAATCACCAGCGGAATGAGTGCAAGCGGCGGAACCGGGCGCATGAATTCGACAATCGGATCAAACCAGCCACGGAACCAATCGGACAGGCCCATGGCATAACCAAGTGGAATGCCGATCAACGCACCGAGAAGGAAACCGGCGATAACGCGAAACAGCGAGTACCCCAGATGTTCCCAAAGGGTGAAATTACGAAATCCTTCGCCCATCACCTTGAGTGTGCGGGACCATACCGCTTCGGGCGGCGGCAGGTAGAGCGGCTCCATCTGCCAGCCCTTGTCGGGCTGAACATTCGGCGTGCCCTTGTCTGACAACGTTACCGAACCGCCTTCGATTTCCACCGTCCCACCGCGGGAAATTGGTTCGCCGTTGATCGCGACAACCTCGGCACCATCCTTCTTTTTTATCTCATCGTTTTTGTCGACCCGGATCAGACCAGTGCGCCATTGTGCAATTGCAGCAGAATCGTTTTTGGCAAATCCGTCACCCGGCTCCACGTCTGGTGCTTTGGTTTCTTCTTCGCGCGGATGGACGATAACTGTCACCTTGGCATCGTCTTTCTGACCACTCGCTTCAACCGTGTAGGTAAATTCAAGCGTTCCTACAAAGGGAGCTGGCGCATGCAGAAACTTCGGCAACAGCGCAGATCCCGTAAACATCCCCCAGATAAAAAACAGAGTGATGATTGATATGATTCCTGCGACTCGGTTTGGTCGCACAGCGCTCTCATCACCGAAGGTAACTGTTTTCAGTGACGTGTAATCGGTGAGCGCTGCACGGTTGATCACCTTGGTGATGATCAGATAGGCCGCGATAAAAATGCCCACATAAATAAAAAGTACAAACAGTCCGGTCACGCGGCATCCTCCGTCCGGCCCATGATTTCTTCTTCCATGTCCCAGATCATCGCGAGAATTTCATCTCGTTTGGGACCGAATTCAGGGTGCTTTTTGACTTCCCTCAGGTCGGCACCAACACCAAGCTCGGCGAATGGAAGGCGATATTCCTTGTGAATGCGGCCCGGTCGGGGCGCCATCACCAGCAGGCGCTCCCCAAGCAACAGTGCTTCTTCCACTGAGTGGGTGATGAGGATGATGGTTTTCCCGGTCTCTTTCCACAATTTCAGGACCAGGCTTTGCATCTTTTCGCGCGTCAACGCGTCCAGCGCGCCGAGCGGCTCATCCATCAAAATAACATCGGGGTCGTTGGCAAGGCATCTTGCCAGAGCAACACGCTGCTGCATACCACCGGAAAGCTCATAAACCGCTTTCTCCTTAAAGTCCTGCAACCCAACCACATCGAGAAGGTGGTCCACCGTCTCTCTTTTTTCAGCCGTCGGCGTACCTTTCATTGAGGGACCAAAACCGACATTCTCGCGCACCGACATCCACTCGAACAACGCGCCTTTCTGAAAAACCATGCCACGCTCGGCATCGGGCCCGGAAATGACGTGCCCGTTCATGGTCAGCCGACCATCAGTCGGCGCCAGGAACCCCGCAACAATGTTCAGCAACGTGGTTTTGCCACATCCTGAGGGACCGAGAACACTCATTAGTTCCCCTTCCTTCAGATGCAGCGAGACATCCTGTAGCGCTTGAACCGCACTGCCGTCAGGCAATTCAAATCGCATCGATAGGCTTTCAATGGACAGGCCAGTCATGCAGTCACTCCCCAGAACCAATATATTCGGCAGGATGCGGTGTGTTTACGCTTTTGGCAATCACAAATCCCGCAGGCACTCCACTCCCCATTGAGACTATCGTCATTCTGCCCCGACATCATAATCACAAAGAATAAGAGCGTGGGTGATTTCCAAAGCACGCTCCCGAAAAGTTCACAGCTTTCCCGGACAAAGGCGTGCCTGAAATACCCTAAGGCATCACTGCGTACCACGATCTGCGAGTGATGCGGTCAACGAAAAGGCCCGGTCAATATCGACCGGGCCTTACCGTCAGTATTTGGTTACATACCTTTTGCGGCCGTCAGCGGACCTGCATTGACGGCATCGACATAGCTGTCGAGTGCCTTGTCAATGGAGCCAGCGTTCACGAATACGTCCGCAACGCCCTTCATAAAGGTGGACGCATTGGCACCCAGCCATTTGCTAGACAGCTGATCGTCCACACTTGGGAACTTCATAGTGGCAATCGCGCTTTTGGCAGCTTTCAGATCCATGCCGGCTTCCTTGGCGATCACGCCGAGCATTTCGTCACTTGGATTTGAATTCCACTGGGCGTTGGCGTCAGCCGTGACTTTGAGGAATTTGGCAACGACATCGCCATTTTCAGCGACGAATGAGGCCGGGGCAGAGGTCACGTCAAACACCAAGATGCCGAGTTCTTCCTTTTCAGCACCCGTGAGCAAGACGTTGCCGTGCTCTTTCATGCTGCTGAGACCGCCGCCATAGCCGCACGCGAAATCAACCGCTTTCTGACCCAAGGCATTGGCGCCTTCTGGTGGAGGCATGTCAACAATCTGAAGGCTATCGAGCTTGACACCGAAATGCTCCATCTGGCGCAGGAAGCCGTAGTGCGCGGCGGTTCCCAGCGGAACAGCAACTTTCTTCCCTGATAGCTCGCTGGCAGAACTTTTGTCGATCTCCAGATCAGCATGCACAACGCAGTTATCATTGTCCGAGTAGCTGACCGCAACATCTACAACCTGAAGGTCCTGTCCACCGGACGCAGCAACAACAAATGGCGGCACACCCTGCGACACCGCAATCTGAACGTCGCCGGAGGCCATCGCTGCACTCATTGCAGTTCCAGTTTCAAAAGAAACCCATTTCACCTTCATACCCAGCGCTTTGTCATAGGTACCTGCAGCTTTGGCTGCCAGGAATGGCATCGGCCACTCAAGGAAGTATGCAACGGTGATCTCGTCCATCGCTTGCGCCGATGGCGCCGACACCGCGAGTATCGCGCTGGCGACAGCCGCTTTGATTAGTTTTTTCATATGTTTTCTCCCTGGTCATTTTTCTGTTTGGTCTTCGAACAAACAGATTCGTACGCACACCCAAATTAACTGAGGCGTCGCCGACTTGCACGGGCAGTTTGTTTTGCCTTGGCATCCATAGATAGTGCCAAAACTGACCTATGGGTGGACCCAGATTCGCCGCGCCACCGGCTTTCATCCCCTTTTGCTCTCGTGCAGGTCCAGAAGCCGCATACCATGCATGGCAACAATTGCTCCAAAAACCTGTGTATTGCGAAATGCCTGCGATCGAATCGGTGAAACAGGAAACGGCAAACTTTCACTCGCTGCGCCCAGTGCCCGTTCAGCAAGCACTCTTCCCATGATCATCGACATTGCAACGCCGCGCCCGTTGTAGCCAAGTCCAGCGAGCAGACCCGGCTCCGGTTCATGTAAGTGCGGCACATGATCAGACGTCAATGCAATTTGCCCACCCCAACGATATTGCCAGTTGACACCTTTAAGGGATGGGAAGGTCCTTTCCGCATCCCGCAACAGCCACTTGAAGCCTCCAATGCCACCGGTGGCAAGCCGGTACCCAATGCCACCAAAAACGAACTGATCACCGGGTTCGCGTCGCGAGTACATGATCAATCGTCGGGTATCAGAAATCGTGTGCCCCTGGGGCAGTAATGGTCCAATCTGGTTGGAATTGAGCGGCCCCGTCGCAATCTGCACCGGGGTTAAGGGCAGGACAGATCGGGCCAGCCCCGGAACCAGACCGTCTGTGTATCCGTTGGTGGCAGCGATGACGATGTCGCTCTGCACGCTTCGTTCGTTTACGGCAATCTGCCAGCGCCCGTTTTTCCGTTTCATGCCCGACACCCGGGCGTTGGTGTAAATCTTTGCACCGGCACTGTGTGCTGCACGCGCCAGACCACGAACAAGGGAAAGCGGTTGAACCGCGCCGCCTCTCGGGGAAAGAACGGCGGATGAATATGAGGGCGACCCGGTGAGGGACTTTACATCATCGCCATCAACGAACTCAAAACCCGCACCAAAACGATTCCACTCCGTGGCTGCAGATCGTGCTTCCCGCCGGGCCTGTTCACAATGATCGGCCCGCAACCACCCGTTTTGTCGGGCATCACAATCGATATTGTAACGCTTGATCAGGGCAAACAATTCGTCTGCCGAACCAAGGGAAACTTCGGCAAGGCGATCAAAATAAGTATCTCCAACAGCAGCTCTCAAATCTGCCGGAAGTTTGACAGGCAACATTGGATTGACTTGACCACCATTGCGGCCAGACGCACCAAATCCTATCTCCTGGGCTTCAAAAACACACACGTCAACGCCGGCTTCGGCAAGTGACAGAGCTGCGCGAAGCCCCGTGAAGCCACCACCAATCACCGCTACCGAACACGCTGCGTCATCAACAACCGATTGACCGAAGAACGCATCGGTGGCCGTGTCTTTCCACAAAGATTTGGCGTCATCTCGCATTGGTCACCTCCACCATGCGCGACTTGGGGGGTCGGCGGCTGCCGATACTGCACCCGAGCCGGGTGACGGGTCAATATCAGGATGGACATATAATACAGTTTGTATAATGATGCGGAATGAGGAAAAACTCCAAAAAAGATTGCATCAAGTCCATCCGGCAACGCGTCCTATCCATGGAACTGCGCCCGGGAGCACTGCTTGACGAGACGGTACTCGCTCAGGAGTTCGGTATTTCCAGAACGCCTTTGCGGGAGGTAATCCAGCGTCTTTGCGGTGAAGGCTATCTGGTTATGGAGCAGAATCGCGGGGCCAAGGTCGCGCCAATGGATTTCGCAACTCTGCGACATTTCTTTCAGGCTGCCCCGATGATTTATGCCGCTGTTTCACGCCTTGCCGCAGAAAACTCTGACCCGGATGCCGTGTTGAAACTGAAGGACACGCAGCGCGCGTTCAGGCAATCCCTTTCGGTGAACAATCCATCAGCAACCGCGATGCTGAACCATCGCTTTCATCAACAGATTGGTGAGATGGCAGGATCCCTCTATCTGGTCCCCAGCCTGGACCGCCTTCTCATTGATCACACCCGCATCAGCCACACATTCTATCGCACCGTTAGCGATTTTGAACGGGATCGCGTCAACACGGCCGCGAATCAGCACGACGAAATGATCGAGGCTTTTGAAGAAGGTGACCCTGCTCACGCGGTTGACCTGACGCTGGAACACTGGGCCCTGTCGCGCAACAGTATTGAAGAGTTTGTAAGCCCGGACCCCTTTGCGTTCGAGTTGGGAGAAGAAGCACGTGCAGTTTGAAGGTATTTATACCCCGGTCGTCACAGCGCACCATGATGATCATTCGATCAACAAGGACGCATTCGCCGACACAATTGAGTATCTGATTGAAAAGGGTGTCCATGGGCTGATCATTGCCGGCACGACCGGCGAATACTACGCCCAGTCACAGGAAGAGCGCTTCGTGATGATGGCGCTGGCGAAGGAGATCATCAAGGATCGCCTCCCGCTTATCATCGGCACCGGCGCGATCCGCACGGAAGATGCCATTTTGTACGCGGAAGAAGCCAAACGCATTGGGGCCAATGCATTGTTGGTCACCACACCGCCTTACGCCTACCCAACAGGCCGCGAAATCGCGCTCCATGCTTTGGCGGTAGATCGTGCGGTCAACCTGCCGGTGATGCTCTACAATTATCCCGGTCGCATGTCGGTCAATATGGACGAAGAGACCCTCGACCGGCTTGGGCGCAGCCCGAATTTCTGTGCCATCAAGGAAAGTTCCGGCGATCCCAACAGGCTCCACATGTTGGCGCGCGACTATCCGCACATTCAGCTTTCCTGCGGCATGGATGATCAGGCGTTGGAGTTCTTCGCCTGGGGTGCGCGGTCCTGGGTGTGTGCGGGATCAAACTTTGCACCAGAGGCCCATATCGCGCTCTACCGTGCCTGCGCGCTGGAAGGCGATTTCACGAAGGGCCGTGCCATCATGTCGGCCATGCTGCCGCTGATGCGGGTGCTCGAACAGGGCGGCAAGTTTGTTCAGTGCATCAAGCATGGTGTGACGCTGAACGGCATCCAGTCAGGGCCACCGCGCCGCCCCATGCAACCGCTCAACAAGGATGAGAAGCGCCAGTTGGCAGAGGTCATACGAACCATGAACACCGCCATAGCGGCCGTCGAGAACAAGGAAATGGAGGCATCCAAATGACTGATCTCCTGACACGGGACGAATATGCCGCGATTGCCGGTGATCTGAGTTTCCCGAAAGCGGCCTTCATCGACGGAAAATACCGTGCTGGCAATGGTGGCAGCCTCGTCACCAGCAATCCAGCAACCGGTGAGACACTGGCCGAAATCGCCGCCTGCAACGCGGACGATGTGGACTTTGCCGTCTCAAAAGCCCGCGAGACGTTTGAGCATGGCCACTGGTCTCGGCTGCACCCTTCAGAACGCAAGGGCATTCTGATCCGGCTGACCAAGCTCATCACGCGAAACCGCCGGGAGCTGGCGGTGATGGAAAGCCTTGATAGCGGCAAACCCATTCGCGACTGCGAAACCATTGATCTTCCCGAGACCATTGACTGCATCAAATGGCACGCGGAAGCGATCGACAAAATCTACGATCAGACGGGTCCCTCCGGCGATGATGCGCTCAGCATCATCTCGCGGGAGCCGGTTGGCGTGGTCGGCTGCGTGCTACCCTGGAATTTTCCGCTTCTGATGATGGCTTGGAAGATTGGCCCGGCGCTGGCGGCGGGCAACTCCGTCATCGTGAAACCGGCGGAGCAAACCTCGCTCACAGCGCTACGGCTTGCGGAACTCGCCTACGAAGCGGGCATTCCTTCTGGCGTGCTGCAGGTTCTTCCCGGTAACGGGCCGTCCGTTGGGGAGCCGCTTGGTCTTCACGTGGATGTGGACATGATTTCCTTCACAGGGTCGACAGAAACCGGTCGTCGGTTCCTGCGCTATTCGGCGGACAGCAATCTGAAGAAGATCGTGCTCGAATGTGGCGGCAAGAACCCGGCGGTGGTGCTTGAGGATGCCGAACATCTCGACAGCGTGGCCGCTCACATCGTGAACGCCGCCTTCTGGAACATGGGCGAAAACTGTTCCGCCGCTTCCCGGCTGATTGTCCACAAAACTGTAAAAGACGAATTGCTTGAGCGGATTGTCGCCAAGGCCCGTGAATGGAAAACGGGCGATCCGCTTGATCCGCAAAACCATCTCGGCGCGCTGATTGATGGCGAGCACTGCAAGAAGGTCGCGTCTTACCTTGCAGGCGCTGAAAAGGCTCTCATTGGTGGCGAACCCGATGGCGCCTTCGTTCCTCCAACCATTTTCGACAGTATTTCCACGGACAACAAGCTCGCAAAAGAGGAAATCTTCGGACCTGTTTTGAGCGTCATTGAAGTTGCTTCCACCGAAGAAGCCATCGCCGTTGCCAATGATACGGAATACGGTCTTGCTGCAAGCCTCTTCACATCGAATGTCAAATCCGCGCTCCGGTCAGCACGCGACCTTCGTGCAGGCACCGTGACGGTCAACTGCTACGGCGAAGGCGATCTCACGACGCCATTTGGCGGCTACAAGCAATCCGGCTTTGGTGGTCGCGACAATGGGATTCACGCCCACGATCAGTATACGGAATTGAAGACAATCTGGGTCGATCTCAGTGATCCTGCTGATGAGGATCTCATCCAATGACGGCGGTGGTTGAACGCACCCGTCGCGGTGGACGTGGCGCACGGCGCGAAGTTCGAACCACCATCGAAACAAAAATGCTGCCCGCGCTGAAACGCAACCTGCCGCTGGTTGAGCCACTCTCAGAAGAGCAGATTGAGAAGATCGATGCGGCTTCCATGGACATTCTGGAGGATGTCGGCGTCATCTTTCGCGACGATCAGGCCATTGCCGACTGGAAATCAGTTGGGGCGGATGTGCGTGATGGAGACCGCGTGCATCTCGACCGTGGACTGGTGAAGGAACTCATTGCCACCATTCCGGCGAGCTTCACCTATCACGCGCGCAACCCGGTCAACAATCTGCCGTTCGGTAATGATCATGCGATCTTTGTGCCGATGACGGGCGCGCCCTATTTGCGCGACCGCGAAGACGTCCGGCGTGGGCCGACGCTTGATGATCTGGCGGACTTTCATCGCCTCTCGCATATGCTCCCGGCTATTCATTCGTCCGCCCATCACATTGTTGAACCGATGGATCATGTGGTGGCGCATCGGCACCTGCGCATCACCTATTCCTCGATGAAACACTCCGACAAGACCTTCATGGGCATGACCACCAGCCCGAAGAATGCCGAAGATGTGCTTGATATGTGCGCGATCCTGTTTGGCGAAGAGTTTATGGAAACCCACCCCGTCGTGACCGGGAACTGCAACGGCAATTCCCCACTGGTGTGGGACGAAACCATGCTGGGCGCCATGCGCGCTTTCAACCGGCGCAACCAGCCGGTCCTGTGTTCCCCCTTCGTGCTGGGCGGCGCGAACACGCCAGCTTCCACGGCACCGGCGGTGGCGCAACTGAACGCAGAAGCCCTTTCCGCGCTTGCCTACACGCAGGTAGTTCGCAAGGGCTGTCCTGCGATCTACGGCCACTATCTGTCGACCGTTTCCATGAAGTCCGGCGCGCCCATGGCGGGGACGCCAGAGATTAGCCTCATGAACTTCATGATCGGTCAGATGGCACGCCACTATGACATTCCATGGCGCACTTCGAACACGCTGGGTGGCGCGAAGACCTTTGACGCACAGGCGGGCTATGAATCCGCCTCCACCATGATGGCCGCACTGCTGTCGGGCGCAAATTATGTCTGGCACTCGGCAGGCTGGAATGAAGCCGGCATGCACTGTTCCATGGCAAAATTTGTCGTCGATGCAGAACAGTGCGCCATGGGCTATCGCATGGTCGAGGGCGTGAAGTGGGACGATTTCGATGAGGCACTCGCTGCGGTGCGCGACATCGGCCCTGGCGGCCACTATCTTGGCCACCCGCACACCCAGGCCAATTTCCAGCAAGCCTTTTTCATGCCGGAACTCTTCGACAATAACTCGATAGAACAATGGGCGGCAGAAGGGTCCAAGGAGATTACGCAACGGGCACTCGAAAAGGTCGACAGTCTCTTGCGCGCCTATGAGGAGCCCAAGCTTGACGAAGGCGTCAACGAGGCCCTGCTCGACTATATCGCCCGGCGCGAGCGCGAAATCCCGGCCGTCGATGCGCTCAACAATGAGCACTAATCGATGAACCTTGCCGGTCGCAAAGCACTCGTCACCGGCGCCAATGGTGGCATTGGCCAAGCTCTTGCGGATGCGCTGCTTGTGGCGGGCGCTGGCGTGCTGGCGACTGATCTCTCGTTTGACCACGCACCACCTTGTGAGGTCGTGCTGGGCGATCTGACCGACGCCTCATTTTGCGATGGCCTGCCAAAGGCCGCAGAGGCACGGCTCGGTGGCCTGGATATGATCTTCAACAATGCCGGGATCATGCGACGGGGCATTCTCACCGACGCGACTGACGATGATTATGCAATCACCATGGCAATCAATGTGGAAGCGCCAATGCGCATCTGCCGTGCTGCCATTCCGCTCATGGCGAACAACGGCGGAGGTGCAATCGTCAACACCGCGTCCTGCTGGGGCGTGCATCCAGGGCCCGGTCATCCGCTCTATGTGATGTCCAAGGCGGCAATCGCCTCACTGACCCAGTGTCTGGCGCGGGATCACGCCCATCAGAACATCCGCGTAAATGCAGTCTGCCCCAACGAGGTGGACACACCCATGCTGCGGACTGGATTTGAAATTCGCGATCTTGATCCACAAACCGCAATTGATGATCTCAACAAGAGCGTTCCAATCGGCCATATCGCAAGCCCGCGTGAGATCGCCGATGCCGCGCTTTTTCTGGCAAGCGATCAGGCGCGATATGTCACCGGCGCACTGCTAGAGGTGAACGGCGGGAAGCCAGTGTCATGAGCGCATTCCACGACAAGATTGTGCTGGTGACAGGTGGCCGCTCGGGAATTGGGCTTGCCTGTGCAAACCTCTTCGCTGAGCGCGGTGCCCGGGTCATCACCGCTCAGCGTGGAGTGGCGGAGCAACATGAAACCATTCAGACCGACTTTGCGGATACAGGCGCCACCACCTCCCTCATTGACCAATTGATCGAGCAAGCCGGACGGCTTGATGTGCTCGTGAACAATGCGGGCATCATGCAGGAAGCGACCGTCGAGGAGATGAGTCTGGCGGATTGGGAAGCAACATTGCGCGTCAATCTCACCGCGCCGTTTCTGCTTGCCAAACACGCGATGCCGCATCTGAAAAAATCGTCTGGAAACATCGTCAATGTCGGTTCGATTGAAGGACTAGGCTCCAATCCCACGCATCCCGCCTATTGCGCATCCAAAGCTGGCCTGCACGGTCTCACCCGCGCCATCGCTGTGGATCACGGACCGGATGGTGTGCGCTGTAACGCCGTCGCTCCCGGCTGGATCGATACCGAACTCAACACCGAATTTGTTGCGTCCCAGCCAAACGCTGAGACCTTCATGGAACGCCTGGCGCACATCCATCCTGTTGGGCGCACGGGCAAGCCGCAAGAAGTTGCAAGCCTGATTGCCTTTTTGGCAAGCGATGAGGCCAAATTCATCACCGGACAAATCTGGACCATCGATGGTGGCCGCATGTCGAAACTGAGCTTGCCATGAAAGTGAAAAAACTCCCCAAGGACCCCGGCATCACCGGCTGGAACGCCATTCTGCCGGACGAACCCCAACGCCCCGAGCTTGACGAGGCCGTCACGGCAGACTGGCTGGTGATTGGCGCGGGCTTTGCCGGTCTCACGGCGGCGAGGCGTTTGAGTGAGCATCACCCGGACGACAGGATCATTGTGCTTGAGGCCTCGCGTCTTGCGCATGGACCTGCGGGGCGCAATTCCGGCTTCATGGTTGATCTGCCACACGATCTTTCCTCGTCTGATTATGGCGGCGAACTGACCCGCGACCGTCAGGTGACAGCCATGAACCGCGCGGCAATCGATTATGCGCAGTCGGGGGCCGAAAAATTTGGCATGAGCGGTGAAGCCTTTGGCCGGATCGGCAAGACGAACGCCGCAGCAACCGAAAAAGGCCTGCACCACAATCAGACCTATTCGGAGCATCTCTCCCGGCTTGGCGAAGCGCATCAGATGCTTGACGCTCAGGCCATGAAGGAGATGACCGGTACGGACTATTACACCGGCGGGCTCTTCACGCCGGGAGCCGCGATCATTCAACCGGCGCTCTACATTCGCTCGCTGGCGCGCGGCATCACATCCAATCGTCTGACGATCTACGAACGATCTCCGGTGGTTGAACTCACGCGTGATGGTGCTAGCTGGAAAGCCAACACACCCAAAGGGTCCGTGAATGCGCCCAAAGTGATCATGGCGGTCAACGGGCACATCAATTCGTTCGGTTTCTTTGACCGACAATTGATGCCGATCTTCACCTACGCCTCCATGAGCCGCATTATGACACCGGACGAGATATCCGCGCTCGGCGGTCAACCCAATTGGGGGGTCACTCCGGCTGACCCGCTGGGGACATCGGTCCGTCGTATCTCCGGCATTGGAGGCGACCGGATTCTGGTGCGAAACCGTTTTACCTACGATCCTTCAATGGAAGTGACGGACGCCCGCATCGCACGTGTGGCAATGGATCATGATCGCGCTTTTGCTGCCCGCTTCCCCATGCTGAGAGGCCTCGACATGGAATTTCGCTGGGGTGGGCGGCTGTGCCTTTCCCGCAATGATGTTCCTGCCTTTGGGGAAGTCGAAGAAAACATCTTCTCCGCATGCTGCCAGAACGGCCTTGGCACGGCCAAGGGTACACTGTCCGGTATGCTGGCAGCCGATCTTGCCTCTGGTGCGAACGCGGAAATGGTGCAGGCCATGCTCGACGAAGAGGCTCCGCAAAAACTCCCGCCCGAACCGCTCGCCTACATCGGCGCCAACGCCTTCATTCGATGGGGAGAGCTAAGGGCTGGGAAAGAACTGTAGAGTGCCTCAGAAATCTCTCAAAGCCACTCGATCTTCTGCAAGAACCGGTCGAATGCCACCTTGCGTTTATACTTGTCGCCGGGAATGTAGTTCTGCTGGAAGGCGGTGCCGCCATTGAGTTCGGCAACCCGGCGTTTCAGCGCATTGTAGCAGTCTTGAGAACCATCTTCGGAATAGCTTTTGTGCACATTGAGCCAGGCAAGACGTGAAACCTTGTTCAGCGGACAAAGAGACTTCACCGCCGTGCCATTCATCTGAAGCCAACGCAATTTTGGAGCCGCTGCCAAAGGGGCAAGATCGGCCACCCAAGTGTCTCGAATGTCGAGAACTTCAAGACCCGGCAGACGCGCCAGCGGCGAAAGGTCGGTGACCCGTGTGTCGGCAAGTTGCAGATTTCGGATATTTTTCAGTCCGGCCAACGCATCGATGTTGCTGAGCCGCTTGGCCGAAGAGGCCCTGAAGTGCCACAGCTTCTCGATCCTGTGGATCGAAGCGGGCACTTTCTGGAGGTACGCCAGATCGCTGAAATCCAGAACCGCCTTGCCACTGGCCACCGCAGCTTCAATGCGCTCTTCCGCAGTCGCAAAATCGCTCAGCCCCCGGACGTAGGTGTAGCTGAATGGAATAGCCGCTGCGAACAGCAGAACGATTGTCAAGGTTGCGAGTTTCTTTGCCAATTGGGCTGTTCCTCAGACTGAACAGCACTTTTCGTGGCAGAAACACATTGAAATCCGGTAAAGTTCTCCGGTTGCCACTGTCCCAGATTGGACAGGTGGACCAATCAAAACAGGGCTCATGAATCAGAGTAGCGGAGTTCACCGAACGCTGACGCAGTGTTGATTGGCGGTTTGACAGGCAAACACCGCACACTGGTTGAAAGCGAGGCTACGCAGAGGTGTTCCCATGACTGTTCAATTCGGAATCATGCACCGTCAATTCCTTTTGGGGTCGTTTGTCTTTGTGGCTCTTCTGTTGGCACTGCCCGCCAAAGCGCAGGAAGCACTGCCAAAATATGTGATTGAGCAGTTTGGAAAGCCGCCCGCCATTCCCGACGGACCGCTGTCGAAGGAAATTCAATCCGCCATCAAGATTGCCATTCTGGATACTGTGAAAAGCGGCAATTGGGGCAGAGATCAGGCGGTGGCGCTGGTGGACATCGCCAATTCCAAGGATCCCCGCATTGCCTGGATCATCAGCGATCTCATGCGATTTGCTTCCGGACCGCGCCTCAACGGTGTTTTGGCAGAAGCAGCGTTTATGCTGTTGGGCAAAAAACCGCCGAAGCAAAATCATTGGGGCATCGTTACTGATCATCTGATCGCATGGGATATTCCTGCGCCCCCTGACTATCTCAAAACCAAGCGTGCCATTTTCACAGAAATCGTTCCTGGTTGGGAAAAGATATTCGTTGAGGGCGACATCGACTGGCGCCATGTTTCCTGGGGTGGCGTGCTGATTGACAATCGCGACTATGATCAGACCGACAAACGCTGCAACTGCATTCCCGCCGCCGACAACCCCAAGGTCTCCACCGCCGAAGAAGCCACATGGCTTAAGGATGAAGACATCGTCTTCGGCATTGAGGTCAATGGCGAGTTCCGCGCCTACCCGCGCCGCATCATGGAGGTGCGGGAAATGGTCAACGACACGCTGGGTGGGCGGCATCTGGGCATTCCATACTGCACCCTGTGCGGCGCGGCGCAGGCCTACTTCACGGATCGCTTGCCCGCAGGTATCGAACGACCGGTCTTGCGCACATCGGGTTTGCTCATTCGCTCCAACAAGGTGATGTACGACATCGTCACCCATTCCGTGTTCGACACGTTTCTTGGCAAAGCCGTCACCGGCCCGCTTGCAAAGAAAAAGCTGCAACTGAAACAGGCGAACGTCGTCACCACCGACTGGGGCACCTGGAAAAAGGCGCATCCGCAAACCACGGTTCTGGTTGAATCTCTCGCGCTCGGCCGCAATTTTGATTTCCGCAACAACCGCGACGCCAACGGCCCGATTTTTCCCGTTGGGAATGTAGATCCTCGCCTACCGGTTCATGAAGATATCATCGGCATTGTTTCTGCCTCTGGTAAGCCGGTTGCCTTCCAGCGTAGCAAGGCGTTTCTGGCTCTAAAGGACGGCAAGAAGATCATCTTTGAGAACATTCATCTGAAACTTGATGCCGGTGGTATTGTCGCCGTCGATAAGAGCGGTGCGCCGCTCGGCAGCCATCAGGCCTTCTGGTTTGCCTGGTCGCAATTCCATCCCGGAACCGAGCTCTGGGCGGGGTGAGGATGTTCGAGCGTCACTCTATCTGCCGCTCCTGTTAAAGAGCGCGTCTTCAATCTGGCACCGCCAATCCCGGCACTGGTCCACCCTTTTTGCGAACAGGACAATTTCGCACCTCATGCGAAGGGTCGAACGCATGTGCTCGCAAGGCTGGCCGGATGAAGATAACGAAGATCAGCGTCTATCAAACTGACCTGCCATATATTGATGGCAGCTATGGTTGGGGTGCGGGCAATGCGATCACAGTCGCACGCGCAACTGTCGTTTTCGTCGAAACCGCCTGCGGGCTCTCGGGCTGTGGTGAGTTCACACCGTGTGGCGAGAATTATATGGTCGCCCATTCCGAAGGGTCGGCGGCAACCTTGAAGCTTCTCGCACCGGTCCTGATGGGTGAAGATCCCCGTCAGATTGATGCAATCAACTGGAAGATGGACGCCTCCGTGCTGGGGCACGGCTATGCCAAAGCTCCGATCGTTGCAGCATGCTTCGACATATTGGGGAAGTCGTGCGAGCTCCCCGTGTGGATGTTGCTTGGCGGCAAACTCACCGACGGTGCGCCCATGTATCGGGTGGCACCGCAAAAGTCGGTCAAAGAAACCAAAGCCGAACTCAACAGACATCGCGCATCCGGCTACCGCCAGTTTCAAATCAAGGTTGGTGCTGATTGGCAGGCCGACATTGAGCGTATTCAAACCATCGTGCCTTTGCTTGAAAAGGGCGAGAAAGCGATGGCCGATGCCAATCAGGGCTGGCGGGTGGACAATGCCATTCGGGTTGCCAATGCCACGCGGGATCTCGACTATATTTTTGAACAACCCTGCCGCACCTACGAGGAATGCCAGCGCGTGCGGCCCCATGTGGCCCAGCCCATGAAACTGGATGAATGTGTGACGGGTCTGCATGCCGCACAGCGCATCGTGCAGGACCGAGGCGCAGAAATCTGCTGTCTGAAGATTTCCAACCTTGGCGGTTTCTCAAAGGCCAAATTGGTGCGGGACTTTCTGGTCGAAAACAGAATTCCGGTTGTTTCCGAAGACACCTGGGGAGGCGAGATCACTTCAGCAGCGGTTGCGCATTTCGCGGCTTCAACGCCATCGGACTATCTGATCAATTCGACCGACCTGTTCAACTACAACACACGCTCGACCGGCATTGGCGGGCCGACGGTAAAAGACGGGAAGCTCTATGCGAGCGACGTACCTGGCCTTGGTGTAGAACCGGATTTCAACTCACTGGGCGACCCGGTGGCCGTTTATGTATTGTAAGGCCCTGACCTTCCCCCAGAGAATTCGGGTTTCCAATCCTCACCCCAAGCATCTTTCCAGAACCGATCGTACGTGACGTTCGATTTCGCGCGGCCTCCATTCCACAAATCATATTCAGGAACGGAGTATGTGTCGAAGAAAGTTGTGATCTGCGCCCGCAGTTGAGCCGCGATGTCGGCAAGTTCAGGCTCGTCGATCAGATTCTTCTTTTCCAGCGGGTCATCTTTGAGATTGTAGAGTTCATCAGTAAGCGCGAACGATTTTGATCCCGAAAAGCGCATGGCGTAGAGCCATTGATCAGTCCGTATGGCCCGGGTTTCCTCCTGCTCATAGAATATCGCGCCTGATGTTTCTGACCGCTCACCCGGCAGCGCAACATTTAGATCGCGTGCGCTGCTCGACAGACTTGGGCGCGCACTTTCGTTCCCAGCAGCCTTCGCAAGCGTGGGAAAGAGATCAATCTGGCTGACCAGATCGTTGCGCACCACACTTTCAGCCGCCGGTCCTCCGGCCATGATCAGCGGAATATGATAGGAAGGCCGGTGTGCGCTTGCTGGAAAAGCCGCCGCTCCGTGTCCCCAAATCCCGTTGTGGCCAAGCGAGAAACCATGATCTGCCGTGTAGATGACAAGCGTATTTTGATCGAGCTTCAACCGTTCAAGAGCGGTTAGAATGCGCCCAACGCCCTGATCAATCAGGCTGACCTGCGCAAAATAATTCTTCAGGGATTCCACATTGTTGGGAAGCAAAAGCGGACCCTTGAACTGTTCCCGTACCCCGCCTTCGGCAACACGCAACCCGAACCGTTCGAGCACATCGGCTGAAAGCCCCTCGCGCGGGATCGAATGCATGTCGGCATCTTCATAGAGGTCGGCGAGTTCGAACCCGGCCTCACCTTTGATGGCCGGCCAGTGTCCGTAGGGGCCATTATAGGGCACGAACGCAAAGAACGGCTCATCCTGTGTTGCCTGATGATCCAGAAACTCGATTGTCTTTTCGGTAAAAAAATCAACCGAGTGACCGGCAAACCGGTAACGCTCTTCCTGATCGATCACCTCATTGTCGTAAAAGCTGACAGTGTGACCATGGGGAAATGTGATCCAATGATCGAAGGCAAGTTGCGGCACAAACGGAACGCCGAGATGGAACTTGCCGATGAGCGCCGTGGTATAGCCAGCCTCTTTGACGATCGTTGGTAGATTGTTGAATTCTCCAATTGCTGACCAGTTCTGCGGCCATTGATCCAC